>NZ_JBITKL010000011.1:123848-203676 GCF_044460945.1 Micromonospora sp. NPDC049903
GATGGGGGTGGGGGGGGGGGGCCCCGGGGGGGGTGGGTGGCTGTCCGCGAACAGCCTTGGTGGCGCCACCACCCCGCGTCGTGGCCCGGGACGTGCCCCGCCCCGGGCCACCGGCGCCAGGGGCGCGGGCGTCCCGGACACGGAGGGCGGTGAGCCCTGCTCCCGCCTGCCGGCCGCCCGAGGTGCGGCAACGCACGCCGTGACAGCCTGCGTTTCCCCGTGCCGCTTCCACCACTGACGCTCGACACCCGACACGTCGATACCGATTCGACATCTGCCGGTGGCCGTGGATGCCTTTGGGTATCGGGCGGTGTCCGCTACGGTGTCACTGCCACAATAGTTGTCGGGTGCAGCTCAGTAGAGCACAGCGTCGCGACGTTCAGCAACTATCGTGGTCGACCCCTGTCGGGTCGCGACGATCGTCGCAGGTGGATCGGAAGGTGGTCATGGCCGACGTTGGTAGCGCCGACGGGCCGACCTCGTTCGCCGCCCGGTTGCGGCACCTGTTCGAGACGCGACTCAAGCCCGGCACCGACAAGGCGTTCTCGCCGGACGAGGTGGCCAAGGCGACCGGTCTGTCCACCAGCTACGTCAACTACCTGCTCCGGGGGGAGCGCGACAACCCGTCGCGTTCGGCCATCCAGCAACTGGCCAACTTCTTCCGGGTGGAGCCGAACTACTTCTTCGACCGGGTGGCCGACGCCGAGTCCGTCGGCGATCCGGATCTGGAGACGATCACCGTGCTCGCCCGCCGGATGCCACCCGGCGCGCCCCGGGCCAGCCTGCGGGCCATCGTCGAGCAGGTCGCCGCGCTGGAGGCGCAGAGCAAGGCACGCCGGGACCGCTCCGACCCGTAGCGCGTCCCGGGGTCACCGCAGGGCGAGGAACGCCGGCGCGGCGACCAGCACACCCACGACGGTGCCGACGATCACCTGGGCGACGGTGTGATCCCGCAGCCGGACGCGCGACCAGCCGACCAGCGCGACCACCGGCGCGGTGGCGAGGAATGCGGCACCGAACACGATCACGAGCACCGCGGCGGAACCGGCGGCCACCGCGGCGTGGATGCTGAGCTTCCAGACCAGGTTCACGGCGGTCACCGCCACCCCGAGCAGGAACATCACCACGACGATCGCGGTGACCGGACGCGGCGCACCGAGACCGATCATCAGCGACAGTCCCACGAGTACGGAGAGCAGGCCGTACAGCAGGGGCGTCCGGCGTTGTTCGCGCACCCGGATGTGGTGGTCGGTCAGTCGCCCACGACGGACGTCCCACCAGATCAGGGCGTTGGGGATCGCCGAGCAGAACAGCGCGCCGACCAGCGCCCACCCGAGGCCCTCGGCGAGGGGCGACACGCTCGTCACTCCGATCACGACGGGCATGGCCGCGGCCAGCAGTGCCGGTGCGAACACCTCGGTCACCACACGCGCGGACCGCAACGCCGGTCGACCGGCCCTGACCTCCCTGGTGTCGTGCACGTCCCGCATTCTGCCTCGTCCGGTCGCAGCATCCGGGCAGGGGCGCGCGCCGCGCGGGGATCCCACGATCGACGCCGGTTGGCTATGCTGCCCCCTTGCGCCGCCACTATTGTGGCGCAGCGCGAGGCTCGATGGACCGGACGTCGGATCAGGACGAGGACGGGCGACAGGCACGGGATCGTCTCGGTGGGGGCTCGCACGGGGGAGACGCAGCGACGATGTGGCGGCAGAGACGGCAGGTCCAGAAGCTGATCCGCCAACTGGTGGTCGATCTGCCGGCTCCGCTGACGCTCTCCGGGATGATCTCCGCCTTGGCCGACGCCCGCCGCCGGGACATCCAGGTCCTCGCCATGACGATGGGTGAGCAGGCCGGGCCGTGCGGGCTGTGGGTGGCGACCGCGGAGACGGATTACGTGCTCTACAGCCGAGACTCGTCCCCGGTCCTCCAGACCCAGACGATCCTGCACGAGTTGATGCACATCGCCCTGCGGCACCGCGGGAAGGTGGTGCTGCCGCACACCGTGCCGGAGCCGGCCGGTCCGGCGGACGTCCAGGCGCTGCTGGCCCGCTCGTCGTCGACGTTCCACGACCGTCAGGAGCACGACGCCGAGCTGCTGGCCACCTACCTCGGCGCACAGATGGCCGCCGTCGGCCGGGTCGGCGGCTTCGACGATCTCGCGGACGAGACGGCGGCGGTGATGTACCGCATCGCCGCCACGCTGACCGACTAGCCGGAGGTACGCATGCTGGTGGCGGCGGGCCACGTCGCGGCGCTGGTGGTCGCCGTCGCGGCGTTCGTCGTGAAGCTGGGCGCGCTCCGACGGGACCCGTCGAACCCGAGGGTCCTGGCCAGCCTGGGGATCTGCCTGGGCTGCGGCGTCGCCGTCACCGCCGGGTGGGCCCCGGTGCACAGCGGGATCGACGGACTGTCCGGGGTGCCGAACCTGGCCAAGCCCGTCGAGCACGGGGCGGCGCTGATCACCGCCACCGCGATCCAGTTCCTCTTCCTGCATCTGGGAGATCCGCAGCGGGCGCGTCGGTCCATGCGGCGGCGATGGCTCTTCTTCGCGGTGGTGGCCACCGTGATGGTCACGATGTTCTGGGCGGCGGACTTCCCCGAGTCCGAACCGATGCACTTCGCCGAGCGCTACGGCGACATGCCGCAGGTCATCGTCTACATGCTCGCGTTCCTCGCGTACCTGGGCGTCTCCGTGGTGGACATCCTGCGCATGTCGCTGGGCTACGCGCGCTTCGCCGGTACCCGGCTGAAGGTCGTGATGCGGCTGCTGAGCGCCGGAGCGTTCTTCGGCGCCGCCTTCGTGGCGCACAAGGCGTTGTTCCTCGCGTGGAAACTGGCCGGTACCACGCCTGCCTGGTCCGAACCGCTCGCATCACAGTCGCTTGTCACGCTGTCGGTCGTCCTGATCTGTTCGAGCTTCGTGCTGTCCACGGTCTGGAAGACCGTCGACGGCCTGCGCGCATGGCCCCGCAGGAGGGCGTTGTACCGCGACCTGCATCCGCTGTGGCACCTGCTCTATCGGGCCGTCCCGAGCGTCGCGCTGCATCCGCCCCGGCGTCCGGAGCGCGACCCCTGGTGGGTGTGGGGTGTCGGGCAACGGCTGTACCGGCGGTGCGTGGAGATCGGTGACGGCCTCCAGGCGGTCGGCCCGCCGGATCCGCGAGTGGTGGCGCGGGCCCGGCGGCGCGCGGCGGAGGCCGGTGGGGACGAGGCCCGGGTGACCGCCGTCGGGGAGGCCGCCGGGATCCTGGACGCCGTCCGGCGGTACGCCCAGGGACAGGTGGCCGGCAGCACGGTGGAGCCCGGCGTGGAACCGCCGTCGGGAGACATCGCGCACGCCGACGTGGAAGCCGACGCGCGGCGTCTCGCGCCGATCTCGACCGCGCTGAACGAGCGCCTGGCCCGCGACACCGCCCCGGACAGTCGCGGTACGCGTGCGATCTAGGACTGGCGTCGACCCGTGTGGTGATGAGAGCGTATGTGCCGCAACCAGATGACTTGTCCGGGCGGGCGCGTGCGCGGGAAGCGGCAGGAGACCACCATGTCCGAGAAGGGCACCAATCAGCCACGCCTGCGTATCGGTGGCTGGATCTCTCCGCCCGACGTGGACGCCGGCTCGACAGCGAGGGCCCGATCCGGTGACGGGCTGCACTACGGGCCCGGTGAACCGCCGCGACGCAGCGCTGCGTCCCCGGCCCTGCCCCGCATCGTGGTGTCCGCCCATGCCCGGCTGACCCGTACCTCTGCCGAGGGCGGCACCGGACCCGGTCCGGTGCGTAGCGGCGACGAGCGTGCCGCCGACCTGCTCCCGCCGTTCGGAGGCCCGCACCGCCGGGACCAGGCCGGGGCCGCCGACGTCCGGCGCAAGCTGCTGCTCTGTGGGGTCGCCGTGGTCGCCGTGAGCACCATCGTCGGCGCGACGGCACTGTACGACGGGTCCGCACCCGATCCGGTACGCGGCGAGTTCGCTGCGGCGGTGCCCCGGCCGGACCAGCCCGTCGACGGACCGCCGATCGGCACGACTGCCCCCGAGGTCGACGGGCCGTCGGGAGCCCCGCCCGCGTCGCCGGGCGCCACCCCGACCACCGACGGCGGCGGTGCCAGCGTGTCCCGCCGGGCCACTGCGGCCCCCACGTCCGCGCCTCCCGTTTCCGCCGTGCCGCCGCCGGTGGCGAGTGATCCCGCGCGTCCCTCGTCGACGCCGACGGCTCCGGCCGGCACCGCCCTGACTCCGGGAGCCCGCGTCGGCCTGGAGGTGGCCGCGCTGCCGGGCCGCCGGGTTCGGCACGCCGGTTTCCAGGCCCGCGTCGACGCCGTGGACGCGGGCAGCAGCGCCAGCACGAAGGCCGATGCCGCGTTCGTCGTCCGGACCGGCCTCGCCGGGGCCTGTCTCTCCTTCGAATCGGTCAACTTTCCCGGTCACTACCTGCGACACCACGAGTTCCGGGTGTTCCTGCACCGCGCCGACGGCAGCGACCTGTTCCGTGCCGATTCGACGTTCTGCCAGGTCACCGGCATCAGCGGTACGCAGACGTCGCTGCGCTCCTACAACTACCCGAACCGGTACCTGCGCCACGACGGTCAGCGGCAGATGCAGATGTCCCCGATCGACGGTGGTGCCTCCTCGTCGTCGGCCACGTTCGTCGTCCGCCCGGCCCTGTGACCTCCCGGGTGGACCCGGCTCCGCGCCGGTAGCAGCCGCCTCCGGCATCCCGACCGCCGACAGCGCCACCCTCGCGCCTTCCCGCTGACCAGGGTGGCGGAGGTCCGTCGTGCCCGGTCGACGGGACCGGCGGATCGGAGCGGCACCCCCCGGGCCGCCCCGATCCGCCGACCGGTGACCGGCCCGGGCCGTATGACCAGGACGGTCGGTGGCACGGTGGCCGGCCGGGTGGGGCCGGGCGAACGGTGCGGGAGGCATCACGGCCGTCTCGGGTGCCGTGGCCGCCCGCCCGCGTTCTGCCGATGAGCGTGCCCGTCCGGGCGTCCCAGGCGACAGGGGCCGATGTCCCGACGGCCGGGACATCGGCCCGATGTCCGCCGTCGACGCGCAGCCCGACCCGGTCCCTGGCGATCCACCCGTCGGCATTCGAGGAACGCGAACCCGGTCCTGCTACTGCTCGGCGACGATTTATTGCAAGATAGTGGCAACAGCAAGGATCTCGCAGAAAGACGTGGAGGATCTTCCTGATGGCGGTCTACACTCTGCCCGACATGCCCTACGACTACGGCGCGCTGGAGCCGGCAATGTCGGGGCAGATCCTGGAGTTGCACCACAGCAAGCACCACGCCGCGTACGTCAAGGGGGCCAACGACGGACTGGAGCAGCTCGCCGAGGCCCGTGCCAAGGGCGACTTCGGCACGCTGGTCGGCCTGGAGAAGACGTACGCGTTCAACCTGTCGGGACACGTCCTGCACACGATCTTCTGGGGCAACCTGTCGCCGGACGGCGGTGACCGCCCCGACGGTGAGCTGGCGGCGGCGATCGACGAGCACTTCGGCTCGTTCGAGGCGTTCGCCGGCCAGTTGTCAGCGGCGACCAAGAGTGTCCAGGGCTCCGGCTGGGGCGTACTGGCCTGGGAGCCGCTCGGGCAGCGGCTGATCGTGGAGCAGGTCTACGACCACCACGGCAACGTCGGACAGGGCACCACGCCACTGCTGGTCTTCGACGCCTGGGAGCACGCCTACTACCTGCAGTACCGCAACGTGCGGCCGGACTACGTGGACCGGCTGTGGAACCTGGTGAACTGGTCGGACGTGGTCGCCCGGTTCGACGCCGCCCGCGCCGCGACGCCGAAGATCTGAGCGGCGTGACCGGCCATACCCCGGCCGCGGCGGAACTGGTGCAACGCGCCGCCGGGGTGATCGCCGCCAAACACCGTGGTGACCTCGCCGGTGCCGAGGAACTACTCGCCGCCTTCGACTCCGAGCAGGCCAGGACGCTCGGCTTCTATCTGCTGGCCGACCTCGGTCTCGGACTGCTGCGGACGCAGAACGGCCAATCCCTCGACGACCTCGTCCGGGAACTGTCGCTGCTCGTCGCCGCTACCGCCGGACGGCCCGAGACCTGACCGGCGGAAACGCCACCGGCGGCCCTGTCCCACGGGTACGGGACAGGGCCGCCGGGGTGCTCACCACGGCGGGCCCACTGCGGGCCCGTCGGGTGCGTGGTGGTGGGTCAGCGTTGCAGGGTGAGCAGTCCGGGGCGGTAGGGCAGGAGGCCGTAGTCGCCGCCGGAGTTGGGGGAGCGGCCCTGGTAGAGGAACTGGAGGTTGCAGGCGTTCACGGTCATGGTCTGGTCGGCGTTGGTGCGGATGAGTTCGCCGTGGCTGATGTCGTTGGTCCAGGTGGCGCCGCTGTTGGCCTTACCGGCGAAGGGGTTGCTCTCGGTGGCCGCCTGGGGGGTCCAGGTGCCGCCGAGGCTGGTGGCGGTGAAGGAGCGGAAGTAGCGTCCCTGGGAGCCGATGGCCTCGACGAGCATGAGGTAGCGGTTCTCGCCTTCGAGCTTGTAGACCTGCACGCCTTCGAACAGGTTGTTGGTGGTGTCGGTCATGATCGTGGTGTAGTTGGAGCCGAAGCTGCCGGGGAAGTTCCCGATGGGCATGCTGGCCCGGTAGATGCGGCCGTTGTCGCCGGCGAAGAAGAGGTACATGTTCTGGCTGTCGCCGATGAGTGCCTGGTCGATCGGCCCGGTCCCGGAGTTGGAGATGGATCCGGTGAACAGGGTCTGCGCCGGTCCCCAGCTGTTCACGTTGGTGGGGTTGGTGGACGTGCGGTAGGAGAACGCGGGGCCGCCCCACTGGTAGGCCAGGACCCAGACGTTGCGGGGTGCGAAGTAGAACAGTGACGGGGCGACGGCGGAGAACGGCATGGCGTTCTGGCTGGCCGAGCCCATCTGGTTCCAGTTGGAGAACAGGCCGAAGTTCATCGACCCCCAACTGGTGCCGGTGTCGTGCGTGGTGGCGTAGACGAGCTGCTGACCGTTGTACGGGGCGTGGGTGAAGTCCTTCAACGACACCCACCCCGACCGCGGCTGCGCCAACGCACCGGTCGAGGACCACCGGTACGACGACGGCAGACCACACGTACCCGACGGTGGCGGCGTGGTGGGCGTGGTTCCGCCGTCGACGCGGACGAGCTGCCACTGCTGGTTGGCGCCGCCCCAGTCGTCGTACTGCACGATGTTGCCGCCGTCGGCGGTCGAGGCGCCCTGCACCTCCACCGCCTTGTTGCTGTTGCGGTTGATCAGACGGACGTGCCCGCCGTCGGAGTCGGCCAACCGGAACTGCTGGTTGGTGCCGTTGCCGTCGGTCCACTGCACGATGTTCCCGCCGTTGGCGGTGGAGAAGTTGTAGACGTCCAGCACCTTGCCCGAGTGCCGGGACTTCAACCGGTAGTAGCCGCCGCCGGAGTCGACGAACTGCCACTGCTGCTGGTTGCCGTTGTTCCGGGTCCACTGGGTGATCCGCGCACCGTCGCTCGTGGCCAGGTTGTACACGTCCAGGGCCTTGCCGCTGTTGCGGTTCACCAACACGTACCACGCGTTGGTGTCGACCGTGGCCGCAGCGGCGGGCGTCGCCAGCACCGCAGCAGCGGCACCACTGACCATCACCGCTGCCACGCCGGCAGCGATGACCCGCGGCAACCACCGACGCCGCCGCGACGGCGGTGCGATCGATGGAGATCTACCGAAGGCAGACATGATCCTCCTTCAATGACCAACAGATGAACGGTCCGCCCGGAGTCGGGCGCACCGTGACGCACAGGTCGAACGCGATCGCGGTATGGCAGCGCTAACATGATCGCCGCTGTCCCTGGGCGCGCCCGATCCCAGATCCGGCGTAGCGGGCTCGCCCGGTAAGCCGCAGGCGCCGTCCTTAGGCATCGACTGTGAGCGATAACATGCCGTTCGTCAAGTCGTAACGTTCCCGACCCGGAAACCCGCGCCGGAGCTGCCGTGCCGACGATCAGCGGTGGACGGGCGCGCCGCGCGGGTCGACGGGATGAGCCTCCGGCGTTCCCGTCATCACGATCTCGGAGAGTCGACCCGCCGTGTCAGCTGTCGAACCAGACGACGAGTCGTACGTGGTCGTCGCCGTGTCGTTCGGCGAGCCCCCGCATGCCGGCCAGCAGCGCGCGCAGCTGCGGGTTGCGGCGCAGCACGTCGCCGGTGCGCAGGCGTTCCACCCGCCAGACCCGGTCGGAGGTGCGCCACTGGGTGCCCTCGGGGTAGCTGCTGCCGCGCGGGTCGGCGTGTTCGCCGGCCACCGCGTGCCAGGCGCGCCCGTGATGGCTCGCCTTGCCGACCAGGACCTCTCCGGCGCTCGTCGGCCGGTACTCGTGAATCCGGTCGTCCACCCGGGGCGCACTCGCCGTCCAGTCGATCCGGGCCACCTCTGCCCACGTCACCCATGTGCAATCGTGGACCGGCTCGACGGTGCGGAGTCGACGCAACTCCGGGCTGGCGTCCTCCGGCAGGCCGCGGCCGGGTGCGACCGGCGTGAAGCCGGCGTAGTTGCGTACCCCGAACAGCAGGCCGAAGGCGTCGTAGTCACGAGGTAGGTCGTCGGTGAGCACATCGGCCAACGACCATGGCGAACCCGCGCCTCCCGGCCGGACCTCGACGCCGCCGTCGATGTCGGTGCCCACCGTCTGCTCGCCTCCTGCGCACACGCCCGCCTCGGTGGCGGACACCGCCGCGACGCGCAGTGGCCGGAGGTCGGCACAACGGTGGCTATCATAATGGCCCGGCGGCGAGCCGATGTGCCTCGCGTCGCCGACACGGCCGCGGGTGGGCCGCGAGGGTGCCACGCCGGCCCGAGGCCCGGACGAAGGGGAGTGGCGATGGCGATCAAATCGATTCCGGGCGCTGCCCGCAACACCAGGCAACGGGCCGAGGTCGTCGGGCTGCTCGACGAGTTGACCGAGTTCCGCAGCGCCCAGGGCTTGCACGCCCAGTTGCGGGACCAGAAGGCGTCGGTCGGCCTGACCACCGTCTATCGCACTCTCCAGGCGTTGGTGGACGCGGGCGAGGTCGACACGGTGCGCCTGCCCTCCGGTGAGCAGTTGTACCGCCGGTGCAGCCGGACCCACCACCACCACCTCGTCTGTCGCGAATGCGGTCGCACGGTGGAGGTCGTCGGCCCGGCGGTGGAGGAGTGGGCCGAAGGTGTGGCGGCCCAGCACGGGTTCACCGACCTCAACCACACGCTCGAGATCGTGGGTGTCTGCGCCGACTGCGCGGCCCGGTAGCGCGGATCCTCTCCGGGGGCTGACCGAGGTGGCTCGCCGGACTCCATGGTGGCTTTCCGTGTTCGGGCATTGACGGGCGGTCACCGGCATGGTGTGCTCACTCTAACGAAAGCGAAAACCGTGATCGTTAACTGAGGAGGAGCATGTCTCTCACCGTGCCGCCCGACCTGTTGCGGGCCGCCGAGTCCGGTCCCGTCGGAGACGAGGAGTTCGTGGCCTGCGTACGGGAGTCGTTGCCGTACGCCTGGCAGACCGTCAGCCGGGTGGCGGCGGACCTGGCCACCTCCGGCGAGGAGTTCGCCGACAACGTGCTCCCGCCGCCCAGCGAGGCGGAGCGGGGGCAGTTGCTGCGGGCGCTGGCCAGCGACGCCATCCGGTCCAGCCTGGAGCGTCACTTCGGCGTCAAGCTGGCCTTCCAGAACTGCCACCGGGTCGCGGCCTTCCGGCCGTCGGCGGTCGACTCGGACACCTACCGCCGGTTCGTCTCCACCCGGGGCCAGTTGCTCAACCAGTCGCCCGAGCTGCGTGACTGCTGAGTTCCTCCGCACCCGGCGAGCGGAACGGGGCGTACACGCGCACCTGTTCCTGCTCGCCGGGCAGCGGCCCGGTGACACCCATGCCGAGGCGCTCGCCGACGCCCACCGGTACGGCCGCGCGGCGGAGGCCACCGGCTTCGACGGAGTGTGGATGGCCGAGCACCACTTCATCCCCTACGGCGTCTGTCCCTCTGCGGTCGCCTTCGCCGCGCATCTGCTCGGCGCCACCCGGCGCATCGCGGTCGGCACCGCCGCCTGCGTGCTGTCCAACCGGCATCCGGTGGCGCTCGGGGAGGAGGCGGTGCTGCTGCACGAGCTCTCCGGCGGCCGGTTCCGGCTGGGGGTGGGCCGGGGCGGTCCCTGGGTCGACCTGGAGGTCTTCGGCACCGGCCTGGACCGGTTCCGGCACGGCTTCGGCGACTCGGTGGAGCTGCTGCTGCGGTGGCTGTCCGGGGAGCCGACCGTGGCCGGCAACGCGCGCTTCCCGTTCCGGCCCGTGCCGGTGGTGCCGCGACCTCGCAGCCCGGTGCCGCTCTGGGTGGCCGCGACCACCCCGGGCACGGTCGACCTCGCCGCCCGGTACGGCCTTCCGCTCCTGCTCGGCCTGCACGCCGACCTGGCCGAGAAGGCGGAACTGGTGGCCCGCCACGCGCGGGTGGCCACCGCGCACGGGCACGATCCCGCCGGCATCCACCACGCCAGCGCCCATCTCGCCCAGGTGGCGGCGACCGACGACGCGGCGGCGCGGGCCGTACGCGCCGGTCTCCCCGCGCTGCTGGCCGGCACCCGGGAGTACGTCCGCCTGGACGGTGCGGCGGGTGGGCGTCGTGACCCGGAGCGCTATGTGGACCATCTGATCGACATCCACCCGGTCGGCTCGCCCCGTCGCTGCCGGGAGATGGTGGCCCGGGCGGCAGCCCTGCCGGGCGTACGGCATCTGCTGTTCATGGTGGAGGCCGCCGGTGGCCGGGACGCCACGCTCGACACCATCCACCGGCTCGCCGTGGACGTCCTCGACCTGCCCGCCGCGCAGACCGAGCCGGAGGCGGCGTGAGCTGCCGGTGGTAGCGCCCCGTGACCGAGCCGGCCATTCGCTGACCTGTTTCTGACGCAATCAGCGGGTTATCCGCGGTGAGTGCCGCACCACCCGTTACCATCGCGCTCATGGAAACGGTTTCCGTTGGCATCAAGGGGTGGTCGCGGTGAAGGTAGCGTTCGTCGGCAAGGGCGGCAGTGGGAAGACGACGCTCACCGCGCTCTACGCCCGCCACCTCGCCGCCACCGGCCGGCCGGTGCTGGCGATCGACGCCGACATCAACCAGCACCTCGCGGTCGCCCTCGGCGGGCCGGAGCACGCCGCCACGCCGGTGCCGCTCGGTGCGCACCTGCCGGCGATCAAGGAGTACCTGCGGGGCGACAACCCCCGCATCGGCTCCGCCGCCGAGATGGTGAAGACCACCCCGCCGGGTCGAGGGTCGCGTCTGCTCCGGGTGGACGAGGAGAACCCGATCTACGCGACCTGCGTGACGCCCGTCGGCGCGGTGCGGCTGGCGGTGACCGGCGAGTTCACCGCCGAGGACCTGGGGGTGGCCTGCTACCACTCCAAGGTCGGTGCGGTGGAACTGCTGCTCAACCACATGCTCGACGGCCCCGGCGAGTACGTGGTGGTGGACATGACCGCCGGTGCCGACTCGTTCGCCTCGGGGCTGTTCACCCGCTTCGACCGCACCGTGCTGGTCTGTGAGCCGACCGTACGCGGGGTCGGTGTCTACCAGCAGTACGCCGGCTACGCGCGGGACTACGGGGTGGCCCTGTCCGTGATCGGCAACAAGGTCGAGGACGCAGCCGACGTGGAGTTCCTCCGCGAGCACGTCGGCGACGACCTGCTGACCTGGGTGGGACGCTCGGCGTACGTGCGCCGGGCCGAACGTGGCGTCCTCGGACCGCTGGACGAGGTGGAGGCGGAGAACCGGGCCGCGCTGGGCCGGCTGGCCGAGGTCGTCGACGCCACCGTCCAGGACCGGGCGACGTTCACCCGCTGGGCCCACGAGTTCCACCGGCGCAATGCGGTGGCCTGGGCCAACGACCGTACCGGCGTGGACCTCACCACGCAGATCGACCCGGACTTCCAGATGGGCCCCGCGACGGTCCCCGCCTGAGCGCGCGGCAGCGGACCCGGCCGGGCTCGACGGGTCCGGCCGTACCCGGGTCCGGACGCGGTCCGCGCGAGCACTGCCACCCGGGCAATGCTCGCGCGGACCGGTGACGGCCGGTCAGGCGTCGGTCATCGGGCGTGCCGGGCGTACTTGGCGCGGAACTTCTCCACCCGACCCTCGGTGTCGACCAGGCGCTGTCGGCCGGTCCAGAACGGGTGGCTGGCCGACGAGATCTGCACGTCCAGGACGGGGTAGGTGTTGCCGTCGGTCCACTCGACGGTCTGGTCGCTGGTGGCGGTGGACCGGGTGAGGAAGGCGAAGTCGGCGGCCCGGTCGCGGTAGACCACGGGCCGGTAGGCGGGGTGGATGTCGCGCTTCATGCGGGTTCTCCTCGGTACGGATCGGTGATCGGGAAACATCCGGCGAACGGGTCGGGGTAACCGCGCCAGACGTCCTCGCCGTCGGCGAGTTCGGCGTCGGTGAGCAGGCATTCGGTGAGGGTGTGCCGCAGCACGCTCGGGTCGAGGTCCAGACCGACGAAGACCAGGTGCTGATTGCGGTCGCCGTAGTAGGGATCCCAGTCGAGGGCGGCGGCGAGCCTGCGATGGTCGGAGACCTCGTCCCAGTGCGCGTCCGGCAGGCAGGTCAGCCAGCGCCCGAACGAGCCGAGGCCGAGTCCGCCGCCGGCGAAGTCCCAGGCGATGACCGTCTCGGGCTGGCTGGCCAGCCAGAGGTGCCCCCGGGAGCGGATCACGTCGGCGTTGACCTCCTCCAGCACCGCGTGCAGGCGCTCGGCGTGGAACGGCCGGCGGGCCCGGAACACGACCGAGACGATCCCCTGGTCGGGGTGGGGTTCGTGGACACCGAGCAGGTGCCCTTCCAGGCCACGGACCAGCACGCCAGGAGTCTCCGGTCGGTGCCGGTCGGTCCGGCGCAGCCGCCGGGCCAGGGCGTGCGCGTCGACCAGGTCGTCGTCGACGCGGATCTGGATCGCCCACGGCGCGATGCGTGCCAGCAGCGTCGCGAGGCGGTACGTGTCGTAGCCGCCGTCGGGAGAGTGTCCCCACAGGACGTGGGTGTCGGCGTACTCGATCTGCCGGACGACGACGTCGGCGAGTGCCCGGTCGTCGTCGGCGGCGGCGTGGATGTCCAGGGTCTTCAGGTCGTCGGTGCTGGCCAGGCCGTCGAGCAGGTGTTCGGCGTCGACGACGGTGACGTAGGAGTCGACGTGCAGCAGGTCGGTCAGCGGCGTGCCGTCGACGAGGCAGTGGGCGCAGGCGGCGGCGACCGCCTCCGGCTCGACCACCTCCGGCAGCATCAACACCAGGTCCCGGTGCGGATGGGTGCCGGCCAGCCGGGCGAGGGTGGGCAGGACATCGTCCCGCAGCGTGCAGGAGACGCAGCCGTGGGCCAGCGTGATCCGCTCGTCCTCCAGCATCCCCGAGCGGTCGCGGACCACCCGGTGCACGACACCGGCCCGTACGTCGCCCAGGTCGTGCCGGACCAGCAGTAGCGCCGGGTCCGCAGTGAGCAGGGTGCGGGCGACGGCGTAGGTCGCGGCCGGCCAGAAGCCACTGAGCACGGTCAGCGAGGGTGGTCCGGCTCGCTGGACGGCGGCCGGGCCGGTCGACGCGACGGATGACGTGGACATCACAGGCCTCTCGACGTAGTTGAAAACGGTTGTCATTATAGGCACGTGATCGTTCCCGAGACGAAGCCCGTCGCGCCGCCTTCTCGGCGTGGACCCCGGACGTGTCGGGGGCGGTCCTGTCGTTCCCATCTGTGAAGGAGCAGGCCATGTCGCGACGCTGCGACGTCACCGGGGCGGAGCCGAGCTTCGGCAACGCCGTGTCCCACTCCCATCGGCGGACCCGCCGCCGGTGGAACCCGAATCTGCAGAACCACCGATTCTGGCTGCCCTCGGAGCGCCGCTGGATCCGGCTGACGCTGACCGCCAGGGCGCTGCGGACCGTGGACCGCGACGGCATCGAGAACGTCGTCGCGCGACTGCGCGGCAAGGGGGTGACGGTCTGATGGCCCGGCAGACCGACGTCCGGCCGATCGTCCGGCTGCGCAGCACGGCCGGCACCGGCTACACCTACGTGACCAGGAAGAACCGCCGCAACGACCCCGACCGCCTGGTGCTGCGCAAGTACGACCCGATCGTGCGCCGGCACGTCGAGTTCCGCGAGGCACGCTGATGGCCCGCACCGCCCTGGTCGGTCGCCAGGAACGCCGGGTGGAACTCGTGGCCCGGTACGCCGGGCACCGCGCCGCCCTCAAACGGGCCATCGCACACCCGGGGGCCGACCCGGCCGACCGGGACGACGCGGTACGCCGACTCGCCCGGCTGCCCCGCGACTCCAGCCCGGTCCGGCTGCGCAACCGCGACATGATCGACGGTCGCCCCCGAGGTGTTCTCGCCCGGTTCGGGCTCTCCCGGGTCCGGTTCCGCGAGATGGCCCTGCGCGGCGAGTTGCCCGGCGTCCGCAAGGCGTCCCGCTGAGACGCGACACCGAGGGGCCCAGTGCCGCCACCGGCGGGTGAACCCCGATTGTCCCGCCCGGCGTTTGGTGCCGACGTCGGGCGGGCGCGGGTTGTCGGAGGGGCGTGTGACGATCCTCGCCGTGACCGAATGGATCTACAACGAGCGTCCGGCGGGCGTACGGTTCCTGACCGAGCGGATCGGGGCGCCGGGGCGCGACGAGATCGAGGCCGAGATCTGGGCCTGGATCGTGCGCGGTGACACCGACGCCGACGAGTTCGTGGACTTCTTCGACCAGGACGGGCAGCGTCACGGCACCACCGACGAGGAGTTACGCGCGGCGTACGAGACGGCGCTGGCGGCGCGGCGGGAGCAGCAACGCGGCTGGGGCGAGGTGAGCGGCAACCTCACCCGCGCCTTCGCCGAACTCAACCGGCGCGGAGTGGTGGCCAGGGAGAACTTCAGCTGCTGCGGCACCTGCGCGGCGGGCGAGATCCACGACGAGCGGGACGACTCCCGGCACTGGCACGGCTACCTCTGGTATCACCAGCAGGACACCGAGTCGCTTGTCGACAGCGAGGACGGCCAGGTCTGGCTTGGCTACGGCGCCTATCCGCCGGTGGACTTCGACGAGGCCGCCTACGCCGCCCTCTCCGAGGCCGAGCAGCAGGCCGGCTACCAGGCCGACCTGGAGCGCCTCCTGGACGACCTCGTCTTCCCGGTGCTGCGCGAGCATGGCCTGCGGGTGGAGTGGAACCGCAAGCAGTCCCAGCGGATCCGCGTCACCGGCGCCCAGTGGTACGCGTCGGTGCTCTGACCCGACACCTCCCGGCGGCCCCGGTGGGGCGCGCCGGGAGGCATTGGTCGATCTGCCGCCTGGCCCGCCTGCCGGAGTTCGCCGCCGGGGCCACGGTCTCAGGACGGCTCGGTCGCTGACGCGTCGCCTCCCGGAGAGGCCGCCCGGTCGAGGATGCGGCGCAGGTTGGCGCCGAAGACGCCCGCCCGCTCGGTGGGGGAGAGGTCGTCCAGCCCGACGGGCTCCAGCGTCTGCGCGAACGACACGTGGTCCAGGCTGGGCGGGAAGTCCGAGCCCCAGTACAGTCGCCGGCTGCCGAAACGCTCCAGGAGCAACTCGACGTGGGGCCGGGCCGCCGCGTGCGGCCAGGCGTGCGGCGGCTCGCTGACCGCGTACAGGCCGGAGACCTTCACCCCGACGTGCGGCAGCCGGGCGAGGTCGAGCAGCGGTGCGAGGGCCTCGGCGGTCTGTTGCGGGGTCGGCGGCACGGGTCGGCTGCCGGGCAGCCCGAGGTGGCTGAACAACACCGGGCACCCGTCGAGGGCGGCGAGCGCGGGGCCGAGTCGCAGGGTGGCGGCCGGGGTCGCGTTGAGGCTGAGCACCGCACCGGCCCTGGCGAGGTCGGTGGCACAGCCGGTCACCCAGTCGGCGAAGCGGTCGGCGGCCTCGGCGTCCGCCAGGTAGGCGGCCAATCCGACGAAGCCCGCCGCCCACCAGCGCGTCAACTGCCCGTCCGCCGGTCCACCTGGTGGAACGTAGGCGACCGGCGCGATCCAGGGATGCCGGGCGGCCAGCCCCGCCAGGTAGTCGTTGTTCCCGGCGAAGCGCGGCTCGCCCTCGTACCCGACCACGAGGGCCCGATCGATGCCGTGCACACGGCGGATGTCCTGATATACGGCGATCTCCTGGCCGCCCGCCGGGGAGCGTCCGTACCGGCCCGGGTAGCCGTCGGCGAACAGGTGCAGATGGGCGTCAGCGCGGTCCATGGTCACGGACGATAACCCAAATTCTGGCCGGTTATTGACGCGGCCACCCCCCTGACTTAAGTTCTTGTCTCAATTAGGTCCGGATTGCAGGTCGTGAGCGAGGGGTGGGCCGAGTGGCGCGGGGACACGACGGGGTTGATGAGCTGGTACGGCTGAGGCGTCAGCTCCATCGCCACCCCGAGCTGCGGTTTACTGAACACCGCACGGCCGGGACGTTGGCCGAGAAGCTTCAGCCGTTCGGGCGGTTGCGGACCGGTATCGCCGGTACCGGGCTGCTCCTCGAACTCGATGGTCACCTCCCGGGACCGTCGGTCCTTCTTCGGGCCGATATGGATGCCTATCCCGTGCAGGACGCCAAGACCGAGCCGTACGCGTCCACGACGGCCGGGGTCTGTCACGCCTGCGGACACGACGTGCACATGACCGTCGCCTACGGCACCGCCGCCCGGCTCGCCGCCGATCCGCCGGCCCGGGGCTCGGTGACCGTGCTGTTCCAACCGGCCGAGGAGATCCCGTTCGGCGAGACCTCCGGAGCCGCCGCCGTCCTCGTCGACGAGGCACTGCGCGGCCGGCGCTTCGACGCCGTACTCGGACTGCACTGCTGGCCCGACCTGCCGGTCGGCACACTCGGCGTGGACCGCACCACCGCCATGGCGGCCAAGGACGCGTTCCGCGTTGAGGTTCTCGGCCGGGCCGCGCACGCCGCCACCCCGGCGTTGGGCCGCGACGCCATCCTCGGGCTCAGCGGCATGGTGAACATGCTGCACGCCGCCGTGGCCCGGTCGCGCAACGCCGACGAACTGGTGGCCTTCAACATCGGCACCATCTCCGGCGGTGCCAGCCAGAGCCAGGTCGCCGGCTACGCGGAGGCCACCGGCACCCTGCGCACCCTCGACGAGGGCGTCCGCGACCGGCTCAAGACGGTCATCGAGCGGGTCGCCCGCCAGCAGGCCGCCGCGCTCGACCTCGGCGTCCGCTTCACCTGGGCCAACGAGATGCCGCCGGTGCGCAACGCGGCCGAACTCGTCGCGCTCGCCCACACCGAGCTGCCCGGCCTGATGCAGGTGACGGACCTCGCGGTGCCGCCGCTGACCACCGATGACTTCGCGCTGCTCGGCGCGCTCGGCCCCAGCCTGTACGTCAAACTCGGCGTCACCGGCGAGCGCGGGGGCGCGCCCCTGCACTCCGGCTCGTTCGACGTCGACGAGCGGTGCCTCGACGTCGGCGTGACCGCCTTCGAACGGCTCACCCGAGCGGTGCTGGACGGCCGACTCACCGCAGGCCCGAACGGCAGCGCCGCGGCGAGCGTACCGGCGCCCGCCGGGCCGGACGCGACCGTCGCGGCGGTGACGGCATGAACCGCGTCGTCAGGTGCGTTGCCCCGACGCCCGTCCAGGACACACCGCCTGGTGGAGGCGCGGCATGACCGCCGCGCCGGAGGTCGCCGTCGTCGGTGCGGGCGCGTTCGGGCTGCGGCACGTCGCCGCGTACCGGTCGCTCGGCGTACCGGTGACCGCGCTGGTCGACCCGGACCCCGAGGTGCGGGACCGGGCCGCCACCGCGTACCGCGTGGCCCGGACCTTCGGCACCGTCGATGACCTGCTCGCCGCCGGCGCCCCGCAGGCGGCCTCGGTCTGCGTGCCCGGACCCGCCCACCGGGCGGTCGCGGTCGCCCTGCTCGCCGCCGGGGTGCCGGTCCTGGTCGAGAAGCCGCTCGCGGCCACGGTCGCCGACGCCGCCGCGATCGTCGCGGCGGCCCGTACCCACCGGGTCCTCTGCCAGCCCGGACACATCCTGCGCCACAGCGCCCCGCACCGGGCGCTGTACGACGCGGTCCGCGCCGGCCGGCTCGGCCAGGTGCTGGCCGTCTCCTCCCGCCGGGACCGGCCGCGCGCGCTCAGCCGGCTCTTCCCCGACGAGCACCCGGCCCTGCTCACCGCCGTGCACGACGTCGACCTGGCCATCTGGTACGCCCAGTCGCCGGTGGTCGAGGTTCGTGCGACCGCCCGGACCCGACCAGGTCCGGCCTCGCCGGTCCTGGTGTGGGCGGAGCTTCGGCACGCCAACGACGTCGTGTCGTCGATCCGCAACAGCTACCTGCTGCCCGACACCACGCCCAACCACACCTCGGACCTGGTCGAGGTGTACGGCACCGACGGGGTCGCCCACGTCGACCTCGGCCACCCCACGCTGCTCGTCCAGGCCGAGCAGACCGAGGCGCCGGACTGGCTGCTCTCGCCGGTCGACGGCGGCGGTGCGCTCGCCGCCGAACTGCGCCACTTCGTCGGTCAGGTGACCGGCACCGAGTCGTCGGCGGTCGTCCCGCTCGCCGACGGACTGCACGTGGTGCAGGTCGCCACGGCCATGGCCGACAGCGCCGCCGCCGGTGGCGAACCCCGTCGGATCTCCCTCGAACCCCTCTCCTGACAGGAGCTTGCGCCGATGTTTCGTCGTAGATTGACCGGCGTCCTCGCCGCCGGTGTGGCCACCGCCGCGATGCTGGCCGGATGCGGGGGCGGTGGCGACGCCGCCGACGGCCCAGTCACCCTCAAGGTGCTCACCTGGGAGCCGGGCGGCTCCGAGTACTGGCAGCAGGTGAAGACCACCTTCGAGGCCAGCCACCAGAACATCAAGCTGGACCTGCAGTCGGTCCCGTTCGACAAGTACCCCGAGGTGCAGGGGCCGTACATCACCTCGCAGTCCGGGCCGGACGTGATGGCCAACAACGCCGGGCTGGAGCTGTTCGACCGGCGGGGCGCGTACGTGCCGCTGGGCGACCGGGCCGCCGAGATCAACAAGGACCTGGTCACCTACAGCGGCGCCTGCGAGGGCTTCGACACCAGCAAGGCCTGCTTCGGCGTGCCCTTCTCCTACCAGGGCAACGTCCTGTACTTCAACAAGGACGTGCTGCGCGGCGCCGGGCTGGACCCGGACAACCCGCCGGCCACCTGGGACGAGTTCGGCGCCGCCTGCGAGGCGATCAAGAACTCCGGCAAGACCTGCCTGGCCCTGGGTCTGTCCGGCACCTTCCCGGCGTACTGGGACTTCCCGGAGATCGCCCGCAACTACCTGACCGAGGACGACATCCGCGGCCTGCTCGCCGGCACGCTGTCCTGGAAGGACCCGAAGCTGGTCCAGGTCCTGGAGAAGCTCGCCGAGATCACCACCAAGGGCTGGACGAACAAGAACGCCCCGTCGATCACGATGCTGCCCGACGGTGCGGACATCTTCCAGCGCGGTGACGCCGCCTTCGCCGGCACCATCATCTCCGACGCGGTGAACTGGGAGGCGTTCGGCAAGGCCCTCGGCGACGACAAGCTCGGCGTCACCCGGTGGCCGGTGATCAACCCGTCCGCGCCGCTGGCCGGCAAGTTCTCCGGCATCGAGGGCGCCGTCTACGGCGTGACGCAGTGGAGCGAGAAGAAGGAAGCCGGCCTGGAGTTCATCACCTGGCTGGCCGGCAAGGAGAACGGCGAGCTGTGGGTGAAGCACGCCAAGGGTCAGCCGCTGAACAAGAACGTCGACCCGGCGTTGCTGCCCTCGTCGCCGGCCTTCAAGAAGATCCAGGAGTTCGTGGCCGAGCCGACCCTGCACGCCGGTGTCATGCTCTCCGGCCCGGAGGCCGACGCGCTGGCCCGAGGCTGGCAGCAGATCACCCTCGGTCAGCTCACCGTCGACAAGTGGGCCGACCAGATGCAGCAGGCGCTGGAGCGCAGCCCGACGAAGAAGCAGGGCAACTAGTCGCACCGGGTGGGGTGGCCGGGCGCCACCCCACCCGCCAGCCTCCGGGGAGGACAGCCCGATGAGCATCTCCACCGCGTCGGCCGCCGATTCGGCCGTCGCGAAGAACCCACCCCCGCCGGTACGCCGCAACCGGCGACCTCGGCACGCCCGGGAATGGTGGCTCGGCGCCCTGCTGGTGCTGCCGGGGATGGCCCTGGCGGTCACCTTCAAACTGGTGCCGCTGATCCGGGGCGTCATCACCAGCTTCGAATCCTCCAGCGGGTTCGGCGACAGCTCGTTCGCCGGCTGGGACAACTACACCCGGATGTTCGACGACCCGGTGGTGCTGGCCAGCTTCCGCAACGCCCTGCTGGTGGTGGCCACCCTGCCGGTCTGGATCGTGCTGCCGCTCGTACTCGCGGTGCTGATTCACCAACGGGCGCCGGGCTGGAAGTTCTTCCGGGCCGTCTACTTCGTCCCGTACACCATCGCGCCCATTGTGGTCGGCATCATGTTCCGGCAGATCCTCAGCCCGGACGGACCGATCAACGCCCTGCTGCGCGCCGTCGGGCTGGGACCGCTGGCCATCGAATGGCTCAACGGGCAGAACAGCGCGCTCTTCTCCCTGGTCGCGGTGGCGCTGTGGAGCTTCTTCGGCCTCGGCGTGATGACCTACCTGGCCGGACTCGCCACCATTCCCGAGGAGGTGCTGGAGGCCGCGTACCTCGACGGGGCCAACTTCTGGCGGCGACTCTTCTCGGTCGTGGTGCCGATGCTGCGTCCCACCGTGGCGTACTGGAGCGTGCTCTGCGCCTCCGGCGTGCTGATCTGGCTGTTCCCGCTGATCTACGCGTTGACCCAGGGCGGCCCCGGCAACGCCACCATGCTCCCCGAGTACCTGGTCTTCCTCACCACCTTCCAGTTCCTCGACCGGGGGTACGGCTCGGCCATCGGCATCGCCCTGTTCGTCTTCGTCGCCGTGTTGTCGATCTTCAGCGTGCGGCACATGTTCAAAGAGGGGACCCGGAAGCCGCGATGAACCGGCGACACTCCGCCCAGATCGGGCGCTACCTGTTGGTCTTTGCGTTGGTGGTGGTCGCGGTGGCGGCGCTCTACCCGCTGCTGTTCACCGTGGTCAGCTCGCTCAAGACGCAGACCGGGTTCGCCCGGGACCCGCTCGGGTTGCCGGCCGGGATCACCTTCGAGAACTACGTCGAGGCGTTCAAGCGGATGAACATGCCCCGACTGCTGCTCAACTCCATCATCACCACGGTCGGTGGCCTGGTGCTGTCGGTGCTGGCCGCGATGCTGATCGCGTACACGGTGACCAAGCTGCGTTTCCGGGGCGGCAAGCTGGTCTTCCTGTTCATCATCATCACCCTGACCATCCCCAGCCAGGCGATCATCTACCCGCTCTACCAGACCGTGCTGGACCTGGGCATGTCCGGGGAGTACCAGGGCCTGATCCTGGCGTACGCGGCCTTCGGTCTGCCGCTGGGCACCTACCAGCTCGCCGGCTACTTCCAGCAGGTGCCCGACGAGCTGATCGAGGCGGCCCGGGTCGACGGGGCCGGACACTTCACCATCCTGTTCCGGCTGCTCGCCCCGATCGCCACCCCCGCACTGGCGGCGCTGGCCATCTTCAACTTCGTCTGGATGTGGAACGACCTGCTGCTGCCGCTGGTCATCATGGGCGGCTCGGACTCCAAGACGCTGATGGTCGGCGTCTCCCTGCTCAGCGGCCAGTACGACGTGTCGGTGCCGCTGGTCAGCGCCGGCCTGATCGTGGCCCTGCTCCCGGTCCTCGTCATCTATCTGGTGTTCCAGCGCCAACTCGTCTCCGGTGCGCTCGCCGGCTCCGGCAAGTGAGCACGCCGACCGACCGACCCGACCCGGATACTCCTCAATGTCCGAGCGCGGGTCACCCCGGTCCCGTCCCCGATCCCGGCACCGGATCGGGGGCGGGACCGGCCCGTGGGCCGGGCGTGCAGGTGTGCCACCTGTACCGCCTGCGTCCCGGGGCGGAGGCCGAGTACGAGCGCCGGCACGTCGAGCTGTGGCCGGAGATGGCCGCCCTGCTCGACGAGGCGGGCGTGTACGACTACCACATCTATCGGCACGGTCTGCTGCTGATCTGCGTCCTGCGGACCCGGTGGGGCTTCGACCACGCCGGCCGGGTCACCGGCGCCTCCGAGGTGCAGGCGCGCTGGACGGCGTCGCTGGCACACCTGTTCGCCGAGATCGCCGACGCCGACGGCGAGCCCCTGTGGGCGTACCCCGTCTTCCAGCACCCCGGCCGTCGGATGTAAGGAGGGGTCCCCTGCTATGCACGAGGCGTTAGCAGGGGACCCCTCCTTACATCTAGACGGCGTACGCGATGGAGCCGTCGGCGCGGTGGGGGATGCGGGTGAGCGGGCGGCCGGTCAGGTCCAGCGGGGTCTCGTCGGTGAGGTCCAGGGTGACGCCGAGACCGGGCTCTTCGGGGATGGGCAGGAAGCCGCCCTCACGACGGACGCAGGCCCGCGCCGGACCGTCGGCGAGAGTGTCGTCGAGCGGGGAGTACTCCTGCGTCACGAAGTTCGGGATCGCCGTGTCCAGGTGCACCGAGGCCATGGTGAGCAGCGGCCCGAGGCAGTTGTGGCTGACCACCGCCGCGTGGTACGACTCGGCCAGCGCGGCGATCTTGCGGGCGTGGCTGATGCCGCCGGCCAGGCCGAGGTCGGGCCGGACGTACTGGGCCCCGCCCTGTGCCAGCAGCTCCTTGAACTCCCAGATGGTGTGCAGCCGCTCGCCGTTGGCCATCGGCACCCCGAGCGCGCGGCGGCTCAGCTCGGCCTGGCTGCTGACGCTGTCGATCTGGATCGGGTCCTCGACCATCAGCGGGTGCAGTCGGCCGATCGCCGGGACGACCGCCTCGGCCTGCAACGGGGTGAGCTTGCGGTGCAGCTCGATGAGCAGGTCGACGTCGGGGCCGACCGCGTCGCGGACGGCGGCGGTGGTGGCCTCGGTGTCGGTGACCAGTCGGGCCAGCGACAGGTCGCCGTAGTCCGCCGGCAGCGGGTCGAACTTCACCGCGGTGAACCCGTCGGCGACCGCCGCCGTGGCCTGTGCGGCGAGGTCCTGCGCGCCGGTGCCGGGCAGCAGCAGGTGCAGCCGGATCCGGTCCCGGACCCGACCGCCGAGCAACTGCCAGACCGGTACGCCGAGTCGCTTGCCGAGCAGGTCCCAGAGCGCCAGGTCGATGGCGGAGACGGCGGCGGTGAGCACCGATCCCCGGAACGGTCCCATCCGGTACAGGTGGTGCCAGTGGTGCTCGATCCGGCTCGGGTCGGCGCCGAGCAGGTGTGGGCGGAACGCCTCCACGACCGCGTGGACCGCTCCCGGATACCCCCAGCAGGCGGACTGTCCGACGCCGACCAGTCCGGTCGAGGTGTGCACCGCGACGAAGTGCGCGTCGCCCCGCACCACCGACTCGACTGCGGTGATCTCCATGCTGCCCCCAAATTAGAGCCCTATAACGGCCACAAACTTGCTCATGCACTCTTCCATAGCATGATGTCCCTGGTCTAGGCTCCAATCCGAACGAGCCGGAATAGGGCTCTAATTCATCTATGGGGGTGTGATGGGTCTGCCGGACGACTACCGGGCGATGGCCCGGATCCGCCGGTTCGAGGAGCGGCTGGCCGCCCTCAAGGACGACGGCGAGATCCCGGGCTCGATCCACCTGTGCAACGGTCAGGAGGCGATCCCGGTCGGTGCCGCCCGCGCGCTGCGCGACGGTGACCACGTGACCGCGACCTACCGAGGGCACGGCTGGGCGCTGGCCCGGGGCGTGGACATGACCGGGCTGTTCGCCGAGATGATGGGTCGTGACTCGGCGGTCAACGGCGGCCGGGCCGCCTCGCCGTACCTCTCCGACCCCGGACGCTGGTTCATGGGGGAGAACTCCATCGTCGGCGCCGGCGTACCGATCGCCACCGGTGCCGCGCTCACCGCGCAACGCACCGGCAGCGGCGCGGTCTCGGTGGTCAGCATCGGTGACGGCGCGATGAACCAGGGCAACGTGCACGAGGCGATCAACCTCGCCGCCGTACTCGACCTGCCGCTGGTCCTGGTGGTGGAGAACAACGTCTACTCGGAGATGTCCCGCATCGAGGACATGGTCCGCATCCGACAGCTCGCCGAGCGCGCCGCCGGGTACGGGATCCCCGGCCGGGTCGTCGACGGCAACGACCCGGACGCGGTCGCCGAGGCCGTCACCGAGGCGGTCACCCGCGCCCGGGAGGGCTCCGGCCCGTCCATCGTGGAGGCCATGACCGAGCGCCTGGTCGGCCACTACAGCGGCGACGTGCAGCACTACCGCCCGGCCGGCGAGATCGCCGCCGCCCGCGAACGCGAGCCGCTGGTCCGGATCCGGGCCGCCGCCGACGCCGAGCTGACCGCCCGGCTCGACGCCATCGACGCGGAGGTGGCCGCCGAGGTGGAGGCCGCCGTCGTCGCCGCCCGCGAGGTGCCGTTCCCCGACCCGGCGACCGTCAAGGAGTACGTCTATGTCTGAGTCGCTGCGGTACATCCAGGCCGTCAACGCGGCGCTGACCTGGGCGCTGGACAGCCGGTCCGACACCGTCTACTTCGGTGAGGACGTCGCCCTGCCCGGCGGCCCGTTCGGTGCCACCAAGGGACTGCACAAGCGGTTCGGCAGCGACCGGATCTTCGACACCCCGATCTCCGAGACCGGCTTCCTGGGCATGGCGCTCGGCGCGGCCATGACCGGCCTGCGCCCGATCGCCGAGATCATGTACGCCGACTTCTCCTTCGTGGCGATGGACCAGATCGTCAACCAGATCGCCACCATCCGCTACTCCAGCGCCGGCCGGTGGAAGGCCCCGCTGGTGATCCGGATGCAGCAGGGGTACTCACCCGGTGCCTGTGCTCAGCACTCGCACTCGGTGGAGGCGTACTTCGCGCACACCCCCGGCCTGCGGGTGGCACTGCCGTCCACTCCGGACGACGCGTACCAGATGCTGCGCACTGCGGTGGTCAGCGACGACCCGGTGGTGGTCGCGGAGGCCCGGATGCTCTACCCGACCCGGGGTCCGGTCCGCACCGACGCGCCGGTCGAGCCGATCGGCGGCGCCCGTGTGGTCCGCGACGGCCGGGACGCCACCGTGGTGGCCTGGTCCCGGATGGTCCCGGCGGCCCTCGCCGCCGCCGACCAGCTCGCCGCCGAGGGGATCGAGACCGAGGTGATCGATCTGCGGTGGCTCAACCCGCTGGACTTCGACACCGTCGGCGCGTCGGTCGCGCGCACCGGCCGTCTGGTCGTCGCCCACGAGGCGAACCTGACCGGCGGATTCGGTGCGGAGATCGCCGCCCGGGCCGCGTCCGAGTGCTTCGCCGACCTGAAGGCCCCGGTGGCCCGGGTGGCCGCCCCGGACGTGCCGATGCCGGCCGCCCCGGCGCTGCAGAAGGCCGTGGTGCCCGAGGCGGAACACGTCGCCGAGGCGGTTCGCGGAACGGTCCGCCGGTGACCGGCGTCGCCCCGGCGACCGGCCTGCTCACCGGCCGCCGGGTGGTCGTCGTCGGCGGTGCCTCCGGCATCGGGCTCGCCACGGTCCGGGCGGCCGCCACGGCCGGCGCGGCCGTCGCGGTGCTCGACGCCGACGCCGACGGCGCCGCCGGTGCCGCCGCGCAGGCCCGAGCCGCCGGGGCGACCGCCGTGGCGCATGTCGTGGACGTGACCCGGGAGGCGCAGGTCGCCTCGGTGTTCGACGCGGTCGCCGACGACCTCGGCGGCATCGACGCGGTGCTGCACGTCGCCGGGATCATGCGTGGGCAGGGCACCGACGTCACCGACCTGCCGCTGGAGCTGTGGCAGCGGGTGATCGAGGTCAACCTCACCGGGCCGTTCCTGGTCGCCAAGCACGCCGTGCGACACCTTGCCGACGACCACGGGGTGCTCGTCCTGGTCGGTTCCAAGGCGGGCGTGCTGACCGGATCCGGCTCGGTACCCTACGGCGCGAGCAAGGGAGGACTGCACGGCCTGGCACTGACGCTGGCCCGGCACCTCGGTCCACGCGGGATCCGGGTGCACACCCTCTGTCCCGGCGACATCGACACACCGCTGATGCGGCGGTCGCTGGACGAGGCACGGGCCAACGGCACGGACGGTGCCCAGGTCTCCCGGATCGAGGCGGCCCTGGGCCGTCCCGAGGACGTGGCGTCGGTGCTGACGCTGTTGGCGGCACCGGCCAGCGCCGGCATCGCCGGCACCGTCTACACCGGCTGAGCAGCCCGAGGCGACGGCGAGGCGACGACGTGGAGGCGGCAGCGTGATCGGGATCATCGGCCCGGAGGACTCGATCCGGCTCGTGCAGGAGGTGGCGGCCGGGGAGGGCCGCGCGGAGGAGGTGACCACCCGCGCGTACACCGACCCGGAGCAGGCACCTCACCTGGCCCGTGAGCTGGACGACCTCTGCCAGGTGCTGCTGTTCACCGGGCGCATCCCGTACGCCTTCGCCGCGGCGGCCGGTGGGCTGCGTGCCGAGATCGACTACATCCGGCACGCCGGGATCGACCTGTACCGCACGCTGTCCCGGATGCTGCTGGCCGGCGGCGGGCGACTGCCCCGGGTCAGTGTGGACACCATCGAGGCGGACACCGTCCGGGAGACGTACCACGACATCGAACTGACCCCGCCCACCGACATCCTGCCGATCGCCGACTCGTCGGGCCTGCTCTTCTCCGGGCTGGCCGAGATCACCGCCTACCACCGCGAGCGGTACGAGTCCGGCGCCGTCGAGGCGTGCCTGACCTGCCTCGGCGCGGTGCACCGGGAACTGCGCGAGCGCGGGGTGCCGGTCTGGCGCGTCGAGCACACCCGGGCCTCGGTCCGTGACGCGCTGCGCCGGGCCTGGCTCGCCGCCGAGGTACGCCAGTCCCGGGCCACCCAGATCGCGGTGATGATGATCGAGGTGGCCGAGTCGGCGAGCCGCCCGCAGGACCCGTACCAGGCGGAACGGCAGCGCCTGCGGCTGCGCGAGGCACTGCTGGAGCACGCCGAGCGGATGCGCGGGCGACTCAACACCATCGACGACCGGACGCTGGTCATCACCACCACCCGGGGCACCGTGGAGAGCGCCATCGCCCGGCACCGCGCCGGGCACGCCTCCCTGCTCAGCCTGCGCGGCGTCGACGGGGACCACACCGTCGGCTTCGGCGCCGGCACCACCATCGCCGCCGCCGAGGCCAACGCCCGCCAGGCTCTCGCCCTGGGGCGGGGTGGCGAGACGCACGTGGTCTTCCCGGACGGGGAGATCTATTCCACCCGGGAGAGCGCGGTCAAGCAGCGGCTGCGCGAGACCGCCCCCGGCGTGCTGCGGGTCTCCGAGCAGCTGCGCCTCGGGCCGCTGTCCACCCGGCGGCTGCTGGAGGCGCTGCACCAGATGGACCCCAACCAGGTGACCGCGCGGGGTCTGGCCGACGCGTACGGGGTGGAGACCCGCTCGGCCCGCCGGCTGCTCAAGTCACTGCGCGCGGCCGGCTTCGCCGAGGAGGTCGGCGTGCACGTCAGCACCGGAGCCGGCCGGCCGCAGAGCGTCTACCGGGTGGCCCTGCAACGCCTGGTCGGGGCGATCGGGGCGAACGAGTGATCTTCGAACCGACCTTCCTGGTCACCGCCGCCTTCGCCGCCGACGCGGTCCGCCGCCGCGAGCCGCACCGGGCGGCCCACCTGGCACACGTACGCGGACTGCTCGCCGACGGCACCGCCCTGCTCGCCGGGGCCCGCGCCGACCTGAGCGCCTCCGTCCTCGTGCTGCGGGCACCCGACGCGGCGGCTGCCCGCGCCCTCGTCGAACACGATCCGTACTGGCGGCACCGGGTGTGGACGGCTCTCGACGTCGTCGACTACCTGGCCGCCACTCCGCAGTCCCTCGGGAGGTCATGATGTCGTACCGCCAGATTCCCGGCGTCCGGGTGCACGGCGCCGAGCACGCGCCGTTCGCGGCCACCCTGCTGGCCGAGTCGCTGGGGGAGGGGCCGGAGCCGGTACGGTTCGTCCCCGACCCGACGCTGCCCGACGGCGGCTTCCGGGTCGAGGTGCCGGCCACCGGGGAGATCCGCGTCGTCGGCGATCCCTTCGCCGGCCTGGTCTACGCCGTCCGGGACCTGCTGGCCCGGGCCACCCCGGCCGGGCTGCCCGTCGGATCGCACCACAGCGCACCCGGGCTGCCGCTGCGGACGCTGTGGACCTGGGACCACTCCACTAACTGGGACCTGCGCCAGCTCGGCCAGCAGGAGATCGGCGCACTCAACCCGTACGCCAAGGGCGCCGACGCCTTCGGTGCCGACTACCGGCGGCTGGTGGACTTCTGCAGCGCCGAACGCATCGGCGGGATCGTGGTCTACGGGCTGCTGCGCGACGCCCACGGCGGCGTCGAGGCGGCCCGCGACCTGTGCGAGTACGCCAACGCCCGGGGCGTACGCATCATCGCCGGGGTGGGGATCAACGCCTACGGCGGCATCTACTTCGACGGCCGGCACCGGTACAACCTCGCCACCTGGCTGCGCCAGCGCCCCGATCTCGCGGCCGAACTGCCGAAGAAGGTCGGCTTCGACATCGACGAGTTCGGTGACCTGCACTTCCCGGCCAGCGAGTACATGATGGCCGCCTGCCCGTCGCAGCCGGAGAACCTGGCCTGGCACCGCGACGCCATCGACTGGTTGCTGGACACCCTGCCGGTCGGCGGGATCAACTTCGAGACCGGCGACTACGGCAGCTGCGCCTGCGCGCGGTGCGTCGACCGTACCGGTGGTGAGCGCACCTCCTGGTCGTACGAGGCGATGCGGTCGGTGTACCCGACCCTGCTGGACACCGCCCGCCGACCCGGTCCGGCCGGGGTGCCGTTGCGCCACCTGGTCGAGGTGTACTGGGACAACATCTTCGACCTCGACGCGCAAGGGCCGCTGGCCGACCTGCCCGACGACGTGGCGTACCAGTACTGCGTCAACCGGGGCTTCTGGTATGACAACCGGGACCGGCTGACCGCCGAGCACGTGGCGGCACTGCCGCACAGCACCAACGTGCTGCGCACGCACGCGGGGTCGCAGTGGAACCGGCAGCGGCACTCGTGGGTGCCGGAGATGTACACCGACATGGCCACCCGGACCGCCGCCGCCGGCATGCGCGGGTTGACCATCTTCGCCGAGGCGTCCGCGTACCACCCGACCAACGAGATCAGCTACCTGGCGTACGCCAGGTTCTCCTGGAATCCGACGCTGGCCTGGGACGACTTCTGGCGTGACGAGGTCACGCCCCGGTTCGGCGGGTCGGCCGAGGCGGAGGCGTTCCGCGACGGCGCGGCACTGCTGGACGACCCGGCGGCCGAGGCTGAGGCGTTGCGCAAGGTGGGCGGCGACGCCCTGTCGATGGTCGCCGCCACCAGCGGTGACGTGCAGCGCCGCTGGCTGTGGCTGGCCGAGCGGACCGCCCGGCACGCCCACTCGATCGGCTGAGCCCGACGGAGCGTGGCGGACTTGACAGGCAAGTCTCTGCTTGCCTATAACTGTGCGAGTGGACGCGGAACCGGATCTGTTCAAGGCCCTGGGTGACGCGACGCGACGCATCATCCTGGACGAGTTGGTCGACCGGGATGGCCAGACCCTGTTCGAGATCTGCGGCTGGCTGACCATGAAGCACGGTCTGACCTCGTCACGTCAGGCCATCTCGCAACACCTCGCGGTGCTCGAACAGGCCGGGCTGGTGCACGTCCGGCGACAGGGCCGGTACAAGTTCCACCACATCGACACCGGCCCGCTGCGCGCGATCGCCGAGCGGTGGCCCACCGACTGAGAGGAAGCAACCGTGCTTCGCATCAACATCACCAGCGTGGTGGTCGACGACCAGGCGAAGGCGCTCGCCTTCTACACCGAGAAGCTGGGCTTCGTGAAGAAGACCGACGTGCCGGCCGGTGCGGCGCGCTGGCTCACCGTGGTGTCCGCGGCCGACCCGGACGGCGTGGAGCTGCTGCTGGAGCCGGAGGGCCACCCGGCGGCCCGACCCTTCAAGGAGGCGCTGGTCGCCGACGGCATCCCGTACACCCAGTTCGCCGTCGAGGACGTCCACGCCGAGGTCGAACGCCTCAAGGGGCTGGGGGTGCGGTTCGTCCAGGAGGCGACCGACCTGGGCCCGGTGATCACCGCCGTGCTCGACGACACCTGCGGCAACCTGATCCAGATCGCCGCGATGAAGTAGCGCGAACGCGGCGGCTCCGGCCCGGGACAGGTCCCGAGCCGGAGCCGATGCCGCAGTGGGCGGTGTTACCGGATCAGCCGAAGTTCACGTCGCTGCACCACATGTACGCCTGGTCGAGGTGGGATGCCTGCCAGATGACGAACACGATGTGGTGTCCGGTGTATCCGGACGTCGAGACGTTGAAGCTGATGTTCTGAGCCGGGGCGTAGCGCCCGGTCTGCGTGATGAAGTCCAGGTTCCCCCAGCCGAGGGTCTGAGTGGCGGGGTTGAACCCGTTCTTGCTGACGTACACCCGGAAGTAGTCGGCGCCGTGGCTCGCCTGGTCGTACAGCTGGACCGTGAAGTTGTTGCTGACGTTGGTCCTCTTCCACGCCCCGGGCTGGTTCAGGCTGTTGTTCCGGGACAGACCGTTGCTGCACAGCTGCCCGTCGGGAGTGCGAGCCTGGAAGTTGCCGCCCAGCCCGTCCCGCAGCGCGCTCATCCAGTTCCACATGGTGTCCGGGTTGGATTGGAACGCCTGCCAGCACATGGGGTCCTGCTGCTGCATTGCCGGGTTCGTGTGGTTGCTGCCCCAGGTTTGCCAGCACTGGTACGCCCGGGACGCCGGGTTGATGATGGTGCCGTGGGCCTGCGCGGCACCGACCCAGGGGATCATCCCGGCCATCATGGCGAGCAGCAGTACGAGCGCCCGAAGCGGCTGGCGGGCAGCGGACCGGACTCGCGAGCCGGACTGGTCGGGCTTGTGTGAACGCACGTTACGTCCTCCGTTCGGCGATCGGATCGACATGGGAGCGCTTCCAAGGCCCAGCATTACACCGATGTTTCCGATTATCAACGATGGTCGATGAATGATCGATGTGGACGGACTGGATGCGGTTGGTCCGAGTCGCCCACAATCGCAGCTCAGCGGGGCTTTCGGGCGGGGCCCGTCGACGGCCCAAATTTCATTTCCGGAAGTCGATGCGTGTCCATTTCGTCCGGATTGGCCGGCCGTGACCGGCCAGCCTCACCCGGCGTACGCGGCGAGCAGCGACAGCCGCTCGGCGGCGGCACTGCCCGGGGCGGCGGTGTAGGCGATCAGGATCGGCCCCCTGCGCCCCGGCGGCGTGTAGGCGTCCCAGTCCAGGCGCAACTCGCCGACCTGGGGATGTGCGAAGACCTTGCTGCCGTGGACCGATTCGCGGACGTCGTGACGGGCCCAGAGCCGGCCGAACTCCTCGCTGCGGATGGTCAACGTGCCGACGATCTCCTGTGCGCGCGGGTGCTCCGGATCGGCGGCCACCGCCGCCCGCAGGAAGCCGAGGTAGTCCAGCACCGTCTCGCGCCACCCGGCGCACCGGTCTCGCGCCTCGGCGTGGGTGAACATGTCGATCAGCACGTTGCCCGGGCCGATCCCCGGATACAACGCGGTGGCCATCCTGTTCCAGGCGAGCAAGTCCAGGTGACGGCTGATCACCACGGCCGGGGTGTGCAGGCTGTGCAGCAGCCGATGGATGCTGTCCGGGACCGTCTCCCGGGTGCGCCGACGGGGCGTCGGCGGCCGCTGCGCCCGACGCGCGAGGGCGTGCAGGTGGCGGGTCTCCTCGGCGTTGAGAGCGAGCGCACGGGCGATGCCGGTCAACACGTCGTCGGAGGGGCGCACGTCCCGTCCCTGCTCCAGGCGCTGGTAGTAGTCGGTGCTCACCCCGGCGAGCAGAGCCAGCTCCTCGCGGCGCAGGCCCGTGACCCGGCGGCGCGGCCCGGGCGTCAGACCGAGGTCCTCCGGACGTAGCCGGGACCGGCGGTTGCGCAGGAAGTCCGCCAACTCGCGGGTGTAGGCCGTGGTGGTCACCACCCGAGTCTGCCGCGCCGGTGCGACCGCAGGGTAGGTCCCTCGGTCCCAGGTTGGCGAGGTCTCTCCGACGGGCCGCACCGCCTCCTAGCGTCGACGGACATGTCGAACTGGACCGAAGCACAGATTCCCGACCAGCAGGGACGCCGAGCGGTGGTGACCGGGGCGAACTCGGGTGTGGGGCGGGTCACCGCCCTGGAACTGGCCCGCCACGGAGCGTCGGTGGTGCTCGCGGTGCGCAACGTCGCGGCCGGTGAGCAGACCGCCGCCGACATCCGACGCCGGGTTCCGGGGGCCGACGTCGAGGTGCGGCGGTTGGACCTGGCCTCACTCGACTCCGTCCGCGCCTTCGCCACCGCCCTGACCGGCCCGCTCGACCTGCTGGTCAACAACGCCGGGGTGGCACTGACCGGACCACGCCCCGCCCTCACGGCGGACGGATTCGACATGCAGATGGGGACGAACGCGCTCGGCCCGTACGCGCTGACCGGCCTCCTGCTCGACCGGTTGACCGCCGGACGGCAGCCTCGGGTGGTCACCGTCTCGTCGATCGTGCACCGGCGGCGCGGCCTGGACCTGGCCGACCTGAACTCCGAGAAGTCCTACCACGGCCCGACGGCGTACTCGATGTCCAAGCTGGTCGCCACCATCCTCGGCCTGGAGCTGGACCGCCGTCTGCGGGCCGCCGGATCACCGGTGATCAGCGTGCTCGCCCACCCCGGGATGACCGCCACCAATCTCACCCCGCGCGCGCTGGCCGACCGCACCGTGTTCCTCCGCGCCGTCGGGCGGCTCAGCGCGCTGCTGATCAGCCGAGTCGAGGCCGGCGCCAGACCACAGCTCTACGCGGCCACCGCGATCGGCGTACGTGGTGGGCAGTTCTTCGGGCCGCGCGGTCTCCAGGAGATCCGGGGACCGGTCACCGAGGTACGGGCGAGCGCACCGGCACAGGACCCGGACAACGGGCGGCGGATGTGGGCGGAGGCCGCTGGGCTGACCGGCGTCCGATACCTGTGAGCCGGTCGCGAATGGAGGAAGGTCGCACTTTCGTCGTACCGCGCTGCTTCGCGGATCCGACGAAGCACTGACGATTCGGCGACCGATTCCCGCGAAGCTGGACCTCCCCATCACGACGGAGGAACTGTCATGCGAAAAGTCGGCCTCATCATCGCCGCCGTCATCGTCGTCCTGTGCGGTGGCATCGGGTGGACCGTCTACCAGGCGATCGCGCTGGGCAAGGAGGTGCTCGGGGCCGGCGTCACGCGGGAGCAGTTCGATGCACAGCAGGTGGGAACGGCCGAATCGGATGTCCGCGCCGCGCTGCCCGAGCCGCTGAGCGGGATGCGCGACAAGGACCTCTATCCCGACGACCCGGGACGGCAGGGCATTCCGGTCGACGCCTCGTGTGCCTATTTCACCGTGGCGCCGTTGGGCGATCCCGGCCCGGAGTTGTGGCGATTCTGCTTCGTCGACGGGGTGTTGAAGGAGAAGCGGGGCATCACCATTCCGGAATGAACGGGACACCGAGAGTAAGTCACCGCCCGGGTGTGCAGCACCCGGGCGGTTTCTCGTACCGGGTGCGGGTCAACGAAAGTGTGAGGTGTGTTTCCGTCGTCCGCCAGACGCCGACCCGGAGCGGCTGTCGCAACACTGTGGAGCATGACAGCGATCGTGGCTCTGTGCATCGGTGTGGTCGGCGTGGTGATGCTCGTCGTCGCACAGGTTCTGCGTCGGCGGGTGTCGAGGATGACCGATCGTGGCACGCCGGAACTCAGGGCGCTGCACGCGGAGGTTCGGGACACCCTCGATCGAGCCGGTTGGGTGGCGTCGGTCAGGATCTACCGCAGGCGGACCGGGGCCGGGCTGCTGGAGGCGTACCAGGCGGTCGACCGGATCGCCCACGACGAGAGCCGAGGGCGAGGTCCGACCCGATGAGCGTGGGCAGTCACACGTGGCGGTGGGTGGCCCGGTGGCGGGAGCGGGCCGGCCTGACCGGGGTGTGGCGGTGGGTCTACGAGATCAGCCTGGTGCTGCTGGTGACCGTGGCGGCGACGTTCCCGGCGGCCACCGCCGACTGGTACCCACTGATGCCGTGGCTGGTCGGGGTGACCACGCCGATCCTGATGGTGCTGCGGTTGACCAACCCGCTGCCGGCCTACGTCGCCGCGGCCCTGGTCGGTCTGGGCACCGGTGGGCAGAGCAGCCTGCTGCTGGTGGTGCTGAGCGCGTCGCTCGGCTACCGGGTCGCCCGGTGGTGGCAGGTCGCGGCCGGGCTGTCCCTGGCCTGGGCCTGCTACGTGGGATCCGTCGGTTGGACGGATCCGCTGGACGTGGAACTGGTGGTGGCCTACTCGGCGTTGTTCGTGCTGTGGGCGGCGCTGCCGGCGGGGGGCGCGCGGTTGGTCCGTCGACGGCGGGTGCTGCTGGCCGCCATGCACCACCGCAACGTGCAACTGCACAGCCAGCAGAGCGAGGTGGCCCGCCAGGCGCAGACGCGGGAACGGGCCCGCATCGCGCGGGACCTGCACGATTCGCTGGGACACAAGCTCACGCTGATCTCGCTGTACGCCGGGATGCTGCGCGCCGCCGACGACGACGGGCGATCCGAGGCCGCCGACCTGGTCCGCCAGACGTCCTCGGCGGCGATGACCGAGCTGCGACAGATCCTGGGCATCCTGGGACAGGACGACAGCCAGTCCGCGGTACGTCCGCTGACCGGCCTGGACGAGCTGGCCACGCAGGCACGTGCCTCCGGTGCCGAGGTGGAGATCGTCCGCGAGGGGGAGCCGCGACCGCTGGCGGCGCTGACCGAGCACGCCGCGTACCGGGTGATCCAGGAGGGGCTGACCAACGCGCTGCGCCACGCCCAGGGCGGCGCGATCGTGCTGTCGCTGCGGTACGAGCCGGACGCGCTGGTGGCCGGTGTGACCAACACCGTGGGGCAGCGGGTGGTGCGGGCCACCTCCGGGCAGGGGCTGCTCGGACTGACCGAACGCGTCCGGGTCGCGGGCGGCATGCTCTATCACGGGGCGACCCCGGACGGCGGGTTCCGGTTGGCGGCCACGTTGCCGTACCCGGGCGACGAACGCCCCGCTCCCACCGTCGAGCACCGGCCGCCGCCCGCCGCCGAACCGGAGGCGGACTTCGCGGCGCTGATGGACCGCGACCGCCGCCGTTCCCGGCTCGTCCTCGCCGCGACCGCGCTGTCTGTCGCCGGTTGCCTGGTGCTCTGCGCGGCCGGGATCTGGGTGATGATGGCGCTCGTCATCGTCGACCGCGACACCTACGACGCGGTCCGGGTCGGCCAGCCGGAGACCGAGGTACGCGAACGGCTGCCGGATCCCGACGCGGCGGTGACCGGAGCGGTCGGCGGTCGGGACGTACCCGGGGCCGTCTGCCTCGACTACCAGGCGTCTATCCTGGACCGGCACGATACCGACGCCGAACTCGGCCAGACCCTGTACCGGTTCTGCTTCCGCGACGGGGTGCTCGTCGACAAGCAGACCTTCCAGGAGCAGCCGTCATGACCCCACGACGACGGCGGAGGTCGAAGCGATGACCGTCTCCCTGCGGGTCCTGCTGGCCGACGACGACTCGCTGATCCGTACCGCGATCCAGACCATCCTGCATCCGGCCGCCGACATCGACTTGGTCGCACAGGTCGGTGACGGGCGGGCCGCCGTCGAACAGGCCGTGCGGCAGCGGCCGGACGTGGCGCTGCTGGACATCCAGATGCCGGTCCTCGACGGCCTGGCCGCGCTCCGGGAGATCCGGCACTTGGCGCCGGCCGTCCAGGTGGTGATGCTGACGACCTTCGGTCAGGACGAGTACGTGGCGCAGGCGCTGGCCGCCGGGGCGGCCGGTTTCCTGCTCAAGGAGTCGGCCGCCGAGGAACTCGCGTACGCGATCCACGCCGCCGCGACCGGCAACGCCTACCTGTCCCCGAAGATCACCCGTCAGGTGCTCGACCGGCTGCCCGCCGCGACCGTCCGGCCCGAGGAGGACCTGGTCAAGGTGGGCATGCTCAGCAGCCGGGAACGGGAGGTCCTGGTCCTGCTGGCTCAGGGGCTGTCGAACGCCGAGATCAGCCAGCGACTGTTCGTCTCCGAGGGCACCGTCAAGACGCACGTCTACCGGGTGTTCGCCAAGCTCGGCTGTGACAACCGGGTGCAGGCGGCGATGCTGGCACAACGCGCCGGGCTGTTGGAGCCGCAGGCGGACTCGACACGCTGACCGGAACCCGGTCCGCTGCCTCCGTGCGGGCGTGGAGTCGACGCTCCGGGGTGGGTCACTGCGCCCAGGGCAGCGGCACCTTGTCGTCGCTGTCCGGCAGCATGGCCTTGCCGCCCACCTTCATGGCGACCAGCGCCTGGGCCGGGCCACCGACGGTCTTGAGCTGACGCATGACACCGCCCGGAAGGACGAGCGCCTGGCCGGCCTTGACGAGCTTGGTCTCGTCGCCCACGGTGACCTCGAAGGTGCCGGAGATCGGCATCCACACCTGCTCGGCGTCGATGCCGTGCACCGGCGTGGCCGCGTCCTCGCCGACCTCGACCCGCCAGGTGCTCACCTCCGCGCTGCCCTGGCTCGGGCCGGCGAGGCCGAACATCCGGCCGGCGGGGGTGGTGGTCGTACGGGCTTCCGTCTCACTGACGACGTTCATCGGCGGCCTCCGAGTAAATTAGCTTTACTTGAGTAGCGTCAGTAAAGTCCTGCCTGCGGTCTGTGTCAAGCTTCTTTGCATGGCTGACCCCGACCCGCTCGAGCGAACTCCGCTGACCTTCCTGTTGGGCATGGCGTTCCAACTCGTCCTCACCGAGTTCGTCACCACGCTCGACGCGATCGGCTACGACGACCTTCGTCCCATCCACGGATTCGTCTTCCAGTTGTTGCAGGGGTCGGGTGCCACGAGCACGGAGCTGGCCGGGCAACTCGGTGTGACCAAGCAGGCGGCCGGGCAGATCGTCGACTACCTCGAAGGTGCCGGTTACGTCGAGCGCCGCCCGTACCCGCTCGGTGGTCGTCGCAAGCTCGTCGTCCTCACCGACAAGGGCCGCGAGCACATGCGTACCGCGGGGCGCACCCTGACCGAGATCGAGTCCCGGCTGGCCGTCAGCCTGGACGATGAGGGGCTGACCGCGTTGCGTCAGGAACTCGCCCGGGTGATCCGCAGCATCGCCGGTGACGACCTCCCGCCGCTGCGGCCCGTCTGGTAGCCGTCGGCGGCCGATTCGTAGTCACCCGGATGAATCGCCGGGCGCGTGCCCCCACAACCTTCCGACCGGGCGGTAGGATGACGGGACATTGACGGGGTACCGAAGGCGGAGGCCACAGATGGCTCGTGCGACGTCCAGCCGGCCGGCGACGACCCGACGTCGGCAGCGTTGGCCCGACGGCTACGACCCGGAGAACACCCGTCGATCCCTGATCACGAGCGCCCTCGAACTCTTCGAGCGCCGGGGCTTCGACCGCACGTCGGTGCAGGAGATCGCCGACCAGGCGCGGCTCACCAAGGGCGCCTTCTATCACCACTTCGAGAGCAAGGACGACCTGCTGCGGCACATCCAGGAGGAGTACCTGGAGGCGCAGCTCGCCGCGATCGAGCGGATCGAGAGCGGCAGCGACGACCCGAAGGTGCGGGTCGCGGAGCTGATCCGGCTCAGCCTGACCAGCGTGGCCGAGTACCGCGCCCACGTCACCATCTTCTATCAGGAGCGGCGCTACCTCACCGGTGACCTGTTCGCCGAGGTGACCCGCAAGCGCGACCGGTTGGAGTCGGCGTTCGCCGGCATGATCCAGGACGGCGTCGCACGCGGTGTGTTCCGGGCCGACGTCGACTCCCGGATCGTCACCTTCGGGCTCGTCGGGATGTGCGCCTGGGCCTACCAGTGGCTCAACGTCGGCGGCAAGCTCAGTGTCGACGACGTGGCGCGCCAGTTCAGCGCCATGGTGCTGGAGGGGCTGGTCTGAGTCGGCCCGGCCCGGAGCCGCCGAGCGGCTACCGGGCCGTCACGATTCAGCCGTTGAGCAGTTGGCGGGCCATCACGATGCGCTGGACCTGGTTGGTGCCCTCGTAGATCTGGGTGATCTTGGCGTCGCGCATCATCCGCTCGACCGGGTAGTCCCGGGTGTAGCCGTACCCGCCGAGCAACTGCACCGCGTCGGTGGTGATCTCCATGGCGGCGTCCGAGGCGAAGCACTTCGCCGCCGCACCGAAGTACGTCAGGTCGGCGTCACCGCGCTCGGACCTGCCGGCCGCGGCGTACGTGAGCTGCCGGGCCGCCTCCAGCTTCATGCCCATGTCGGCGAGCATGAACTGCACACCCTGGAACTCGGCGATGGCCTTGCCGAACTGCTTGCGCTCGGCCACGTACCCCTTGGCGTAGTCCAGCGCGCCCTGCGCGATGCCGAGCGCCTGCGCCGCGATGGTGACCCGGGTGTGGTCCAACGTCTTCATCGCGGTGGCGAAGCCGGTGCCCGGCGCGCCGATGATGCGGTCGGCGGGGATGCGGACGTTGTCCAGGTAGACCTCGCGGGTCGGCGATCCCTTGATGCCCAGTTTCTTCTCCGGCGCACCGAAGCTGACCCCGGGGTCGGAGCGTTCCACCAGGAACGCGGAGATGCCCCGCGAGCGGGCGTCCGGGTCGGTCACCGCGAAGACGGTGTAGTACTCGCTCAGGCCGGCGTTGGTGATCCAGCGCTTCACGCCGTTGAGGACCCAGGTGTCGTCGTCGCGCTCGGCGCGGGTGCGCATCCCGGCCGCGTCGCTGCCGGCCTCCGGCTCGGACAGGCAGTACGAGAACATCGCCTCACCGGCGGCGACCGGGGGCAGGTAGCGGCGCTTGAGATCGTCGTCGGCGGCGAGCAGCAACGGCATGGTGCCGAGCTTGTTGCCGGCCGGGATCAGCGACGAGGTGGCGCAGGCCCGGGCGACCTCCTCGATCACGATCGCGGTGGCCAGCGCGTCGGCACCGGCGCCGCCGTACTCGACGGGGATGTGCGGGGCGTGGAAGTCGGCCGCGCGCAGGGCGTCGTAGGAGGCCTGCGGGAACTCGGCGTTCTCGTCGGCGGCGGCGGCGTGCGGGGCGACCCGGTGGTCGCAGACCGCCCGGACGGCCTCGCGAACGGCCTCGTGCTCCTCGGGCAGTTGGTACGCGGAAAACGCCACGGAGAACCTCCTCGTCCTGAACCCTGGCGGGAGCATACCATCCGGTCGGTATGCTTCATCTCCCGTCGTCCCACGAATGGAGCCGCCCGATGCGTACCGCCTCCCGCACCATCGCGCCCACCCCGGCCGACCTGCTCGACCTCGTCGGCCGGGAGCTGGGTGCCAGTGAGCCGCAGGTGGTCACCCAGGACGAGGTCGACCGCTTCGCCGACGTGACGAAGGACCACCAGTGGATCCACGTCGACGTGGAGCGGGCCCGCTCCGGTCCGTTCGGCACGACGATCGTGCACGGGTTCCTCACCCTGGCCCTCGTCCCGCGTCTGCTCGCGGACATCCTGGAGGTCAAGACGTTCTCGATGGGCGTCAACTACGGGCTGGACCGGGTCCGGTTCGTCAAGCCGCTGCCGCCGGGCGTGCCGATCCAGGGCACCGCGACGCTGCTCGCCGCCGAGCCGATCGCCGGGGTGCAGGGCGGCGTCCAGGCCAAGGCGTCGGTGGTGGTGGAGTTCGCCGAGGACTCCACCACCTGCTGCGTGGCGGAGATCCTCTTCCGCTACCTGCCGTGACGGCGGTGACCGCCGGGCAGACCGGCGGTCACGTCCCCGGCGTCTCGGCGGGTCACTGCCCCGGCGTGCTCGACGGTGCGACGAACCGTCCCCGGTAGAACGACAGCGCCGGGACGCTCGTCGGCTTCAGGTGTACGTGGTCCACGTCGAGCAGGATGATCACGTGGTCGCCGCTGGTGATCGCCGTGTCGCGACGCCCGGCCAGGACCGCCGGCGTGCCCGGCAGGAGCGGTACCCCGTCCGGCCCGGGCACCCAGGACACGCCGTCGAGCTTGTCCGCCCCGGACAGCCCGGAGGTGGCGAACCGGCGGGCCACGTCCTCCTGGTCCTGGCTGAGGATGTGGATCGCGATCCGGGCCGAGTCCATCAGCACCGGGAAGCTCGACGAGGAGCTGGTGACGCAGAACAGCACCTTGGGAGGCCGCAGCGAGACCGAGGTGAAGGAGTTCACGGTCAGTGCGGCGACGGTGCCGTCACCGGTCACCGCGGTCACCGCCGTGACGCCGGTGGGGAAGTGTCCGCACACCTGGCGGAACTCGGCGGAGTCGAACAGGGGCTCGGCCGTCATCGGGTCACCGCCGGGTCGGAGGAGGGATGGTGTGGGCGTAGTCCGCCTTCGAGCTGGATCAGGCAGAGGGTGTGTCCGCCGGGATCCTTCACCAGGTGCAGGCGTCCGTGCGGGCTGTCGACCGGGCCCACGGTGGGCGTGCCGCCCAGCCCGACGACCTGGCGCAGCGCCTCGTCCAGGGAGGCGACCGCGAAGTAGGTGATCCACTTCGACGGGATCAGGTTCGGCCAGTCGTTGTCGAGGGCGAGCACGCCGGCGACCGGCACGTCGTCGAGCATCAGCAGGCTGTACGGGCGGGCGGTGGGGGAGTCGCCGTGCCGTTGGGTGGTGTAGCCGAACAGCGACCGGTAGTAGGCCACCGCGCGGTCCGGCTCCCCGGTGTCCAGCTCGTTCCAGCAGAGCGCGCCGACCGAGTTCAGCATCTGCACACCGGCCCGGGACTCGCCCTGATAGAGGCCGAACGCGGCGCCGAACGGGTCGATGACGGCGGCACCGGTCCCGGCGGCGGGCAGGTAGCGCGGCGGGGTCACCAACTCGCCGCCGAGCTCGACCGCCTGCGCTGCGGACCGGTGGATGTCGTGGACCGCGAAGTAGGCGATCCAGCCCCGGGGCCGGCCGCCGTGCAGGGCGGTGGCGTCGGAGATGCCGGCCACGTCGCGGCCGTCCAGGCTGCACATCCGGTACGTGGTGGTGCCCAGCCGCTCGGTCCGCACGGTCCAGCCGAACAGCGTGCGGTAGAACTCCTCGGCCTGCTCCGGGTGCGGGGTGCACAGCTCCACCCAGACGGCCTCGCCGGGCCGGAACGGTTGACTCATCCGGATGCCTCCCGGGTGCTCAGCCCCGCCACGATGGTGCCGGCGGAGATCTCGTAGGCCCGGTCTGGTCTGCCGGTCTCCAGGCTCGACTCGACGACCTGGACGACCGCGCGCACCGTCCGGGCCGGCACGGTGCGCAGCGCGTCGACGAGGGCGTCCACCGCACGGTCGACGTCGTCGTCGGGTACCACCTGCGCGACCAGGCCCCAGGTGAGCAGGTCCCGGGCGGTGGCCGTCGCGGCGCCGGTCAGCAGGTGGTAGGCGTGCGGCCGGGGCACGGACCGGGCGATGGTGTGGCCGACTCCGGCGGGGGCGAAGCCGAACCGGGCCTCCGGGAGGGAGAGCCGGACGCCCTCGCCGGCGACCGGCAGGTGGATCGCGCTGAGCAGGCCGGCACCGAATCCGACGACCTGCCCCCGGACGGCGGCGACCACGGGCACAGGGAGTCGCCGGACGCGGTGCAGGGCGGCGTCGCTGTCCCGCAGGCCGTCCGCGACCGTCGCGGCGGTCGCGTCGCGGAGTCGTCCGAACGCCGAGGTGTCCCAGCCGCCGCAGAAGTGCCGGCCGGCCATGTCGAGGTGGATGACGGCGCACGCCTCGTCGGCCGCCGCGGTCTCCAGGGTGTCCACGAGATCGCGGAGCGTCGTGTCGTCGAGACAGTTGCCCCGGGCGCTGTTGTCGAACCGCACCCGGGCGACGTGGCCGTCGCGGTCGTGGGTGAGTGTGGGAGTCACCCTCGGCATAATACGTACCGGTCGGTATGAAGGCAATGTCCGGGCCTGACCTGCCCATGTGACGTGATTGTCATGAACGAGATACCGGCTCGACCCGTTGACTTGATACCGGCTGGTCGGTACTTTGTGGCGAACGTCACCGCCGCGTCACGCGGGGGTACGACGGGTCCATCCCCTGTGAAGGACAGCCATGATGATCATGAAATCCTCGCACTCACGGCGCACAGTGGCGCTCGCTACGGCACTGACGCTCGCCGGCATCGGCCTGACCGCCTGCGGCGACTCCGACTCGTCGGACTCCGGCGCGTCGGACTCGACGCCCATCCGGGCGCTGCTCGCGGCCCAACCGGCCACCCTCGATCCCATCGTCGGCGCACGGTCCGGTCAGATCGTCTGGGCCACCATGCTCGAGACGCTGATCGGCACCGACGACAACCTCGGCCCGGCCGACACCAGCCTGCTCACCAGCTGGACCCGCACCGACGCGACCACCTGGACCTTCACCGTCCGGCCCGACGTCAGCTTCAGCAACGGCGAGAAGGCCGACGCGGCGGCGGTCGCGAACACCATCACCCTCACCCGGGACAGCGAGGCGTCACAGCTGAAGTCCTACTTCGGCAACGTCACCTCGATCGAGGCCCCGGACGCCGGCACGGTCGTGCTGAAGACCAAGGCCCCGCAGTACAACATCCCGGACCTGCTCACCACGGTCTACCTCGTGCCCCCGAAGTACTACGAGGAGAAGGGCTCGGACGGCTTCGCCGCCGCCCCGGTCGGCACCGGCCCGTACGTGTGGGCGGGCGGCAACGCCGGGCGTGACATGTCGGTGACGCCCAACCCCGAGTACTGGGGAACGGCGCCCAGCAACCAGGGCATCACCTTCACCTGGGCCAACGAGGCCGCCCAGCGGCTCGCCCTGATCCAGAGCAAGAGCGTCGACATCGCCTTCGACCTCCCGCCGGCCCAGGCGTCCGCCGCCAAGGCGGCCAACGTCGAGGTGGTCAGCACCGAGACCGCCATGAAGATCATCGCCTTCCTGGACTCGACCAAGGCCCCGTTCGACAAGCCCGAGCTGCGGGAGGCGGCGGCGCTGTCCATCGACCGCGACGCGATCGTGCGCGGCATCTTCGACGGCCAGGCGGTCGCCGACGCCGGACTGCTCAACGTCCGGCCCGGCGAGCAGCCGGCGCAGAGCGTCACCCCGAACCTGGACCGGGCCAAGCAACTGGTCGGCTCCGGCGGCCCGACCGTGCAGATCACCTACCCGGCCGCGCAGTACACCAACATCGAGGAGGTCGCGCAGGCCGTGGGCGGCAGCCTGGAGCAGGCCGGCTTCAAGGTCAACTACGAACCGCTCGACTACGGCACGCTCGTCAAGCGCGTCATCGGCCGCCAGGTGCCCGGCATCGCGATCTTCGCCGGGGTGCCGAACGTGGCCGTGCCGGACTTCTTCGCCAGCGGCTTCATGAAGACCCAGTCGATCACCGGCAACTGCCCCGACCCGCGCTTCGACGAGATGGCCCAGGACGCGCTGGAGCAGGACGACGCCGACCAGGCGGCCCCGATCTACGAGCAGCTCAACACCATGGGCGTCGTGGAGAAGCACTGCTACGTGCCGCTGTACCGGCAGGTGTTCAACTACGCGACCGCTCCCGGCGTCACCGGCGTCGAGTTCGGTCCCCTGAACACCGTGGACTTCACGAAGACGACCCGCTGACGATGTCGGAGGCAGTGGAGACGGGGATGCCGGGCGACACCCGGCATCCCCGCACCCCGGAGGCGGACGTGCCCGTACTGGCGGTCGACGACCTGGTCGTCGAGCACCGCAACCGCAGTACGGGGGAGGTGTTCCGCGCGGTGGACCAGGTGTCGTTGCGCATCGCGGCCGGAGAGAGCGTCGCCGTCGTCGGCGAGTCCGGCTCCGGCAAGACGACGCTGGCGATGGCCGCGACCGGGCTCGGGCCACGCGGCTCGGGCGACATCCGGCTGCTCGGCCACTCGCTCGCCTCGATCGGGCGCGGGCAGCTGCGCCGGCTGCGCCCCGAGGTGCAGGTGGTCTTCCAGGACCCGCACGGCTCCCTCGACCCCCGCCAGTCCGTCCGCTCCGGGCTGCGGGAACTGCGTACCCTGCAACCCCGCCGCACGTCCTGGATCACCGACGCCGACCTGCTCGGCCGGGTCCGGCTCGCGCCGGAGATCCTCGACCGGTTCCCGCACCAGCTCTCCGGCGGCCAGGCCCAGCGGGTCTGCATCGCCCGCGCGCTGCTGATGCGTCCCCGGCTCATCGTCGCCGACGAACCGACCTCCGGGCTCGACGTCTCCGTCCAGGCCGACGTGCTGGCCCTGCTCCGGGAGATCCGGACGACCACCGGTGCCGCGCTGCTGATGATCAGCCACGACCTGGCCGTGGTCCGCGCCGTCTGCGACACCGTGCACGTCATGTTCCGTGGTCAGGTGGTCGAGGCGGGACCCTGCGAGACGGTCTTCGTGACACCGCGACACGACTACACGCGCGAACTGCTCGCCGCGATGCCCGGCGCGCGATGGAGGAACCGCCGATGAAGGCCAGCACCGTACGCCGGATCGGCGTCCGCCTCGCGTCGCTGTTCGCGTCGCTGCTCATCGCGCTCAGCCTGGCGTTCGCCCTCGGTCGGCTCTCCGGCGACCCGACCACGATGATCCTCGGGCCGATGGCGCCGCCCGAGCAACGCGAGGCGCTGCGCGCCGAACTCGGGCTCGACCAACCGCTCGTGGTGCAGTACCTCAACTACCTCAAGGGCGTCTTCACCGGCGACCTCGGGCAGTCGCTGCAGTTCTACCAGGCCAACACCGCCATGATCGCCGATCGGCTGCCGTACACCCTGCAACTGGTCGCCGCCGGCATGGCCCTCGCCATGCTCGTCGGCATCCCGCTGGGCGTGCTCGCGGCCACCCGGGAAGGCACCTGGTGGGACCGGGCCGCCTCCACGCTGGCCCTGCTCGGCCAGTCCGTGCCGGTCTTCTGGTTCGGCATGATGCTGGTGGTGCTCTTCGCGGTGAACCTCGGCTGGCTACCCGCCGGGCAGTCCGGCAGCCTCCGGCACCTGGTGCTGCCCGCCCTCACCATGTCGGTCTACCCGATGGCACACATCGCCCGGCTGACCCGGGCCTCGATGAGCGAGGCGCTGGCCGAGCCGTACGTCGATGCCGCGCGGGCCCGGGGCATCGCCGGGCACCGGGTGGTCTGGCGGCACGCGTTCAAGAACGCCATGATGCCGATCCTGACCATCGTCGTCCTGCAGACCGGCATCCTGCTCTCCGGCGCGGTCGCCGTCGAGTACGTCTACTCCTGGCCCGGCCTCGGGCAACTCGCGTTGCAGGCCATCCAGTTCCGTGACTTCCCGCTGGTGCAGGCGATCGTGGTGTTCGGCGCCCTGGTCTTCGTCCTGCTCAACCTGCTCGTCGACGTCCTCCACTCGATCGTCGACCCGAGGGTGAGGTGAGTGCCGTGAGCCAACTCGAACTCGACCCGGTCACCGCGCCGGTGCCGCCGGCACGCACCGCCCGACGCGCGCGTACCTCGGTGTTCTGGCTGTCCCTGCCGCTGGCCGTGGTCGCCGTCCTGGTGTTCGTCCTGCCGCTGACCGGGCTGCTGCCCGAACGCGGGCAGAACCTGGACGCGACCCGCCAGCCGCCCGGCTTCCTCGACGGCGGGAGCTGGGCACACCCGCTCGGCACCGACAAGCTCGGCCAGGACCTGCTGACCCAGTTCGTCTCCGCCGGCCAGCTCACCATCATGATCGGCCTGGTCGGCGCGCTGGTCGCCATCGGCCCCGGCACGCTGCTGGGCGTGCTGGCCGGCTACTTCCGGGGCTGGGTCGACCGGGTCATCTCGATCCTCATCGACGCCCAGCTCGCCCTGCCGTTCATCCTGGTGGCCCTCGCGATCATCTCGAATCGGGGCAGCTCGCTGCCGGTGCTGTTCCTGGTGCTGGCGCTCACCGGCTGGGCGGTCTGCGCCCGGGTCACCCGATCGGCCACCCTGGCCGTACGGGAACGCCAGTTCGTGATCGGGCTGCGCGCCGCCGGTGCCTCGGAGGCCCGGATCGTCTTCCGGCACGTCCTGCCCAACCTCGCCGGGACCGTCGTCGCGCTCGCCACGCTCCAGGTCGGCACCGCGATCCTGATCGAGAGCGCGTTGAGCTTCCTCGGCCTGGGGGTCGGACCCGCGCGGGCGAGCTGGGGCTCGATGCTCGCCTCCGGTCAGGACGAGCTGAGCCAGGCCTGGTGGCTCGCGTTCTTCCCCGGCCTCGCCATCACCCTGCTGGTGTTGCTGGTCAACCTGCTCGGCGACGCGCTGCTCACCCACCACGACCCACGGAAGAGGCGCCGATGACCGACCTGCTGACCATCAGCGGTCTCTCCGTCACCGCCCGGCTCGCCACCGACGACCTGCGGCTGCTCGACGCCGTCGACCTCGAGGTCCGGGGCGGCCAGATCGTCGGTGTGGTCGGTGAGTCCGGCAGCGGCAAGACCACCCTGGCCCGCTGCGTCGTCGGGCTGCTGGAACGCAACGTCCGGGTCGAGCAGGGCTCCGTCACGCTCGCCGGTGACGTGGTGGTGGCCCCCGGGGTGGACCGCACCGGACGGGTCCGGGGCAGCGCCGTGGGCATGGTGTTCCAGGACGCGTCGCGCTCGCTGAACCCGCTGATGAAGGTCCGTGTCCACCTCGCCGAGGTGCTGCGTCGACACGTTCCCGGCATCACCCGGGCCGAGATCGAACGCCGCTCGGTGCAGGTGCTGGAACAGATGCGGATCACCGACCCCACCCGGGTGCTGGACAGCTATCCCCACCAGCTCTCCGGCGGGTTGAAGCAGCGCGTCGCCATCGGCCTCGCCGTGGTCACCCGCCCCTCGCTGGTGATCGCCGACGAGTGCACCACCGCCCTCGACGTCACCACCCAGACCAAGGTCGTCGAGCTGTTCCGCACCCTGGTCGACGAACTCGGCATCGGCCTGCTGTTCGTCACCCACGACCTGATGCTCGCCAGCGACCTGTGCGACCGCATCGCGGTGATGAGCGGGGGACGGGTCGTCGAGCAGGGAGACGCCGAACGCGTACTGGACCGGCCGGAGCAGGACTACACACGGCGACTGCTCGCCGCCATCCCCTCGTGGAGCTGAAGGAGAACCCGGCACCCATGCACGAGCAGCACGGCATCGACGCGTACGCGGCATACGTTCCGGCGTACGCGCTCGACGACAACAGGATCGACGCGACCGGGCCGCCCCGCACCGGCGGGCCGGTACGCGGCGTCGCCGCCTTCGACGAGGACAGCATCACCATGGCCGTCGAGGCGCTGCGGCACATCGCCGCCGGCGCCCCGACCGACCGGCACCTGCTGCTGGCCACCACCAGCGCGCCCTACCAGGGGAAGACCTCCGCCACCGTGGTGCACGAGGCGGTCGGCCTGGACCCCGGGATCAGCGCGGTGGACCTGCACGGGCACCGGTCCGGCGCGGTCGCGCTCGACACGGTCCTGCGGACCGGCGCGGTGGCCGCCCTCGCCGACGTACGGACCACCCGCCCGGGCGCGCCCGACGAACTGGCCCAGGGCGACGCCGCCGCCGCGTACGTCGGCGGCGGCACCCGCGCCGCCGTCCTGCTCGCCCGCGCCGGCCGCACCGTGGAGCTGCTGGAACGGTGGCGGCTGCCGGGGGAGCGCCACGACCGGGTCTGGGACGAGCGGTTCACCGCGGAGATCCTCGCCGAGGCGGGACTCGACGTGGCCCGACGGGCCCTGGCCGAGGCGGGCCGCGACGGCGTCGACCACGTGGTCGTGTCGTCGTCCAACGCCCGGTGCGCGGCGGTGCTGCGGCGCGCGCTCGGCGGCGCGGGTCAGGACGCGGCGGTCGAGCGGCTCACCGGCTTCACCGGCGCCGCCCACCCGGGCCTGCTGCTCGCCGCGACCCTGGACGAGGCGGAACCCGGCCAGCACATCCTGCTGCTGTCGGTCACCGAGGGCGCCGACGCGTTCGTCCTGCGGGTGGGCGACCAGGTCCGCGCGGCGCGCGGCGGGCAGTCCGTCCGGGCCCAGCTCGACGCGCGGCACCGCCTCGGCTACGGCCGCTACCTGCGCTGGCGGGGACTGCTGGACGTGCAGGGCCCGGCCCGGCCGGCGGCACCGGCACCGGCGGCCCCGCCGATGCACCGCCGCGCCGGCTGGAAGTACCGGTTGGAGGGCAGCCGCTGCACCGCCTGCGACACGGTCACCACACCGCCCAGCCGCGTCTGCGCCCGCTGCGGCGTCGTCGCCGCCTCGGCGGAGCCCACCACCACGGTCTCCCTGCGCGACCGCACCGCCCAGGTCGTCTCGTCGACCCGCGACCACCTGACGACCATGCCGGAACCGGAGGTGGCGATCGTCGTGGCCGACGTGGCCGGCGGTGGTCGGCTCAGCGCGTACGCGACCGACGTCGACCCTGCCGACGTGGTCGTCGGGATGTCGATGACGCCCACCTTCCGGCGACTGTGGACCACCGACGCGATCCACAACTACTTCTGGAAACTCCGCCCGAGGAAGGACACCCTCGATGGCCAGTAGGCGATTGGCCCACGACGTCGCGATCGTCGCGATGGGCTGCACCCCGTTCCGGGACCACTGGCACTCCTCCGCCGACGACCTGCTGGTCGACGCGGTCCGCGAGTGCGTGGCGTCCCAGCCCCGCCTGACCCTCGACGACGTCGACGCGTTCTGGGTCGGCACCCAGGGCTCCGGCATGTCCGGGCAGACGCTGGCCCGCCCGTTGCGGCTGGTCGGCAAGCCCGTCACCCGAGTGGAGAACTACTGCGCCACCGGCTCGGAGGCGTTGCGCAACGCCGCGTTCGCGGTGGCCTCCGGCGCGTACGACATGGTGATGGCGACCGGTGTGGAGAAGCTGAAGGACTCGTCGTACTCCGGCCTGTCGGCGGTCTTCCCACCGGCCGACGGCACCGACGTGGACTGGACCGCGCCGGCCGGGTTCTCCCTGCTCGCGCCCGCCTACCAGCGCGCGTACGGGGTCGACGCCCGGGACATGCGCAGCGCCCTGACGAAGGTCGCGACGAAGAACCACGCCAACGGCGCGTTGAACGAGCGCGCCCAGTTCCGCAAGGCGGTCTCCGCCGAGGCCGTGGAGCGTTCGCCCCGGATCGCCGGGGACCTCGGCGTGCTGGACTGCTCCGGCGTCTCCGACGGCGCGGCGGCGGCCGTGCTGGTGCGCGCCGAGGACGCCTACCGGTACACCGACAAGCCGATCTTCCTGCGCGGGATGGGGTTCGTCGCCGGCTCCGGTGCCGGGCTGGCCGCCGACGGCTACGACTTCACCACCTTCCCCGAGGTGGTCGAGGCGGCGCGGCAGGCGTACGAGCAGGCGGGGATCACCGACCCGGCAACCGAGATCTCGCTGGCCGAGGTGCACGACTGTTTCACGCCCACGGAGGTGGTGTTGATGGAGGACCTGGGATTCTCGGCGCGGGGCAAGGGCTGGCGGGACATCCTCGACGGCCGGTACGACCTCGGCGGCGCGCTGCCGGTCAACACCGACGGCGGGCTGAAGTCGTTCGGCCACCCGATCGGCGCCACCGGGCTGCGGATGGTCTTCGAGTGCTTCACCCAACTACGCGGTGAGGCCGGTGCGCGGCAGGTGCCCGACGCCCGGGTGGCGGTCGCCCAGAACCTCGGCGGCCAGCCGGGTTCCTGCGTGGCGTTCGTCGCGGTCCTGGGGAGCGAGCGATGAGCCGGGTCAGCCTGGACGGCCGGGTGGTCATCGTCACCGGCGCGGGCAACGGCATCGGTCGGGCGCACGCCCACACGCTCGCCGCACGCGGCGCCCGGGTGGTCGTCAACGACCTCGGCGGCGCGGTCGACGGCTCGGGCTCCTCCGGTGCCGCGCAGGCGGTCGTCGACGAGATCCAGGCGGCCGGTGGCACCGCCGTCGCGTCCACCGACTCGGTGGCCACCGCGGCCGGCGGCGCCGACCTGGTCGGCCGCGCCATCGACGCGTACGGGCGGGTGGACGCCGTCATCCACAACGCCGGCATCCTGCGTGACCGGACCCTGGCCAAGATGGCCGAGGAGGACGTCAGCGCCGTCCTGGACGTGCACCTGGCCGGCGCGTTCCATGTGCTGCGGTCCGCCTGGCCGCACCTGATCGGGCAGGGCTACGGCCGGATCGTGCTGACCAGCTCGTCGTCCGGGCTGTTCGGCAACTTCGGGCAGGCCAACTACGGCGCGGCCAAGGCGGGTCTGATCGGCCTGATGAACGTCCTCGCGTTGGAGGGCGCCCGCCGGGGCGTCCTGGTCAACGCCATCGCCCCCACCGCCGCGACCCGGATGACCGAGAACCTGCTCGGCGACCTGACCGACCGGTTCGACCCGCAGCACGTCGCGGCGGTGGCCACCTTCCTCGCCTCCGAACAGTGCCAGCTCAACCGGCACATCCTCACCGTCGGCGGCGGCCGGGTCGGGCGGATCTTCCTGGGCGTCACGCCCGGCTGGTACGGCGGCGTCGCACCGGCCTCGCCCGACGACATCCTCGACTCGATCGACGACATCTGCCGGCTGGACGACTTCATCGTGCCGGACAGCGGCGCCGACGAGGTCGCCCTGATCCAGCAGGCCCTGTCCGGCCCGTCGGACCGTACGGAAGGCGAGTGACATGCCGGTCAGCGAAGTGCACCACGTGGCGGTGACGGTCTCCGACGTCGACCGGGCCGCCGACTTCTACGAGCAGGCGCTCGGTTACCGCCGGACGCTGCGTACCGACGTCGGCGGGCCGGGCATCGAGGTGTCGCTGGGGCTGCCCGCCGGCACCACCGGTCGGGTGCAGTACCTCCAGGGGCCGAGCCAGATCGGTCAGCTCGAACTCATCGAGTGGAACGGCACCCCGACCCGGACCGCGACCGGCGGGCACCTGGAACTGGGCCCCTTCCTGCTCAGCTTCGCGGTGCCGGTGGACGAGATGGAGGAGCTGCACGCCCGGCTCGTCGCGCTCGGCGCCGAGTGTCTGACCCCGCCGAACCGGGTGCTGCTGGAGAACTACGGGTACATCACCGCGTTCGCGGCCCGCGACCTCGACGGCAACCTGTTGGAGTTCGTGTCGCTGCCGTCGCGGGAGGAGATCCTCGCCCGGCGGCGGGAGGCGGACGGCTGATGGCCGGCAGCAACTTCTCGCTGACGCTGCGCCGGCAGGCCCTGCGCCGGGCCGACCGGGAGGCCCTGGTCGACGGCGCGGCCCGCTGGACGTACGCCGAACTGGACGCCGACGTCGACCGGCACGCGGCGGCGTTGCTCGCGGCCGGGCTGCGCCCCGGTGAACTGGTCGGCGTGCTGGGGCGCAACACCGCCACGTACGTCCTCGAACTGCTCGCGTTGAGCCGGATCGGCGCGGTCTCAGTGCCGCTGAACTGGCGGCTGCACCCGAACGAGCAGGCGTACGTCATCGACCAGGCCGGCATCACCGCGCTGCTCTACGACGACGACTTCGCCGACGACGCGGGTCGGCTGCTGGCCGGTACCGGCCTGCGGACCGCCGTGGCCAACGGCGACCGGGTGGTCGGCGACGCCCGTCGGCTGGCCGCGCTGTTGGCCGGGCAACCGGCGGGCGTCCGGGTCCCGGACGCGGCCAAGGAGCCCGGCGACGTGCACCGCCTGCTCTACACCTCGGGCACCACGGCCCGCCCCAAGGGCGTCATCCACACCTACGGCAACCTGACCGCCAACCACCTCGCCCAACTGCTCGAACTGGAACTCACCCCGCAGGACCGGATCCTGGTCTCCGCGCCGCTGTTCCACGTCAGCGGTCTGGAGGCACCCGGCCTGGCCACCTTCGTGGCGGGCGCGACGATGGTGTTGACGCCGACGTTCAAGGCGGCCGACATCGCCCGCGTCGCCGCCGAGGAACGCGTCACCGGCATGGTCCTCGCCGCCCAGATCCTCTTCGGCATGCTCGACCTTCCCGAGCCGCCGGACCTGCGGTCCCTGCGCTACCTGCTGTTCGCCGGGGTGGCGCCGAGCGTGCGGCAGGAGGTGAAACGGCGTCTGCCGCACGTGCGGCTGGTCGACACGTTCGGCATGACCGAGCTGTGCAACGGCGCCTGCTACCTCGACGCCGCCCACGAGCAGAGCAAGCTCGGCGCGCTCGGCGCACCGTTTCCGGGCGTCCGGATCGAGATCGTCGACGAGCGGTTCCAGCCGGTGCCCCCGGGGGTGGAGGGGGAGATCGTGGTCCGGGGCGAGAAGGTCTCGCCCGGCTACTGGAACGACGACGAGGCCAACCGGCGGACCCGCCGCGACGGCTGGTTCCTCACCGGCGACGTGGGCCGGATCGACGCCGACGGCTACCTGTGGTTCGTCGACCGGCGCGCCGATCTGATCAAGTCCGGTGGGGAGAACATCGCCAGCGCCGAGATCGAGCGGGTCTTGGCGCAGCATCCGGACGTCGCCGAGGTCGCCGTCATCGGCGTACCGGACCCGACGTGGGACGAGGTGCCGAAGGCGTTCGTCATCCTGCGCGACGGCGCCATCGTCTCCGGCGAGGACCTGCGCGAGCACTGCCGGGCCGAGCTGGCCCGGTACAAGGTCCCCAAGTACGTGGACGTCGTCACCACGCTGCCGCGCAACGACTCCGGCAAGGTGCTCAAGAAGGGGCTGCGCGAGATCGAGGCGGCCCGGTGAGCACCGCCAACCTGGCCGCCATGCTGGGCCGCAACGCGCGGCGCTTCGGCGACGACGACGCGCTGGTCTTCGAGGGGCGACGGTGGACCCACCGGCAGCTCGACCAGGACGTCAACGCCCTCGCGGCCGGTCTCGCCGCCGAGGGGCTGGGCCGGGACGACCGGATCGGGATCGTGGCGAACAACGTGCCCGAGTTCCTCATCCTGTCGCTGGCGGCGGCGAAGCTCGGCGCGGTCTTCGTGCCGCTGAACTACCGGCTGACCCCCGGCGAGATCGAACGGCTGCTCGGGCACGCCAACGTGTGCGCGGTCGCGACCGTCCCCGAGTTCGCCGGGCTGACCGACCTGGCCACCGCCCGCCTGCCGGAGGTGCGCCGGTTCGCGCTGGAACCGATCGGCGACGGCTGGACCGACCTGCGGGTGTTGATCGAGGCCCACCGTGGTGCCCGGGTGCCCGACGCCGACCTCGATCCGGACGCCCTGCAACGGATCGTCTACACCTCCGGCACCACCAGCCTGCCCAAGGGCGTGCTGCTCACCCACGGCAACGTGAACATGAACATGCACGCCCAGATCGTCGAACTCGGGCTGCGGGCGGGCGACCGGATCCTCAACTTCGCGCCGCTCTACCACGTCGGCGGCACCGACCTGCCCGGGTACGGCATCTGGCACGTCGGCGGCTGCATGGTCCTCCAGCGACGTTTCGCCCCGGCGGCCGTGTTGGAGGCGATCGGCACCGAGCGGATCACCGGGATGGTGATGGCCGCGACGATGCTCGACATGCTCCGGCGCGAGAGCGAGAACGCGGCGGACGCCGACCTGTCCTCGGTGCGGTGGGTGATCTACTCCCAGGTGAGCGCGGCCCTGTACGCGGTGGCGCGCACCCTGTTCCCGAACGCGCGGCTGATCGAGGGGTACGGGCTCACCGAGACGTGCAGCGGGTTGACCTATCTGGACGCCGCCCACGCGCAGAGCAAGCAGGGCTCGGTCGGCATCCCCGCGCCGTGGGTCCAGGTGCGGGTGGTCGACGCGAACGGCGACGACGTGCCGGTGGGGGAGAACGGCGAGGTGATCGCGCGCGGGCCGAAGGTGAGCCCCGGCTATCTCGACGACCCGGAGGCGACCCGCGCCGCCTTCCGCGACGGCTGGTTCCACACCGGCGACGTCGGCTGCTTCGACGCCGACGGCTACCTCTACATCCGGGACCGCCTCAAGGACATGATCCGCAGCGGCGGGGAGAACATGTCCAGCGCCGAGATCGAGAACGTCCTGGCCGGCCATCCGCTGGTCCTGGCCGTCTCGGTGGTGGCGGCACCGCACCCGGTGTGGATGGAGGTGCCGGTGGCCTTCGTGGTGGGTCGTCCGGGGCTGGACGCCGAGGAGTTGATCGCGTACGCCCGGGAGCGGCTCGGCGGGTTCAAGGTGCCCAAGGAGATCTATCTGGTGACCGAGCTGCCCACCAACCCGTCCGGCAAGGTGCTCAAGCGCAGCCTGCGGGAGCTGCGGCCGACGTTGCGGCCGGACTGGACGTACGGCGACTCGCGGTCCGGCTGAGCGTCACCTGTCGGTGCCGGTCGCCGTCCGCAGCAGGGCGAGGGCGTGCACGAGGTGGAAGCGGCGGGTGCCCCGACCCAACTCGTCCCACGGCTTCTGCCAGGTCATCCGCCGGGCCAGCGTCCACGCGTCGTCGCCGACCACGGTCAGGTCCCGCACCGCGTCGACCTCGTCGCGGTGGTACGCGCTCAGCTCGTCGACCCGGGCGGCCACGTCCCGATACGGGAACTGGTGGGCCGGACAGGCCACCGCCGCGTCGAGCGCGCGGATGCGGGCCAGGCTGCGGAACAGGTCGGCGGCGGGGTCGTCCTCGGGGCGGCTGACGATCGCGAGCTGGGTGGGCCCCTCGGCCATCATGGTGTCGCCGGTGAAGACCAGACCCCGGGCGTCGAGATAGACGGTGTGGCCGTACGTGTGCCCCGGGGTGGGGACGGGGCGTACGGTCACGTCGCCGAAGCGGAACTCGGTCTCGTCGGTGACTGTCACGTCCGGCCGCAGGCTCTCGTGGTGCACGGCGACGTCGACGGCGTCGGCGTACATCGACTCGACCACGTCGACGGGGGCGCCGGTGAGGTCGAGCGCGGCGCGCAGTTGGGCGAGGAACGTGCCCCGGGTGCGGTGCATGGTGGCGAAGTCGTCGGGTCGGCCGATCACGATCCGGGCCCCGGCGACCGTCTGGAGCCGGGCGGCGAAGCCGACGTGGTCGGGGTGGTTGTGGGTGAGCAGGACGGTGCCGATCGCCTCGACCCGGTGCCCGAGGGACTCCACGGACTGCGCGAACGCACGCCAGCAGGCCGGGTGGTCGTAGCCGGCGTCGACGAGGACGAGCCCGTCGGCGGTCTCCAGGAGATAGACCGTGACGTAGCGCAGGGCGCTGCCGGGCAGGGGGACGGGCACGGCCCAGACACCGTCCACGACCTGGGCGGGTGCGGGCACCTCACGGGCGCGGTAGCTGGCGGCGTGGGCGTCGATCGCGGGTATGGACATCGTCGCTCGGCTCCCTTACGGTGGGACAACACAACATACCGGATGGTCGGAATTTAACTCAAGGAGTCCGATGAGCGAGGAGCGGACCGGCTTTCGGCTGTGGGCGACCGCAGCACCCGACCTGTGCGCGGTGGTCACCCCTGACGACCGCCGGATCTCCTACGGGGAACTGTTCGCCGAGGTGAACCGGATCTCGCACGGCCTGCGTACCCGGGCCGGGCTGGAGGTCGGCGACACCGTGGCCGCGGTCATGACCAACAGCGCCGGAATGATCGCGCTCTACCTCGCGGCGATGCAGTCCGGCCTGTACCTGGTCACGCTCAACTACCACCTCACCGAGCCGGAGATCGCGTACGTCCTGGCCGACAGCGGCGCCAAGGTGGTGGTCGGTTCGGCGCGCGTCGAGCAGGTCGTCGTCTCCGCCGCCGAGGCCGCACCCGGCATCCAGGTCTTCGTCGACGGCACCCCGCAGACCGACCGGGCCCGGCCGCTGTCGGCACTCACCGACGGGATGCCGGCGGTGAGTCCGGAGCAGGTCCCCGCAGGGTCGCTGATGATGTACACCTCGGGCACCACCGGCCGCCCCAAGGGCGTCAAGCGGCCGCTGAGCGGCATCGACGCCGACGCCGGGGCGCTGACCTACCGGTGGCTGTTCGCCGAGTTCGGCATGGAACGCCCCGCCTTCGCGTCCTGGCTGGTCTCCGCGCCGATGTACCACTCCGCCAACATCACCCCGGCGATGGGCGCGCTGCACGCCGGCGGCACCATGGTGCTGATGGACGGCTGGACGCCGGAGGGCTTCCTGCGGCGCGTCCAGGAGCAGCGGGTCACCGGCACCAGCATGGTGCCCACCCACTTCTATCGGCTGCTGCAACTGCCCGAGTCGGTACGCGACGACTACGACGTCTCCTCGCTGCGCTACGTACTGCACGGCGCGGCACCCTGCCCGCTGGAGGTCAAGCAGCGGATCATGGACTGGTTCGGGCCGGTGGTCTACGAGTACTACGGCTCCACCGAGGTCGGCACCACGATCGCCCGCCCGCACGAGTGGCTCGCGCACCCCGGCACGGTCGGCCGCCCGGCCTCCATCTCCACCCTGCGGATCCTCGACGAGCAGGGCGAGGAGGTGCCGGTGGGGCAGACCGGCATCGTCTACATGCGCCAGGGCGAGGACCGGGTCGAGTACCACAACGACCCCGGCAAGACCGAGGGCGCCCGCCGCGACGGCCTGATGACCGTGTGGGACGTCGGCCACGTCGACGCCGACGGGTTCCTCTACATCACCGGCCGGGCGTCGGAGCTGATCCTGGTCGGCGGCGTGAACGTCTACCCGGCCGAGATCGAGGCGGCGCTGCTGGCCCACGAGTGGGTCGCCGACGCCGGGGTGATCGGCGTACCGGACCCGGAGTTCGGCGAGGTGCCGCAGGCGCACGTCGTCCTGCGCGACGACGCACCCGAGGGTGACGCCGCCGTCGACGGGCTGCGCCGCTACCTCGCCGACCGGCTGGCCAAGCCGAAGCGCCCGGTCTCCTACCTGGTGCGCGACGCGCTGCCGCGCGATCCGAACGGCAAGCTCTACAAGGCCCGGCTGCGGCGTCCCCGTGAGGTGTCGGCGTGACCGGGCGCTACGACACGAGGGGAGGGACGGATGGACTTCGATGACAGCGCGTCCGACCTGGCGTTCCGGCGCGAGGTCGGCGCCTGGCTGGACGAGGCGCTGCGCGACGTCCCCGACCAGGAGGAGTTGTCGCAGGACGAGCGCGAGAACTGGTCGCGGGTGTGGCAGGACCGGCTCTGCGCCGGCAACTGGGCCGGGCTGTCGTGGCCGGTCGCGCACGGTGGCCGGGGACTGGACTCGCTGGCACAGGCCATCTTCAACGAGGAGGCCGCGGTACGCGGGGCGCCGTACCCGCTCAACGGGGTCGGCATGATGCTCGCCGGACCGACCGTCATCGCGCACGGCACCGACGAGCAGCAGGCCCGGCACCTGCCCGGCATCCTGCGCGGCGAGGAGTACTGGTGCCAGGGCTTCAGCGAGCCCGGCGCCGGGTCCGACCTGGCCGGTCTGCGTACCGCCGCGACGAAGGTGGACGGCGGGTGGCTGATCAACGGCGCCAAGATCTGGACGTCGAACGCGCACAACGCCTCCCGGTGCCTGCTGCTCGCCCGCACCGACGCCGACGCGCCCAAGCACCAGGGGATCACCTACTTCCTCGCCCCGATGGACGGGTTCACCGTCCGGCCACTCGTGATGATCAACGGGGACACCGAGTTCAACGAGATGTTCCTCGACGACGTCTTCGTCCCCGACGCCGACGTGCTCGGCGGGGTCGGCAACGGCTGGCGGGTGGCCCTGACCACGCTCGCCTTCGAGCGCGGCAGCATGGCGCTGAACCTGTGGGTGTGGGCCCGCCAGGCGGTGGACCGGGTCGTCGACCTCGGTATCGCGCGCGGGGTCGCCGACGACAGTGCCTTCGTCGACGCGGTCGGCGCGTTGCAGTGCGACGCCGAGGCGGTGCGGATCGGGTCGATGCGGATGCTCGGCGAGAGCCGCGCCGGGGGAGTGCCCGGACCGGAGACCTCGGCCCTCAAGAGTCTCTGGGCCGGGGTGGTGCAGCGCGCCAACCGTCTCGCCGTGCAACTCGACGACGCGGGCGGGGTGCTGGTCGACGGCGACGGCGCCGCCGCCCGGATGCGCCGCTACCTGCGCGCCCGTGCCCACACCATCGAGGGCGGCACGGAGGAGGTCCAGAAATCGATCCTGGCGGAGCGGGTGCTGAACCTGCCCCGCTCACGCTGAGCGGAGTCATCGCGTGCGGGCAACTTTCACCCAGGAACAGCAGGACATCGCCAAGACCGTCGGCGCGCTGGCCGACGCGGAACGGGCCACCGGCGGGCTGCCGACGCACTGGCAGGCCCCGGCCGGGGACGCGACGCTGTTGCGGGACTTCGGGCTCCTCGGGGTGCCGGAGCAGGTCGGCGGCATCGGGTCGAGCCTGATCGACCTGCTCGTCGCCGTCGAGGCGCTCGGCGAACGGCTCGTCGCGAGCCGGTTCCCGGCGCACGCCGCGGCGGTGCAACTGCTCTGCGGCAGCGGGCACGGCACGCCGCTGCCGGACGACGTGCTCGACGGCAGTCGGGTGCTGACCCCGGCGGTGGACGTCCCGGGGGACACCGCGCGGGCCGACCAGGTGTCGACCCGAACGCTGGTACGCACCCTGGTGCCGTACGCGGCGCAGGCCGACGCGGTGGTCGCGCTGGGTGCTGCCGAGGGCGTGTGGACCAGCCGCCCGGTCGAGGTGACCGCGCGCGAGTCGGTCGACCCGTCGGTGCCGCTGTCCGAGGTCACGCTGCCCGATCCGCAGGAGATCGTGCCGGCCGGTACCGGGGCGGCCCGCGCCACGCTGGTGGTCGCCGCCGAACTCTGCGGTGTCGCGCAGGGCGCCATCGAGCTGGCCGCCGAGCAGGCGCGTACCCGTCAGCAGTTCGGGCGGGTGATCGGCTCGTTCCAGGGCGTCGCCTTCCAGCTCGCCGAGGCGGCCACGGCCCGCAAGGCCGCCTGGGACCTGACCCTCTACGCCGCCTGGGCGGTCGACAACGGACGCCCGGACGCCGAGATCCAGGTGCACGCGGCCAAGGCGGCGGCCGGGACGGCGGCGGTCTTCGCCGCCGAGCGGTGCATCCAGGTGCACGGCGGCATGGGCATCACCATGGAGGCGGTGCCGCACCTGTTCCTGCGCCGGGCGTTGGTGCTCGACGCCCGATTCGGCCGCGGTTCCTGGCACCGCCGCCGTACTGGCGAGCTGCGGATCGCCGCCCGACGCTCGTCGCAACCCCACTGACCTGCGAAACCCTTGCAGGCCGGATACCTACGGCGGTAACATACCGGCTGGTCGGAATAAACGAGGAGAAGCCGTGAAGTTCGGAATCATGAACCTGTTCCCGGTGAGTGACGGCACATCCGATCACCAGGTGCTGCGAGAGACCCTCGACGAGATCCAGCTGGCCGACGAGCTCGGGTTCGACTCGATCTGGCTGGCCGAGCACCACTTCTCGAAGTACGGCATTCTCGGCAGCCCGGTGAACTTCGGCATGGCCGTCGCCGAGCGGACCCGACAGATCACCATCGGCACCGCTGTCCTCGTGCTGCCGCTGCACCACCCGCTGCGGCTGGCCGAGGACATCGCCGCCCTCGACGTGCTCAGTGGCGGCCGGGTCTCCATCGGCGTCGGCCGCGGCTACCAGCCCGCCGAGTTCGCCGGCTTTGGCATTCCGCTGGAGGAGTCGAAGCAGCGCTACCAGGAGACGCTCGATGTGCTGCGACTCGCGTTGTCGCAGGAGAACTTCTCCTACCACGGCAAGATCTTCCAGTACGACAACGTCACGACCTACCCCCGGCCGTACACGCCCGGTGGCCCGCCGATCCTCCAGGGCACCGTCTCCCCGGACAGCTTCCGCGAACGCGGCGCCGTCGGCGAATCGATCATCACCTCGCCGAACTTCACGCCGTTGGGCGTGATGCAGCGCAACTTCGACCTCTACCGGCAGAGCATGCGGGAGAACGGATTCGACATCAGCACCTACGACCTGCCCTTCATGCAGCAGGTCTGGTGCGGTGACAGCAGCGAGGGACTACGCGCGGCCGCGCAGGCCGCCCTCAACTACTACAAGTCCGTCGGCAAGGTCATCCCCGGTTCGGAGGAGGCCATCGACAAGGAGCGCGCCTACTACGCGGCGGTCGCCAAGAACATCGAGCTGCTGACGCTGGAGCAGACCCTGACCCACGGCGGCAACTTCGGCTCCGCGCAGCGCGTCATCGAGACCATCGAGATGCTGCGCGAACAGCTCGGCATCAACCACTACATCGGCTGGCTGCGGATCCCGTCGCTGGACCGTAAGGCCGCGCTCAAGTCGATGGAGGAGTTCGCCGCGAAGGTCATCCCGCACTTCCGCGCCACCGCCGCCAAGGACGACCAGGTGAGCGCGCCCGCCGCCGCCCAGGTGGTCGTCGGGTGAGGATCAGCTGCTTCCTCAGCGCCCAGTTCGACCCGGCGGCGTCGCCCACCGAGGGCATCGACGGCGTACTCGCCCAGGCCGCCACCGCCGAGGCAGCCGGCTTCCACGGCGTCTACCTCGGACACCACTACCTGGCCCGGTCGGCGTTCGTGCAGCCGATCCCGCTCGCCGGTCACCTGGGACACGCCACCAGCCGCATCCGCATCGGCTTCGGCGTCCTGCTGGCGCCCCTGCTGAACCCGATCGCCCTCGCCGAGGACCTGGCCTCCCTCGACGTGCTGACCCGTGGTCGGCTGACCGTCGGTATCGGCGCCGGCTACCGACGCCGGGAGACCACCGCCTTCGGCGTGGCGTGGGAGGACCGGCTGCGCCGCCTGCGCGAGTACGTCCCGATCCTGCGCGCCCTGTGGCGCGGCGAGACGATCGACGCCGCCGGCAGTTGGGGCGAGGTGCCGCAGGCCAGCCTGCCGCTGCGCCCGGTGCAGCGCGGCGGCCCGCCGATCTGGATCGGCGCGTTCGCCGAACCCGCCATCCGACGCGCGGCCCGGCTCGACGCCCCCTGGCTCATCGGCCCCAAGGGCGACGACGACGAACTGGCCCGACTCCTCGGCATCTACCGCGCCGAACTCGCCGAACGGGGCTTCGATCCGGCCCGCGAGTACCCGATGAGCCGCGAGGCGTTCATCGGTGACAGCTACCGCAGCGCCGTCGCGGCGGTCCGCCCGCACCTGCAACGCCAGTACGCGGGCTACAAGTCGTGGGACGAGGCCCAGTCGCTGGACCTGGACCGGTACCTGGCCCAGGACTGCCTGGTCGGGTCGGCCGACGAGATCGTCGACAAGCTCCGCCGCTGGGAGAACGACCTCGGCATCACCGAGGTGTCGCTGCGGCACCAGTTCGTCGGCGCCAGCCAGGAGGAGGCGATGGACCAGCTCGCCCGATTCGGTGCCGAGGTCATCAGCCGGGTCGCCACCCCGGACACCGAGGAGGCGACACGATGAGCGGCGCGAATCTCGCCCTGATCCTGCACGGCCGCAGCACCGACCGGGCCGACGTGGCGGGCCTGCACGGCGAGGACGGCCGGTCGTGGACCTTCGACGAGATCGACCTGCTGTCCGGTGGCGTCGCCGCCGCGCTGCGCGCCGAGGGCGTCGGCGCCGGTGACCGGGTCGCCTGCTACCTCACCAACGGCCCCGAGGTCGTGTTCTTCCTCTTCGGCGCGTGGAAGATCGGCGCGGTGCCGGTGACGGTCAGCAGCCTCTACAACGCCGCCGAACTCGCCGAGTCGGTCGCCAAGACCACGCCGCGCCTGCTGCTCGTCGACGACCGTCGGCCCGAGGTGATCGCCGAGTTCCTGACCGGCACCGACCTGCCGGTCCGCTCGGTCACCGAACCGGTCGCCGGGGCGCCGGCGCTGGCCTGGCGACACCCGACCCGGGTACCCGCCGTCGACGTCGCACCAGACGCCGAGGCGTGCATCCTGTTCACCGGCGGCACCACCGGCCGACCCAAGGCGGTCAGCGTGACCCACGGCGGCTCGCGGGAGTCGCTGATGCGCCTGGCCCGGGTCGCCACCGGCACCGACGTCGAGGGCAGCGCGGCCGCCGACGCGAAGCCCAATCTGATCGCCCTGCCGCTGTTCCACAGCGGTGGCCAGCACTCACTGCTCTTCGCGTACTTCGTCGGCCGGGCCGCGGTGGTCTGGGAACGCTTCGGCGTCGACCGGCTCGACGGGCTGATGCGACGCTTCGCCTTCGACAACTTCTTCTTCCTGCCCACCATGGTCTTCGACATCGTGCACACCGAACGGGACCTGCCGTTCGAGGGCGTCAAGTCGGTCCTGGTCGCCGGGCAGGCCATCTCGTGGCCGGTCCGGCGCGCCTTCGAGCAGCGCTACCACGTGCCCATCCTGGTCAACTACGGGTCGACCGAGGCCGGACACATCGCCGGGTGGAACGGCCGGGACATGAAGGCCGGCCGGTGGAAGCCCGGCTCGGCCGGCCGGGTCTATCCCGGGGTGGAGCTGGAGATCCGCGACGACGACGGTGCCGCGCTGCCGGCCGGCGCGGAGGGCGAGGTGGTGGTCCGCTCCGCGTTGACCAAGGGGTACGTCGACGACCCGGACGCCTCCCGGGAGCTGGTCCGCGACGGCTGGGTGCACACCGGCGACATGGGCTACGTCGACGACGACGGCGTGCTGTTCCTGGTCGGTCGGAAGCGAGACATGATCAAGTGCGGCGGCTTCCAGGTGTGGCCCGAGGAGATCGAGGACGAACTCCGCGAGCACCCCCTGGTCAACGACGTACGGGTGCTCGGCCGTCCCGACGACCGGCTGGGCGAGATCCCGGTGGCCCTGGTCGTCCGCGAGACCGACGACTCGATCCCGGACGCGGTCCTCGCCGACGGCATCGTCGCGTTCGCCCGCGACCGGCTGGCGCACTTCAAGGCACCCCGACGCGTCGAGTTCGTACCCGTCCTGGAACGCAGCGCCACCGGCAAGACCAGCCGGGTCGCGGCGCCCGCCGTCGAGGGAGGTCGGAGCTGATGAAGTTCGGCATCATGGCGTCGCACCAGTACCCGCACGGCGACGACCTCGGCCGGCACCTGAGCGACCTGTTCGGCACGGTGGAACTCGCCGCCGAACTCGGTTACGACTCGGTCTGGACGATCAACCACTTCCAGTCCAACCTGGCCACCCCACAACCCATCTCGATGCTGGCCAGCCTGATCCCGCGCTCCGGCGACATGACCCTCGGCACCGGCATCCTGCTGCTGCCGATGTTCCACCCGGTGCACGTCGCCGAGGAGTTCGCGACCCTGGACCACCTCTCCGGCGGACGGGTGATCCTCGGTGTCGGCGCCGGCTACCGGGAGAACGAGTTCGCCGCCTTCGGCCTGGACCCGCAGGCCCGGTTCCGTCGCTTCGACGAGAGCCTGCGGCTGATCCGGGCCCTCTGGAGCGGTACGCCGGTCACCCACGACGGCGAGTTCTATCCGCAGGTCGACGCCACCATCGGCATCCGGCCGCTGACGCCGGGCGGCCCGCCGATCTGGATCGGCGCGGGCGGTCGCAAGGCCGTCCGCCGCGCCGCCCGCCTCGGCGACGCCTGGTACGCGCCGGGCAACTCGCCGAGCCGCCGTTTCCTGCCCGAGCACCTCGCCGTCTACAACGAGGCGCTGGCCGAGTACGGTCGCGACCCCGCCACCGTGCAGCGGCCGGTCGGCGTCGAGCTGTACTGCGCGCCCACCACCGAACAGGCCGTCGAGGAGGCGCTGCCGCACGCGCGACTCGAATACTCCACCTACGCCGAGTACCCGGCGCTGCGCTGGCAGCGCGACCGCTTCGACGACCTGGTCCGCAACACCCTGCTGCTGGGCTCGCCGGAGTTCCTGATCGAACGCATCTCCGCCCTGCGGGACCTCGGCTTCGACCATCTCATCTTCCGTCCCGGATGGCTCGGCATGCCGACCGAGCGACTGCGCGCCTCGCTGCGACTGTTCGCCACCGAGGTGTTCCCCGCCTTCCGCACCAGCCGACCCTAAGGAACCGCCGTGAAGAAGACCGAAGCCGAGCTGCTCGCCGACCAGTGGGACGTCGAGAACATGGAGGTCGACCCCGAGGTCCTCGCGACGTACGTCCGGTACGACGTGGACGAGGAGCGCTCCGTCGCGACGATCACCTTCGACCGCCCCGACCGGCTCAACGCCATCCCGGTCGCCGCCTTCGAGCGCGTCGGTGACCTGGTCCGCGAGGCGGAGACCGACGATCGGGTGAAGGTCATCGTGTTCAAGGGGGAGGGCGACCACTTCGGCACCGGTGCCGACGCCGCCGAACTCGGCCACTACATCGGCTACAAGACCGGCACCGACAAGGCGTCCCGGCGTCGCCCGGCGCAGCGGCAGCGCATCCTGCCCGACCGCAACGTGCTCAGCTCCGGCTTCACCCGGCCCATCATCGAGTCGTTGAAGGCGACCATCTGCCAGGTGCAGGGCTACTGCTACGGCGGGCACTTCCAGATCGCGCTCTCCGCCGACATCGTCATCGCCAGCCCCGACGCCCGGTTCACCCACCCGGCGTTCCGCTACCTCGGCCCGGCCCCGCAGGACATGTACCACTGGATCGAGAAGGTCGGCCTGACGACGATGAAGGACGTCATGCTGACCATGCGGGCCATCGGCGCCGAGGAGGGCGAACGTAAGGGCCTGGTCACCAAGGTCGTCGAGCGCGAGGAACTGTCGCGGTGGGTCGACGACTACGCCGACGCGATCGCCGTCATGCCGCTCGACTCGCTGATGATGGGCAAGTCGATGATGCAGGTGGTGATGGAGGCCCGGGGCAAGGGTCTGGGCGCGATGACCGGGTGGGTCGGCCACGGCTGGGCCACCAACGTCAGCTTCGAAGAGGGGGACTGGAACTTCCTCAAGGAGCGGCGGGAGAAGGGCATCGCGCAGGCGCTGGCCGACCGGGACCGGCTCGTCGCGCCGTACTTCCGGCTCAGCGACTCGCGGGCCCGCGAGAAGTAGGCCCGCGATGAAGTTCGGCGTCCTGCTCGACCACCAGTACGCGTACGACGACGACCTGGGTCGACGCCTCGGCGAAACCGTCGAGTACGTCCAACACATCCGCGACCTGGGCTACGACTCGGTCTACGGCATCCACCACTACCTGTCGTCGCTGCGCACCCCGCAGCCGTTGCCGTTGCTGAGCCGGCTGATCGACCACTCCGGCACGATGGAGCTGGGCACCGGCATCCTCATCCTGCCGCTCGGACACCCGGTGCACTGGGCCGAGGAGATCGCCACCATCGACCAGATGTCCGGCGGTCGCTTCGTCCTCGGCATCGGCGCCGGCTACCGCGAGGTGGAGTTCGACTCCTTCGGCATCGACCGGCGCACCCGGGTCTCCCGGATGAACGAGGCGCTCGCGGTGATGCAGCGGCTCTGGACCGGCGAGACCGTCCACCACGAGGGCCGGCACTTCACCCTCGACGGCGTACGGTGCAGCGTGCTGCCCGTCCAGCAGCCGCATCCGCCGGTCTGGGTCGGTGCCAACGGCCCCACCGGCATCGCCCGGATCGCCCGTCAGGGCCTGCCCTGGCTGGCCCCGTCGAACGTCCGGCGCAACTGGGCTGTCGGCAACCTCGCCGACTACCGGGAGCAGCGCCGGGCGGCCGGCTTCAGCGAGGAGGGCGCGGTCTTCCCGATCCACCGCGACCTCTGCGTCGCCGACTCCTTCGACGACGCGTACGCCCTCGCCGGTGACGCGGTCCGCCGCTCCTATGGCGAGTACGTGCAGTACGGCATGGACTTCTTCGAGTCCCAGTGGGAGGCCATCAAGGAGCGGGCCCTCTTCTTCGGGTCCCCCGACGACATCGCGGCGAAGGTCCAGGACTTCGCCGACGCCGGGTTCAACCACTTCGTCTTCCGCGCGCAGTGGCTCGGCCTGCCCATCGAGGACTCGATCCGGATCGTCGAACGTTTCGCCCGCGAGGTCATGCCGAGGTTCCGCACATGAAGATCGGTCACGTGATCGTCCCCGCCGACGAGTTGGACGCCCAGCTCGACTTCTACACCGCCCTCGGGCTGACCGTCCGCTTCCGCGACGGCGACCGGTACGCCGCGCTCACCGACGGCTCGGTGACCGTCGGACTGGCCGACGCATCGCAGCAACCCGTCTCCGGCCGTACCCTGCTCAGCATCCAGGTCGACGACCTGGACGCCTGCCTCGCGCAGGTCACGGCCGGCGGCGGCACGGCGGGCGACACCGTGGTGGGCCCGCACGAGCGTCGGGCGGTGGTCGTCGATCCGGGCGGGAACCCGCTCGTCGTCTACCAACGTCTCGCCTGACCGCCGTCCATCGAGGCCCGGAAGGTGCGTTGGTGGACGACGGCGGTCCCTTCCTGCCGTGCACCGGTGATCCGGTACCCCCGCCGACACGGCGCGATGATCGACTGCTCTAATACTCCAGCCGCACCTGGTGGAGTTGGAGTCTTCGCTGGGAGTGGGCTGTTCTGGCGCGGTACTGGTGTCGGCGTCGCCATCGTGAACATCGATGGATGTGGTCGAAGGGTCGGGCGGTGGTGATCAGGTGTGCCAGGAGACGGCGGACCTCGCCGAGGGTGAGAGGAATGAGACCGTCATCGGATTCGGTGCCCCCTTTTTGGCCTGCGCGGCGGTGGCGGTGAGGTAGGCGTGGGCGCATAGAACGAGAGTTATATGCCGGTACCAGGCGTCGTACCGACGCACCTGGTAGTGATCCAGACCAACCTCGGTCTTGGCGGTCTGGAAGCACTCCTCTACCGCCCACCGGGTCCCAGCGATGCGGATCAGGTCCTCGTCCGGGATGCCTGCGGGGCCAAAGCACAGGTAGTAATTGTGCGCCCGCGAGTTCGTGGCCTGGCGGCGATGCCCGCCCGGGTTGAGGCGACGCGGGCAGGTGGACGTGGCCACCGAGGCAGTCGACGGCCAGCTGCGGGGCCGGGGGCCGGCCCAGGGCTTCCGCCTACCCGAGACTGTTTCCGGTGGGACCCGGTGCGCCCCGGTAGGTGAGGCGGCGCAGCGCCACCTCGGCCGGTCCGCGTACGCCCCGGCGGCGCATGAGGTCGGCGAGCAGCACCGTGGTCAGCCACACCGCCACCGCGATGCCCACGCCCACTGCGGGTGAGGTCAACCGCAGGTGGAGTGTGTAGGAGGAGAACAGTGCCGCCCAGGCCACCGACTGGGCCAGGTAGAAGGTCATGGAGCGCTGTCCGAGTGCGGCCAGGGCGTTGGCCACCGGTCCCTGCCGGCCGGCGAGGCGGGCCGCGACGAGGGCGATCAGCGCCGCATAACCCAAACCGCCCGCGTAGCCGCTCGCCTGGTGCAGGGCGGTGGTGACCAGGACGTCCCCCGGGTTGACGTCGGTCCACACCCCCGCCTTGTCCAAGGCCAGGGGGAGACCGGCCACCGCGGCCAGGGGGATACCCACGAACGCGGTCACGCGCAACAGCCGCAGGTGCTCGTGGGGCCGCTCCAGAAGACGGTGCCGAGCCGCCAGCACGCCGAGCAGGAACGGGACGAGGGTGCTGACGAGCATCATCACGAACAGGACCGAGTACAGGGTCAGACGGAAGACGAGTTCGTTCACGAACCCGTCGGGCAGCACTGGCATGCCCTGCCCCGTCATGGCCATGTCGGCAGCGACCAGGGCATGGACGGCTGCGGCCACGGGCAGCCAGAGCACTGCCAGGAGCACCAGGGTCCGGTCGCGCAGCCGCAGAACGCCCACCAGGAGCAGCGCCACCAGGCCGTAGACGGCCAGAATGTCCCCGGGGAAGAGCAGCACCGCGTGTCCCAGCCCGAAGACGATCAACCACAGGCCGCGCCGGCGTAGCAGCCCGCGGGTCCGGGTCCAGGCGTGTTCCTGCTCGCTGCGGCGTCGGTAGATCACGGCCAGGCCGTAACCGAACAGGGCCGCAAACATGGGGTAGCCGCGCAGGTCGACGAACATGACGGTGCCTGCGGTGGTGATCTGGTCCGCAGTGGTGAGGGCGTTCTCGGGACCGCCGATGAACACGGTGAACAGGTGCGTGTGGGCAAGTGCGATGACCAGAAGCATGACGCCACGGGCTAGATCCGGCGCCAGGGAACGGCGGTCGAGCGGGAGCGGACCGGAAGCGGGAGCGGTCCGCGGCCCGGTGGTGGACGTGTAGGACATGGTGGCCTCCAAAGGGCCGCAGATTATGCGAAACGGCGTACGCGTCGAGGTGCACCCTCCGAGGCGGAGTGTACATAGTACGCACACTGTGGATTCCCTTGTGAGCCCGGCTTTACTGGGATTACCGCCCCATCAGCACTAGTGCAGCAGGAGCGAAGGAGTACTCGCTGGTTCGGCCTGGTGCCGTGAGGGCAGGCAGTTCGCACTCCCCTGTGCACTAGTACACTGAAGCGACGGGGAACAGTCGAAGGGACCAGTGATGTCCGCCACTGCGGAACAGAAGTTGCCGCCCTACGCGCAGGTTGTCGCCGATATCCGTGCGCGTATCGACGCCAGGGAACTGCGACCGGGCGCGCGGGTGCCCTCCACGAGAGAGATCATGCGCGAGTGGGGGGTGGCCATGGCCACCGCCACCAAGGCGCTCGCGGCCCTGCGTCAGGAGGGTCTGGTCGAAGCGGTGCGCGGGGTGGGGACCCTCGTGCGGGATGCGCCCGTCGCTACGCCGCAAGCACGCGGGCCACAGGGGCAGCGGGTACGCCCACGTCCGGCGGAGGCAGGAGGAGGCCGCCCGACCACCGAGACCGCCATTACCAGAGAGGCCATCGTCCGGGCCGCGATCACCATCGCCGACGCCGAGGGAATCGACGGCCTGTCCATGCGCCGGGTCGCCACCCACCTGAGGGTGAGCACCATGGCCCTGTACCGCCACGTCGCGAGCAAAGAGGCACTGGCAACGGCAATGATCGACCAGGTCTACACGGAGCACGCCCTGCCCGAACCGCCGCCCGCCGACTGGCGACGAGCCCTCGAACTGGCGCTCCTGACTGAGTGGGACATCTACCGGAGGCACCCCTGGGCAGTTCGACTGACCATGCTCGCCGGGGCGGTCCAGTCCCCCGGGCTCGTGGAGAACGCCGAGTGGATGATGAAGGTGATCACCGCCCAGGGGCGATCCCCGGACGAGGCCCTGGCGATCCTCACCTTCGTGTCCGCCTACACCTCCGGTATGGCTCTCCAGGCCACGCGGGCGGTGGTGGAGGAGTACGAGTTCGGAATGGACGCCGAACACTGGTGGAGGTCCAAGGGTCCGGAGTTCCTCAGGATCGCCGAGCAGGGCCGGTTCCCCCTTACGTTCAGCGTCTCCGGGCCGCCCGACGTACACGCGATCTTCGGCCTCGGTATGAAACACCTGCTCGACGGACTCGCGCCGCTGATTGAAGGTCGAGGAGGCTCACCACAGGATCTGACGGCAGAGCCGTGACGCACTCAGGGTCCGGGGCTACCGCCGCATCACCGCCTATCTATGTAGGGCTGCCGAGCTTGTAGCGGGCTTGGAAGCGGATCGCCAGGTCGACCCTGGTTTCGGCGGGTTCCCAGCGGTACTCCTCCAGAACCCAGGCGTGGCGGCCGGCTACCGCCGGTCGCCCACGCTGCGTGAGGTGGCTGGGGTTAGTACTCCACCAGGTGCGGCTGGAGTACTAATCCGTCCTATGTCGACGAACAGGCCGACCTCACTGCCGAGGGACCGGAGTAGGGCGGCTCGTTGTCCCGGTCCGGGTGCCCTGGCCCGAGGGTGACCGGCATGTCGTGCGTGGTCGTGGGCACCTTCGAGCCCCGTGACAGGCAAGAGTGGCAATGACGTCGTCGGGATGGTTGGCCACCCCCGTCGGCATCGACGCGGACCACTGGGTGACACGTGCCGGAAACCGGACCGTCCTCGCGGTGGCCCACACGATCGCCAGTTGCCACCGCCTGCTCGACGTCATCGCGCAGATCGAGGACGATCTTCGGGTCCAGGTGGTCTTCACCGTGGCGCCGGACGTGTTCAACCAGCAGGTGACACCTCACCTGGAGCGGCTCGGCGCGCTGACCCTGCCCTGGTCGCAGGCCGTCCGGGAGCGGTTCAACCTCGCTGTCGCCGCCTCCTGGGGAGGGTTGCATCAACTGCACGCGCTACTGCTGGTCACGGCCCACGGCGCCGGGCGCAGCAAGCGGGTGCGCCCCGCACCGAACCGCGGCCCGCCCCTCGCCGAACCCGTGGTCTACGGTCTCGATCGTCAACGGCTGACTCATGGCGGGCGGGTACTGCCGAGCGCACTCGCCCTCTCTCACGAGCACGAGAGGGAGGTGCTGCGACGTCAGTGCCCGGAGGCACTCGACGTCGCAACTGTCGTCGGTGACCCCTGCGTCGACCGTCTCGCCGCCAGCCTGCCGCACCGATCCGCCTACCGGCGGAGCCTGGGAGTCGGCGACGACCAGGAACTGGTCCTGGTCAGCTCGACCTGGGGACCGGACAGCCTGTTCGGGCACCGACCCGACCTGTTGCCCATGCTGGTCAGCCAGCTCCCACCCGGGCATCACCGAGTGGCCGCACTGCTGCACCCCGCTGTCTGGGCCGCGCACGGACATCGCCAGATCCGAGTGTGGCTACGGTCCGGCCACGACGCGGGGCTACTGCTGCCCGACCCGACCCAGGACTGGCGAGCGCTCGTCGTCGCCGCCGACCGGGTGATCGGCGACCACGGCTCGGTCACCGCGTACGCCGCCGCCGTCGGCCGGGCGATCCTGCTCTGCCCCGGCCCACAGTCGACACCTGCCCCCGGCACGCCGCAGCACCTGGTCGCCACCGGTGCCGTACACCTGGATCTCGACCGGCCGCTGCTTTCGCAACTCGCCAAGGCCCGCGTCCTCGACCAGCAGGCGGTGATGGCCGCCCTGACCGGCCGCCCGGGCAACGCCGGTCCGCTGCTGCGACGCATCATGTACCGACTCCTCGGCCTCACCGAACCAGGCCCTCCCCGGCGTACCGACCCGGTATCCGTGCCCACCGTCAACCACTGGCAGCCCGGGCGCTGACCCCCTCGCGGCGACGCGCCGGTCAGGACTCCTCCTGGCCGGTGCGTAGTCGCCCCGGCTCGACCACCTCGGCGTAGACACCGAAGCAGGCCGCCTGGCCCAACCCCGCCACGGGGACGCGGTAGTGCCGGGCCAGCACGCTCAGGACGCCGCGATCGGCGGGTACGTCCGGCTGGGCGAGCCCGGGGACGACGCACCGGGGCGTGGGCACGACCACCCGGAGCAGGACGTCACCGAGGCGCAGTTCCTGACCCGGCTCGGGATCACCGGGCGCGTCGAGCACCAGGTTCGGTCGGAAACGTGCCGCGACCGCACCGGCTCCGCCGGTCCGTGCGCCCAGCGCGGACAGCGCGCCGGTGGTCACCAGGTGTACGGCGCCGAAGTCGACGAAGCGTCCGCCCGGCTGTGCTCCGGCGAGCGCCGTGACGGTGTCCTGGCCGGGAGGTACGTCGTCCATCCACTGTGGCACCATGCCTGCGTCCTGCGGCAACGTCCGGTGCAGTGTCGGGTCGGACGGCACCTCCCGGGTCAGCCGTACCGGACGGCCGAGATGCTGACCGAGCACCGTCTCCGCCTCGGTGGTGCCGGCCTGCACCTCGCGGCCGTCGACGTGCAGTGTCAGCGTCGGTTCGGGGCCGACGTCGCGCAGCGTCGCGCCGACGTCGAGCAGGCGTCCCCACCGTCGCGGGTGTTTGGCGCTGCCGATGGTCGCGTCCTGCCCGTCGACGCACGCCCACACCCGATCGCCCCGCAGGCCGCCCGGTTCGACGTCGACCTCCGGCAAGATCTCGGCTCGCGCGCTCTTGAGCGGATAGCGCCGCAGTGCGACGACCTTCGGCATCGGTGACTTCCTCGCGCTCACGCCAACCTGGACGGTCCGAGGTTAACTGTCACCGGACGGAACCCCGGGAACTCGACTGGCCCGTCGGACGACGCGGTACGTGGAGGCGGTCGACAGCGGTCGCGGTGCCGGACGGCGAAGGTGAGGATCGGGATGCCCGGGAGCGGGGCGGCGCGGTCCTTCACCGGCGCCCAGTGGGCGGTGCTGGTGAGCGGCCTGCTGGTCAACGTCGGCTCGTTCTCGATCTATCCGTACCTCGCGGTGCTGCTGCGCGAGCGGATGGGCCTGGGCATGGGGCAGATCGGCGTACTGCTCGGGGTGGCGACCCTGGTGCAGTTCGCCAGCGCACCGGTCACCGCGGCACTGGCTGAGCGGATTGGGCTGCAACGGTGCCTGCGCGGCGCGACGGTGCTGTACACGCTGGGCGGATGCGGGTTCCTGGCGGGGGAGGGGCAGCCGGGGCTCACCGTCGCCGGTCTGGTGCTGATCTCGGCCGGTGGCTCGCTCTACTCACCGGCGTACCGGGGATATCTGGTGCACGGCGTCGGCCCGGAGGCCCGGCCCCGCCTGGTCTCCGCCGGCAACGCCGCCGGGAACCTTGGCATCGCCCTCGGGCCGGTGGTCGGAGCGCTGCTCATCCGGTATCCCGGGACGATGTTCACCGTCGTCACGGCGCTCTACGCCGGTCTGGCGCTCGGGCACCTGTTCCTGCCCCGCGAGCCGTCGGGTGCACCGACCGTGCCGGTGGAGCCGTTCCGGCGGGCGCTGTCCGGTGTGGCGGTGTTGCCGTTCGCCGTGACCGCGCTCTCCATCTATCTCTACATGCAGTTCTATCAGTACTTCTCCAGCTATGCGCAGGGGCGGGTGGCCACCCTGGTCTTCGGGGCCGCCATGATGGGGTACTCCCTCGGCCTGGCCCTCGCCCAGCCGCTGGTGGCCGAGCGGGTCGGGCGGATGGAGTACCGGACGGCGATGGTCGTCGGCTTCGGCTGCCTGGCGGTCGGGATGGTCGCCTTCGCCGCTGGCCACTGGTCGAGCCTCCTGGTCGGGGTGACCGTGATCAGCCTCGGCAACGCCGTGCTGTTCCTCAAGAACGACCTGGAGGCGCTGGCCCGGTCGCGCCGGTCCGCCACGGTGGTCTTCGGGCAGCAGCGGTTGGCCGTCGGCGTCGGATCCTTCCTCAGCGGCGTGGTCGGCGGCACCGCGTATGGGGCCTTCGAATCGGCCGGGCTGCTGCCGGGGTTCTGGCTGGCCGTGGCGGCCCAGTGCGTGCTGCTTCCGCCCCTGCTGCTTGCCGGACGCGCGCTGGTCCGGCGTCGCCGGGACGCGACGGCCGGGTCCCGAGCCGCCGGTTCACGGTGACGTCGCGGGAACCAGGTACGCCACACCGCCGACTAGACCTAACGAGCGGCCACCGCACTGCCGCCGGCTGACGTACCCCGGGAGAACTCGTGCCGCGACCCCGCCCGCTCGTTGCCGCCCTCGCCGTGTCGCTGGCGCTGACCAGTGCCTGCGGTGCCGGTGCCGACGACACCGCCTCGTCGACCACCCTGCGCATCGCCCTGAGCGCCGAGTCCGGCGTGCTGGACCCGCACGCGTTCACCGGCAACTTCCTGCTGCTCGACGCGCTCTACGAGCCGCTGGTGACCTACGGCCGGGACGGCACCCTGGAACCGGGGCTGGCGCAGTCCTGGACGGTCGCCGAGGACGGCCGGCAGGTCACGTTCGACCTGCGCGACGGCGTCCGCTTCACCGACGGAACGCCGGTCGACGCCGCCGCCGTCAAGTGGAACTTCGACCGCTGGGTGGGCAACGAGCGATTCTCCTTCTTCCGCGCGTCCCAGGTGATCACCGCAGTCGAGGCCGCCGACCCGGACACCGTCCGCCTCACCCTCGCCGAACCGTACGAGCCGCTGCTCCAGGAACTGTCGATCGTGCGTCCCGTCCGGCTGCTCAGCCCGGCGTCGGCGGCCGCCGACGGCACGTTCGGGCAGCCGGTCGGCACCGGCGCGTGGAGACTGGACTCGACCAGCGCCACCGGTACCGTGCTGACCCGCAACGACGACTACTGGGGGACCCGGCCCGAGGTGGAGCGGCTGGAGTTCCGCGTCATCCCGGACTCCCAGGCGCGCGCCGACGCCCTCACCAACGGCGAGATCGACCTGATCGGCGGTGCCTACCTCGCGCCGATCACCCCGGTGGAGGCCAGGTCGCTCGGCGAACGCGACGACGTCACGCTGCTCACCGGCGCACCGGACGTCTCCATCATGCTCGGGTTCAACCCGGACGGTCCGGCCGGCGACCGGGCCGTCCGGGAGGCGGTGAGCCGGGCCGTCGACACCACCGCCCTGGCGAGGACACTTTTGCTCGACTATGCCGAGCCGGCCCGGCGGGTGTTCCCGCCCGACGTGCCGGACTCCGGCACCGACCTGCCGCTCGGATTCGACCCGGCGGCGGCGAACCGGGTCCTGGACGCCGCCGGATACGTCCGCGACGGCGACACCCGTGTCAAGGACGGCACGCCGCTCGCGCTGCGGCTGCTCGTCCCCGCCACCCCGGCCGAGGGACAACTCGACCCGCGCACCATGGCCGCGGCGATCGCCGCCGCCCTCACCGAGGTGGGCATCACCGTCGAGATCGCCCCGGTGGACGCCGCCACCTACTACGACGAGCGGGCCGAGGGCCGCTACGACCTGACGTTCTTCGAGACCCTCGGCGCACCGTACGACCCGTCCAGCTCGATCGTGTCGCTGTTCACCGGCGGCGCGCGAGCCCCGCTGTGGGTCACCCCGCAGACCGAGGAACTGGTGGACAGGGCGCTGTACGCCCGCGACCCCGCGTCCCGCGCGGCGGCCCACCAGAGCCTGTACGACGCGGTCGCCGCCGACGTCGGGTTCGTGCCGTTGGCGTACCGGCCGCGCCTGTGGGCGGTACGCGACCGGGTGCAGGGCTTCGCCGTGCCGCCCAGCGACGTGGACCTCGAACTGACCGGGGTCACCCTCGGGTGACCGAGCCCGGGTGGCTGCGCCGCGCCGGTGCTCTGGTCGCACGGTGGACTGTCGACACCGTCGGCGTACTCCTCGCGCTCTCCGCCGGCACCTTCGCCCTCGTCCTGCTGGCCCGGGGGGACGCGGCGGCGATGCTGGCCGCGACCCGGGCCGGCCGCCCGGCCACCCCCGAACAGGTCGAGGCGGTCCGCGTCGAGCTGGGCATGGACGCCCCCGCCCCGGTGCGGTACCTGCGGTGGCTGCGCGACGCCGTCACCGGGGACTTCGGGGTCTCGCTGCGCACCGACACACCGATCGGACCCGAGATCGCCGACCGGATCGGCGTGACCCTCGGCCTGGTGGCCGGGTCCACCGTGGTCGCCCTGACGGTGGGGGTGGGGATCGGTGTCGCCGGGGCGGTGCTGCGTCGCGGCCCACTGCGCGGCACTCTGCGCGTCGGGGCGCTGCTGGCCACCTCCGTACCGGCGTTCTGGCTCAGCTACCTCCTCGTGCTGCTGCTCGCGTTGCGCCTGGGCCTGGTGCCCACGTCGGGCATTGCGGGCCCGGCGACCTGGGTGATGCCGATGGCGGTGCTCGGCCTGCCCGCGGCCGGTGCCCTCAGCCGGGTGGTGGCCGTGACGCTGCGCGAGGCGCTCGACCGGCCCTACGTGCTCGCCGCGCAGGCCCGGGGAAGCTCGCCGCTGTCCATCGTGCTCCGCGACGGCCTGCCCAACGCCGCCGGGCCGATCCTGTCGGTCGCCGGGTTCACCGTCGGCACCCTGCTGGTCGGCACGGTCGTGGTGGAGCAGATCTTCGGCTGGCCCGGCCTCGGCGCCTACTTCGTCCGGGCCGCCGCCGCCCGCGACGTACCGGCCCTCCAGGCCAGCGCACTCCTGCTCGGCGGCGGGTTCATCCTGGCCAACCGGCTCGCCGACGTGGTGCAGGGGCTCGTCGACCCGCGCTCCCGGCGCACCGGCGACGTGCGCGGGCAGCGCGCCGGTCTCCGGTCGCCTGCTCGCCGAGATCCGACCCGTCGCGTCCAGGCCGCCCGAGGGGAGCCGACGTGAGCCGCCCGCCGAGGATCACCGGGCACCTGCGGACCGTGCTGGTGGCGTTGCCACTGCTGGTGTTCGCGGTCGTCGGACTGCTGGCACCCGTGATCGCCCCGGCCGACCCGAGCGCCAACGACCTGGCGGCGAGTCTGCTGCCCCCGTCGGCGGAGCACCTGCTCGGCACCGACCAGCTCGGCCGCGACCAGCTCAGCCGGCTCCTGCACGGCGCGCGATCTCGCTGACCGTCACCGCGGCGGTCCTGGCGATCTCGGTGACCGTCGGAGTCGTGGTCGGCACCGTCGCCGGGTACCTCGGCGGACGGGTCGACCGGATCGTGGCCCGGGTCGTCGACATGGCCGTCTCGTTGCCGGGCATGCTGGTGGCGCTGGCCGTCGTGGGCGTACGCGGTGCGGGGACGGAGAATCTCGTCATCGCGATGTCCCTGTGGGCCTGGTCCCCGTACGCCCGCATCGCCCGGGCCCGGGTCGCCGGTCTGCGCGACAGCCCGCACCTGGACGCCCTGCGGCTGCTCGGCGCCGGACCCGCGCGCATCCTCGGCCGGCACCTGCTGCCGCCCGCGCTCGGCCCGTGCCTGGTCTACGCCAGCACCGATGTCGGCGCCATCGTGCTCGGCGTGGCCACGTTGAGCTTCCTCGGGCTGGGCATCCCGCCGCCGCACGCCGAATGGGGTCAGATGCTCGTCGAGGGGCGACCGCACCTCGGCTCGGCCTGGTGGTTGGCGTACCCGCCGGGCATCGCGATCACCGCGATCGTGTTCGCGAGCAACCTGCTCGGCGAACGCCTGGCGGCCGGCGACGAACGCCCCTCGATCCTGCGGTGGGTGCTCCCGACGCGCCCGCGCGTCCGGCGTCGTCCACCGACGGTAGAGGCGTCCCCTGCTCCCGGCGGGCCTCCCGCTCCCGGCGACACCGCACTTCACGGCGAGCGGGACGACGCCGTGCTGTCCGTCCGTGACCTCGTGGTCAGCTATCCGCACGGCGGCGGGCGGCGACGGGTCGTCGCGGGCGTCGACTACGAGGTGGCCCGGGGCGAGACCCTGGCGATCGTGGGCGAGAGCGGCAGCGGCAAGACCACCTCGGCCCTGGCCCCGTTCGGCCTGCTGGACCCCAGCGCGACCGTCTCCGGCTCGGCGACGCTGCGGATCGGACCCGACGTCCACGACCTCGTCGGCCTCGCCCCGCAGGAGCGCCGCCGGCTCAACGGCCGCCGGGTCGGGGTGGTCTTCCAGGACAGTCTCGCCACCCTCAACCCGTTGCGGACCATCGGCGCGCACGTCGACGAGGCGGTCCGCAACGCCGGTCGCGGTGGCCGCCGGGCGGCGACCCGTCGCCTCACCGAGGACCTGCTGCGTCTGGCGGGACTGGCCGACCCGGCCACGGTCGCCCGGCGCTATCCGCACCAGCTCTCCGGCGGGATGCGGCAACGCGCGCAGATCGCCGTCGCGCTCGCCGGGCGGCCCACCCTGCTGGTCGCCGACGAACCCACCTCCGCCCTGGACGTGACCGTGCAGTCCCACCTGCTCGACCTGCTGGCCCGCCTCCGCGACGAGCTGGACATGTCCATGATCATCGTCAGTCACGACCTGGCCGTGGTGACCCGGTCGGCCGACCGGGTGGCGGTCGTGTACGCCGGTCGGATCGTCGAGTCCGGACCGCGCGACGCCGTGCTCGGCGATCCCGCCCACCCGTACACCCGTGGCCTGCTCGACGCCGTACCGCGCGTTGAGGCCGCGCCCGGCACCCGCTTCCGCACCATGCCGGGGCACTCCGGTGCCGGCCCGGACGACGCGCCGGGCTGCGCGTTCGCGCCCCGGTGTCCGATCGCGGTGCCCGCCTGCGCCCACGAGACACCCGTGCCGGTGACGGTGGACCCACGGACCGGCCACCGGTCGGCGTGCCTGCGGACGCCGGGCCGTACCGAGCTGCCTGCTGCGGCCGGTGAACGGGACGGTGGCTGAGCGATGCTGCGGGTGGAACAGGTCAGTGCCGGCTATCCCGGCGCCCGCGACGTCCCTCGCGTGGTCGAGGAGGTCACGCTCCGGGTCGACGCGGGGGAGATCGTCGGGCTCGTCGGCGAATCGGGATGCGGCAAGACGACGCTCGCCCGCGTGATCACCGGGCTGCACCGCCCGCACGCGGGTGTGGTCCGTTTCGCCGATGTGGACGTACACCGGCTGCGCGGCCGGGAGCTGCGCGCGCACCGGCGGCAGATCCAGATGGTCTTCCAGGACCCCTACCTGACCCTCAGCCCTCGCCAGACGGCCCGGCAGGCCGTGGCGGAGCCGCTGCACATCCACCGGATCGGCGACGCCCGGTCCCGGGCCGCGCGGGTGGCCGAGCTGCTGGACCTCGTCGGACTCGATCCGCAGGCGGGTGATCGTCGGCCGCGCGACCTCTCCGGCGGGCAGCGGCAACGCGTAGCGATCGCCCGGGCGTTGGCGCTCGGTCCCCGCCTGCTGGTCTGCGACGAACCGGTCACCGCGCTCGACGTCTCGGTGCAGGCGAAGGTCCTCAACCTGATCTGCGACCTGCGTGACCACCTCGGGCTGGCCTGCCTGTTCATCTCCCACGACCTCGCCGTCGTCCGGCAGCTCGCCGACCGGATCGCGGTCATGCACCACGGCCGCATCGTCGAGCAGGGCGCGACCGCGCAGGTCACCACCGCGCCCCGCCACCCGTACACCCGCACGCTGCTCGCGGCGGCTGGGATGTAAGGAGGGGTCCCCTGCTAACGCCTGGTGTATAGCAGGGGACCCCTCCTTACATCTCGGCGCTCCGGTAAAGCCTATCTTTTCAGTAGGTTTTGGGAGGTCAGTGAGCTGGGGACCGTTCGGCGGTAAGGGGATCGAAAGGGCTCCTCGGCATAGTCCTGGTCGCTGCGACATCGCGCGACAAGGGGGAGACATGCGGTTCAAGGTGTTGGGTCCGTTGACCATGATGCCGGGGCGACTGCCCAGCGCGCCGAAGCAAAGGCAGTTACTCGCACTCCTGCTCCTGCACGCCAACACCGTCGTCACCATCGACGACTGTGTCGACGAGCTGTGGGGTGAGCAACCACCGCACAGCGCGCACTCCACACTCCAGACGTACGTGATGAACCTGCGCCGGGTGCTGCGCCTGGAGGCGGAGCCGCCGGGCGGCGGTCGCATCGTCACCCGGGAACGCGGCTACGCCCTGCACCTGGAGCCTGGCGAACTGGACCTGGAGGACTTCCAGCGGGTGGCCGGCGACGGCAGCGAGGCACTCGCCGCCGGTCGGTACCCGGAGGCGGCCCGGCTGCTGCGCGCGGCGCTGGACATGTGGCGCGGCCCGGCACTGGTGGACGTGCAGGCCGGCCCGATCCTGCGGGGTCGTCTCGACGGCCTGCGCGAGGTGCACCTCGCCGTGCAGGAGGAGCGGGTCGAGGCCGACCTGCGCATCGGTCGGCACCGCGAGCTGCTGGGCGAGCTGCGCACGCTGGTACGCCGGCATCCCACCCACGAGAACCTCTGCGCCCAACTGGTGCTGGCGCTGTACCGCAGTGGCCGCACCACCGAGGCGCTGGCCGAGCTGCGGCACCTGCGCACCACGCTCGGTGAGCGGTTTGGGCTGGAGCCGTCCCGGCGACTGCAACGCCTGGAACGGGCCGTGCTGCGCGCCGAACCCGCGCTGGACCTGCCCGTCGGGTCGGCCGCCGACCGCAGTGTGCACCACCTGCTCGTCAACTGACCACCGTCACCGTCGCGAAGGAGGCAGCCATGCCGGTCACCGAGCCCGCCCGCACCCGACCGCCCGTCATCGACGCCCGCACGTACGCCGAGATCCTGCAGTTCTACGCCCGGCACTTCCAGCTCCTCGACGAGGGACGGGCGGAGGAATGGGCGGACCAGTTCACCGAGGACGGCGAGTTCGCGCAGAACGTCAAGCCCGAACCGCGCCGGGGCCGGTCCGCGATCGCCGCCTCCATGCGCCGGGGGATCGACAGCATCGCCGAGCGTGGGCTGGTCCGCCGGCACTGGTACGGCGCCGTGACGGCCGAACCGGCGGGCGAGGACGCGGTGCGGACCCGCTACTACGCGACGGTGTTCGAGACCTCGCGCGGCGGTGGTGAGGCGCGGGTGTACCTCAGCACCACCGCCGAGGACGTCCTGGAACGGCGTGGGGGGGGGGGGGGGGGGGCGCCGCCGCCCCCCCCCCCCCCCCGGGGCCCCCCCGGGGGGGGGCCCCCGGGCCGCCCCCCCCCCCCCCGCCCACCCGGGGGCTGAACACGGCC
>NZ_JBITKL010000012.1:0-176985 GCF_044460945.1 Micromonospora sp. NPDC049903
CTTGGCGTTGGCGATCTGCTCGTCGTTGACGTCGATGCGGGATTGGGTGCCCTGCACGCCGTGCGGGATGAGTGTGTTGGTGTCGGGGTTGTCGGCCTGGATGGCGGCGGTGATGGGGTTGGTCGCTGTGGTGTCGGTGGTGGTGTGGTTGAGGGGGCCGGCGGCGAGGCCGCCTGCGACGGTGAGTCCGGCGATGGCCAGGACGCCGTTGCGCAGCATGGTGTTCATGGGGGTAGCTCCATTCGGAGGTAGGGCGCCGCAGGGGGATGCGGTGCCGACGCCGTCTGGCGCTGGGCTGGTTCTCGGGGAGGGTGGCCCGGGTTGGCGGGGTGTGGTGGCCGCTCGCGGTGCCGGGTCCAGGTGTAACGACCGGTGGGGGCGGGTCATTCCCGGTGGGGGAGCCAGGGCTCGCGGGCGGGCGGGCCTGAGGGCATGCGGGCCTGAGGGCATGCGGGCGCGCTGGAGGCGGCCGGTCTTCGTTACAACGACACCCGGCCGCCGAGAATTCCACTGCCAAGCGGTGAATAGCGGACAAAGGCCCCAGATGCATCGCGTGATTCGGCTGAGGTCGAGCGACTGCGCCGACGGTGGGTAGATCTGTGGTCGCCAGAGCGACCACAGATCTACCCACCCTGGGCTCTCCTCGTGCCGCGGTGTTAGGAGGGGGCCCCTGCTATGCACCAGGCGTTAGCAGGGGACCCCTCCTTTCATCCCCCGCCCGAACGACGTCGCCGGGACGGTCGCTGTCGCGCGCGGAAACGAGCGACGTGCCGTTCGGTGCGACACGCGAGGTATGTCGGGGTCGGCGCTACCGACGGGACGGGCGGGGACGGGCGGCGGTGAGGGCCTAGGGTGGTGCGGGTGGCGACACTTCTGCTCCTGCGACACGGACGCACCACCGCCAACGCCGACGGCGGTCTGGCCGGTCGGCAACCGGTCGAACTGGACGACACCGGGCGTACCCAGGCTCGGGCCGTCGGCGAGCGACTGGCGAACCTGCCGCTGGCCGCCGTGGTGACCAGTCCGCTCATCCGCTGCCGGCAGACTCTCGAACTCGCCCTCCCGCAGGCCGCGCCGGTCGTCGAGGACGGGCTCATCGAGTGCGGGTACGGCACCTGGGAGGGCCAGCCGCTGAAGAAGTTGGCCAAGGAGCCCCTCTGGGCGGTGGTGCAGCAACACCCGAGCGCAGCCGTCTTTCCCGAGGGGGAGTCGATGGCGCAGATGGCGGCCCGTGCCGTCGCGGCGGTGCGCGCCTGGGACGCCCGGATCACCGCCGAGCACGGCCCGGAGGCGGTCTGGCTGGCCTGTGGCCACGGCGACGTGATCAAGGCGATCGTCGCCGACGCGCTCGGCGTACACCTGGATCTCTTCCAGCGGATCGTGGTCGACCCGGCGTCGGTGACCGCGATCCGCTACACGCCACTGCGTCCCTTCCTGGTACGCCTCAACGACGTCGGCGGCGACCTGACCGGGTTGGTGCCGCCGGTTGGCAAGCGACGTCGCCGGACCACCCGGCCGGCGGACTCGGACGCCGCCGTCGGTGGTGGTGCGGGCGGCGTGCGGTGACTCGGGTCGGTGGGGTGCGCGGCGTGTCGGGCCGCCGGATAGGGTCGTGGGTATGACGCACCAGGTGCACGCCTTCGAGCCGCCTGAGCGGTTCGTCGCCGGGACCGTCGGGCCGCCGGGGGAGCGCACGTTCTTCCTCCAGGCCCGCGGCGACGGCCGGGTGGTCAGCGTCGCGCTGGAGAAGGTCCAGGTCTCGTTGCTCGCCGAGAAGTTGGAGGAACTGCTCACCGAGGCGCAGCGTCGCTTCGGCGTCGACCTGCCCGAGGCGCCCGCCTCGCTGGGTGACAACGAGCCGCTGGAGACGCCGGTCGACGAGGAGTTCCGGGTCGGCACCCTGGGGTTGGCCTTCGACGCGGACACCGCGACCGTGGTCATCGAGGCGATCGCCGTCGGCGAGGCCGAGAGCGAACTGGAGCTGGGGGAGTCGGAGGAGGACGAGGCCGACGACGTCGAGCCGGACGAGGACCTCGACCGGCTCCGGGTCCGGCTGACGCCCGAGGCGACCCGCGAGTTCATCGAGCGGGCGCGGCGCGTGGTCAACGCCGGCCGTCCTCCGTGTCCGCTGTGCGGCCAGCCGCTCGACCCGGCCGGCCACCTCTGCCCCCGGAACAACGGCTACCACCGGTGACCTCGTCCGGCCTGGCACCCCGGCAGGACGGTGGCGCGGCGTTGCGGCTGCTGCGCGACGGTGATCTGAGCATCGAGGGCCGGCTGGTCGACGCCTCCAACACCACCCTGCGCGGCATCCTCACCCTGGACGGCGCGACCGCCCGCTGCGTCTACAAGCCGGTACGCGGTGAGCGCCCGCTCTGGGACTTCCCGGACGGGACCCTGGCCGGTCGGGAGGTGGCCGCCTACCTGGTCTCCGCCGCCAGTGGCTGGGACCTGGTGCCGCTCACGGTGCTGCGGGACGGCCCGTTCGGCCCGGGCTCCTGCCAACTGTGGATCGACGAGCCGGACGACGCCGAGCCGCTCGTCGGGTTTGTGCCGGCCGACGCCGTACCGCCCCGCTGGTTCCCGGTGGCGGCGGCCCGTGACGACGACGGCACCGCGTACGCGCTGGCCCACGCCGACGACCCGCGACTGGCGCGACTCGCGGTGCTCGACGCGGTGATCAACAACGCCGACCGCAAGGGCGGCCACGTCCTGGTCGGGCCGGACGACCGGCTGTACGGCGTCGACCACGGCGTCAGCTTCCACGTCGAGGACAAGCTGCGGACGGTGCTCTGGGGCTGGGCCGGTCGTCAGTTGCCGCCCGACGCCGTCGAGACGCTGGACCGGCTCGCCGTCCAGGTCGCCGGCCCGCTCGGCGACGACCTCGCCGACCACCTCACCATCGGTGAGATCACCGAACTGGCCGCTCGGATCGGTCGGCTCCGCGAGGAGTGCCGTTTCCCGCAGCCGTCCCACGACTGGCCGGCCGTGCCGTGGCCGCCGGTGTGACCATGTCGGCTTGATCACTGGAGAGCCCGGCGTGACGCCCACGGTCGGCTGGCTAGGCTGACGGTCATGGAGTCTTGGGTGGGGCACGAGGTGCCGCGGCTGCCGGGCAGGGGTGGGCCGCTGAGGTTGTACGACTCGGCGCGGCAGGGTGTGCACCCGACCGACGGACCGACCTCCATGTACGTCTGCGGCATCACCCCGTACGACGCCACCCACCTGGGGCACGCCGCCACCATGATCACCTTTGATCTGGTGCAGCGGATGTGGCGCGACGCGGGCCACGAGGTGCGGTACGTGCAGAACGTCACCGACATCGACGACCCGCTGCTGGAACGCGCCGAACGCGACGGCGAGGACTGGAAGGTCCTGGCGATGCGGGAGACGGCGCTGTTCCGGGAGGACATGGAGACGCTGCGGATCATCCCGCCGGCACACTACGTCGGCGCGGTCGAGTCGATCCCGGACATCGCCGAGAAGGTGCTGCTGCTGCTCAAGGACGGCGCCGCGTACCGCCTCGAGGACGGCACCGGCGACGTCTACTTCGACGTCTCCACCGCACCGCGCTTCGGCTACGAGTCCAACCTGTCCCGCGACGAGATGCTGGAGATCTTCCCCGAGCGCGGCGGCGACCCGGACCGGGCCGGCAAACGCGACCCGCTGGACCCGCTGCTGTGGCGCGGCGCCCGCGAGGGCGAACCCTCCTGGCCCGGCGGCGATCTCGGCCCCGGCCGTCCCGGCTGGCACATCGAGTGCACCGTCATCGCGCTGAACCTGCTCGGCGCCACCATCGGCGTCCAGGGCGGCGGCAACGATCTGGTCTATCCGCACCACGAGTGCTCCGCCGCGCACGCCGAGCGGCTGACCGGCACGCTGCCCTTCGCCGAGCACTACGTGCACGCCGGCATGATCGGCCTGGACGGCGAGAAGATGTCCAAGTCCCGCGGCAACCTGGTCTTCGTCTCCCGGCTGCGCGCCGACCGGGTCGACCCGATGGCCGTGCGGTTGGCCCTGCTCACCGGCCACTACCGCGCCGACCGCTCCTGGACCGACGATCTGCTGACCACCGCCCAGGACCGGCTGGCCCGCTGGCGTCGGGCCGCCGCCGCCCCCGCCGGGCCGTCCGGCGAGACCTTCCTCTCCGGCGTACGCGACCGCCTCACCGACGACCTCGACTCCCCGGGTGCGGTACGCCTGGCCGACGAGTGGGCCGACCGTACGCTCGCCGGTGCGGCCGACGATCCCACTGCCCCGGCCCTGTTCGCCACCACCCTGGACGCCCTCCTCGGCATCCGCCTCTGACCCCCCACCCCGCGCCACCCCTGCACCCGGCCTGCGCCCGCCCCGCCCGCGCTGTGCCTGCGCCGAGCGTCGATCAAGGAGTTGTGGCAGTCGTTTCGCTGGTTGATGGGCCGATATGACCCCGCCACAAGTCCATGATCGGTGACGCGTGGGCCCCGCCAGCGACGTGTGGGCCCCGCCAGTGACGTGTGGGCCCCGCCAGTGACGTGTGGGCCCCGCCAGTGACGTGTGGGCCCCGCCAGTGACGTGTGGGCCCCGCCAGTGACGCGTGGGCCCGTCACGAGTCCATGATCGACGGGCGTGTCCGGCCGGCGGCGTGTCCCCGCGGGGCGTATCCGGTCGACGGCGAGTGGCCCGACGCGCGGACTGGGGAGCTGGGTCAGCCGAGGACCAGGCCGGGGTCGGGGTCGGGGGCGCTGGTGGGGGCGGGGATCGGGTACTCCTCGGTCAGCGTGGTGACCGGGCCGGGCCAGGTGGCCTGGGCGACCTCGATCGGCTTGCGGTGCGCGTCGTACGCCACGTGCAGCAGGTGCAGCACCGGGGTGTCCGGCCGGATCTGGAGGGTCTCGGCCTCCTCACGGCTGGGCTGGCGCGCGGTGATCGTGTCGGTGGCGGTCGCGTAGCGGCGTCCGGTGGCCTCCTCGGCCTCCTGGTAGAGCGGGCGGCCGAACGCCTCGGCGCGCTCCAGTGTGGTGCCGGCGGTGTCGGCGGGCAGGAACCAGGAGGCGCCTACCTCGACCGGTGAGTCCTCGGTGCGGACCAGGTGGCGGCGGCAGAGCAGTTCGGTGCCGTCGGGTACGCCGAACGCGTCGGCGACCTCGGGCGGTGCGGGGGAGCGGCCGACGGCGACGAGTTGCTGGCGGTATCGGGCGGCCAGGTCGGTGTGGTAGCCCCGGAATCCGCCGTAGCGGCCTCGGGAGAGCCGGTTGAGTCGCCGTCGGGTGCCGCGGACGTACGTACCGGAGCCGGGCTTGGTGATCAGGATGCCTTCGACGCGGAGCTGGTCGACGGCGCGTTGCACGGTCTGCTTGGCCACGCCGAACATCTCGGCGATCGCCGGGATCGACGGCAGGCGCTCGCCCGGCCCCCAGTCGCCCCGGCGGATCTGCGTCTTGAGCTGCGCGGCGATCTGCCGGTGCGGGAACTCTGCGGCACCCGGGTTGATCTGCATTCCCGACCCCCTATCAGCTAGGTTCCTAGGATGCCCCACGCGGTGCGTGCCGCGCCACCCCGACACGAGGCGCCAGCGACAGAACGACGCCCCGGACACGTCAGCCGTGTCCGGGGCGTCGCGAAGAAGCGGAAAGGGCTACCAGGAACCGGCGGTCGGGCCGGCGGATCCGCCCCGGCGGCGCAGGTACTTCTCGAACTCCTGCGCGATCTCGTCCCCGGTCAACGGGGTGATGCCCGCGTCGCCGACGCGTTCCTCCAGCTCACGGACGTACTCGCCGAGTTCGGCGTCCTGCTCGGCGGCGCTGCGGACCCGCTGCTCCCACTCGGCGGCCTCCTCGGCCAGGTCGGCCATCGGCACCGGCAGGTCGAGGACCTCCTCGACCCGGTGCAGCAGGGCGAGCGTCGCCTTGGGACAGGGCGGGTTGTTGGCGTAGTGCGGCACGTGCACCCAGAACGAGACGGCGTCCACCTCGGCGCGGGTGCAGGCGTCGTGCAGCACGCCGACGATGCCGGTCGGTCCGTCGTACCGGGTGGGGGTGAGCTGGTAACGGCGGGCGGCGTCGGCGTCGGAGGCGCTGCCGCTGATCGGCAGCGGCCGGGTGTACGGCACGTCGGCCAGCAGCGCGCCGAGTAGGACCACCCGCTCGACCTCCAGGCTGTGGCAGATCTCCAGCACCTGCTCGCAGAAGGTGCGCCACCGCATGCTCGGCTCGATGCCCCGGATCAGCACCACGTCCCGTTCGGTGCCGGACGGGCTGGCCACGGTGAACCGGGTGGTCGGCCACTCCACCCGCCGGGTGGCGCCCTCGGCCATCGTGATGGTGGGCCGGCTGACCTGGAAGTCGTAGAAGTCCTCCGGGTCCAGCTCGGTGATCGGCCGTGCCTCCCACACCTGTTCCAGATGTTCCACGGCGGCGGTCGAGGCGTCGGCGGCGTCGTTCCACCCCTCGAAGGCGGCGATGGCCACCGGGGATCGCAGCACCGGCAACCCGTCGAACTCGGTCACGCCGTCACCTCACCCTGCTCGTCGCCGGCGGCCCCGGTCGGCCGCCCGCCGTGCGTGGTGGTGTCGCTGATGTCCCTCACATCAGTCAGCCTACGTGCCGCGCCCGTACCCGGCCCGTCGGCCGCGCCGGATCCCCGGCCCACCACCACGGCCGGTGGCGGCCGGAAGGGCCGGGTGTAGCGCACATAGTAGGCGAAAGCGGACGGGTGATCCCGGCGACACAATGTGGGAACGGCCCGCACGTGGGGATGAGAGGCCGCCACGTCGCACTAACCTGAGAGCGTGCGGACTTCGTTGCTCGACGCGCTGGCAGACCGGATCCTCGTCACCGACGGGGCGATGGGCACGATGCTGCAGGCCGCGGACCTGACCCTCGACGACTTCGACGGTCTGGAGGGGTGCAACGAGATCCTCAACGTCACCCGTCCGGACGTGGTGCGCGGGGTGCACGAGGCGTACCTGGCCGCGGGCGCGGACTGTGTGGAGACGAACACCTTCGGTGCCAACCTGCCGAACCTCGCGGAGTACGACATCCCCGAGCGGATCTGGGAGTTGTCCGAGGTGGGGGCGCGGCTGGCCCGGGAGGCCGCCGACGCGTACTCGACGCCGGAGCGGCCCCGCTGGGTGCTCGGCTCGATCGGCCCCGGGACCAAGCTGCCCACGCTCGGGCACGCCGCGTACGCCACGCTGCGCGACGCGTACCAGCAGAACGCCGGTGGTCTGATCGCCGGTGGCGCGGACGCGCTGATCATCGAGACCTGTCAGGACCTGCTCCAGGTCAAGGCCGCGGTGACCGGGTCGAAGCGGGCGATGGCCGAGGCGGGCGTCCAGGTGCCGATCATCTGCCACGTCGCGGTCGAGACCACCGGCACCATGCTGCTGGGCAGTGAGATCGGCGCGGCGCTGACCGCGATCGAGCCGCTCGGCGTGGACCTGATCGGGCTGAACTGCTCGACCGGCCCGGCCGAGATGGGCGAGCACCTGCGCTACCTGGCCCAGCACTCCCGCATCCCGGTGTCGGTGATGCCCAACGCCGGCCTGCCGGTGCTCACCGCCGACGGCGCGTACTTCCCGCTCGGCCCGCAGGACATGGCCGACGCCCTGGAGCGGTTCGTCGTCGAGTACGGCGTCGCGCTGGTCGGTGGCTGTTGCGGCACCACGCCGGAGCACATCCGGGTGCTCTCCGAGCGGATGCGCGACGTGCGGCCGGTGGCCCGCGAACCGCGGGCCGACGCCGGTGTCTCCTCGATCTACCACCACGTGCCGTTCGCCCAGGACGCCAGCGTGCTGATGGTGGGGGAGCGGACCAACGCCAACGGCTCCAAGGCGTTCCGGGACGCGATGCTCGCCGCCGACTGGCAGGCCTGTGTGGAGATCGCCCGGAGCCAGGCCCGGGACGGCTCGCACCTGCTGGACCTCTGCATCGACTACGTGGGCCGGGACGGCACCACCGACATGCGGGAGCTGGCCGGGCGTTTCGCCACCGCCTCCACCCTGCCGATCATGTTGGACTCGACCGAGCCGGCGGTGATCGAGGCCGGGCTGGAGATGCTCGGCGGCCGGTGCGTGGTCAACTCGGTGAACTTCGAGGACGGCGACGGCCCCGACTCCCGCTACGCGCGGGTCATGCCGGTGGTCGCCGAGCACGGCGCCGCCGTGGTCGCGCTGCTCATCGACGAGGAGGGCCAGGCCCGCACGGCGGAGTGGAAGGTACGCGTCGCCGGCCGGCTCATCGAGGACCTGACCAGCCGGTGGGGGCTGCGCCGCGCCGACATCCTGATCGACGCGCTGACCTTCCCGATCGCCACCGGTCAGGAGGAGACCCGCCGCGACGGTATCGAGACCATCGAGGCGATCCGGGAGATCGCCCGCCGCTGGCCGGGCGTGAACTTCACGCTGGGCATCTCGAACGTCTCGTTCGGCCTCAACCCGGCGGCCCGCCAGGTGCTCAACTCGGTCTTCCTGCACGAGTGCGTGCAGGCCGGGCTGACCTCGGCCATCGTGCACGCCAGCAAGATCCTGCCGATGGCCAAGATCCCCGACGAGCAGCGCGAGATCGCCCTGGACCTGGTCTACGACCGCCGCCGCGAGGGCTACGACCCGGTGCAGCGGTTCATCGAGGTCTTCGAGGGCGTCGACGCCGCCTCGGCGCGCGCCACCCGGGCCGAGGAGTTGGCCGCGCTGCCGCTCAACGAGCGGCTCAAGCGGCGGATCATCGACGGCGAGCGCAACGGCCTGGAGGCCGACCTGGACGCCGCGATGGCCGCTGGCACCGCGCCGCTGCTGATCATCAACGACATCCTGCTGGACGGCATGAAGGTCGTCGGTGAACTGTTCGGCTCCGGCCAGATGCAGTTGCCGTTCGTGCTGCAGTCCGCCGAAGTGATGAAGACTGCGGTGGCGTACCTGGAACCGCACATGGAGAAGGCCGACGACGGCGGCAAGGGCCGCATCGTGCTCGCCACCGTCAAGGGCGACGTGCACGACATCGGCAAGAACCTGGTCGACATCATCCTGTCCAACAACGGCTACGAGGTGGTGAACATCGGCATCAAGCAGCCGATCTCCGCCATCCTGGACGCCGCCGAGCAGCACCGCGCCGACGCCATCGGCATGTCCGGCCTGCTGGTCAAGAGCACGGTCATCATGAAGGAGAACCTGGTCGAGATGGCCACGCGCGGGGTTGCCGAGCGCTGGCCGGTCCTGCTCGGCGGCGCGGCACTGACCCGGGCGTACGTCGAGGACGACCTGCGGTCGATGTTCCCCGGCCAGGTGCACTATGCCCGTGACGCCTTCGAGGGACTCTCCCTGATGGACCGGGTGATGACCGCCAAGCGCGGCGGGGCCCCCGTGGTCGACGCCGACCGGGAGGCCGCCCTGGCGGCCCGGCGGGCCCGCCGCGAGCGGCAGCGCGCCGTGGTCGCCGAGTCGCTTCCGGAGCTGAGTGACACCTCGGTGCGCTCCGACGTGGCCGCCGACGTGCCGGTGCCGCGCGCACCGTTCTTCGGTACCCGGGTGGTCAAGGGCGTTCCGTTGGCCGACTACGCGGCACTGCTGGACGAGCGGGCCACCTTCATGGGCCAGTGGGGCCTGCGGGGCGCACGCGGCGGCAAGGGTCCGTCCTATGAGGAACTGGTGGAGACCGAGGGTCGGCCCCGGCTGCGCTACTGGCTGGACCGCCTGATCGCCGACAAGGTGTTGGAGGCGGCCGTGGTCTACGGCTACTTCCCGGCGTACTCCGAGGGCAACGACCTGGTGCTGCTGGACGAGAACGGCCACGCCGAGCGCGCCCGGTTCACCTTCCCCCGGCAGCGCCAGGAACGGCGCCTCTGCCTGGCCGACTTCTTCCGCCCGCGCGGCGACGACCTGGACGTGGTCGCCCTGCAACTGGTCACCGTCGGCCAGCCGGTCAGCGAGTACGCGGCCAAGCTCTTCGCCCGCAACGAGTACCGCGACTACCTGGAGGTGCACGGACTGTCCGTGCAGCTCACCGAGGCGCTGGCCGAGTACTGGCACAAGCGGGTCCGGGCCGAGCTGACGCTGCCCGACGGTCGTACCGTCGCCGACGACGACCCCACGGACCTCGCCGGACTGCTGCGCACCGACTACCGGGGCTGCCGGTATGCGTTCGGCTACCCGGCCTGCCCCGACCTCGAGGATCGGGCGAAGATCGTGGAGCTGCTCGGCGCGGAGCGGATCGGCGTGCAGTTGTCCGAGGAGTTCCAGCTCATGCCGGAGCAGGCCACCGACGCCATCGTGGTCCACCACCCGGAGGCCAGCTACTTCAATGCCAAGTGACGACCGCAGGTGCCGTGACCTGCACTTCCGGCACCTGCGGTAGGCGTTGAACCATGATCATTCGGCTCGCAGGTCGGAGTTGCCCAGGGCAAGGAGACCTCTATCAGCGGGTACGCCCGCGCCCAGGTCGATGCTGAGGTGCCGGCCGACGCGGGCGGCGGGTGGGCCGTACTTGCGTGTGCGCCACTGATAAAGCGTCTGCACGGGGAACCGCAGGTAGGCGGATACGTCGTCGATTCTCCAGAGTGGTTCCGGAGTGGTGGGCGGGGCCATCAGTTCTCCTTCCGTGAGACGGTGTACTCGTACGTATGGTCGGCTTCATGACCACGGACGAAGATCGGCATGGCCTGGCAGAACAGTTCGCAGCGCTGCCCGTTCGTGAACTCGTCACTGTCTTGCGGCAGGTTCTGCCGCGCTACACCGAGGGCGGGCACGGGTTGCGAACGACCTTGCTCTTGGCGACGGCGATGACCGACGAGGTCAGTGTGCGCGCACGGTCCGCGGAGAAGGTACACGCTCGAACCGGGATCGAGTGGTTATCGCCGCGCGACGAGACCACTCGATCCCGGATCGAGCGCGATCTTGCGGTGGATGCGACAGCACGGGCCTGAGCAGGCCGGATCTCATGCCTGCTTCTGCGGCGGACAAGGCGCGGCTGTCGTGCCGGCGTTGCCGTCGATTCGGCCCAGCGTCCTCAGCACTGGGACAATGATCTTCCCTTCTTCGCGCTGCTGTCGCACACGCTGGTCGACGGCGCGGGTCTCGTCCGCGTCGAGCGGTCGTCGGAGCGATGTTCGGCAGCGCCGCCTGGTTCGTCGAGGCGGACCTTCGGTGGTCAGGCCGTCTCGCCGAGGTGACCTTCGTCGGTGAGGTCGCGTTCGTCGGGGCGATGTTCGGTGGCACAGGAAAGGGCCGCCCCTTCGACGGCCGGACAGCCGTCGAAGGGGCGGCCGAGGGTCACCAGGGGATGGGGCCGTCGTCGTTGGAGAAGGTGCCGGTGGGTCCGCCGTCGGGCAGGGTGGCGAGCCGGATCGGGGTGGCGGCGGCCTCCTCGGCGGGGCGTCCGAGGCCGCCGGTGAAGTCGGTGGCGACCAGGCCGGGGCAGGCGGCGTTGATCAGGATTCCGGTGCCCGCGAGCTGTCGGGCGTAGTGCACGGTGATGGCGTTCAGGTACGACTTCGTCGGCGAGTAGGCGGCCATGATCGGGCCGACCTCGATGGTGGGGTCGGTCTGCCAGGTGAGGGAGCCGACGCTGCTGGAGACGTTGACGATGCGGGGTGCGGGGGAGCGGCGCAGCAGCGGCAGCATCGCGTTGGTCACCCGGATCACGCCGTAGACGTTGGTGTCCACGACGGCCCGTACGACGTCCAGGTCGAGCGTGGTGGGGTCCTGCGCCCAGCCCGGCCCGGTAGGTCCGGAGATGCCGGCGTTGTTGACCAGGACGTCCAGGCGTCCGCCCTGGTGGGAGATCAATTCTGCCGCCTCGGTGACGCTGCGGTCGCTGGTGACGTCCAGGGGCACGGTGAACGCGTCCACCCCGGCGGCGTGCAGCGTCTTCACGGCCGCTTCGCCCCGGGCCTCGTCGCGGGCGCCCACCGCGATGCGGTAGCCGCGTGCGCCCAGACCGGCCGCGATCTGGTAGCCGAGTCCCTTGTTCGCGCCGGTGATCAGCGCGGTCTTCGTGTCGCTCATGACGCCGATGGTGGCGCGGCGGGCGGCGGTCTCCTTACACCGTTTCGGTACGTGCTGATACCCCGCCGGTATCAGCGCAGTACCGTCGAGAGGTGGACACGCTGGAGATCCGCGAGCTGCGGTACTTCGTGGCCGTCGCGGAGGAGCTGCACTTCACTCGGGCGGCCGAGCGCCTCGGTATCGCCCAGCCGCCGCTGTCGCGGGCGATCCGGCAGCTCGAACGGCGTCTCGGGGTGACGCTGTTCGACCGTGACCGGCGCGGCGTCAGGCTCACCGGCGCGGGCCGGGTGCTGCTGGACGAGGCCCGCGCGATCCTGGACGCGACCTCGGCCGCCGCCCGCCGCACCCGCCGGGCGGCGAGCGCCCCGCACCGACTGACGCTGGCGACCAAGGCGGGTACGAATCACGAACTGTTGCGGAAGCTCCTGGAGGCGTACGCGGCGGAGCCCGGCGCGGCCGAGGTCGAGGTGTTGTTGTGCGGGATGGGGGACCAAGCGCGGATGCTGCGCGACGGTCGCGCCGACGTGGCGCTGATGCAGCGGCCCTTCGACGACCTGGCCGGTTTCGACACCGAGGACCTGCTGACCGAGCAGCAGGTGGCGATCCTGCCGGCCGGGCATCCGCTCGCCGCGCGTACCTCGCTGAGCATGGCGGAGATCAGTGGCCTGCCGGATCTGCCGGTGGCCCGGTGGCCGGGGCAGGACGGCAGCTACGAACCGGGCCCGGGGCCGGAGATCCACGACCAGTCGCAGTTGGCCCAGTTGATCGCCCTCGGGCACACCATGGCGGTCCTCTGCGCCTCGTCCCGGTCCTGGCTGTGGAGCGCGCACACCGCCGTACCGCTGACCGACGCCCCGTACGTCTCGACCGTGCTGGCCTGGCCCGCGCACAGTCGTTCCCGGACGGTGGCCGGGCTGGTCCGCACCGCGGCCGCGCTCTAGCCCGACGGTGGGTGCCGGGCGGGCGGCCCGGCACCCGGTGGTCGGCCTACGGGTAGGTGGTCAGGTAGGCGACCTGGTTGGCGCTGTTGACGGTGTTCCCGGTGTTGTTGATCATCCGGTTGATGGTGCCGACGCCGCCGAGCGACACGGTCACCATGTTCGTGAAGCGCACGTTGGGGTTGTTCGGGACCTCGAAGGATCGTTCGGCGACCACCGACGGGTCGACGTTGAAGTAGGCGTAGCTGCCCAGCCCCCACGCCTGATGGCTGGTCACCGAGTCGGCCACCTTGTACGCGGCGTAGCCCCGGGTCGACCCGTTCATCCAGGCGGCCTGATTGGGCGGGTCGTACGGCAGTTCGTTCTGGTAGAAGTACGTGCGCCCGCGGTTGCCGTTCCAGATGGTCTGGTACTTCTGGTAGTGCTCGACGAAGAGGCCGTACATGGTGACGTCGTCGCCGTTGACGACCAGCCCGGTGTCAGCGGTGTTGACGGTCCAGCCGACGCCGTCGCCGTGGTCGGCCCGCCACAGCCACATGTGGTCGCCGATCACGTCGTCGCTGTTGACGATCAGGCTGGTGGTGGCGCGGCCGACGCCCGGCCCGCCGATGCGGAAGAAGACGTCGTGCAGCGAGGTGGGGTTGGCGGCGTGGTCGGCCGACGACCCGGACGGGCCGACCTCCATCAGGACGGGGGAGGTGGTGGTGCCGGCCTCGAACATGATGCCGGCGACCTTGACGCCGTCCACGTCGGCGACGCGCATGCCGACGGTGCCGTTGTCGGTCTGGATGGTGGCCAGGCCGAGGCCGAGGATCACCGTGTCGGCCCGGTTCACCTGGATCGGTTGGGTGACCCGGTGCACGCCGGGGGTGAACAGCAGGTTCTTGCCCTGGGTGAGGGCGGCGTTGATGGTGGCCGCCGAGGTGCCGGGCCGGACGACGAAGAAGTCGGCCAGCGAGATCGACGACCCGGCGGGGGTCTTGTTGTACCAGGTGGTGCCGGCGGAGTTGGTGCGCAGGGCGGGCACGAAGACGCGGTACTCGCCGGTGCCGTCGACGTAGAGGAACGGCTTCTCCCGCACCACGGGGGTGGTGGGGACGACGGTGTGCGACGGGTTGGGGAAGTTCGGCGCGGGTGCGCCGGTCACGCCCTGGAAGACCATGTTCCACACCGAGCCGGTCCAGCCGTTGCCGAACTCGCTGTTGCGCGAGTACCACTGCTGTTGCGAGCCGGAGACGACCAGGCCGTCGATGCGGGTGTCGGCCATCAGGCCGCCGCTGGACCAGCCGTCGTGGCCGTTCCAGAGCTGGATCTGGTTCTGCGCGCCGCGCAGGTGCATCCGTCGGTACGGCGCGGCCTGCGACACCGCCCAGCGTTCCACCTGCACCCCGGCGGGCAGGGTCACCGACAGGTTCTCGGCGGCTCGCCAGAAGTTCTGGGTGGCGTTGCCGTTGAACCAGTGCGCCTCGACCCGTACGTGCCCGTTGAGGTTGACGTCGTCGGGTGACATGCCGAGTCCGGCGACCTGGGTGAAGAAGCCGAGGTTGACGTCGGCGGTGTAGGTGCCGGGCTTGAACAGCACCGCGTAGCGCTGCGGGCCGAACTGGTTGGTCTCCTGCTGGCTGAAGAGGGTGTTCAGTCGGCTCTGGATGGTGGCGGTGGGGGTGGATGGGTCGAAGACGAACGTGTTCGGGCCGAGGTTCGGGTTGCGCGGATCGGTCGGCTCGACCGGGGTGCCGGTGCCGCCGGTCTCGCCCCAGACCTGGAACTCCCACAGCGAGTAGCCGTATCCGGTGGCCCGCTGGGTGCCGTACATCCGCACGTAGCGGCCGGCGCCGCTGACGGCGACGGTCTGGGTGCCGCCGGTGGCGGTGCTGGTGCTGTGCACGGTGGTCCAGGTGGTGCCGTCGTCGGAGACCTGGATCTGGAAGGCACGGGCGTGCGCGGCCTCCCAGGCCAGGGTGACCTGGGTGAGGGTGGCCCGGACGCCGAGGTCGACGCGGAGCCACTGCGGGTCGCTGAACGCGCTGGACCAGCGGGTGCCGGAGTCGCCGTCGACGGCGGCCGAGGCGGGGTAGGCGCCACCCTCGGTGGAGGAGGCGGTGGCCGGGCGGCCCTGGGACAGCAGGGTGGGTGCGGCCTGGGCGGGTGCCGCGCCGACGGTCGGGACGAGGGCGGCGACCAGGCTCACCGCGAGCCCGGCGAGCAGGCGCCGGGTGGTGGCTCGTCGGCGGAGGTGCGGTGGCGGTACGTGGGGTGCGCGTGCGGTCATGACGTCGCCTGTCGGTCGTGGGGGAGCGGACGTCGGGCGCGACGGGGTGCGGGACGGGGCGCTGATGAGGCCGGTGAGGCTGTGCGATGGTGCCGCCGGGAGGGCACCGTGGACGCCGGAGCGTCTGCCGCAGAGTGTTGCCGGAGCCCCGCGGTGGCGTCAAGACATCGATCTATAACTTCGTTATTTATCCCGAAGGTTCGCTTTGTCGTTCAGCGGCGGACGCCGCCGGTGGCGAGCAGCCGGGCGATCGGCAGGGTGGCCGCGCCGAGCGCCACCGCGTCCACGCCGAGTTCGCCCAGCGCGATCGAGACCTGCGCGTACGGCAGGCGCAGCGCCTGGCGACCGGCGGCGGCCCGGACGGCGGGCAGCAGTTCGGCCAGCGCCATGACGGCCCAGCCACCCAGCACCACCCGCTCCGGGTTGAACAGGTTGATCAGATTGGCCACCCCGGCACCCAGGTAGTCGGCCGTCTCGTCGAGCACCCGGCGGGCGGTCGGCGACGTCTCGGCCGCCGTCACCAGCGCGGCGATCTGCGACTCCTCGTCGGCTCCGGGCACCGCCCGCCCGCGCCGGGCCTCGCGGTACCGGTCGATGATCGCCTCGGCCCCGACGTACGCCTCCAGGCAGCCCCGGGCGCCGCAGCGGCAGGGGCGGCCGCCGTAGACGAGGGTGGTGTGCCCCCACTCGCCGGCGCTGCTGGACGCGCCCCGATAGGTGACGCCGTTGGTCACCACGGACGCGCCGACACCGGAGCCCACCAGGGCGAACACCGCGTGCCGGGCGCCCCGGCCGGCGCCGAACCACATCTCGGCCTGGCCGAGGGTCTTCGCGCCGTTGTCGATGTGCAGCGGCAGGTCGGTGCCCTCGGCGATCAGGCGTTCCAGCGGTACGTGATCCCAGCCGAGGGTTTGCGCGTCCACCACGGCCCGGTCGCCCTGCTCGACCACTCCGGAGACGCCGATGCCGACGCCGAGGACCTCGTCGTGGCGTGCGTCGGCGTCGGCGAGCACCCGGTCGATGCCGGTCAGCACGTGCCCGGCCACCGTGGCCGGTTCGGTGCCGCCGTCCTCCAGCGGGTACTCGGCGCTGGCCAGCAGGATCATTGCCAGGTCGAACAGTTCGACCCGGACCCGGGTCTCGCCCACGTCCACCCCGACGACCACGGCGTACCGGGGCACGATCCGCAGCATCATGCTCGGCCGGCCGCCGTCGGACTCGGCGGCGCCGGCCTCCATCACCAGGCCCTCGTCGATCAGGTCGCCGACCACGTTGCTGACCGCCGGCTGGCTCAGGCCGGTGCTGCGCACCAGATCCTGCCGGGTCAGCGGGCCGTCCAGGAAGATCCGGGACAGCAGGGCCGACCGGTTGCGCACCCGGACGCTGCGGTTCGTCGCCCGCGCCAGCTCCACGTGTCACCTCGTTTTGATCGGCCCGCCCCGGGGCGACTGTACGGCCCGTGCTTGACGGCCCCCCGCCGAGCCATTTTAATGACGACATTAATTAAGCCGTGATGTAACTCGGCGGGGCCTTCTCCGCCTCCACACCACCGTCCGGTCCCGCCCACCCTGCCCCGTCTTCCCGGGCCCGACCGGCGTCCCCACCACCCCCGTCGAAAGGGCAGACCGTGTCGAGACGACACCTCGCGATACTCACCGCGACCGTGCTGGCCGCCGCGTCGCTCACCGCCTGCGGCTCCGGCGAGTCCTCCGGCGAAGCCGGCAAGACCCTCACCTACTGGGCCAGCAACCAGGGCGCCAGCCTGGAGGCCGACAAGGCGATCCTCCAGCCCGAGCTGGACAGGTTCACCCAGCAGACCGGCATCACGGTCAACGTCGAGGTGGTCCCCTGGTCGGATCTGCTCAACCGGCTGCTCGCCGCAGCCACCACCGGGCAGGGCCCGGACGTGGTCAACATCGGCAACACTTGGTCGGCCTCGTTGCAGGCCACCGGCGCGCTGGTCGAGTTCGACGACGCCACGCTCGACAAGATCGGCGGCAAGGACCGCTTCGTCCCCGCCGCGTTGGCCGCCGCCGGTGCCGCCGACAAGCCGCCGGCCGCCGTCCCGCTCTACAGCCTCGCCTACGCGTTGTACTACAACAAGAAGTCGTTCGCCGACGCCGGCATCACCGCCCCGCCGACCACCTGGGAGGAGGTGGCCGAGGTCGGCAGGAAGCTCACCGGCGACGGCAGGTGGGGCCTGGCCGTGGAGGGCGCCAACCCGTCGGAGAACGCGCACCACGCCTTCACCTTCGGTCAGCAGTACGGCGGTGACTGGTTCGACGCGGCCGGCAAGCCCAGCTTCGACACCCCGCAGAACGTCGCCGCCGTCAAGCGCTACGTCGACCTGATGGCCGTCGACAAGATCGTCAACCCGAGCAACGCCGAGTACGCGCAGAACCAGTCCGTCTCCGACTTCGCCAACGGCAAGGCCGCCATGCTGCTCTGGCAGGCCGCCGGAGCCAACCTGCGGTCACAGAACATGGCCCCGGACGCCTACGGGGTGGCCCCGGTGCCGTTCCTCGCCACGCCGCCGGCCGGCGGCAAGCAGGTCAACAGCATGGTCGCCGGCATCAAAATCGCCGTGTTCAAGCACACCGAGAACCTCGACGGCGCGCTGGAGTTCGTCAAGTTCATGACCAGCGACACCGAGCAGGTGACGCTGAACAAGACGTACGGCTCGCTGCCGGCCGTCAGCACCGTCGCCGCCGACCCGGCGTTCGCCGCCGACGAGCAGAAGGTCCTCGCCCAGACGCTGGCCACCAGCGCGGCCCCGCTGCCACAGGTGCCCGAGGAGAGCACCTTCGAGACCCTGGTCGGCACCGCCATCAAGGAACTCTTCGCCGACGCGGCCAGTGGCAGGCCGGTCACCGAGGACAGCGTCCGGGAGAAGTTGACCCGGGCCCAGCAGCAGATGCGCTGACCACGGACCGCTGGCCGTGGGAGGTGCCCGCCGACCCTCCCACGGCCAGCCTGCGGAAGGACCCTGATGGCAGTCACCACCTCGCCGCCCGCCAGCACTCCCACCGACACCGGGCCACCCGCGCGGCCACGATCCCGCCGGCCCCGCCGGTCGCTGCTGCCGTACCTGTTGCTCGCCCCGGCCATCGTGCTGGAGCTGGCGATCCACGTCGTGCCGATGCTCGTCGGCGCGTGGATGAGCCTGCTGGAACTCACCCAGTTCCACATCCGCGACTGGTCCGGCGCGCCCTTCGTCGGGCTGGACAACTACCGCGTCGTGCTGGACGTCGACTCCGCCGCCGGGGCCGACCTGCTGCGCTCGTTCCGGGTCACCGCCGTCTACACGGTGCTCTCCGTCGGGCTGTCCTGGGTGCTCGGCACCACCGCCGCGGTCCTGCTGCAACGACCCTTCCGGGGCCGCGCGATCCTGCGTGCGCTCTTCCTCACCCCGTACGCGCTGCCGGTCTACACCGCCGTGATCACCTGGACCTTCCTGTTCCAGCGCGACACGGGCCTGGTCAACCACGTGCTGGTGGACCAGTTGGGGCTGGTCGACGAGCCGCCGTTCTGGCTGATCGGCGACAACAGCTTCGTCGCGCTGCTGATCGTGTCGATCTGGCGGACCTGGCCCTTCGCCTTCCTCTGCATCATGGCCGGGCTGCAGAACATCCCCGACGAGCTGTACGAGGCCGCCGCCATGGACGGCGCCGGGTTCTGGCGTCGCCTGCGCTCGGTGACCCTGCCGATGCTGCGCCCGGTCAACCTGGTGCTGCTGCTGGTGCTGTTCCTCTGGACGTTCAACGACTTCAACACCCCGTACGTCCTGTTCGGCGGCTCGGCACCGGCCGAGGCCGACCTGATCTCGCTGCACATCTACCGCAGCTCCTTCCAGACTTGGGACTTCGGCACCGGCTCGGCCATGTCGGTGGTGCTGCTGCTGTTCCTGCTGCTGGTCACCGCCGGGTACCTGCTGCTGACCAACCGACGGAGGAACGATGCGTGAGACCGCCGCCGAACGCTGGTCCCGCCGGATCGTGCTGACCCTGCTCGCCGGGTTCGTGCTCGTCCCGCTCTACGTGATGGTCAGCTCGGCGCTCAAACCGTTGTCCGACGTGCAGGCCGCCTTCACCTGGTGGCCCCGACGCCCGACCGTGCAGGCGTTCGTGGACATGTGGTCGACCGTCCCGCTCGGCCGGTACCTGCTCAACAGCCTGCTGGTGGCCAGCGTGGCGGCGATCTTCTCGGTCACCGTGGCGGTCTTCGCCGCGTACGCGGTCAGCCGCTACCGGTTCCGGGGCCGGCAGGTCTTCGCGGTGACCGTGCTCTCCACCCAGATGTTCCCCGGCATCCTGTTCCTGCTGCCGCTGTTCCTGATCTACGTCAACCTGGGCAACGCCACCGGCATCGCGCTCTACGCCAGCCGCACCGGCTTGATCATCACGTACCTCACCTTCTCGCTGCCGTTCTCGATCTGGATGCTGGTCGGCTACTTCGACTCGATCCCGCGCGGGCTCGACGAGGCCGCCCAGGTCGACGGCGCCGGCCCGCTGCGCACCCTGTTCCAGGTGGTGCTGCCGGCGGCGGTGCCCGGTGTGGTCGCGGTGACCGTGTACGCGTTCATGACCGCGTGGGGCGAGGTGCTGTTCGCCTCGGTGCTGACCAACGAGAGCAGCCGTACCCTCGCCGTCGGCCTGCAGGGCTACTCCACCCAGTTCAACGTCTACTGGAACCAGGTGATGGCCGCCTCGCTGGTGGTCAGCGTGCCGGTGGTCGCCGGCTTCCTGGCGTTGCAGCGCTACTTCGTCGCCGGCCTGACCGCCGGCGCGGTCAAGTGAGCCCGTCCACCGTGAGAACCGAGGAGAACCCGCCCGTGCCGGACCTGTCCCCGCTGCCGCCCGACTTCCTCTGGGGTGTCGCCACCTCGGCCTACCAGATCGAGGGCGCCGTCCACGCCGACGGCCGCGGACCCTCCATCTGGGACACCTTCTGCACCCGGCCGGGCGCCGTCGACAACGGCGACACCGGCGAGGTCGCCTGCGACCACTACCACCGGTGGCCGCAGGACGTGGCGCTGATGCGCGAACTCGGCGTCGAGGCGTACCGCTTCTCGGTGGCCTGGCCCCGGGTCCGACCCGACGGCGTCGGCCCGGTCAACGCCGCCGGCCTGGACTTCTACGACCGGCTGACCGACGCGCTGCTGGCCGCCGGCATCCGCCCCTTCGTCACGCTCTACCACTGGGACCTGCCGCAGGCGATGCAGGACCGGGGCGGCTGGCCGCAACGGGACACCGCCGAGGCGTTCGCCGACTACGCCGCCGTGGTCGCGGCCCGCCTCGGTGACCGGGTCACCGACTGGTGCACCGTGAACGAGCCGCTCTGCGTCGCCTGGATCGGCCACCTCGAAGGGCGGATGGCCCCCGGCGACCGGGACCTGGGTCGCGCCGTGCACACCGCCCACCACGTGCTGCTCGGCCACGGCCTGGCCACCACCGCGATCCGGGCGCACGCCGCCGCCCCGGCGTCGATCGGGCCGGTGCTCAACCTCAGCCCGATCGACCCGGCCAGCGACCGGCCCGCCGACCTGGCCGCCGCCCGCCGACTCGACGGGCACGTCAACCGCTGGTGGCTGGACCCGCTGCACGGCCGGGGCTACCCGACCGACATGGTGGCCACCTACGGCGTCGAGCCGCCGGTACGCGGCGACGACCTCGCGGTCATCGCCACCCCGACCGACTTCCTCGGCGTCAACTACTACTTCCGGCAGGTCGCCGCCGACGACCCCGACGGCCCGGCACCGTACGCCCGGCAGGTGCCGGTGCCCGACGCGCCGCACACCGCCATGGACTGGGAGGTGCACCCGGCGGGCCTGGAACGCCTGCTGGTCGAGGTGAGCCAGGAGTACGCCCCGCCCCGCATCCTGGTCACCGAGAGCGGCTCGGCCTGGCCGGACGTGGTCGCCGCCGACGGCACCGTCACCGACCCGGAACGCACCGACCACCTGGAACGACACCTGGCCGCGTGCGCGGCGGCGGTGCGCCGGGGCGCCCCGGTGGCCGGCTACTTCGCCTGGTCCCTGCTGGACAACTTCGAGTGGGCGTACGGATACGACAAGCGCTTCGGTCTGGTGCACGTCGACTACGCCACCCAGCGGCGCACGCTCAAGGCCAGCGGCGCCCGCTACGCCGACCTGATCCGCACCCACCAGCGGCGTACCGCGACGGTCGATCCCGTCGCGGTACGCGGATGACGGGCCGACGGGGCCCGGGACGCCCCGGGTGCCGCGCCGGGCGGCATCCGGGGCACCCACCGCACTCGGCTCAGTCGGTCGGGTACGACACCGACGTGAACTCCTCGGAGACCCGCCAGACGCGCTGCGCCTCGGCGGCGTCGCCCAGCCGGGAGTAGAGCTTCTGCTCGGCCGGAGCACCCCCCAGGTTCCCGATGCCGCTCGGCCCGTAGAACCGGCCACCGACGGCGGCGGGGGAGGTGGCGGCGTACAGGGCGGGAAGCTGCGCGGTCTGGACCGTGCCCACGACGATGCCGAGCCGGGACATGGTCTGGATCATGTGTCGGCCCATGGTGTCCCGCTGGCGACCCACCTCGGGACGCGCGGCGAGCAGGCTGGTCGGGGCGACCCCCGGGTGGGACAGGTTGCTGGTGATGCCCCAGCCGTGGGCCCGACTGCGGCGGTCCAGTTCGAGCCCGAACAACCCGAACGCGATCTTGGACTGGCTGTACGCGCGCATCCCGTCGTACGACCGCTCCCAGTTCAGGTCGTCCCAGTTGATGGCGTTGCGGTTCGCCGCGATGCTGACCTGCGACGTCACCCGCGCCCGACCGTCGCGCAGCAGCGGCAACAGGTGACCCACGAGGGCGAAGTGCCCCAGATGGTTGGTGCCGAACTGCAGCTCGAACCCGTCGGGGGTGCGTTGCAACTGCGGCGGGGTCATCACGCCCGCGTTGTTGACGAGGAGATGAATCGGCCGACCCTCCGCACGCAGCGTCTCGCCGAGCGTGGCGACGGAGGCGAGCGAGGAGAGGTCGAGCGCCCGCAGCGACACGGTCGCCCTCGGGTGCTGACGGCGGATGGCCGCGACCGCCGCCTCGCCCTTGCCCGGATTACGCACCGGCAGGATCACGTCGGCGCCGGCGGCGGCGAGCCGGGTGGCGATGCCGAGCCCGATGCCGTCGCTGGCCCCGGTGACGACCGCCCGCTTTCCGGACAGGTCGGGAACACTGATGTCGATCGGCTTACCTGGCATGTTCGTACTCCTGGGATCGTGTCGGTGTCTCCACCCTCGGCGATCTCGACGGCGATATTCAGGGACCGTCGATCCCCGGATCGCGCGGCCGGGTCAGCGCGGCGAAGGGGGGATCGGCGGGCCGTGGCTACCGGCCGACGCGGGCGGTAGAAACGAGGCGGCACCGAAGGAGGCACCCATGGCGATCGACCGGACCGGACTGGCGCAGTTCCTGCGGCGGCGTCGCGAGTCGCTGCAACCCGCCGACGTCGGCCTGCCGCGCGGGCAACGCCGCCGCACGAGCGGGCTCCGGCGCGAGGAGGTCGCCGCGCTCTGCCACATGTCGACCGACTACTACTCGCGGCTGGAACGCGAACGCGGCCCGCAGCCCTCCGAGCAGATGATCGCCTCCATCGCGCAGGGCCTGCACCTCTCCCTCGACGAGCGCGACCACCTGTTCCGGCTCGCCGGGCACAACCCGCCCGCGCCCAGCGCCGCCGGCACCCACATCAGCCCGGGGCTGCTGCGCATCCTCGACCGCCTGCACGACACGCCCGCGGAGATCGTCACCGAACTCGGCGAGACGCTCCGACAGACCCCGCTCGGCGTCGCGCTCACCGGCGACCTGACCCGCTACCAGGGCCCGGCCCGCAGCATCGGCTACCGCTGGTTCACCGACCCGGAGACCCGCGCCCGCTACGACGCCCGCGACCATCCGCACCTCACCCGGATGTTCGCCTCCGGGCTACGCGGGATCGTCACGCTGCGCGGCCCCGGCTCCCGCGCCGCGTACCTGGCCGACCTGCTCTTGACGCAGAGCGACGAGTTCCGGCAGGTCTGGGAGGACCACGAGGTCGGCGTCCGCCCGCACGAGGTGAAGCACTTCGTCCACCCCGAGCTGGGCATGTTGGAGCTGACCTGCCAGGCGCTCGTCGACCCGACGCAGGGCCACTCGCTGCTGGTCTACACCGCCGTGCCCGGCAGCGAGAGCTACGAGAAGCTGCAACTGCTGGCCGTCATCGGCACCCAGGCGATGCACTGACCGCGCAACCGTCACCCGGTCACGGGGCGCTCGTCTGCTCCACGCCGAGACCGGCCAGCACCGCCCCCCGGTAGACGACGACCGGCTCGCCGGAGCCGTCGCGCCGCGCCACCACCACGGTGTCGAGGTCGCTCGGCTGCCCACGGGGACGGGTCGGGCGCAGGGAGAACAACAGATGGCCACCGTCCGGGGTGAGGATCACCCGGTCGACGCGCTGGTCGTCGCCGGCACCGGTTCGCACCTCGGCCGCACCGCCGGACCCGTCGGTCACCAACACCCGGTCGGCCCGTACCTCGCCGTCGGAGTCGACCAGCGTGTGCAGCACCGCACCGCCACCGAGGCTCGCGGTGGGCGTGGCGCCCGGCGGGGCGACCGTCACCGTAGCGTCGGGACTGAGGGTGAGCGTCTCGCCGCCCGGCTGGAACGACAACGCCGACACCGCCGAGGCGACGGCCGGTGGGGTGTCGGTCTTGCGTACCAGCACCGCCGACGCGGCGGGCGAGCCCGGCTGCGGCGTCGCGGTGACCTCGGAGAGCCGCACCGACCAGGCGCGCGTGGGGCGCGGCGTCGGCTCGCCACTGTCCGGCCCGAACGGCACGTCCACCACCAGGGCGGTGTCCCCGGACACCGTCGCGGTCACCGACCCCGTCATCGGCGGCAGGTCCGCCACCGGCGTGACCGCACCCGACGAGAGATCGAGCACGGAGAGCCGGCGACTGTCGGAGCGGGTGTCCACCACCACGGCACGACTCCCGTCCGGGGCGAAGGCGACCTCCCCGACCGGGCTGAGCAGCGTCCGCACCTCACCGTCCGGGGCGACCACACTGACCGCCCGCCGCCGGTCGACCATGTGCAGCACCGCGAAGCCGCCGCCGGTCATCGCCCCCTGCACCGTCCCGCCGCCGAGCTCGATGGTGGGCCGGGACCGCCCGTTCGAGGTGTCCGCTATCACCAGCCGCCGGGGCCGATCCTTGCTGAGCGCGGCCAGGTAGCGGCCGTCCGCGCCGACGGCGATCGGGTACGACGGCAACGTGACGGGCGGACTCGCCGCCCCGGTCTTCAGGTCGATCCCGCCGTACCCGGTGCGCGGCCGGTCCTGCCACATCACACCACCCAACTCGGCGGCGGTGCAGGACGCCTCCACCGACGGCTGTGTGATCGCACCCTCGCCGGTCACCGTGAGGCACCGGAATCCCGTGATTGACAGCCCGGCACCGACGCCGGTCACCTCCCGGGCGGCCGTGTGGTCGGGCAACGTGACGTCGCGCAGTCGACCGTCGACGAGCAGCGCGTCGCGCCGATCCTCCGCCAGCCCCCGCGCGACGGTCGGGAACCGGGGATCGCCCAGGGCGAGGTCGACGTGCCGCCGGACCGGCGTCAGCCCCGCCACGTCGTCACCGAACCGGTCCACCGCCAGCAACCCGACCAGGTCGGTGCGCCGCTCGTCCGTCACCGGCACCGCCAGCACCGCCGCACCTAGGCCCCGCACCTCGGCCGGCAACGGCGCGGCGCGCACCGGTAACTCCGACTCCGCCCCGTCGGAGCAGCCGGCGACCGTCGCGAGAGCGGCCACCGCGATCAGGGCGGTCCAGCGGGTACGCGTCATCCCGCCATTCTGATCACCCGAGGCAACCGCCGCGACCGCAGGCGCACCGCGCGAGCTCAGACGTACAGCGCGTACCGCGCGAGCTTCGAGGTACGGCGCGTACCGCGCGAGCTTCGAGGTACGGCGCGTACCGCGCGAGCTTCGAGGTAAGGAAGGGCCCCCTGCTAACGCCTCGTGCATAGCAGGGGACCCTTCCTAACATCCGGACGGCGCGGAGAGCGGCCGATGCCCGGACGGCGCGCAGCGCTGCCGTGCGAATCCGTCGCGCAGGTGTGGAGGTGGCCGGCGGCGCAGGACCACGCTGTCCCTCGCCGCCGGCCACCGACCGGTGCCGTCCCCTCCCTGGAGCGGCAGCCGGCCAGGTGGTCGCCGGGCCCGACGACCACCGCAGAACCCGGGGCGGAAGGCGCGAGCCTGATCCGCCCCGGAAACTCAGCCCGGTTGCACCACCGTCCGCGCCGCCGTACCGGTCCACCCGGCCGGATCACTGCGTGCCGCCGCATCACCCCGCGCTGCTGGAGCACTCCGCGCCGCCGCACCACTGCGTGCCGCTGGACCACTCGGCGGTGCCGGGTCCGGAGCAGTGCGCGCTGCCGGGTCTGGTCGCAGGTCGGCGACGAAAGCGTCGACCTGGCCCTTGGTGAGGCCGGGCATGCAGACGATGTGACTGATCGGACCGTCGGTCGCCAGGAGCCACTTGCGGCGTACGGATGCCGGCGGCGTGTCGAGGACGACGGTGAAGGCGTGCGGGTGACGCCAGGCGGGCCAGCCGACCGCGGTGAGCCGGTCGACTGCGTACGCGGCGAGGCGGCGGGCCTCGCTGACCCGCCAGCGGTGCCCCTCGCGACCGTGGGTGGCGATGGCGTGCCAGAGCAGGGCGGCGGCCAGGCCGCAGCGGGAACCGGTGACGGTGCTGTCCACGGTGTCGGTGTAGGCGACGGGGGTGCCGGTGCAGCGGAGTCGACCACGGAGGAGGACGACGCCACACGGGGTGGGCGTACCGAAGAACTTGTGGCCGCTGATGGCGATGCTGTCGATGCCACCGGACGGGTCGAGGCGGAGCCGACCGTCGAGGGCGAGCGGGATGCCGGCGAGGGCGGCGTCGACGTGCAGGTGCCCGCCGGCCGGATGGGCGGCCAGGACGGCGTGGATACGGGCCGGGTCGTCGACGGCTTCGGTCATGGTGGTGCCGGCGGTGGCGACCACGATCGCCGGGCGGGTGGGTCGTCGGCGGAGCTGGGCGGCGAGCTGCTCGTGGTCGATCTCGCCGTCCTGACGGGCGGGTACTGCGAGACGTCGGGCACCGAGGATGTCGAGGATCTTGGGGATGGAGTAGTGGGCGGCGGTCGAGTGGTAGACGACCGCGCGGGGATGACGGCGCTGGGCGGCGTGCAGGGCGGCCAGGTTGCCTTCGGTGCCGCCGGTGGTGACGTACCCCCATCGGTCGTCGGCGGGCATGGCCAGCAGGTCGGCGACCCAGGCCACGACGGCCCGTTCCATGGCCTTGGTGTGTGCGGCGCCGCCCGGGTCGGTGGCCGGGTCGCCGATGTTGTTCCACAGCCGCCGGCCGAGCCGCGCCATCACCTCACTGTGGTCGAGGTCGACCGCGCCGGGGAAACCGATGCTCGTCGACGCGGCGGCGTCGGCCCGGTCGACAAGATGGCGGAGTACGGCCGCCACGTCGATCCGGTCGCGTCCCAGGTCGACCAGTTCCGCGTCCACGACGGACGGCAGCGTCGGGGTGTCGGTCACGGGCGTTCCCGGGGCAGCAGGTGGGCGGTGAGGACGGTGTGCAGCGACCCGAGTGCCCGCCACACCTCGCGGGTGTGCTGGTCGCCCTGCTCGGTGAGGTCGTGGTGCGGGTTGTAGTGGGTGATCCGGTCGGGGTCGAGGGTCCGGGTGCAGCGGATGCCGTCGACACCGAGACGGGCGTGCGGGTTACGGTCGACGTGCAGGGCGGTGCCGTCGGTCAACAGCGCGTAACACTGGCCCTTGAGATCGAACGCGGACAGTCGCCGACCGCCGGGCGGCGCGTCGCGCAGGGTCCGGGCGACCTGGTGCCAGCGGCCCTGGTCGGTGTCGAGGGTGGTGACCCCGACGCCGACATAGACGGCACCGGCCGGTGGGCTCATGTCACCGCCGTTGACCATCGACCGGTACGGCCCGAGGGGATGCCACCGGTCGCCGGTGGCGGCGCAGCGGGCCACGTTCTCGGCCGCGATGTCGGCCAGCTCACCGAGGAGCCGGGGCAGGTCGTCGGCCTCGGGCGAGGACAGCCACAGCCGGTACGCGGTGTGCAGCCGGTAGCCGTGCGGTTCGGTCGGCGCTGCGGAGACGAAGAACAGCATCACCCCGTGCGGGCCGAGCGCGTCCCGCCGCCCGTAGCGCTGGTCCGCCTCGACGAGGTGGCCCACGTTGAGCCGCTTGGTCCGGAAGACGATCTGCCGGCGCAGGTCGGCCCACCGTCGAGCCTCCGGTGACACGGTCGTGGCATGTGTGGTCATCGACTGCCCCGTTCAGATCGCCACGTCGACGGAGTCGGGCACGGCGTTGGTCCTCGGCGTGCCGCGACCGATGCCGGCGTACACGTCGGGGCGGCGGGCACGAAGGTGCCGGGCCCACAATCCGCCACCGACCGCCGCGCCGAGAAGGCTCAGCGGCAGCAGGTACGGGTACGGCGAGCCGGGTACGGCACCGAGCAGCGATCCGACGTTGCCGACCATCGCGGCCAGCAGCGCCGACCCGGCGAACACCCCCAGGGTGGGGGCGATCCGCCACTCCCCGCGGCCCGGCCGGGGACCGCGTACGGCGGCGGGGGCGGTCGTCGCGGCCACCGACGCGACCAGCAGCAGGCCGAGCAGCCCCATCGCGCCCAGGGTGGACAACCAGGTGAACATGATCGCGAGCGGGTCGGCGCCGCGCAGCGCGAACGCGGCCACCACGCCCGCCGCCACGGTGCTCTGGGCCAGCGACCCTCCGCGCGGCGCGCTGACCCGGGTTCCGGTGCCGGAGTGCGCGAGCCGGGCGGGCAGCACCTGCTCGCGGGCCATCGCGAAGACGTACCGGGCGACCACGCTGTGGAAGGCCAGCATCGAGGTGAGGATCGCGAGCACCAGCAGCACCTCCGCCACCGGCGGCCACCCGCCACCGGCCCGCGCCAGCACCGCGAACGGCAGCCCGGCCGCCGGGTCGGCGGCCAGCGCGGCGACGTCGCCGGGACCGACCGCGACCCCCATCGCCCAGGCGGCGAGCGTGTAGACGGCACCGAGGACGACCACCGCGCCGACGGTGACCCGACCCAGCGACCGGCGGTCGGTGGTCTCCTCGACCAGCGAACCGGGGGCGTCGACGCCGGTGAACGCGGCCACGCAGAACGCGACCGCACCGCCGACACCGCTGACCGCCAACCCCGACGCGTCGAAACCCGCCCAGGACAGCGTGCCGCCGGAAGGGCGTGCCACGGCGGCCAGCACGAACACCGCGACCACCAGCAGCGACGCGGCCAGCACCGCGACCAGGAACCGGGTGGACAGCACGATGGCGCGTACCCCGAGCACCCCGACGACGGCCAGCGCGAGGCCCGCCCACACCCACCACGCGCCGCCGAGCCGCGCGGCCACCGTCGCGCCGAACAGCCCGTACAGGCTGATCTGGATGGCGTTGTAGGCGACCAGCGCGACCAGACCGGCGGCGACACCCGCGCCACGACCCAGCCCGTGTGCGGCGATGCCGTAGTGGGCGGCCGGGTGCCCGACCTGCCGGGCCATCGCGGTGTACCCGACCGCGAGCAGCGCCACCGCCCCGGCCACCAGCAGGAACGTCAACGGCAGCGCCACCACGCCGGTGGTCGCATAGGTGGCGGGAACACCACCGACGAGCACCACCAGCGGCGCCGAGGCGGCGGCCACGAACACCCACGACCCGAAGGGCGTGAGGGTACGGCGGGCGAGCGCCACCGGCACGTGCGCGGAGCCGGTCAGGGTCGGCATGGCAGATCCTCCTGGGAGTGTCGGGGAACCGGGACGCGGTGCACGCGGACCCGGCGGGGCAGAACGCTGTCGAGGTCGGGCGCGGCCCGCCACAGCCGCCACAGCACCGGACCGCCGCCGTCGAGCCGGACCGGCGTGCGCGGTGCGTAGCCGAGTCGCGCGAGCAGGCCGGTCCGGGGCCGGTCGGTCACGATGTCGGCGTACGACGGCAGGGCGTGCGGGTCGATCAGCCGGTGGCGGGCGGCGAGCAACGCCTGCCCGGCGTGCTCGTCCCCGGCCAGGTGGGCGAGCCGGTGGTGCGGTCGGTGCGGATGCACCGCGTCGGTGTGCGCGTGCAGCAGCACGAACCGGCCCGCGTCCCGCCCGAGCGCACGGTGCAGGCCGAACGGTGCCGCCGCAGCCGGCGCGGGCGGCCCGAGCCGGGGATACCAGACCGCCACGGCGGCGCGGTCCCCGCCGGTCTCGACCTGGCCGTGGGCCAGGCCGTGCGCCACCACGAACCGGGCGTACGCGGCCAGCAGCGCCCGCCGCCGGACCGGGTCCGGCACCAGCCAGGCCGCCAACCGTCCGCTCGCCAGATCGGCGGTGAGCAGCCCGGTCAACGCGGGCAGATCGGCGGCGGTGGCCCGCCGCACGGTGAGTCGTCGCACGTCACGCCTCCGCCGGACGGTCGACGGCACACTGGTCCCGCTGCCGCCCCGGCCGCCGCCCCCACCGCGCCGAGTCCCCGGCCCGCCCGAACGTGACCGCCAGGTGCAGGTCGGCGGCGGCGATGCCGGAGCCGGGCAGCCGGGACCGGGCCGCCTCGATCAACGCCGGAGGCCCGCAGACGTACACCGCCTGCCCTGGCCGATGGTGACGCCGGGCGACCGTGACCAGGTCACCCCGGGCGGCCGGCGCCACCGCCGGATCGTCGGAGAACGCGGGCACCACGGTCAGCCAGTCGCGATGGGCCCGCTGGAGCAGGTCCAGGGTGGACGCGTCGTACAGGTCGAACAGGGTGCGCGCGCCCACCACCAACGTGACCCTCCGCCCGTCGGGGGCCGTGGCGACCTGCTCCACCATCGCCCGCAACGGCGCCAGCCCGGTCCCACCGGCCGCCAGCAGCAGATCCGCGCCGCCGGACGCCTCCAGCGACAACCCCACGTCGACCGCCGGCCCCAACCAGAGCGCGTCACCCGGCCGGACCTGCGTCGCCAGCAGCGGCGACAGCGCACCCGCCGACACACGGCGCACATGGAACTCCAGCGTCCCGTCCGGACGCGGCGCGTTCGCCGGGGAGTACCACCGCCACACACCCGGCAGCCGGGGCGTACCCACCGGCACCGCCTGCCCCGGCCGGAACCGCAACCGCCGCACCGGCCGGACCGTCAACACCGCCACCCCGGCGACCGGCTCCGACCGCGACTCGACCTCACCGACCATCACCTGCGGCCCGTCGCCGACCGCCCCGGCCACCCGCTCCACCAGCCGCAACGCCCGCCGGCACCCGCGCTCCCAGCGCCCCGCCGCCCCCGCGTCCCAGGCCGTACCCGAGAACCGGCCCACCGTGTCCACCAACGCCGCGCTGATCGCGGTGTCGTGATAGGCGTGCAGCCCGAACCGCTGGTACATCCGCCCCAACACGGCCAGCGCCGCCCGCCGCCCCGACGGATCGTCCCGCCCCGCGATCACCTGCCCGAGCGTGGTGAAGAACATCGACGCGTACAGGTGCGGCAGAAACCGCACACTCCGATCCTCCATGAACGCCCAAAAATGATCACTGGCCCGCTCATGCACCCCACGAACGGCCACCCACGACGACCTCGGGTCAGCCATTCGTCCGGCCGCTCGTCGTCGAGCAAACGTGAGTGGCGTCCATAAGTGGCGTGAATACGTCAGCACCAAGCACATTCATGTCAGGTCTCCGTCGAAGGCCGATGGCGTCACGATGAGCGCCCGAACTCGGCGCGGTCGTGCCTGTCGCACCTGCCCGTCAGGGCTCGGCATCGCCGACGTCAACGTTTTCGTAGATTCGCACCCAACTACAGATGTCACTGCGGTGACACGGCCCCGTCCCCTCGTTGCCACCGCTGGATAGAGCGATAATGGATGGCATGGCAGAAGTTCTGGACGCTTCCGAGGACCGGCCGGTCTGGGCCTCCCGACTACGCGCTGAACGCGCGGCGCGGGGCTGGTCCCAGGCGGATGCGATCCGGGCGCTTCGTGCCCACTCAAGAGAGCGGCTCCCCACGGACAGCACCTTGCTGCGCAACTGGAAGCGCTGGGAAGCCGGCGGAACGGAGCCGGACCCGTTCTACAAGACGCTCATAGCCAAGACCTTCGGCACCGTTACCGCCGCGTTCTTTCCTCCCCAGACCTCGCACGATGCAGATCGGGCACTGTTCGCCGGGACCGGGATGGAGACACTGGAGATCCTGGCGAGAGTCCGTGCGTCCGACGTTTCGCCGTCGACCCTGGATGCTCTGACAGTCACCGCCGACCGTCTCTGCTGCGAGTACCCGTACATACCCTCGGAGCAGCTCCACACCGAGGGCCAGGCATGGCTGCGGCGCCTCACATCCATGATGGATCGCCGACTCACGCTCTCTCAGCACCGGGAGGTGCTGACCCTCGCCGGATGGATCGCCCTCCTGGTCGGCTGCCTTGAGTACGACATGGGCGACCGTAGAACCGCAGAGGGTACCCGTAGAGCGGCGCTTTCACTTGGTGAAGAGGCCGGCAACAGTGCCGTCGTCGCCTGGACGCACGAGATGCGTGCCTGGTTCGCGCTGACGCAGGGCGACTACCGAGGTGCCATCGCTGCCGCTGAGGCGGGCGAGGAAATGGCAACGAGCGATGGTGCTGCGGTCCAACTCGCGGCACAGCGTGCCAAAGCCTGGGCGCGTTTGGGCGACAGACGACAGGTCGAAACCGCCCTTGACCAAGGTCGCCGCCTCCTGGAGTCCCTCCCGTACCCGGCGGACGTCGACCACCACTTCATGGTCGACCCCGCCAAGTTCGACTTCTACGCCATGGACTGCTACCGCATCGTCGGTGAAAACCGCCTGGCCAACCTGTACGCCCAGGAGGTCATCAGCTCATCGACCGACCCGCACGGCATCCCTCGCAAGCCCATGCGAATTGCGGAAGCGTGGGTGACACTGGGTGTCACAGCGGCCAGGGACGGAGATGTCGAAGCAGCGGTGTCCCATGGACGCCAAGCCCTCGAAGGCGACCGAAAGTCGCTGCCATCCCTCTTGATGTGCTCGCGCGAACTGGCGGATACGCTGGCCAGCCACTATCCGGATAAGGGTGAGGTCGCCTCGTACCTGGATGAAGTGCGCGCTCTGACCATGGCAAGCCGATAGCCGAGGCGAGAACGGCTGGGTTCTCTCAGATCAAACGGCACAGGTGGACAGGAAAGCAGCCACCAGTTCTGCCGGTTGCCCAGGCTTCAAGATCGCGTGCCGAGGTGGGGTTTTGTTCCGCCCCGCGTGCGCAGGGAACAGGCTCAGGTGGCAGACGAACTGGTGGGCTTCGTCGGATCATCCCAGCGTGCGCGGGGAGCAGAACTCAGGGCCTGCTCAGGTTGACGTACCACAGGTACGCGGCGACGAACGACATCAGGCTCACCGTGAGAACGAGAGAAGCGACGATCGCGATGGTCGGGACTCGCGGATCGTGGAACAACATGACGAACGCGTACACCTGGAATGCCGCGAGGGCGGTGATACCCGCCCAGGAGTCAGTCGTTCGCATCACCTGATGCAGGCGGTCCACTGCCGGATGCTCATCGACGTCGAGTCAAACCGGGCTGGCATGGGTCGACATCGGCCCGTTCCACGGGCTGAGCAGAGGTAACAGCCCGGACGCCCGCCAACTCGGCAATTGCTGACCGGCCGCCTCGTGGAAGACGCGTCGATAGAAGAGGGACAGCCGTAGGGCGGTGACCGCACGGAGCACCATGAGCATCATGGCGACCGGGATGACGAGCCGCACCGGGGAGATGTCATGGATCTTCATCCCCAGCAGTTCGGCTTCCAGGAGCGTGCTGTGCGTGAGGACGACGAATGCGGCGGCGAGAACGAGCCCCCGGGACACCGCCCGACTGGCACTTCGTCCCTGGTCCTCCTGCACCTGCAGGAGGCGCGACAGGAAGAAGCGCACGTCGTCCTTGTCGACGTCGTCGCTCCCAAGGAGCCTGGTCGCCCGCTGCTCGATCGTCAATTCCTCCACGATCTTAACTATATCGAGGTGCGGCAATGCAAATCTGGTCCGGCGGCGGTGACGTCGGCACCGATTCTCGCTATCTGAGGGTGGACGCGATCTCCACCGCTTCGTCCTTCGTCAGCTCGCCTTCGAGGCGGTAGGTCACTCCGCCCTGCTCCCAGATCAGCGTCGCGGCGGCGAGCCGGGCGCTTTCCTCCCGCACCACGCCGTCGCGGTCGACGTACGACACCGGGTGCGGGCCGGCGATCCACACCGCCTGTCGTCCGCCGATCTCCATCCACTGCGCCCCGGAACCGCCGACCTGTTTGAAGAAGACGCCGTCGAGGCGTCCGTCGAAGGCGTCCAGCCGGATCTGACCGCCCCGATAGAGCAGGGTCGCCACCCGGTGGCCCCCCGCGCCGTCCGGGTCGGCCACCAGCACCCGGTCGGGCGGGCCCAGCGCCGCCGGGACCCGGACCGGGAACCGCACCAGCCGTCGCGCCTCGTTCAGGTCGGCCGGGCGTTGCGCGGGCAGCGGTGACGGGGGAGCGGTCGGTGGCGACGGGTCGGGTGCGGTGCTGATGGTGATGCCGGCGACGCGCAGTAGTCCGGCCATCGCGTCGGCGAGCGCGGCCCGGCCGGGTGGCAGGGTCGCGACCAGCAGGGCGGAGAGGAGCGCGGCGACCGCGTACCGCCACCGACGGCGACGTCGGCCGACGGTCCGGGAGGACCGGGCGGGGGTGGCCAGCCGGGCGCGGACCTGGGCGGTGACGTCCGGTGGCTCGGGGGTTTCCAGCCAGGCGGACAGCTCGCGCAGTTCCCGTTCGAGGTCAGCCACGGCTCAGCTCCTCGACATCGAGCAGGCCGCGCAGCTTCACCAGGGCGCGGGAGGTCCGCGACTTCACCGTGCCGCGTGCCCAGCCGAGCATGGCGACCGTCTCGTCCTCGGACAGGTCGAGGAAGTAGCGGCAGACGATCACCTCGCGGTCGCGCTCCGGCAGCGACCGCAGTGCCCGGACCAGGGTGGCCCGCCGTTCCCCGGCGAGGACGGCGTCGACGGCCCCGTCCTCGACCGCCTCCGAGTTCGGGGCCACCCGGGCGGCCCGCAGCACCAGACCCGTACGCCGGTCGCGTGACCGGTGCAGGTTGCGCGTCTCGTTCGCCACGATCGCCAGCAGCCAGGATCGGGACGAGGCGTCGCCGCGATAGCGGGACAGTTTCCGGTAGCCCTTCACGAACGCCTCCTGGACCACGTCCTCCGCGTCGGATCCCGCGCCGAGCAGGATCGCCGTCCGGTATGCGGACGCGGTGTGCCGGGCGACCAGGAGTTCGTACGCCTCCAGGTCACCTGCCTGCGCGCGGGTGACGAACTCCTCGTCGTCCAGGGAAACCTCCGGTGGGATCACTGTCCTGACACCGGTCGCGTCGTCCAGGTTCCACTGTCCGCTGACGGAACCGGGATCGGCGTGGCGGTGTCATCCGGGCATGATGGCGACGAGGACGGCCACCCGACGTACCCTGTTGTCCGCGCTGGTGGGCGCGGGCGTCGCGACGCTGGTCGGGTGTGATCCGACCGGGTCCCGGGTGGCGGCGGTGCCGCCGGATCCGTTGCTCTTGGAGCTGGCCGACGGAGTCGCCCTGCTGCGCGGCGCCGAGCGGCAGGTCATCCCGCACGCCGTGGCCGCCGCCGACGGGCGGTCGGTGTACGCGAGCGCACCGGAGGGTGCCGACACCGCGTTCTGGCGGATCGAGACCGCCACGGGTGTCGCCTCCGCGCGGGTGCGGCTGCCAGGCCGCTGGGTGCCGCAGACCGTCTCCGCCGACGGCACGTGGGTGGCACTGACCACCGAGGCGGTGAGCGTCACCGCAGCGTCTCCGGCCGGGCGGGACGTCACGCCGGTGCTGATCGCCGACGCGGATGGAGTGCGGCAGCGACTACGGCTGCCGGGCAACGTCGTCCCGGAGGCGTTCAGCCACGACCACCGCGGCCTGTTCGTGCTGGAGTGGCTGCCGCCGCAGGCACCGGACCGGTACCGGGTCCGGGTGGTCGACCTCGCCACCGGTGTGGCGGGCCCGTTGCAGACCCGCCTCAAGCAGACGATCCCGGCGGACGCGGAGGAGGAGATGCGCGGCGACGGGCGGCAGGCCGTGCTCGCCCCGGACCGTCGCGTCCTGTACACGCTCTACACCCACCAACCCGATCACCGGCATACCCGGGACCGGATCAGCGGGCGGCCGGGCCGTGACGTCCACGCCTTCGTGCACACGCTGCACCTGCACGAGCGGTGGGCGTTCTGCGTGGACCTGCCGCACCCGTTCGGGGAGGGACCGGCCGACGGGCACGCCATGGCGATCGCCCCGGACGGCTCGCGGTTGTACGTCGCCGACCTCACCTCCGGCACCGTCGCCGAGATCTCCACGGAGGAGCTGACGGTACGCCGCACCGCCGCCGTCCCCGTCGCCTCCGGCCCGGCGTACGCGACGGCGGACGACGATCGACTGTTCCTCGGCGGGGCCGGTGTGGTGCGTACCGTGGATGCCGTCGGTCTGCGGGTCGTTGCCGAACGGCCGGTCGACGCTCCCGTCAGCGGTCTCCTCCTCGGCCCGGACAGCGGTCGCCTCTATGTGGGTGGGCGGGACGCACTGAGATGGCTCGACCCGGCCAGCGGCGCCGAACTGGGTCGTGCCGCGGTGCCCGGCCTGGTGGGGTTGCGTGGCCCGGTGTCGTCGTCCTGAGCGGGCGTCACCGTCGGTCAGAGGAGCGATTCCCGGCGTGATCGTGCCGTCCGACCCGTCCGATTAGGGTGACCAGCGTCGTCGTACGTTAGGAGGATCAGGGAACAGGATCAGGGGGAGTGTCAGCCCCCTGACGCCGGGTCTTCTCTGGTACGAACGTAGGAGTTTCGACGAGAGGACAGCGCCCTTATGACCCATGCCCTGGTCACCGCCGAGAACCTCAACGACGCGCTCGACGACATCGTGGATCGGGTGCCCGGTGCCAAGTTCGCGGTGGTGCTCTCCCCGGACGGCATCATGCTGGGGGCCTCGCGGGGCATCGACGAGGAGATCGCCGAGCAACTGTCCAGTGTGGTCTGTGGTCTCCAGGCGTTGGGTCTGGCCGCCGCCCGACTGTGCGGTGAGGGTGAGCTGCACCAGGTGGTGGTGCAGATGTCGCGGGCGTTCCTGTTCCACGCCACCACCGGCAACGGGGCGATCCTCACCGTCGGTATCGACGGCTCGGCCGAGGTGGGGGACATGGCGTACGAGGTCGCCCTCTTCTGCGCCCGGGCCGGGCATCACCTGCCGGTGTACGTGGAGCCGGCGCCCCACCTGACCGGGCGGTGATCCGCTAGCCGCGGTCGCGCTGCGCGTCGTACGAGGGCGCCGGGTTGGCCACCTGCCACAGTTCGGCCGGCAGGTTCGCGATGACGTCGTCGTAGTCGGCGGGGGCGACGTCATCCCGAATGGTGTCCATCACCGCCCGGATGCCGGCCTCGGCCAGGTCGGGGTCGACGTCGGCCCGGCCGCCGACGCGCTGGACGAACACGTCGAGCCCGAACCGTTCGGCGGTCTCGCTGGGCGCGAACGTGTACGCCCGTAGCCCTTCCGGGAGTTGGTCGGCCAGGTTCCGGGCCTCGCCACCGTCGATCCGCTCGGCCAGCGTGGTCAGGGTGGCGCGCGCGATGGCGGTCGCCTGTTCCGTCGACGCGCCGGTGCGGTTCGCCACGGACTCGATGAACTCGTTCTCGTCCAACCCGCCGGCCCCCTTCTCGCAACGGATCTGGCGTCTACCCGGGAATCGTCGTGACAAACGGCACTCTTCACCCGAGTACGGCCGCTGGGGCATCGATGAGTCTTGTGCGCCGGTGCGCGGAACGGATAACGTCGCGCCGTCGCGGTAATGGGAAGCCGGTGTGAGACCGGCGCGGCCCTCGCCACTGTGACCGGGGAGTTCACTCCGACTTGTACGCCACTGGGTCCGTGGAGGACCTGGGAAGGCCGGAGTTCGCGACGATCCGGGAGCCAGGAGACCGACCCCGACGTGTGATCTCGTCCACGAGGTGTTGGAAGGGGAGGTCGACTCATGCACATCGCTGAGGGCTACCTACCACCGGTGCAGGCGGCGGCATGGTTCGCGGTCTCGACACCGTTCGTCATCCACGGTGCGCGCAACCTGGTCCAGCAGGTCCGCGCGAACCCCGACGCGAAGTTGTTGCTCGGCGCGGCCGGTGCGTTCACCTTCGTCCTGTCGGCGCTGAAGATCCCTTCGGTGACCGGCTCCTGTTCCCATCCGACCGGTGTGGGTCTCGGCGCGATCCTGTTCCGAGCCCCCGTGATGAGTGTGCTCGGCACGATCGTGCTGCTGTTCCAGGCACTCCTGCTGGCCCACGGCGGGTTGAGCACGCTCGGCGCGAACGTCTTCTCGATGGCCATCGTCGGCCCCTGGGTGGCCTTCGGCGTGTACGCGCTGATCCGCCGGCTCGGTGGCGGCCTCGGCATCTCGGTGTTCTTCGCCGCCGCTTTGGCCGACCTGGCGACCTACTGCGTGACCAGTGCCCAGCTCGCGCTGGCCTTCCCCGACCCGGATTCGGGCTTCGTCGGCGCGCTGGCCAAGTTCGGGTCCATCTTCGCGGTCACCCAGATCCCGCTGGCGATCAGCGAGGGGCTGCTCACCGTCCTGGTGGTCCGGTTGCTGGTCCGGGTGAGCCCGCAGGAACTCCGCCGGCTCGGCATTCTGCGCCGTCCGGCCCCGACGACCCAGGGAGCGGTGGCGTGAAGTCGTTCGGCCGGACCAACCTGTTGTTGCTGCTCGCCGTGGTGGCGCTGGCGGTGGCGCCGCTGGTGCTGGGGCTCGGCAGCGGCGAGGAGCCGTTCGCCGGGGCAGACGCCCTCGCCGAGGAGGCGATCGTCAACGACCATCCCGACTACGAGCCGTGGTTCAGCTCGATCTACGAGCCACCGTCGGGTGAGATCGAGTCGGCGTTGTTCGCACTCCAGGCCGCCCTCGGCGCCGGGTTCCTCGGCTACTACTTCGGGGTCGCCCGGACCCGGCAGCGGCTGCGTGGCGAGCAGACCGCGACCGGGGAGAAGACCACCGACTAGTGCTCGCGTTGGACGTGGCGGCGTACGCCAGCCCCTGGCGACGCCGCCACCCGGCGGAGAAGGCCCTGTTGGCTCTGGGGCTGTTGGGCTGCGCGTTGCTCCTGCCACCGTGGCCGGGTGCCCTGGTGGTGGGTCTGACCGCGGCGGCGGCGTTGCTCGGGCCGGCGGCGCTGCCGCCGCGCCTGCTGGTCCGGGCGGCCCGGACCCCGCTGTTGTTCATCCTGACCGGCTCGGTGCCGATGCTGGTGGCGGTCTCCGGCCCGACGCGCGTGCGGTGGGCGCCGGAGGGGCTGGCGACGGCCGCCGCGACCGCCGGTCGGGCCTGCGCCGCCCTGCTCTGCCTGCTGCTGTTCGCCGCCACCACGCCGCTCGCCGACGTGCTGCCCCGACTCCAGCGTCTCGGGGTGCCCAGCGCGGTCACCGAGGTGGCCGCGCTGATCTACCGGATGTTGTTCCTGCTGTTGGAGAGCGTGCACGCGGTGCGGCAGGCCCAGGCGGCCCGGCTGGGTTACCGCACCTGGGCCAGCACCTACCGGTCACTGGCCGGGCAGGCCGGCGCGGTCTTCGTCCGGGCGTTCTCGCTGGCCCGGCGTTGGGAGGAGGGGTTGGCGCTGCGCGGTTACACCGGCTCGTTGGCGGTACGCACCGAGGTGCGGCAACCGTCGGTGGCGTTCCTGGCGACCACCGTGCTGCTGTTGGCGGCGGTGGTGCTGGCCACCCGGCTGCTGGTGGCGCTCGGATGAGCGGCGACCCGCCCCTGGCGAAGCTGCGCGAGGTCAGCGACCCGCCGCTGTTGGAACTGCGCGGGGTCAGCTTCGGGTACGAGGCGGAGCGGCCGGTGCTGACCGACGCCGACCTGCGGGTGCCGGCCGGGCGGCGGATGGCCGTGCTGGGGCCCAACGGCGGTGGCAAGACGACCCTGTTCCGGCTGATGGTCGGCGCGTTGGCCGCCGACGCGGGCACGGTGCTGGTCGGCGGGGTGCCGCTGCGCCGGACCCGGGCCGGGCTGCTCGACGTCCGCCAGCAGGTGCAACTGGTGCTCCAGGACCCGGACGACCAGTTGTTCGCCGCGACCGTCTTCCAGGACGTCTCGTTCGGGCCGGTCAACCTCGGTCTGGACGACGCGCAGGTGCGGCAGCGCTGTGCCGAGGCGCTGGCGGCGTTGGAGATCACCGACCTCGCCGACCGCCCCACCCACCTGCTCTCGTACGGCCAGCGCAAGCGGGTGGCGATCGCCGGGGCGGTGGCGCTGCGGCCCCGGGTGCTGATCCTGGACGAGCCGACCGCCGGGCTCGACCCGTCGGGGGTGGAGGCGCTGCTGCGGACGCTCGACGCCCTGCACCGGGCCGGCACCACGCTGCTGCTCGCCACGCACGACGTGGACCTGGCGTACCGGTGGGCCGACGAGCGGGTGCTGGTGGCGGGTGGCCGGATCCGGCAGGGCGTGACCGGTGCCGAGTTGGGCGGCGGGGACCTGCTCGACGGTGCCGCGTTGACTCCGGCGTGGGCGCCGGTGGTGCACCGGCTGCTGGACCGCGTACCCGACCTGGCCGGTGCCCGGCCACGGACCCCGGTGGAGTTGGCTCGGCTGTTGGACGCTCTGGTCGGTACCGGCCGAAAGGTTCCGGAAGGACCTTGACGCATCGACCAAGATGGTTACGATTTGCGCAATGCGACGGATTCGCCCGGAGCTCACCGGCCCCGACCCGACCGACGTCCATCCCGCCTGGCTGCCGCCGGCCGCGTTTCGCGCCGTCGGTTCCCGGCACACGCTCGTCCACGGCGACGGCCTGCTCGTCGACACGGTGCTGCACGAGGTCCGACTCGCCTGCGCCACGCACGGCGGCACGGTCCGCCGCTCCGCCGACGGCCCACCCGCCCACCTCGTCCTCGCCCTGACCGAGACCGCCGGGCGTCCGGGCGGGACCGCACCCGCGACCGAGCCGTCCGACCGCTCACCGTCCGTCGTGAACGAGGACGGGTCGCAACGGCTCCTCGACGCTGCGCGGGACGACCTGGCCGCCGCCGGGGGCGGGCCGCTCGGCGACGAGGGGTACGCGGTCGTCCGCCACGGCGAGGTCACGGTGGTACTGGCCGACGCGCCGGCCGGACTGCTCCACGGACTGTTCCACGTCGTCCGGCTCGGCGAGTCGGCGTTCGGCGCACCGCATCCGGCGCGGGCGTACCGGCCGGTGATGCGGCGACGGATGCTGGACCACTGGGACAACGTCGACGTGCACCCGGTAATGGGCCAGGTCGAGCGCGGGTACGCCGGTGGGTCGATCCTCTGGCGCGACGGCCGGGCACACCCGGACCGGGCGCGGGTGCGGGCGTACGCGCGACTGTTGGCCGGGTGCGGGATCAACGCGGTGTCGGTGAACAACGTCAACGTGCACGCCACCGAGGCGCGGCTGCTCACCGACCGGCTCGACGACGTCGCCGAGATCGCCGACGACCTGCGTCCGTACGGCATCCGGGTGCACCTGTCGGTGAACTTCGCCGCGCCCGTGATGGTCGGTGGCCTGCCCACCGCCGACCCGCTCGACGAGAAGGTGCGCGCCTGGTGGGCCGAGACCACCGCCCGGGTCTACGCCCGCATCCCCGACTTCGGCGGATACCTGGTGAAGGCCGACTCGGAGGGGCAGCCCGGCCCGTTCAGCTACGGCCGCGACCACGCCGACGGGGCGAACCTGCTGGCCGAGGCGCTGACGCCGTACGGGGGCGTGGTCCACTGGCGGGCCTTCGTCTACAACCACCGGCAGGACTGGCGGGACCGCTCCACCGACCGCGCCCGCGCCGCCCACGACACCTTCGCCCCGCTCGACGGTCGCTTCCAGGACAACGTCGTGGTGCAGGTCAAGCATGGTCCACTGGACTTCCAGACCCGGGAGCCGGTGTCGCCGGTGATCTCGGCGATGCCGGGCACCCGGCTGGCGGTGGAGTTCCAGGTGACCCAGGAGTACACCGGCCAGCAGCGGCACGTCTGCTATCTGGCGCCCTGGTGGCACGAGGTGCTGCGGTTCAGGCCGTGGGGCGACGACGGGCCGACGGTCGCCGACGTGGCCGCCGACGGAGGTGGGCTGGCCGCCGTCTCCAACGTGGGCGACGACCCGTTCTGGACCGGTCATCCGCTGGCCCAGGCCAACCTGTACGCGTACGGCCGGCTCGCCTGGGATCCGCGCCTGCGTCCGGAGGACGTGCTCGACGAGTGGATCGACCTGACCTTCGACCCGGTGGGCGGCGAGGATCCCGAGCTGCTGCGGCGGACGCTGCACGAGATCATGGACGACTCGTGGCGCACCTACGAGCGGTACACCGCCCCGCTCGGAGTGGGCTTCATGGTGCGACCCGGGAACCACTACGGCCCGGACGTCGACGGATACGAGTACACCGCCTGGGGCACCTACCACTTCGCCGACCGGGACGGGGTGGGCGTGGACCGGACCCGGGCCACCGGCACCGGCTTCACCGGCCAGTACCCGCCACCCTGGTCGCAGGTGTACGAGTCGGTGGAGCAGTGCCCCGACGAACTGCTGCTCTTCTTCCACCACGTCCGCTACGACCATGTGTTGCGCAGCGGCACCACGGTCGTGCAGCACATCTACGACACCCACTTCGCCGGGGTGGCGGAGGTGACGGCGATGAGTGACCGCTGGGCGGCGCTGACCGGGCTGGTCGACCCGGTCGTGCACGCCCGGGTGGACGAGCGCCTGGCCGAGCAGCAACGCAGCGCCCAGGAGTGGTGCGACCAGGTCAACGCCTATTTCCACCGTAAGTCCGGAGTGCCGGACGCGTACGGTCGCCCGCTGTACTGAGCGTGGGCGGGGTCGGTGCGGGTTGACCGACTCCGGTAGCGTGTCGGCGGTCTGCCTGGGGGAGGTTCCCCAGCGTTGTCCAGGGAATGGGGCTGTCAGTTGTCACTGTCCAAGAGGGTCGCCGTCGTGGCGGTCTCCGCGCTCACGGCACTCGCGATGACCGCCTGCGGTGGCGGCGGCGGTTCGTCGTCCGACTCGGATGCTGCGGCGCAGCCGAACGTGCTGGAGCAGCTCGCCAAGGACCTCAAGGGGTCGCTGCAGAAGACCGTGGAGAAGACCGAGTCCAGCGACTCGGTGACCCTGTCGATGCAGGGCACGGCCGCCGGTGAGAAGATCACCGCGCAGGGTGTCATCGATCTGCGTGACCCGATCAAGGTCGAGATGACGACCACCGACTCGGACGGCAAGCCGACGACCATCCGGATGATCGAGACCGCGGTCTACGTCGAGGTCCCGGAGGCCGACCGCGCCAGCATGGGCGGCAAGCGCTGGCTGAAGATCGATGTGGGTGCGGCCGGTGCGCAGGCGGGCATGGACTTCACCAAGCAGCTTGAGGACGTCGACCCGACCAAGCAGGTCAAGGCGCTGCTCGCCAGCGAGAACGTCACGGTCGTGGGCGAGGAGAAGGTGAACGGGGTGGACACCGTCCACTACACCGTGACCCAGTCGATCCAGGAGTACCTCCAGCAGGTCGACGCCGAGATGCGCAAGGGCGCCGAGGAGGAGCTGGCCAAGCAGGGCGTCAAGGAGATCACCATCGACCTCTGGGTCGACGGGCAGTACCAGCCCCGTCGGGCCAAGATCGTCACCGGCAACCTCGGCGACCTCACCGTCGACTACACCGACTACGGCAAGCCGGTGAACATCGAGACCCCGCCGGCGGCGGAGACCACCGACTTCGCCGAGATGATGAAGGGCCTCGGGGACCTGACCTCCTGACCCGGAACCACCACGACTGCCCGGTCGGTGAGTACCCCTCACCGGCCGGGCAGCGTCGTCTCCGCCGGAAGGTCCAGGTACGCGGCGAGTCGCGCCGCGCCGGTGAGCAGGTGCTTCCCGCGTACGGTGAGCCGCTCCCGCCAGCCGTGCAGCGACGCGGCGAGCGGTGCGGCACCCCCGGCGGCGCGTACCCGGCGGAGCACGTCGGCGATGTGGTCGAGCCGGTAACCGCCGCGCCGCAGCAGGTGGGCGAGTTCGGCGTCCCGCACGTCGTCGGGGGAGTAGACGCGGTAGCGGGTCGCGGGGTCACGGTCCGGCCGCAGCACGCCGGCCCGTTCCCACTTGCGCAGGGTCGCCGGCCGTACGCCGAGCCGGTGCGCCAGGGCGCCGATCGGCAGCCCCTCCCGGCGGCGCGGTTCGGGCGCGACCCCGGTGAGGACCGCCACCGCCGTCTCGACCGCGTCCAGGGTCTCCCGGTCGCGGCGCAGCAGGGCGTGCCCCTCGTCGATCACCCGCAACGCCGTGTCGATCTCGCCCCGGTGCACAGCGCGCATGATCTCGCCGCTCGCCGCGTGCCCGTGCCCCGGGATCAACGCCAGGTACGCGTCGAGCGCCCGGGCGTGCCGCTCGGTGTATCGGCGGTATCCGCTCGGACTGCGTTCGGCGGGCGGTAGGACCCCGTCCCGCTCGTAGTTGCGGACCGCCTGCGTGGACAGGCCGTACGGGCGGGCGAGGTCGACCGGTCGCCGTACCCCGCTGTTTGAGGGTTGTACCGCGTTCACCGTGCCAGTTTGCTGGAAAGTCTCCACGGGCGGTTCAGCGATACGGTCGATGGAGTGACGAATCTCCTGGACCTGCTTCCCGTACCGCCGACCCTGCTCGCGCTCGGCGAACCGACCCACGGCGAATCCGCCTTCCTCCAGATCCGCAACGAGCTGTTCCTGGCGTTGGCGCAGCGCGGGTACCGGTCCATCGCGCTGGAGAGCGACCGGGTCGCCGGCCTGGTCGCCGACGAGTTCGTGCGGGGCTCCGCCACGGTGCCCCTGGACCGCGCCCTCGCCGAGGGGTTCAGCCACGGGTTCGGTGACGCCCCGGCCAACCGGGACCTGCTGGTGCGGATGCGCGAGTACAACGCGGGGCGGCCGGCGGCCGAGCGGCTGAGCTTCCACGGCTTCGACGCCCCGCTGGAGATCACCGGGGCCCCGAGCCCCCGCACTTTCCTGCTCAGGGTCTGCGAGTTCCTTGGCCAGGACCGGACGGCCGAGATCGACGCCCTGGTGGGGGACGAGGCCCGGTGGAGCGACCAGGCGGCGATCTGGGAGCCGGGGCGGTCGGTCGGCGACACGCCCGAGGCGCACCGCCTGCGGGTGCTCGCCGATGACCTGCTGACCGAGCTGTACCTGCACGCTCCCCGGCGGCGCGACGGCTGGCGGGCGGCGTACGCGCAGGCCACGTCTGCGGTCGCGGTGCTGCGCTACCACGCGGCGGCCGCCGCGCCGCTGGGCCGGGAGGAACGTTTCGCCCGACTGGTGGCGGTCCGGGACGCGCTGATGGCGGAGAACCTGCTCGCGATCCGCGCGGCCGAGGCGGACCGGGGCCCCACCCTGGTCTTCGCGCACAACCGGCACCTGCAACGCGACCCGGGCACGATGACGATGGCCGGCACCGAGGTCACCTGGTGCAGCGCCGGTGCCATCGCCGGCTCGCTGCTCGGCGACGGGTACGCGGTGGTGGTCGGCAGCCTCGGCGTCAGCCCGGCGCTCGGCATCGGGGCACCCGAGCCCGGCTCCTTCGAGGCGGTCCTCCAGCGCGACGGCGACCTGCCCCGGTACCTCCCCGCCGCGACGGTGCGTCCCGCCGGAAAACGCAGCCACGACTACCGCTACTTCCCGCTGGAGCAGGCGACCGTGGAGCACGCCGACGCGCTGCTGCACGTGCCGACCGGCACCGACCCGGCGATGCTCGCCGCCCGGATCCTGGCTCTGCCCGACACCGCGCAACTGGTCGCGAGCGAGGAGAACGGTGCGCCGGAAGGTGCCTGGGGCGACCGGTTCTTCTCCGTCGGCCCGGATCACCGCCGGCCGTTCGCCACCATAGTGGAACGCGACGTGCCCGGCTTCGACGAGGACTCCGGACTCGACCGACCGGGTGTCTTCCGGCTCAACCTCGACCTGGGTCGGACCGAGTTCGCGCGACTGTTCGGCTTCCCGCCCGCCGACTTCCCGCAGCACCGGCACGAGTGCGACTTCGCCCGGCTGGACACCGTGCTGCCGCATCCCGCGTACGCCCGGCAGGGCTTCGCCAGCATCGTCATGCCCGGCCCGCAGATGCTGCCCGAGATCGACCGACTGCTGGCGATCGCTCACGCCCGCGCCGTCGCCCGTGCGCAGCGCACGCGGTGAGGTGTTAGCAGGGGACCCCTGCTATGCACGAGACGTTAGGAAGGGTCCCTTCCTTACACCTCACCGCACGAACTCCTCGCGGACCACGTCGGTCATGGGTGCGGCACCGCGTACCAGCGCCAGCGCCAGCAGCGAGCCCAGCGCCGCGGTCGCCGCCTCCGACGCGACAAGCGTCAGCGCCGCCGCCGCGACCAGCAGCAGCGCGGTACCGACCGCCACCACCGGTGTACGCAGTACGAAGTATCCGGCCAGCCGCAGCACGTCGCGCAGTCGGAAGGCGAACAGCGAGGTGATGACCAGCGCGTTCAGCCCGACCACGGCAACCCCGACGCCGACCGTGACCAGCGGCACCACCCACCATCCGGGGACCCCGGCCGCCGGCAGGTTGGCCAGGTTGAGCGCGATGACGGTCAGCCACGAAAGCGTCGGCACCCAGACCAGCAGCACACCGACCAGGTTGGCCCGGTAGCCGCGCCAGAACAGCCGCCCCGGGTGCAGGTCGGTCAGGTCGAGGCGCTGATGATGCAGCGTGTAGAGCGCGGCGGACAGCGCCGGGCCGAGCGGCACCGCGCAGAGCGCGACCAGCGGCAGGTTGCTCGGGTGACGTTCCAGCGCGAACAGGGCGACCAGGCCGGGTGCCGCGCAGACCAGCAGCAGCACCTCGACCACCAGCAGCGTGTAGACCAGCGCCGCGCCCCGCGACAGCGGCCCGTCGCCGAACTCCCGCACCACGGCGCTCACGGCCGCTCCTGGCCGAGCAGGCGGCTCTCGTTCCCGCCGGGCGCGGTGTGGTCGACAACGGTGGTGCGCATCCTCGTCCTCGGGGGCTCGCAGGGGGTGGGGCGGGGAAGTGGCCGGTCCGATCGCACCGACACGATCGGACCGGCCCGGGGGTCAGCGGTTCGCCTCCTTGTAGCGCTCGTACGCCTTGTTCGCCAGCTCCACGTACGCGTCCATGTTCTTGGCCTTCAGCTCCGCCAGGTAGGCGTCCCACTGGCCGAGGTCCCGCTGGCCGAGGACGAACTGGAGGGTGGCCTGGTAGACGTGGTCACGCAGCGGCGTCTCCCAGAGCGACACCTGCTCGCGCTCCTCGTCGTTGAGCGGGTACGGCGGCGGCGGTGACTTCGGCGCGCGGGCGTTCATCACCTGCTGGAACTCCTGCTCCTCGGGAGAGAAGAACGCCTGGACCAGCTCGGGCTTGCCACCGTAGGCGAACACGCCGTTATAGAAGCCGAAGTCCTTCTGCAGGTGCTTGGGCGCGCTCGGGTTGAGGCCGATGACGTTGACGTCGGGGGCCAGGGTGGGCTTGCCGGAGGCGTCCTTGACGAAGGTGGTGCCCTCCACGCCCCACTTGGCGAACTCCTGGCCGGCGTCGGAATACCAGAGCCAGTCGACGAACTGCATCATGGCCACGAAGTTCTTGCTGTCCCGCGCCTTCGACGAGATCATCATCCCGTTCTCCAGCCGGCTGGACGGGTTGATCTCACCGGCCGGTCCGACCAGCAGCGGGATCTTGGCGATCTTCGCCTTCGGGTTGGTCGCCGCCAGGTCCGGCCGGTAGTCGTTCACCACGGCCTGGGCGTTCGCGCTGATCACGAAGGACTTGCCGTTGGCGAGCTTCTGCCGGGCGGCGTCGTCGGTCTGGGTGAAGCTCTCCGGGTCGAGCAGCTTCTCGGCGACCAGCTTGTTGAGGTACTCCAGCACGTGCCGGTAGTGCTCGCTGGCGCCGGTGTACTCGAACTTCTGCGCCTGCGCGTTCCAGCTCATGTGTTGGAAGTTCCAGCCGGCACCGTCCAGTCCGTGCGAGACGGCCAGCAGGTTGAGCAGGTTGCCGGCCGGGTTGGGCTGGCTCCACCGGTCGGAGAACGGGTAGACGTCCGGGTACGCGGCCTTCATCGACTTGAGCACGGTGTAGAGCTCGTCCCAGGTCTTCGGGACCTCCAGGTTCAGCTCCTCCAGGATGTCGGTGCGCATCGCCAGCGAGTAGTCGTGCCACGGCTTCTCGTGCAGGCCGGGCAGCAGATAGAACTTGCCGTCCTGCTGGCGGAGCGCGTCGATCTCAGGCTGGAGGTTCCACTTCTCGATCTTCTCCTTGAGGTTCGGCATCAGATCGAGGTAGTCGCTGACCGGCAGGATCGCCCCGGAGGAGACGAACGTGTTCACGTCCGGCGGGTACGTCTTGGGAATCAGCAGCGGTGCGTCACCGGCACCGATCAGCAGGCTGCGCTTCTGGTTGTAGTCGCTCAGCGGCACCGCCACCGGTTCCAGCGTGACGTTGGTCCGGGAGGTCAACTCGGACCAGAACAACCAGTCGTTCTTCAGCGGGTAGTTCGGGTGGTTGTTGTAGAGGACGGAGAAGGAGATCGGCTCGGTGGCCTTGAACTGCGTACCGACCGCGTAGTTCTCCATCGCGCCGGCCCGGTTCTCCGACAGGTCCTGGTTGTCGGACGGGTCGTCGCCACAGGCGACGAGGCTGGAGGCGGTGAGCAGGGCGGCAGCGGCTATCGCCACCTGTCGCCACGATCTGCGGAACATGGCGGTCCTTTCGGTGTGGTGGGAGCGGGGATGGAACCGCTGGTCAGCCCTTGACCGCGCCGAGCATGATGCCCCGGACGAAGTACCGCTGGACGAAGGGATAGACCAGGAGGATGGGCAGGGTGGTGAGCACGATGGTCACGGACTTGAGGGTCGCCTCGGCCTGTACCTCGTTGGCCTCGGCGATCGCACCGACGTTCTCCGCGCCGGTGGCACCGGCGATCAGGTTGCGCAGGTACACGGTCACCGGCCACAGCTCCTGCTTGTCCATGTACAGGAAGGCGGCGAACCAGGAGTTCCAGAAGGCGACGGCATAGAACAGCACCATGGTGGCGACGATGGCCTTCGACAGTGGGAGCACGATCCGCAGCAGGATGCCGTACGTGTTGAGCCCGTCAACTGCGGCGGCCTCCTCCAGGTCGTTCGGCAGGCTCTCGAAGAACGCCTTCATCACCAGCAGGTTGAACACGTTGATCGCGTTGGGCAGCGCGATGGCCCAGACGCTGTTCTTCAGGCCGAGGCTGGTGACCAGCACGTAGTTGGGGATCAGGCCGCCGGAGAAGAACATGGTGAACACCGCGATGCCGACCAGCGCGCCGCGTCCCTTGAGGTCCTTCTTGGACAGCACGTACGCGTAGCAGGTGGTGAGCACGATCGAGATGACCGTGGCGGTGACGGTGTAGACCAGGGTGTTGCGGTAGTTCGTCCAGAACAGCGAATCGGACAACACCAGGCGGTACGTGTCGACGGTGAACCCGCGCGGCACCAGGTTCACGTCGCCCGCGATGATGAACGCCTCACTGCTCAGCGAGCGGGCCACGATGTTGACGAACGGATAGAGCGTCACCAGCACGACCAGGGTCAACACGATCGCGTTGACCACCTGGAACGCCCGGTAGCCCCGGCTCTGCCGGATGCCCCGTCGGCGACGGGGACGCGACCGGGCGGCGGTGGAGTCGACGGTCACCACAGGCTCGTCCCCACCGTGCGACGGGCGATCAGGTTCGCCGACAGCACCAGGATCAACCCGATCACCGCCTCGAACAGGCCGATCGCGGCGGCGTAGCTGAAGTTGCTGGACCCGAAGCCCATCCGGAACAGGTACGTGGAGATCACGTCGGCGGTCGGGTAGGTCAGCGGGTTGTACAGCAGCAGGATCTTCTCGAACCCGACCGCCATGAAGGTGCCGATGTTGAGGATCAGCAGCGTCACCATGGTCGGCCGGATCCCCGGCAGCGTGACGTGCCAGGTCTGCCGCCAGCGGTTCGCGCCGTCGATCCGGGACGCCTCATACAGGTCCTCGTCGATGGTGGTGAGGGCGGCGAGATAGAGGATGGTGCCCCACCCGACGGTCTGCCAGACCTCGGAGGAGATGTAGATGGTCCGGAACCACTCGGGGCGTTGCAGGAACGGCACCGCCTCGCCGCCGGCGGACGTGACCAGCGAGTTCACCGTGCCGTCCATGGAGAGCAACTGCATCACCATGGCCGCCACGATCACGATCGACAGGAAGTGCGGCAGGTACGACACGGACTGCACGAACCGCTTGAGTCGGCGCGCACGGACCTCGTTGAGCAGCAGCGCCAGCACGATCGGCAGCGGGAAGCAGAACAGCAGCGTCAGCCCGCCCAGCACCAACGTGTTGGTGAAGACGTTCCAGAACGTCGGGTCGGCCAGGAACATCTTCACGTACCGCAGGCCGACCCAGTACTCGCCGAAGATGCTGCCGCCGGGCTGGAACCGGCGGAAGGCGATCACGTTGCCCAGCATCGGCAGGTACCGGAAGATCAGGAAGAACAGCAGCGGCAGGATCGCCAGCGAATAGAGCTGCCAGTCCCGGCGCAGCGCCCGTCGCCAGGTACGCCGGGCCGCGCGCGGTGGGCCGGGTGGGTGGGTGGGTGGGTCGGGGGCCGGTGCGGTCACCGTGGCCGGGGCACTCATCGCCGACCTCGGGTGGCGGGGGCGACCCGGGCCCGGGAGACCAGTTCCCGCTCGGGGCCGACCTCGCGTTCGGCGCCGACCAGTCGCAGCGCCAGGTGCGCCACCGGGTCGCCACTGGACCGGGCCAGCCGCAGCTCGACGTCACCGGGCTCCACCACTCGTCGGCCGCGTAGCCCGGTGAAGGAGGTGACGTCGGCCGGGACCTCGAAGGTGACCCGGGCCGCCTCGCCCGGACGCAACGGCACCCGGGCGTAGCCGACAAGGCGTACCACCGGTCTGGTGGTCTGCGCGACCGGATCGTGCAGATAGAGCTGGACCACCTCGGTGCCGGCCCACGAACCGGTGTTGCGGACCGTGACGCCGACCGTGGCGGTGCCGTCGACCGGCCACGGCGTGGGCCCGGTGTCGTCGGCGCTGGCTACCGTGGCCTCGTCCCACTCGAAGGTGGTGTAGCTCAGGCCGTGCCCGAACGGGAACGCGGGCGTCGGGTCCACCGACGACACCTGCGTGCGGTGGCCGAGCGGCGGGGAGAGGTACGTGCCGGGCAGGCCGCCGCCGTGCCGGGGCACGCTCACCGGCAGCCGCCCGGACGGGTTGACCTCGCCGGTGAGCACCTCGGCCAGCGCCTGACCGCCGAGTTGCCCGGGGAAGAACGCCTGCACGACGGCAGCGGCGTCGTCCACCTGAGCGCCGAGCGCGTACGGCCGACCGGAGAGCACCACCAGCACCACCGGCGTACCGGTGGCCAGCACCGCACGGACCAGCTCGGCCTGCACGCCGGGCAGGTCGAGGTCGACGGCGTCGCAGCCCTCGCCGGAGGTGCCCCGGCCGAACATGCCGGCCCGGTCGCCGACCGCCAGGACGCAGACGTCGGCCTCGGTGGCGGCCTGGACCGCCGCCGCGATGCCGGAGGTGTCATCGCCGGTGACGGCGGTCCCCGGCAGGTACGTCAGGCGGGGGTGGCGCTGCTGGAGGGCCGTACGCAGCGACGGGATCTCCACCCCGACGCCGTGCTCGGGATAGTGCACTCCCACGTGCAGCGGGAACGAGTAGCAGCCGAGCATCGCCATCGGGTCGTCGGCCACCGGGCCGATCAGGGCCACCTGCTTGTCGGCGGCGAGCGGCAGCACGCCGTCGGAGTTGCGCAGCAGGACGACGGACTGGCGGGCCAGCCGCAACGCGACGGACCGGCCGGCCTCGTCGTCCAGGCGCAGCTCGTCGACGTCGTCGGACAGCTCCTGCCAGCCCTCGTCGAGCAGGCCCAACTCGATCTTCTGGATCAGTACCCGGCGCAGCGCACGGTCGACCAGCGGCTCCGCGACGGCACCGGAGCGGACTGCCGCCACCAGCGGGGCGCCGTAGGCGTCCACGGTGGGCAGTTCCACGTCGATACCGGCGCGCAACGCCAGGCCGGCGGCGTCCCCGGCGTCGGCGGCCACCCCGTGCAGGCTCTGCAGGAAGCGGACGGCGAAGTAGTCGGCGACCAGGACCCCGCCGAAGCCCCACCGGTCGCGCAGCAGCCCGGTCAGCAGCTCCTCGTCGGCGGCCACCGGCACCCCGTCGATCTCGGCGTAGGAGTGCATGACCGAGCGCGCGCCGCCGAGCCGCAACGCCATCTCGAACGGCGGCAGGATCACGTCGGCCAGTTCCCGGCGGCCCATCGGCACCGGCGCCAGGTTCCGTCCGCCCCGGGAGGCCGAGTAACCGGCGAAGTGCTTGAGGGTCGCCACCACCCCGGCCCGTTCCAACCCCCGCACGTACGCCGCGCCGACGGTCCCGACCAGGTACGGGTCCTCGCCGATGGTCTCCTCGGTGCGTCCCCAGCGGTAGTCGCGGGTCACGTCGAGCACCGGGGCGAGTCCCTGGTGCACACCGGCTGCCCGCATCGACCGTCCGATCCGGTCGGCCATCTCCTCGACCAGTTCCGGATCGAAGGCGGCACCCCAGCTCAGGGGGGCCGGGTAGACGGTGGCCCGCCAGGCGGCGAAGCCGGTCAGGCACTCCTCGTGCACCTGCGCCGGGATGCCGAACCGGCTCGCCGCCACGATCTGCGCCTGCGAGGCGGCCAGCGACCGGGCGCCGCGGACCGGATCGACCGGTGCGGTGCCGAACGGCCGGGTCAGCTGCCCGAGGCCGTACCGGATCGCCTCCGGCCACGGTGGAGTGTGCTCGACCATGTCGGTCTGGTGGGGTGCGACGCCCTCGCCGGAGGCGTCGGCACCGACCCACAGGCCGACCAACTGGGCGACCTTCTCCTCCAGCGACATCAGCGGGATGAGCGCGTCGGCCCGCTCGTCGGGGCACCGGGTCGGGTCGCGCCACCGATCGCCGTCCGGTGACGTCAATCGATCGTCGACAGGTAGCTGACTCGTCATGCGAACCCCTCTGGCCGGCACCGGCAGGTCGTCCCGGCAGGCCACACGGACGCCGCTGCGGACGGCGATTCTCGAAATTTTCGGAAACCAGTTCGTCACCCGTGTCGGGAACTTAAGGGCGTCAATGGAGTGTGTCAAGGGTCTGCGAAGCGACTGCCCACGCGGCACCCGCAGGGCAGGCAAGCGATTTCCGACCGATCGGGCACTCCTCATCCGCATCGACCGGCGTCGTCGCCATCGAGGGGATCCCGTGTTATGGTTCCCCGAAATTTTCGGGATCGTTGCAGAGGGTCGGATGACGGAGAACCGATCGCCGGACGTGCTCGGCTCCACCACCATCGCGACCATCGCGACCATCGCGCGAGAGGTGGGTGTCTCGGCGGCGACCGTCTCCAAGGTCCTCAACGGCCGGTCGGACGTCGCCGCCGCCACCAGGGCGCGGGTCGAGGCCAGTCTGGAGCGGCACCGATATCGTCGCCGTGCCCGTCGGTCGTCCGGCGAGGGCCAGATCGAGCTGGTGTTCCACGAGTTCGGCTCGGACTGGGCCCTGGAGATCATCCGTGGGGTGGAGGCCGTCGCCGCCCTGCCGCCGGTGAACCTGGTGCTCTCCCAACTCGGCGGAGCACGTCGACCGCCGCAGTCGTGGGTGGACGCGGTGCTCGCCCGGCGTCCGCTCGGCGTCCTGCTGGTCATGTGCAACCTGACCGACCAGCAGCGCCGACGGTTCGATCGGCAGTCGATCCCGGTGGTGGTCATCGACAACGACAGCGCCAGCGCCGCCTCGGTGCCGGCGGTCGGCTCGAACAACTGGAACGGCGGCCTGCTGGCCACCCGTCACCTGCTGGAGCTCGGTCACCGGCGGATCGCGATCATCTCCGGCCCGCAGGACGTGCTCTGCGCGCGGGCCCGGACTGCGGGATTCCGCTGCGCGCACGAGGAGATGGGCGTACCCGTCGCGCCCGAACTGGTCCGCTTCGGCAACTTCCACCTCGACGCCGGCTACACCCACGGCATGCAGTTGCTCAGTCGCCCGGACCGCCCGACCGCCGTCTTCGCCGGGTCCGACCTCCAGGCGATGGGGGTGCTGCGGGCCGCCCGGCAGCTCGGTCTGGACGTGCCCGGCGACGTGTCGGTGGTCGGCTACGACAACCTGCCCGTCTCGGCCTGGATCGGTCCCGCGCTGACCACCGTCAACCAACCGCTGCGGGACATGGCCGGTACGGCGACCCAGATGCTGCTCGACCTGGCGCGCGGGGTCGCGCTGCCGACCAGCCGCATCGACCTGGTCGCCGAGCTGATGATCCGCGAGAGCACCGCCCCGCCGTCCACCTGAGCAACCGCTGCGAGGAGCCATGCCCCTGTTCGACCTGCCCCTCGACGAGCTGCGGCGGTACGCGCCGACCGTGCCGGAGCCCGCCGACTTCGACGCCTTCTGGCAGGGGACCCTGCACGCGACCGCGGCGACACCGGTGCTCATCGACGTCCGGCCCGAGCCGACCGACCTGCGTCTGGTAGACACCTGGGACGTCACGTTCGCCGGCTTCGCCGACGAGCCGGTCCGGGCCTGGTACACCCGCCCCTCCGGGGTGGACGGAGCACTGCCGGTGGTGGTGGAGTACGTCGGCTACGGGCGCGGCCGGGGCCTGCCGCACGAGCGCCTGACCTGGCCGGTGGCCGGGTACGCGCACCTGCTGATGGACGCCCGGGGACAGTCCGGCCAGTACGGCCTGGGTGACACGCCCGACCCGCACGGCGCGACGCCCGGCGGGCCGACGCCGGTGACCCGGGGAATCCTGGCGCCGGAGGGCTACTACTACCGACGGCTCGTCACCGACGCGGTCCGGGCCGTACACGCCGCCCGTGCCCTGCCCGGCACCGACCCGGCGCGGGTGGTCGCCGCCGGCAACAGCCAGGGCGGTGGACTGGCGCTGGCCGTCGCCGGACTGGTGCCCGACCTGGCCGCACTGGTCACGACCGCGCCGTTCCTCTGTCACGTGCAGCGGGCCATCGAGATCACCGACGCCGCCCCGTACGGCGACATCGTCACCTACCTGGCCGTGCACCGGGAGGCGGAGGCGGCGGTCCGGCGCACCCTGTCCTATGTCGACGGGGTCAGCTTCGCCCGGCGGGCCCAGGCGCCCGCGCACTTCGGGATCGGGCTGCGGGACACCGTCTGCCCGCCGAGCACCGTCTTCGCCGCCTACAACCAGTACGGTGCCGGCATCGACGGCCCCACCCCGCAGCGGAGCATGCACGTGTACCCCTTCAACGGCCACGAGCACGGCGACGCGACCCACGTCCGTCGCCAGCTCCGGTGGCTGTCCGAGCTGTTCTCCGGGACGACGGACCGGCCCGGGCCACCGAAACTTCCGGAGGTGTCGGTCGGGATCGGCTGACGCCCTGGCCACAGGGTTGTTCCGCTGCGAGGTGCACGCGGGTCCGGCTCGGGCGGGTCGAAAGTGTGTCGCTGCGCGTTGAGCTTTCAGACGTGTTTCGATACTGTTTTCGATACAACAGCCTCGATCTACTCATGGTGGCGGGCTGCAGGCACCGACCGGCGCGGCTCACGGGCAACCGCGCAGACGGCGGGAGCCACCATGTTTGGGCAGTAGTCGGGGCCGGCTTCCATCAAGCACGGCTTCGTCGAAAGGCTCATGCCATGAACAACGCCTTCGCCCGCGGCAGCGGGCGTCCGGCTTCCCGACTGCGGCCACGCATCGCGTTGGTCTCGGCCGCCGTCGGTCTCGCCCTCATCTCCACCAGCGTGGTGGTGGCCTCCAGCGCGAGCGCCGCGACCACCCTGGGCGCCTCGGCCGCCGAGAAGGGCCGCTACTTCGGCGCGGCCGTGGCGGCGAACAAGCTCTCCGACTCCACCTACGTCGGCATCCTCAACCGCGAGTTCAACTCGGTCACGGCCGAGAACGAGATGAAGATCGACGCGACGGAGCCGCAGCAGGGGCAGTTCAACTTCGCCAACGCGGACCGGATCGTCAACCACGCCATCTCGCGCGGCATGTCCGTCCGGGGACACACCCTGGCCTGGCACTCGCAGCAGCCCGGCTGGATGCAGAACATGTCCGGCACCCAGCTGCGCAACGCGATGCTGAACCACGTCACCCAGGTCGCCACCTACTACCGGGGCAAGATCCACTCCTGGGACGTGGTGAACGAGGCGTTCGCCGACGGCAGCAGCGGCGCCCGCCGCGACTCCAACCTCCAGCGCACCGGCAACGACTGGATCGAGGCGGCGTTCCGTGCCGCCCGGGCCGCCGACCCCGGTGCCAAGCTCTGCTACAACGACTACAACACCGACGACTGGACCCACGCCAAGACCCAGGCCGTCTACCGGATGGTCCAGGACTTCAAGCAGCGCGGTGTGCCGATCGACTGCGTCGGCCTGCAGTCGCACTTCAACGCCAACTCGCCGTACCCGGGCAACTACCGCACCACGCTGTCCAGCTTCGCCGCCCTCGGGGTGGACGTGCAGATCACCGAGCTGGACATCGAGGGTTCCGGCACCTCGCAGGCGAACGCGTACCGTGGCGTGGTCACCGACTGCCTCGCCGTCGCCCGCTGCACCGGCATCACGGTGTGGGGCATCCGGGACACCGACTCGTGGCGCTCGGGCGGCACCCCGCTGCTCTTCGACGGCAGCGGCAACAAGAAGGCCGCGTACAACTCGACGCTGGAGGCCCTGAACGCGGGCGGCACCACCCCGCCGCCCACCACTCCGCCGCCGACCACCCCGCCGCCCACGACCCCGCCGCCGACCACCCCGCCGCCCGGCGGATCCGGCTGCACCGCGACCGTGTCGCTGAACTCCTGGACCGGTGGATTCGTCGCCACCGTCCGGGTCACCGCCGGCTCCACCAGACTCAACGGCTGGGCGGTGACGGTGGCGCTGCCGAGCGGCAGCACGGTGACCAACACCTGGAACGCCCAGGGCAGCGGCACCAGCGGCAACGTGAGCTTCCGCAACGTCAGCTACAACGGAACCGTCAACGCGGGTACCACCACCGAGTTCGGCTTCCAGGGCAACGGGAACGGCCCGACCGCCACCCCCACCTGCACCGCCAGCTGAGATGAAAGGAAGGGTCCCCTGCTAACGCCTCGTGCATAGCAGGGGACCCTTCCTAACACTGCACACCGCGCCCGGCGCGCCGGGCGCGGTCGCGCGGGTCAGCAGCGGCTGATGCTCGCGTTGGAGAGCGTGACGTTGCTGATGGTCAGGTTGGTGGCGCAGGGGTTCTCCACGATCCGGTTGTTGGCGAGCGTGAAGTTCCGCAGGGTGATGTCCCGGTTGCCGGGGAACTCGGCACGGGCCGCCAGGCGGACCTCCCCGCCACCGCTGATCGTGCCGCCGCCCGCCGCGATGTCCACGCCGGTGCAGTTCTCGATCAGGACGGCGTTGTTGCCGGTGTTGGCGATGTCCACCCGGTTGATCGCCGTGCCGCCGGACTCCGAGACGCAGAAGACGCCCCGACCGCCGCCGCGCGCGCGGACCGTACCGACCCGGATGTTGATCGGGTACGACGAGCCGATCCGACCCGCGCGGTTGGCGACCCGGAAGGCCGCGTATCCGGTACCCGTGCCGGCGTTCTCCGCGTCCACGGTGGTCACCGTGGCGTTGATGGTCTCGTTGAGCAGCAGGCCCGACTCGCCGACGTTGCGGGCGGTCACCGTGCCGATGGTCAGCCCGTCCACCCCGTACGTCTCGACCGCGTGCGCCCGGGCGCCGGAGACGTACACGTTGTCGATGCGGATGTTGCGCGACCACTGGCTGGTGTCGCCCCGGTTGTCGATGCGGACGCCCAGACCGCCGGTGAGCCGCATGTCGATCTGCCCGAGGATCACGTTGGTCACGTTGCGCATGAAGATGCCGTACAGCGGGGCGCCGGTGACGCTGAGGTTCTGCACCTCGACCTGGGTGGTGCCGCGTGAGTAGATCGGGGCCTGGTCGCCGGTGCCGGAACCGGTGACGTTGATGGTGCCGCACACGTCGATCGTGGTGTAGCTGGGCAGCGAGATGCGGGAGCCCGCGCTGATCGTGCCGGAGCCACGGACCACGACCCGCTGCTTGCTGGTGCGGCCGGCGCTGAGGCTGTTCACCGCCGCCTGCACGGCGGCGCGCATGTCGGTGCCGGTGTAGACCGTGCTGCCGCCGTTGCGGGCGGTCCAGGTGCCGCCGTTCAGCACGGCCTCGGCCTGGAACGCGCCGCTGCCGCAGCCGCTGGAGCCGCCCAGGACGGCCAACTGCCACTGCTGGTTGGTGCCGCCGACGTCCTGGTACTGCGAGATCATGCCGCCGTCCGCGGTGGACCACTCCCACACGTCGAGCGCCTTGTTGGAATGCCGGTTGACGAAGCGGACGAAACCGCTGTCGGAGTCGGCCAACCGGAAGTGCTGCCGGTTGTTGCCGCTGACCGGCGCGTTCTGTACGAGCTGCACGCCGTCGTTGGCGTTGGGCAGTTCGAGGACCTTGCCGCTGTGCACCGAGCGGATCTGGTAGTAGCCGTTGCCCACGTCGACGAAGCGCCACTGCTGCACCGCGGCGTCGTTGCGGGTGAACTGGTTGACCGGGGCGTTGTCGGCGGTGGACCAGTTCCACACGTCCATCGCCTTGCCGCTGTGCCGGTTGACGAACACGTACGTGGCGTTGGGGTCGACGGTGGCGGCCCGTGCGGCCGGCGCGGTGACCGTCTCGGCGGTGCCGAGGAGCACCAGCGCGGCGACGACCACCAGGCCGAGGCGTGGTCGTCCCTTCGTTGTCCTGAGCAGCATGCGGTTCCTCCGGGGTGTGGATCGGTGGTGGCGCGCCTGCCGGCGGAGCGGTGGGACGGGCAAACGCTTTCCCTGCCACCAATATATCGACATAAAGCGATTAATTACAACGTGGCGACGCCCGCGCGGACGTGGACCGCGCGGGCGTCGCCGCCGGGTGGCGAGGGGTGCGCCGGTCCGGGGTCAGGCGATCGCGCAGGGCGTGGCGTTGAGGGTGAAGGCCGACGGTGCGGCGGTGTTGCCGCCGTGGGTGGCCTGGAAGCCGATGGTCACCGAGGCATTGGGCGCGATGGTCCCGTTGTAGGCGGCGTTACGGGCGGTCACCGCACCCGAGGTCGGGGCGTAGGTGGCGTTCCAGCCGCCGGTGATGCTCTGCCCGCCGGGCAGCGTGAAGGCCAGGCTCCAGCCGTTGACCGCGGTCGGGCCGGTGTTGGTGATCGTCACCGAGGCGGTCAGCCCGGTGTTCCAGGCGTTGACCGTGTACCCCACCCGGCAGCCGGTGCCCGGCGGCAGGGTCGGGGTCGGCGGCACGGTCGGGGTCGGCGGTGGGGTGGTGGGGGTGATCGTCGGCGTCGGGGTGGTGGTCGGCGGCGGCGCGTTGTCCAGGCCGAAGAACCGCACCGCCCCGGCGGCGTCGACCGGCAGGTTGTGCGACACCCCCTGCATGCTGATCGCCTCGACCGGCGCGGTGCCGCCGGTACCCCCGTACCGGGTCCGGGTGTATCCGGCCTGCGGGCTGTCGGTCATCGTCGGGGTCTGGCTCAACCCGTGTACGTTCGTCCACTGCTTGACCTGCTCACCGAAGTTCGGATACCGCAGGATGTCGTCGTTGGTGCCGTGCCAGATCTGCATGCGCGGTCGTGCTCCGGTGTAGCCCGGGTACGCGGCGCGGACCAGGTCGCCCCACTGCTGCGGAGTGCGCGTCACCTGCCCGTTGGCGCACTCGCTGTTCCACTCCGAGCCGTTGGTGGTGGCGAAGCAGCCGAACGGTACGCCCGCGAAGGCCGCCCCGGCGGCGAACACGTCCGGATAGACCCCGAGCAGCACGTTGGTCATCATCGCGCCGGACGAGACGCCGGTGACGAAGATTCGCGACGCGTCGACCGGGAAGCGCTGCCGGACGTGGTCCACCATCGACATGATGCCCACCGGATCGCTGCCGCCACCCCGGCGCAAGGCCTGCGGCGAGGAGACGTCGAAGCACTGGCTGCTGCGGGTCACCGACGGGTAGACCACGATGAAGCCGTACCGGTCGGCCAGTGACGCGAACTGGGTGCCGGAGTGCAGCGCCGGCCCGCTGCCGGTGCAGTAGTGCACCGCGACCAGCAGCCCCGGCCGAGGTGCGACCCGGTCGGGCACGTAGAGGTACATGCGCAGGTTGCTCGGGTTGGTGCCGAAGTTGGTGACCTCGGTCAGGGTCGCTGCCGAAGCGGGTGTCGGGATCGACAGCGCGGCCAGCGCCGTCAACGCGATGGCCGCCAGGGCGGCGCAGCACAGTCTGATCGCCGTTCTCATCGGGACGTGTCCTCCGGACGGGGTGCGGACAGGGTGGTGTTCCGATCGTGGGCTGCCCGGTGCCCGTGGTCGTCCGGCTCATTTACATCGACGATTATCAGTTGGCGAGGTGGTGGGTGGCAAGCCGCCGACCGCCGTACGGGGCATCGGAACCGGCCGCCGCTTCCTATCCTCGGTCCATGCGGGATCGTCGGGTGACACTGCTCTGGATCGGGTTCGGGGTGCTCGCCCTGATCTCCGTGACGCTGGTGCTGCGCCGCCCGGACCGCCTTTCCGACCTGCACATCTATCACGGCGCGTTGACCGACCTGCGGGCCGGACGACCGCTCTACGAGTACGTGGCGGCCAACGGGGGGCCGTTCACCTATCCGCCGTTCGCCGCACTGGTGCTCCTGCCGGTCACCGCCGTGCCGCTCGGCGTCGCCGAGGCGCTGTGGTTGGCGGCGACCTGCGCGGCCGTGGTCGCCGTGGCCGTACCGGTCGGCCGGGCGCTGGCCGCCGACCGAACCGACCGTCGGGTGGCGGTCGCGGTGACGGCCGGCGTGCTCATGCTCTCCGCGCCGGTGCAGAGCAACCTGCGGTTCGGTCAGGTGAGCATCTTCATCGTGCTGATGGCGTTGCTGGACGCGATCGGTCGACCGTCGCGGTTCCGTGGCGTGCTGATCGGGGTGGCGGCGGCGATCAAACTCACCCCGCTGATCTTTGTGGCGTACTTCGTGGTGTCCGGCCGCTATCGCGACGCGGCGCGGGCGACCGGCGCCTTTCTCGCCTGCGGGGTCCTCGCCGTGGTGCTGCTGCCGCAGGAGAGCCTGACGTACTGGGCCGGCACGGTGGCGCAGACCGAGCGGATCGGCAACCTGGCCTCGCTGGGCAACCAGTCCGTACACGGCATGTTGCTGCGCCTCGGTGTCCACGAGAGCACCCTGCCGCTGGTCTGGGCGGCCATGGTGGCCCTCGTCTGCGGGCTGGCGCTGCTGCGGGCCCGGTGGCTGGCCGCCGCCGGTCGACCCGGACACGCCGTGGTGCTGGTGGGCTGTGCGAGCGTGGCCGCGTCACCGGTGTCCTGGACCCATCACCAGGTGTGGACGGTGCTGGCGGCGATGTTGCTGGTCGGTGCTGTCGGCGTGACCCGACGGGTGGCCGGTGTGGCGCTGCTGGCCGGCACCGTGTTCTCCCTGGGCGTGGTGCTGGCGCCGTTCTCCGCGCGGCCCGGCGTGCAGTTCCTCTTCGAGAACGCCCGCGCGCTCGGCGTCTGTCTGCTCTGCGTGGCGGGTTTCGGCGCGGCGGTCGCCGTCGGCAGCCGCCGCCCGCCGATGCGGCGGCGGGCGTGGCTGCGTGCGGGCGTCGCGACCGCCGGTGTCCTGGCCTTCTTCGCGGTGCAGCCGCTGCCCGCCGGGGCCGACCCGACCTTCAAGGCGTACCGGTCGGAAGACGTGGTCAACCCGCGCTACTTCTTCGTGTGCCGGGGCCCGCAGGAGTGCGCCCGCTACGGCACGGACGCGCCGGTCACCTTCGGCACCCGGGCCGAGAAGACCAAGGTACGGGTCAACGGCGTCGTCTCCGCACAGGTGGCCCGCCTGGAGTACCACTCCGCGCCCGGTGGGTCGGCCCGGCACATCCCGCTGCTGTCCGCGTACCCGGGAGTGCGGACCTTCTCGTTCCGCTCCGCGACCATGACGCACGGGCGGCTGGTCGCGTACGCGGCCGACGGACGGGTACTCGCCACCTACGACGACGAGCTCGCCGCCGCGCTGCCGACCCGTCCCGGGTGAGGGTCGCCGTCAGCGCCGCCGGGCAGGGGTGCCCGTGCTCACTGCTCGTCGTCGACCACGTCGGTCTCGCCGTCGTGAGAGAACAGCGACGGCAGGTGCTGGTCGGGCTGCGGTGCCTGCGCCGGGTCGTGGTGCGGGTCGCCGTCGGGGGAGAAGAGCACCTGGTCGGTCTTCGCGGTCTTCTCGTGTTCTTCCTCCGGCTCGGTCACGACCCGCTCCTCCGCTCGTGGGCGTTGCTTCTCGACGCTACGTGCGACCGACGGCACGCCAGGTGCGGCGGTGTCGCCGACCACCCGAACGGGGTCAGGGCCGCAACAGCACCGGACCGGCGTCGATCCGGGTCCGGAACAGCGCATACGGCTTGCGTCGCAGGTCCCGTCCCCGGTTGAACGGCGGCTGCCGGTGCACCTGGTTGGCGATCACGTACAGGTGCCGGTCGACGGCCACGCTCAGCGTGTCCGGCCAGAGCAGCCGCGCGTCGTGCACCACGGTCTCGTACTCGCCGTCGGGTCGTCGGCGCAGCACCGCGTTGTGCTCGTAGTTGGTCAGGTAGAGGCGTCCGGCGTCGTCGGACTCCAGCCCGTCGGCGCCGCCGCCTTTGTCGCCCTCGTCCACCACGGTCGCCGCCACCGCCGCGTCGGTCAGGGCGCGGTCGGCCAGCGCGTCGGTGGCGACGCTGTACCAGCGGCGGGTCGCGAGGGCGCAGTAGTAGAGCCGGGAACCGTCGGCGGAGATGGCGATGCCGTCCGCGCCGACGCCCACCGGTTGCGGCGGGCCGTCCGGCGGCCGGACCAGGAACGGGCGGCCCTCGACCACCGGCCGGAAGTCGGCCAGTGGCGCGGCCTTGGTCGACGGGTGGTCGTTGAGCCGACGCCACGACTCGCCGCTGGCCAGGTCCACCACGATCAGCGCGTTCGGCGCCCCGTCGGCCGAGTCGGTGAGGTACGCCAGGCCCGCCTCGCCGCGCCGCAGGTCGAAGCGGACGTCGTTGAGGTACGAGGTGGGCAGTGCCACGTCGGGCGGGAACGTGATCACCTGGACGACCCGGTCGGTACGCAGGTCGATGCGGACCAGCTTCGGCCCGCCCGGCTCGGTCGGTTGGAACATCGGACTGCCGGTGTCGAGCACCCAGAGCCGGTCGGCGGGGTCGACCACGACGCTCTGCACCGACACGAAGGCCGAGGAGTCGTCGTTGCCGGACGGGGTGTTCCACGCCCGGTCGGGGTAGGCGACCTCGCGTCCGCGCCGCAGCTCGACCACGGTCGCGGGCACCTCGTCGCCCCAGCGGGGGAAGTTGACGAAGATCCGTCCCCGGTGCGAGACGGTGACCCCGGTCGGCATCGGGCCTCGGAACCGGTGCACCACGTCCAGCGTGCCGACCGGTTCGTCGGTGGGTAGTCCGTTGCGCATCTGCGACCTCCCGGAAGATCCCGGCATCGGTTGATCTCTCTGTATCAATCATTGCAAATCGGGCAGGGGGTCGGACACCTCGCGTCAGCCATCCGACCCGCCGTCGGCCGGAAATTCATTCGTCACGTAACCGTCATGCGTCCGCGCGGTACCCGCCACCTGCCGTCGGCAGGGTGGGGACGACCCCTCTACGTGGAAAGGAGCGCGCTATGGCCGTTGCACTGGACGACCAACTGGTCACTCTGACCTGCGACAACTGCGGTGACATCGTCACCGGGTCGGGTGCGCCCTCGGGCGGCGAGGTGGTGTGGACGCTGCTCTCCGAGCACGGCTGGAGCGGCTCCCCGCTCGCCGACGGTCCGCACCGATGCGCCCACTGCACCCGACTCGGCCCGGCCTCCGACGGGGTACCCGGAGGCGTCACCGGCATCGAGCACCTCGACGGCGTGACCGTGGTGACCATCGCCGGTGACGTCGACCTCGACACCGGCGACGCCCTGGAGTTGGCCCTGCGGCACGCGACCGACATGGGCGGTCACGTGGTGGTCGACCTCGGCCGCACCGACCTGATCGACTCGACCGCGCTGGGGCTGCTCGTCCGGGCCCACCACCGCGTCGCCGAGCGTGGCGCGACGCTCTGTGTCGCGACGAGATCGCCGCTGATCCGTCAGGTGCTGCGGGTCACCCGTCTGGACGAGGTCTTCCCGCTCGTCGAGACCCGCGCCGACGCGCTGGCCCACCTCGACGACGTGACCTCCGACTCCACCCGCTGACCGACGGTCGACTCCGCCGGCCGCCCGAGGCCGGGACGGTCGTGTCGCCCGACCCCGGGCCCTGGGGGAGGGGCCCGGGATCGGACCGGCCGCGGGACCTGGCCGGGGGATAGGCGACACGGTGTGAACAGATCCGGCCCGCCCGCACCAGCCGGTGCCTGGCGGTACGGGCGAGCCGGAGTTCAGCGGCGGCTGCGCCGGGTGTTGGCCAGCCGCAGGGCGTTACAGACGTCCACCACACCTTCGACGTCCCAGGCCAGCTCACCGGCGGCGCGGCGGGTCTCCGCGCTGCCGACCAGCCCGGTGAGGATCACCACGCTGTTCTGCACCATCACGGTGATCTGCTGCCGTCGGGTGGTCCAGTCGGCGCTGAGTCGCTGGGCGACCAGGGCGGCCAGGCGGACGTCCTCGTCATGGTGCTGCGGTTCGTCCCAGAGCGCGCGGAAGGAGTGGTCGTCCGGCATCGGCCAGGGCCACGGCATCACCACAGCGGTCTCCTTCGTCGTCGACGCCGGCGACGCGAGGCGCCGTCCCGATCGACCACCACACTGCGCAACGACCTTGGAGTGGACCGCACGGTTGGATGACATTTGCATGACAGATCCTGCCGATGCCCGCCGCCCACCGGTGCCCGCGCCCGCCGGTCGGGCCCGTCCCGACACGGCGGCCAGGGGGCAGAAGGCCAGGTCAGAGCGGCGAGGTGACCGGCGGCGGCGCGTCGTCGGCCCGGTCCGCGGCGGGCAACCACAACACGAAGACGCTGCCCGCGCCGGGCCGGGAGAAGACCGCCGCCTGCCCGGCGTGCGACTCCACGATCTGCCGCACGATGGCCAGCCCGAGTCCGGTACGCCGGTCCCCCGAGTCGCCCCGCCCGGTCTCGCCACGCCAGAACCGGTCGAAGACCCGGCGCTGGTCGTCCTCGGCGATACCCGGTCCCTCGTCCGCCACCGCCAGCCACAGCCATCCGCCCGCCCGGCCGGTCGCCACCTGCACCGCCCCGCCCAGCGGGGAGAGGCGTACCGCGTTGGAGAGCAGGTTGCCCGCCGCCCGGCGCAGCGCGTCCGGGTCACCGATGAGCCCCAGGTCGGTGTCGAGCGCGTACCGCAACCGCAGCCCGCGCCCGGCGGCCAGCGGGGCGAAGTCCTCGCCCGCCTCGCGGGCCACCGCGCTCAGGTCGACGTCGGTGTCGGCCATCGCGTCGGCGTCCCGGCGGGCGGTGGCCAGCAGGTCCTCGACCAACCGCGACATCCGGGTGGTCGCCCGGTCGATCGTCGCCACCGCCGCCGTACGTTCCGACTCGGTCGCCTCCGGCGAGTTCAGCGAGGCGTCCAGGTTCGCCCGGATGATCGCCAGCGGACTGCGCAACTCGTGCGAGGCGTCGTCGATGAGCTGACGTTGGGCGTGGAAGGCGTGGTCCAGCCGATCCAGCATCGAGTCGATGGTGTCGCCGAGATCCCGCAGCTCGTCGCGGGGACCGGCCAGCCGGATCCGGCGGGACAGGTCGGTGGCCTGGATGTCCCGGGCGGTACGCGCGATCGCGCCCACCGGACGCAACGCCCGCCCCGACAGCACCCACCCGATGCCGAGGCTGGCCACGAAGAGCCCACCGAGCGCGATCAGCGAGTAGTCCCGGACGGTCTGCAACAGCCGCAGGTTGACCTCGTCCTCTATCTGCTGCACCTCGGCCACCTCGATGGTGGTCCCGGTGGCCACCGTCCGGCCGTCCTCCTTCTGCTTGTAGAGCTGCGCCTCGTACCGTTTGCTGATCGGCTTGGGGTCCACCGCCCGGTCCACCGCCACGTACGCCACCGCCAGCCCCGCCCCGGCCAGCGCGAACAGCAGCGTCGAGTAGAGCACCGTCAACCGGAACCGGATCGACCGGAACAGCCTCACGTCTACACCCCAGTCCGCTCGCTCACGCCGCCACCTCTCGCAACCGGTAGCCGCGCCCGATCACCGTCTCGATCGGTGGCTCGGTGTCGGCGCCGGTGAGTTTGCGCCGCAGCGTACCCACGGTGACCCGGACCGTCTCGGTGAACGGGTCGGCGTTGGCGTCCCAGACGTGCTCCAACAGCTCCTCGGCGGGCACCACCCGACCGGGATGCGTCATCAGGTACTCCAGCACCCCGAACTCCTTGCGGGTGAGCTGGAGTTCCCGTACGCCCCGCCGGGCCTCCTGCCGCGCCACGTCCAGGGTCAACGCCCCCACGGTCAGTACCACCCCGGTGCCGCCGGTGTCCCGCCGCAACAGGGCCCGTACCCGCGCCAGCAGCTCGACGAGGGCGAACGGCTTCACCAGGTAGTCGTCCGCGCCTTCGTCGAGCCCGCGTACCCGGTCGCCGAGCGCGCCCCGGGCGGTCAGCATCAACACCCGCAGGTCCTGCCCAGCGGCGACCTCGACCGCGCCGGAGCGGATCGCCCGACACACCGCGAACCCGTCCTCGTCGGGCAGGTTGACGTCCAACAGCATCAGGTCGTACGCGTTGACCAGCAGCAGCTCGTACGCCTGCGCCGCGTCCACCGCGACGTCGACGGCGTAACCGGCGCGGACCAGCCCGACCCGCAACGCGCCGGCCAGGTCCTCCTCGTCCTCCACCACGAGCAGCCGCATGTCCCCGTCACCCTCTCGCGATCAGCCTCTGCGCCACCTGTGACGCGCGGTCGATCGGGACCGCGAAGCCGATCCCGATGTTGCCGCCCCCCTCCAGTGTGGCGATGGCGGTGTTCACTCCGACCACCTCGCCCCGCCCGTTGACCAGCGGCCCGCCCGAATTGCCGGGGTTGATGGATGCGTCGGTCTGCACCGCCGGCTGTCGAGCGCCACCACCGAGCCGGACCGGGCGGTCCAACGCGCTGACGATCCCGGCGGTCACCGTGCCGGAGAGCCCCAGCGGCGAACCGACGGCCAGCACCGGTTCGCCCACCCGAGTCTGCCCGGTGGGGGCGAGCGGCAGCGGGCGCAGCCCGTTGCCCGGATCGACACGCAGCACGGCGATGTCCGTACCCGGGTCACGGCCGACCAACCGCGCGGTCAACCGACGGCCGTCCTGACCGACCACCTGGATCGTGCCACCCCGGGCCACCACGTGGTCGTTGGTGACCACGTGCCCCCGGTCGTCGATCAGGAAACCGGAACCGGAGGCACCGCGCCCGCCGGAGGAGGTCTGCACCGACACCACCCCGGCCAGGACCCGGTCGGCGGCGGCCACCAGGTCGCCACCGGGCCCGAGGGCGAGCGGCGGCGCGGCGGCCTCCGCCGCCTCCGGCGCGTCGTCGCGGGCGGCGAGGTGACCGGCCACCCCACCGGCGCCCGCCGAGACCGCCACCAGCGTCAATCCGACCAGCAACAACCGGGGCCACCGGGACGGGCCGCCGCCGGGGGAGAGGTCCGGCGGCGTGTCCGGCCCGACCGACCCACCCGGCACGGCGGGTACGACCGGCGGGGCCGGTCCGACCGGCGGCGCGGGTACGGCGGTCGGGGTGCCCGCCGAGCCCGGATACATGTTCGGGGAGACGAACCGCGGCCCACGCGGCTCACCGAGGCCCGGAATCGTGCTCGTCATGAACTGTCCCTTCGAAGTCGTCACGGCAGGCGGGAGAACCAGAGCATCGACGCCGCCGCGGCCAGCAGCGCGAGCACCAGCCCGCCACCGATGAACCGGGCCGATACGTCCTGCCGCTCCATCCGGTAACCCACCGACGAGCCGATGTCGGCGTACGCCTCGCGCAGCTCGGCGCTGCTGCCCGCCTCGTAGTAGCCGCCCCCGGACTGCTCCGAGACGACCCGCAGGGTCTCCCCGTCGACCGGGACGCGCTGTCCCGCGCCGATCTGGCCGTCGAGCGTGCCGAAGGAGATGGTGTCGACCGGTACCCCGGCCTCCACCGCGTCGCCCGCCGCCGAGGTCGGGTTGCGCCCGGTGGTGTTGGCCCCGTCGGAGAGGATCACCACCCGGGCCGGCGGCGGCTCCTCGACCGCCTGCGCGTCAAGCGTGCGGATCGACTCCAGCGAGGCGTCGATGGCATCGCCGATCGCGGTGCCCTGCACGCCGGTGACGCCCTCGTCGAGCCGGTCGATACCGGCCGCCATCACCTCCCGGTCGCCGGTCGGCGGCACCATCACCGAGGCGCTGCCGGCGAACGCCACCAGCCCCACGTTGAACTCCTCCGGCAGGTCCGCGACGAACTCCCGGGCCGCGTCCTTGGCGGCGATCAACCGGTCCGGGGGTACGTCGTCGGCGAGCATGGACCGGGACACGTCCACCGCGACCATCACGGTGGCCCGCTCACGCGGTACGCGTACCTCGTCGGTGGGCCGGGCGAAACCGACCACCAGCAGCGCCAACATGGCGATGAACAGACCGGCCGGTACGTGCCGCCGCCACGCCGGACGGGCCGGCGCGACCTTGTCCAGCAGTCGCAGGTTGGTGAACCGCACCGCGTACCGGCTGCGTCGCCGCTGCATCACCAGGTAGCCGACGACCAGCGCGACCACCCCGGCGAGCAGCCACAACCGTTCAGGAGACTCCCAGCTCACGCTTTACCTCCACCGGGTCGGGTGGCTCGGGCGAGCCGTCGTTGGGCGTGGACGTGACGGACGATGTCGGCGATCCAGTCCCGGTCGGTGCTCAACGGCAGGTGCGACGCACCGGCCCGCCGCAACGCCCGGGTCACCGCGAGGCGCTGGGCGGCGGCGGCTGCCGCGTACCGCTCCCGCAGCTTGCGGCTGCCGGTGGACACCTCACGGCGTTGACCGCTCTCCGGGTCGACGAGCGTGATCAGGCCGACGTCGGGCAGTTCCAGCTCGCGCGGGTCGCGGACCTCGACCGCGAGCACCTGGTGCCGGGCGGCCAGCCGCCGCAGCGGTCGCTCCCAGTCCGGCGGTGGCCCGTCCGCGCCGCCCATCCCCTCGTCGGGCAGGCCGTCGAGGAAGTCGGAGACCACCACGGCGAGACCGCGCTGACCGGCGGAGCGGCGCAGCCCGTCGATCCCGTCGGCCAGCGCCACCGGCTGGGTGGCGGGCCGGCCCCGGGGCACCTCCATCAGCGTCCGCAGCAGATTGATCAGGTGGTGGCGTCCGGTGCGGGCGGGGAAGCGACGTACCCCGGCGTCACCGAGCAGATGCGCGCCGAGCCGGTTGCCGGTGCCGGCGGTGAGGAACCCGACGGCGGCCACGGCCGCCACCGCCAGCTCCCGCTTCTCCAGCTCGGCGGTGCCGAAGTCCATGCTGGGCGTGGCGTCCACGAGCGTCCAGGTGGTCAGCTCCCGGTCCGCGTCCACGGTCCGCACGTGCGGCACGGCGGTCCGCGCCGTCACCGACCAGTCCATCCGCCGGACCTCGTCCTCACCGGCCCGGTACTCGCGGCTGCCCGCCGGCTCGCTGCCCGGACCGGGCAGCAGCCCCAGGTGCTGGCCGTGCAGCAGGCCGTCCAGGCGGCGGTTGATCGTCAACTCCAACCGGCGCAGCCGACCCTGCGGCGCGAGCCGCCCGATACTCGTCGTGTGGGAGTTCACGCCGCCGCCCCCAGGCCGGGCCCCTGCTGCTCCTGCGCCGGGGCGATCTGCGGCGGCGGCACCGCCTCCACGATCCGCCGCACCAGCTCACCGGCGTCCACGTCGTCGGCGACCGCGTCGAAGCTGAGCACCAGCCGGTGGGTCAGCACGTCGGCGGCGATCTCCCGCACGTCGGCGGGAAGAACGTAGTCGCGGCCCCGCAGCAGGGCCAGCGCCCGTGCCGCGGCGACCAGGCCGAGCGTGGCCCGGGGGCTGGCACCGTACGCGAGCTGGTCCGCCACGTCGGCCAACCCGAAGCGGCGCGGGTCCCGGGTGGCCAGCACCAGGCGTACGACGTACTCGGCCAACGCATGATGGACGAACACCTCGCGCGCCCGGGCCTGGAGCGCCACCAGCCGGGCCGGGTCCAGCACCGGCCGGGCGGCCGGGCTGCTGGTGCCCATCCGATAGAGGATGCCCAGCTCCTCGTCGTCCGTCGGGTAGTCGACCACGACCTTCATCAGGAACCGGTCACGCTGCGCCTCCGGGAGCTGGTACACCCCCTCGGACTCGATCGGGTTCTGGGTGGCCAGCACCAGGAACGGAGTCGGCACCGGATAGGTGCGTCCACCGAGCGACACGTGCCCCTCGGCCATCACCTCCAGCAGCGCCGACTGCACCTTCGCCGGAGCCCGGTTGATCTCGTCGGCAAGGACCAGGTTGGCCATCACCGGTCCCAGTTCCACGTCGAAGCTCTCCGTCGACGGGCGATAGATTCGGGTGCCGAGGATGTCCGACGGCACCAGGTCCGGGGTGAACTGGATCCGGGCGAAGCTGCCGCCCACCGCCGTGGCCAGGGTCTCGGCGGCGAGCGTCTTCGCCACCCCGGGTACGCCCTCCAGCAGGCAGTGCCCCCGGGCCAACAGCGCGGTCAACAGCCGCTCCACCAGCCGGTCCTGCCCGACGATGACCCGCTTCACCTCGAACAGGGTCTGTTCCAACAGTCGGGCCGCCCCGGCGTGCTCGCCGATGACGTCGAATTCGCGTATGTCGGTCGTCGTCACGCAGTCGCTCCTCGGTCGCGTCAGGGACGCGGGCACCCGACCCACGGGGAAGGCCGGGTACCCGCTCCTGACCCATTGGGCCAGAGCCCCCCGAAAGCCAACCGAACGACGACCGTGAAGGCCGGGCACCGCGAGGTCGATGGACCGGATTCGGCGAGTTGTGGGGTGCCCTGTGGACGCGGTGGGTTGGTGAGCAGAGCGTCTGGGCAGGTGGAGTGGGGTGTGCGGGCGCTATCGAGCTGATAGCGCAGACGGATCGCTTTGGAGGATGGCTCGCCGTTGCGCACGACAATGCCCGTCGCGACAGCACAAACGGTTCAGCTCGACAGGGCTCAGACCCACAGATGTACGCCGTCTCCGGTCGTGAAGTTGCGCCCCGCCTCGCCAAGATCACGCTCGATCTTGGATCGAGTGGCCCCGTTGTAGGGTGATGACCACTCGATCCAGGATCGAGCATGACCTTTATGTCAAGGCGCGGGTGGGCTTGCGTGGGCGCTACAGCGGTAGCAGGTCCGGGACGAGTCGATGTCTCGCCCGTCTCCGACGAGAGTGCTGGCGGGCCAGCTTGGGCGGCGGGCGGTTCAGTGCGGCTCGGTCTGCGCGGATGGCGACCAGGGGGTCGCCGGCGCGCCGGCCTGGATGCCGAGTCGTCCTGCGATGCGTGGCGTCACGGGGACCTTCTCGCTCGCCGCCTCCCAGATCGATCGCCGTTCGCCCGGGCGCTTCGCTGTCCCGAGCGCACGACGATGAGCTGCCGAGGCGCTTGCGCATGTCTCGGGAATGGGCGCGACGGATGAGCTGGGTCCGGTCGCGCACGTAGTTTCCAGAGCCCCGCTGACTTGCCCCCGGCCTTCCGATCTTGCCCCGGCCTTGGCCTTACCCCGGCCTTCGTGCCCGCCCTCGATCTCCTGTGCCGATCATGGAGGCGTGGCAGCTGTTTTGCGTAGCTTCGACCAACTTTGTAACCGCCACAACTCCATGATCGCGGGGTCCAAGGCCCCCGACCCGGGTGATCAAGGAGTTTGGTTGTTCACACCGAGGTGGCGTGACCAAAACTCCTTGATCAACGCGCTAGGGCGGGGCAGGGCGAGGTAGGGCAGTGAGGGTAGGGCAGTGAGGGCGGGGCGGGGTGAGGTGCCGGTCCGGTGTCCGGTGCGAGTTCGCCAAGATCCGCGCAACTTCGGTGAAGTTGCTGCCTCGGAGGCGCCTGGAGGCAGCAACTTCGATGAAGTTGCGCGGATCTTGCGTGGGCCGGCGCAAGCGAGCGGCAAACGAGCGTCCGACGTGCCTAGCCCGGTGCCCGCCGTGCCCCGGGTGCCCGCCGTGCCCGCCTTCCTCTGTGGCGCCTGCCTGGCGTGCCGCGTACCCGGCGTGCCGCGTACCCGGCGTGCCCCCGCCTGCGGCCTGCCCGGCGTGCCGTGCGCCTGGCGTGCCGTGCCGTGCGCCCGGCGTGCGGTGCGCGCCCCTGGGGGTGCCCGCGTCGGGTGTCAGGGGCGGTTGCGTTGGGTGCGGTAGCGGCGGATGAGGGCGGCGGTGGAGCTGTCCAGGGTGGTCAGGTCGGGTTCGTCGCCGGTCAGCAGGGGAGCGAGCTGGTTGGCCATCACCTTGCCGAGTTCGACGCCCCACTGGTCGAAGGGGTTGATGTCCCAGATCGCGCCCTCGGTGAGGACGATGTGCTCGTAGAGGGCGACCAGCTGGCCGAGGGTCGCGGGCGTGAGCCGGTCGGCCGTGATCGAGGTGGTGGGGTGGTTGCCCGCCATCACCTTGTGCGGTACGAGTTCGGCCGGGGTGCCTTCCGCCGCGACCTGCTCGGCGGTGCGGCCGAAGGCCAGCGCGGCGGTCTGGGCGAAGAAGTTCGACATGAACAGGTCGTGCATGTCGCCGATCTCGTGGTTGGGCTCGCTGAACCCGATGAAGTCGGCCGGTACCAGCCGGGTGCCCTGGTGCAGCAGCTGATAGAAGGCGTGCTGGCCGTTGGTGCCCGGCTCACCCCAGAAGATCTCGCCGGTGTCGTACGACACGGGCTGCCCGTCGGTGCGGACCGACTTGCCGTTGCTCTCCATGGTGAGCTGTTGCAGGTAGGCCGGGAACCGGTGCAGGTACTGCGAGTAGGGCAGCACCGCGTGGGTCTGCGCGCCGAGGAAGTTGGCGTACCAGATGTTCAGCAGGCCGAGCAGCACCGGGGCGTTGCGGGCCGGCGGTGCGGTGCGGAAGTGCTCGTCCATGGCGTGGTAGCCGGCCAGCATCTCGTCGAAGCGCGCCGGACCGATGGAGAGCATCACCGACAGGCCGACCGCCGACGGCAGCGAGTAGCGTCCGCCGACCCAGTCCCAGAAGCCGAACATGTTGGTCGGGTCGATGCCGAAGTCCGCCACCCGCTGGGCGTTGGTGCTGACCGCGACGAAGTGCCGGGCCACCGCCTCGTCGCCCGCGTCGAGCCCGGCCAGCAGCCAGCGCCGGGCCTGGTGGGCGTTGGCCAGGGTCTCCTGGGTGGAGAAGGTCTTCGACACGATCACGAACAGCGTGCTGGCCGGGTCCAGGTCGGCGGTGGTGTCGTGGATGTCGGTGGGGTCAATGTTCGACACGAACCGGCAGGAGATGCCGGCGTCGCGGTACGCCTTGAGCGCCTCGTACGCCATCACCGGCCCGAGGTCGGAGCCGCCGATGCCGATGTTGACCACGGTGCGGATCCGCTCGCCGGTGTGCCCGCGCCACTGGCCGGACCGCACCTGGTCGGCGAACTCGGCCATCCGCTGCCGGACGGCGTGCACGTCGGCCACCACGTCCTGACCGTCCACGGTCAGCGTGGCGTCGCGGGGCAGCCGCAGTGCGGTGTGTAGGACGGCCCGGTCCTCGGTGCCGTTGATGTGCGCTCCGGCGAACATCGCGGCGATGCGGTCGGTGAGCCCGACCCGCTCGGCCAGCGCGGTCAGCAGGGTCAGGGTCTCGTCGGTGACCAGGTTCTTGCTGTAGTCGACGTAGAGATCGGCCACCTCGACGGTCAACCGCTCGCCCCGGTCGGGATCACCGGCGAACAGGTCCCGCAGGTGCGTCGCGCGGATCTCGTCGGCGTGCTTGCGCAGGGCCTGCCACTCGTCGGTGGTGGTGACGTCCGCAGCCATCGGATCGATCGTCTCCTCGCAGGGTAGGCACGCCGGCGTCGTCCGTCCGGCGGGATGGGACCAGCCTGCCACACGAAGATCGCCGCACCGGGTCGGACGCGGGCGGACCGGTCACGATCCGCGCGGGTCTCGATGCGCTGCGCGCACGGGCGGCGGACGTCGGCGGGGTCGCTGCCCGGTCCCGGAGCGGACAGGGCAAGGTGGAGGCATGACGACGTCGGCACCGAAGACTCCCGCAGCCGCCTCCGCGACCTCCGCCACCCCTCGGCAGACGCTGCTGGTGCTGGGCGCCAGTGGCGACCTGACCGGCCGGTTGTTGCTGCCCGGGCTGGGCCGGTTGCTGGCCAGTGGCGCGGTGCCGAACCTGCGGCTGATCGGCAGCGGCATGGACGACTGGGACGACGAGCGCTGGCGTCGCCGGGTGGCCGACTCCTTCGCCAGCGTTGACGCGCAGGGGCCGGTGGAGACCGAGGTGCTCCGCGAGACCCGGTACGTGAGCGCCGACGTGACCCGCGAGGAGGACCTGCGGGGGCTGCTCAGCGGCTGTGCCGGCCCGGTGGTGATCTTCTTCGCGCTGCCGCCGTTCGTGACCGCCCGGTCGGCCGCCGCGTTGGCCCGCATCGGCGTACCGCCGGGCACCCGGCTGATGTTGGAGAAGCCCTTCGGCGTCGACCGGATCTCGGCGCGCTCGCTCAACGAGCTGCTGGCCACCCTGGTGCCCGAGGACCAGGTGCACCGCATCGACCACTTCCTCGGCAAGTCCACCGTGCTGAACCTGCTCGGCCTGCGCTTCGCCAACCGGATCTTCGAGCCGGTGCTGAACAACACCCACGTGGCCTGCGTGGACATCGTCTTCGACGAGACCCTGGGGTTGGAGGGCCGGGCCGGCTACTACGACCGGGCGGGCGCGCTGGTCGACATGGTGCAGAGCCACCTGCTCCAGGTGCTGGCGCTGCTCGGCATGGAGCCGCCGCCCACGCTGAGCGCCAAGGAGCTGCGCGGGCGCAAGGCGCAGGTACTGCGGGCCGTCCGGCTGTGGCAGGACGACCCGGTGGCGGCGACCCGCCGGGCCCGGTACACGGCGGGCGACATCGACGGCCGTCACCTGCCGGCCTACGCCGCCGAGGAGGGCGTGGACCCGAGCCGGAACACCGAGACCCTCGCCGAGGTGGTGCTGGAGGTGGACACCTGGCGCTGGGCCGGGGTCCCGTTCCGGCTGCGCTCCGGCAAGGCCACTTCGGCGGTACGCAAGGAAGCCGTCATCACCTTCAAGCAGCCGGCCCGGGTGCCGGACGGCCTGACCGGGTACGAGGAGCCGGACCGGCTGCGGATCGGGTTCGGGCCGGACTGTCTCGGGCTGAACCTGAACATCAACGGTCCCGGCAACCCGTTCGACCTGGACCAGGTGCACCTGACGGCGGACTTCGGCCCCGGCGAGCTGCCCGCGTACGGCGAGGTGCTGCGCGGCGCGTTCGAGGGCGACCCGACGCTGTCGGTGCGCGGTGACGTGGCCGAGGAGTGCTGGCGCATCGTCGAGCCGGTGCTGGCCGCCTGGAAGGCGGGGAGCGTGCCGTTGCAGGAGTACGCGGCCGGTTCGGCCGGCCCGGACGACTCGCTGCTCGGCCCGGTACGCGGCTGACCAGGGCGACCGGCGGCTGCACCGCGTGAGGGATTCTCACTGATGGTGACAGTGTGATATCTCTCAGCTACTTTTCAGCCAGCGGTGCTAGCTTCCCGACTCGACGGGATCCATGATGGACGGCGCTGATTCCGTTGCGACGCAACGGCTGAGGCGTAGAAGTTTCACGTCCGTGCCACGGTCGCGCCTGCTGTCGAGGGAGAAGCTCGTGGTGTTCAAGAAGATGCTGGGTGCCTTCGGGATCGGCGCGCCCAGCGTCGACACGGTCCTGTCCGACCCGGGCACCCGCCCCGGCTCGGTGCTGACCGGCCAGGTCAACCTGACCGGCGGCAACCAGGACGTGGACATCGACCAGGTCGTGCTGAGCCTGGTCACCCGGGTCGAGGTCGATGGCGCGGATGGCGACCACGACGCGACCGTGGAGTTCCACCGGGTGCCGGTCGCGGGCGGGCTGCGCCTCGCCGAGGGGCAGCACCTGGTCCTGCCGTTCCAGATCCCGATGCCGTTGCAGACCCCGGTGACCGACGTGTACGGCCAGCGGCTGCCCGGCATGACCATGGGCCTGCGTACCGAGGTCGCCATCCGTGGCGCGGTCGACAAGGGCGACCTCGACCCGGTGTTCGTGCACCCGCTGCCGGTGCAGGAGCGGATCCTCGAGGCGTTCGGGCGGCTGGGATTCCAGTTCAAGGGCGCCGACCTGGAGCACGGGCAGATCGCCGGGGCGCACCAGACGCTGCCCTTCTATCAGGAGATCGAGTTCTTCGCCGCGCCGCAGTACGCCCACGAGGTCAACGAGGTCGAGCTGACCTTCCTCGCCGACGAGCAGGGCGTCGACATCGTGCTGGAGTTCGACCGGCGCGGTGGCCTGTTCACCGGCGGGCACGACTCCTACGGCCGCTACCGGGTGGCGCACGCCGACGCCGACCAGCGGGACTGGGCCGCCGAGGTCGACGGCTGGTTCCGTCAGGCGCTCGACCAGTACCGCACCCTGCACCCGGGCGCGGGCTTCGCCCAACCCGGCCCGCAGGGCTACGGTCAGCCCGGCTACCCCCAGCCCGGGTACGGGCAGCCGGTCGGCTATCCGCCGCAGCAGCCCACGTACGGGCACTACCAGGAGGAGCACCACGAGCGGCGCGGGCCGGGCATGGGTGCGGTCGCCGCCGGTGTGGTCGGCGGCGCGGCGCTCGGATTCGCCGGCGGCATGGTCGCCGAGGAGGTCTTCGATTCCTTCGGTGACGACGAGGGCGACGACGGCGGCGAGGAGTGAGCCGCTGATCCTCGTCGCCCCGTCGGCGTCACCACGAAGCGGGTGTCCACCCGCGACGGCCGCCCGGTCGCCAGGCTCCCCACTGGTGGCCGGGCGGTGTCGTGTGCCGGGTCAGTGCCAGGTCGGCACCGGTCGGTCCGCCTCGAACCGGGCCCGGGTGAGGAAGGCGAGCTGGGCGCGCTTGTCCGGCATGTCGATCTCCTCGGCCAGCGTGAACCCCTCGGCGAGCAGCCGCCGTCGGGCCGCGTCGTTGCGGACGTCGGGCTCGACGACGATGCGGTCCCGGGTCGGGTCGAGGAACAGGAATCGGGCCAGGGCGGCGCCGACCGGACCGGCCAGCGCGCGGGGCAGGCCGGGTGGCGGGGCGAGCAGCAGGTGCATCCCGATGTCGCCGGGCCGTACCGGGTAACGCTCGCCGACCGGGTCGGCCGCCGGCTGGTACGTCTGGAAGAGGCCGATCGGCACGTCGTCGAGCCGGATCAGGTACGCGTGATGGGTGGTCAGGGCGTCGACGAACTCGTAGATCTCGCGTACCTCGTCGAGGGTGTGCGAACCCATGCCCCAGAACACCGCGCGGGGCTGGGTGACCCAGCCGTGCAGGAGTTCCGCGTCGACCATCGGGTCGACCGTGGTCAGGCTGAGGGTGCCGAGGTCGGCGATCTTCTCCTGGTACATGCTGCCTCGCTTCGGATGGGCAGGGTGGGTGGCCACGTCGTGCGGTCGGAGAGCCCGCGCCGGTGTGCCTCGCCAAGATCGGCTAGTTAGGTTAACCTAACCTAACTTTGCGGACGGTAGCAGGAGGCACGGGTGAAACGGAACTGGGAGTCGCTGGTCCTCAAGGCGATGGGAGGGCGGAACTTCCGACTGACCGTCCTGGACTCCGCGCCGGTGAACGAGCGGTACCAACGCCTGCTGGTCGACGGTGGCGGGTTGCTCCAGGAGTGCGAGGTCCACCCGACGATGTGGATCCGGCTCTGGTTCGACAACGACGGACGGGCGCACCAGCGGGCGTACACGCTCGTCGACCCGGACCCGCTGACCGGCCGCTTCCACCTGGAGTTCGCGCTGCACGACGGCGTCGCCGCCCGCTGGGCCGGCGCGGCCCGCCCCGGCGACACCATCGAGGCCACCGTGCACGGCACCGGGTTCGCCCTGCCCGACCCGGCGCCCCGGCACCTCTATCTGGTCGGTGACGCGGCCTCGCTGCCGGCGGTGAACAGCCTGCTGGACAGCGCGCAAGACATCCCGGCGACGGTCTGGATCGAGTACGCCCACGAGGACGAGAAGGAATTGGCCGCCCGCGCCCGTGCACACCACGAGGTGGTGTGGGTGCCGCGCCGCGACGACGGGCAGCACCTGGTCGACACCGTCCGCGACGGGATGCCGGCCAGCGACGGCGGCTACTACTGGGTGGCCTGCGAGGCGGCCACCGCCCGCAGCATCGTCAAGCACATCCGGCGCGGACTCGGCGTGGGCCGCCAACAGTTGACCGGGGTGGGCTACTGGAACGCCCGGTGAGCGGCGGCCCCGGCGGATCCGCGCCGGGGCCGCCGTCGGTCAGCTCGTCGGGAAGTTGTCCGGGGTCCGGATGCGCTCGCGCATGAACGCGCCCGAGGTGGTCAGCATGGACGTACCCGTGTAGTTGCTGCCGTTGCAGGTGCCCGGCCGCAACGCGGCGCTGCCCTCGGCCTTGTCGGAGAACGTCCAGTTGGCGTACCCGATCTTCAGCCGGTCGAGCAGGTCCAGCCACTGGGTGCTGCTGGCCAGGTCGGCGGCGCCGTCACCGGTGTAGTCCACGGTGCCGAACTCGGTGACGAACAACGGCAGCCGGGCGGCGGCCCGCTCGACCTCGGCCCGGTAGTTGTCCCGGTGCGACGCGGCGTAGAAGTGGAACGCGTACATGACGTTGCTCGCGTTCACCGGGTTGTTGACGATCTCGGTGTGGTTGGCGCCCTCCGAGACGCCCAGCGAGGACCAGCCCCGGGTGCCGACGATGACCACCGCGTCCGGGTCGTTGGCACGGATGACCGGGATGACCTGGTCGGCGTAGTTCTTGATGGTCGACCAGCTCACCCCGTTGGGCTCGTTGGTGATCTCGTAGATCACATTGTTCTTCGACGCGTGCCGCGCGGACACCGCCGCGAAGAAGGTCTTGGCGCGCTGAAGGTTGTGCATCGGGTCGCCGGGCGTGAGCGTGTGGAAGTCGATCATCGCGTACATGCCCCGCTCGGTGGCCTCCTCGACCAGGGCGTTGACCCGGTTGGTGAAGCCGGCCGGGTCGGTCTCGTACCCGTCCTCCTGCACGTACATGGCGATCCGGAACAGGTCGGCCCGCCAGTCGGTGGCGAGCGCGTCCAGCGAGGCGTCGTTGTAGCAGTTGCCGAACCACTGGAGGCCGTGGCTGCTCATGCCGCGCAACTGGATCGGCCGGCCGTACTGGTTGCAGAGGTTGACCCCGCAGACCCGCAACTGCCCGTTGATCGCCACCGGGGTCTGCCCGCCGGGCGGCGGGGTGGTCGGTGGCGGCGTGGTCGGCGGGGGAGTGGTGGGCGTGGTCGAGCCGGTGCAGACCGTGCCGTTGAGCGTGAACGAGGTCGGCGACGGATTCGCGCCGGTGAAGGTGCCGTTGAAGCCGATGGTGGTGCTGGCGCGGGTGGCCAGCGATCCGTTCCAGCTCAGGCTCCGCGCGGTGACCTCGCTGCCGCTCTGGCTCCAGGTGGCCGACCAGCCCTCGGCGAGGCGCTGGCCGGCGTCGGGGAAGCGGAAACCGAGCGTCCAGCCGTTGACCGCGTCGCCGACGTTGGTGATGGTCACGCTGGCGGTGAACCCGCCGGACCAGCTGTTCGTCGTGTAGGTGACCGAGCAGCCGGGCGCGGCCATCGCGGCGGTCGTGGGCAGGGCGGCCAGCGTGCCGAGGGTCAGCGCGCCGACGGCACCGGCCGCGACCAGGAGGCGCCGGGTGCGGCGCGGGGGATGCTTCATGGGAACCGTCGCAATCTGGGCGTGGTGGGGTAGGCCCTCCGACGAGAAAGGACGGAGGCCCGGGAGCGCTCCCACGGGAGCCTACGATGGCCGGAAACACCGGCGCAACATTTAGCGCCATCGAAGCGATGCGGACGTGACGACGCCCCGGGAGCGTCTCCCGGGGCGTCGCCGTGCACGGTCGCGCGCTGCGTCAGAGCTCGCCCGCGGCGCGGCGTCGGTCGGCCTCGGCGTCGGCGGCGCCGACCGGGGTCGGGTCGGTGTCCCGCTGCGCTCCGGTGAGGTCGATGTCGGCACCGGCCCGGGCCGCGTCGGCCGCCGCGTCGTCCGCGCCGACCACCTCGCCGGCCTCCGGGTCGCCGTCGTTGCGTACGAGATCGCCGGCCGCGGCGAACGCGATCGGCGTGTAGCGGGGCTCGGTCATGTCGTCCTCCTCGTCGCCGGTGTACTGCTCTGATACCCGGCAGGGCGCGGCCCACACCGACGCGTCCGTCCACCCCGGACCGTTCGGCGCCGGAGCGGACTTTCGGCGGGTGCGCGACCCGGAGAACCCTTTCCTGAACGCACGCTCAGTAGTGATGTGGAGTTCGGCAATATCTCGGATCGTTGCCGGATCGTTGCATCCGCTTGTCGTATGGCAAAGATCACGCTGAGTGCCTAGGATGGCCCGATTTTCGGTGGCACCGGCTCGAAGATCGGCGTACCGCAGCACAGTGGATACCCAGAGTGAGTGTTTCCGGGGTGCGGCGCGTCCACCCCACGGGACCGTGGCACAGCTGTGCCACCAGGATTTGCGCTGCTCACTACCCTGATCCTGATCATCGGTAGTGAGCCTCTCGACTTGACAAGGGTTTCAGATGAGCGACAGCCACTCTCCGTACGGAGGGCAGCCGGACCCGAACGCCGCCCCGTGGGGTACCCCGCCCGGTTCCCCGGTCGGTCCGCCGCCGATGCCGCCCGGCAGTCCGGCGGGCTACCCGATGCCGCCGGGTTCTCCGACCAGCGGGCCCGGTGCCCCGGGATACCCCACCAGCGGGCCCGGTGCTCCGGGGTACCCCACGAGCGGATCCGGTGCCCCCGGGTACCCGTCGTCGCCGTACGGCGCGCCCACGCCCCCGCCTCCTCCGCCCTACGCCGTCCAGCCGCAGAAGTCCGGCGGTAACCGGGGCGTCTGGCTCGGTCTGGGGATCGGCGCCGCCGTCATGGCGGTGCTGGTCGCCTGCGGCAGCACCATCGGCTACTTCGTGCTGGGCGACGACGACGAGCCCTCGCAGGTCGCCACCAGCGGCAGCCCGTCGCCGGGCGGCGACACCGAGGGCGGCGAAGGCCCGGAGCCCTCGCCGACGCCGGCCGAGCCGGACAACGACGGCGGCAACGGCAACAACAACGCCGTCACGGCCCGCAACTCCAGCGACTTCAACGCCGTCTGCGACGGCAACCCGGTGCTGAACGCCGCGCCGTACACCTCCGCCAAGGGCGCCAAGGTCTACACCTTCGCCAACAACCCGGACCGCCCCGGTTCCTGGCTGAGCAAGTCGGTCGGCTTCAACAAGCCGTACTACGCCCGGACCTCCGACTGGGCGACCGTCTCGGTCGTCGGCTGCCTCACCTTCGTGCAGGGCAGCGAGGGCGAGCCGCGCAAGTGCCAGTACAAGGACCGCGACGACAAGCAGGTCACGGTCGACTACATCTCGTCCCGCTACACGCTGACCTTCCACAACGCCCAGACCGGCGAGAAGATCGGCGACGGCGGTCGGATCAACGCCCCGGCCGGGCGCTGCCCGAGCTTCATCTCCTACAACCGGGAGACCCTGAAGTCGTACGCCCAGCCGGACAACGGCGCCATCGAGCTGGCCCTGGACAAGTTCACCTCCTGAGCGCAGGCACCTGACCGGCGGGGGTGGGACCGAGAGGTCCCGCCCCCGCCGTCGTCGTACCGGCCGGCGCGGTGGGTTCGGCGAGGCAGGTCAGAGGAGGCGGGTCAGAGGAGCTGGTCGAGGGTGATCGGCAGCGACCGGATCCGGGTGCCGGTGGCGTGGTAGACGCCGTTGGCGATCGCGGCGGCGATCCCCGGTAGGCCGACCTCGCCGATGCCCTTGGTGCCGATCGGGGTGGCCCGGTCCGGACCGCCGACGAAGACCACGTCCACCTCGCCGATGTCGGCGTTCACCGGGATCAGGTAGTCGCCGAGGGTGGCGTTGGCGATGCGGCCGGTGTCCGGGTCGGTGACGGTCTCCTCCAGCAGCGCCTGCCCGATGCCGCCGACGGTGGCGCCGACGATCTGGCTGCGGGCGAGCTTCTCGTTGAGGATCCGCCCGCCGTCGACCACGGAGACCACCCGGGGCACCCGCACGAGTCCCAGGTCCGGGTCGACCTGCACCTCGACGAACTTGGCCGCGAACGCCCCGGCCGGGGCCATCCCGATCTGCTGCGGGTCGGGTGGGGCGCTCGCGCCGTCGGTGGTCAGCTCGTCGAGGCCGTGCCGGTCCAGGATCGCGGCGAAGCTCTCGCCCCGGCGCGCGTCGCCCCGATGGTGCAGCCGACCGCCGTTGACCATCACGTCGTCCATCGTGCAGCCGTGCAGCGGTGATCGGGTGTCGGTGGTGACCAGGTCGAGCACCGCGCGGACCAGCGCCTGGCAGGCCGCGTACACGGCGTTGCCCAGGGCGCCGGTCAGCCCGGAACCGCCGGCCTGCGGCGCCGGGGGCATCTGCGAGTCGCCGAGGTCGAAGCGGACCTGGCCCAGCCGCAGCCCGAGCAGTTCGGCGGAGAGCTGTCGCATCACCGTGTACGTCCCGGTGCCGATGTCGGTGGCGGCGCTGCGGACGTAGGCGGTGCCGTCCCGGCTGACCGTGGCGCGGGCCCGGCAGGGCACCTGCCACCACGGGTAGCTGACCCCGGCCACGCCGAAGCCGACCCGCCACCGGCCGTCCCGCATCGCGCCGATCCGGGGATCACGGCGGGACCAGCCGAACCGGCGTGCCCCGACCGCGTAGCAGTCCCGCAGCGCCCTGCTCGACCACGGCAGCCCGGACTCCGGGTGGACCTCGGCGTCGTTGCGCAGCCGCAGCTCCAGCGGGTCCATCCCGAGCCGGTAGGAGAGCTCGTCGAGCGCCGACTCCAGGGCGAAGTTCGCCTGCGCCTCGCCGGGCGCGCGCATCGACCCCGGGCACGGGATGTGTCGCCGTCGCTGCCGGTCGCGGGCGGTCACGTTCGGGCAGGCGTACGCGGTCGCGCCGGCCGCCGCGACCGGCTCGGTGTTCTCGTCGGCCACCGCCACGGTCTGGGTCGCCTCGTGGTCGATCGCGACGATCGTGCCGTCGCGCCGGGCGCCGATCCGGAGCCGCTGGACGGTGTCCGGCCGGTGCCCGACCCCGGTGAACATCTCCGGCCGGGTGAGCGTCAGCGTCACCGGTCGCCGCACCGTACGCGCGGCGAGCACCGCCAGCAGCACGTGCGGCCACACCCGCAGTCCCGCGCCGAAGCCGCCGCCGACGTACTTCGCGTAGACCCGTACCGCCTCCTCCGGCAGCCCGAACACGGCGGCGACGGTGGCTCGGGTGTTCGAGGTCCACTGGGTGGAGTCGTGCACCGTGACCGTGTCGCCCTCCCAGACCGCGACGGTGGTGAAGAGGCCCAGCGGGTTGTTCGTGTTCTCCGCGGTGCGGTAGGTCGCCTCGTGCACCACATCGGCGGTGGCGAGCGCGGCGGCGGCGTCGCCGCGCGTGACGTCGGTGCCGAACGGGTCGACGCGCAGCTCGGTGTCGTCCAGGGCCGCCGTCGGTTCGGCGCTGCGGTAGGAGACGGTGACGGCGCGGGCCGCCGCGGCGGCCTGCTGCCGGGTCTGCGCCACCACAACGGCCACGTACTGCCCGTGGTGCCGGATCAGGTCGTCCTGCATCGGCGGCGGTGGCGTGGGCCCGATGGGCGTGGTGGGTCCGGCGGCCAGCCGGGCTGCGTCGCGATGGGTGATCACCGCCAGGACTCCGGGCATCGCCTCGGCGGCGGTGGTGTCGAGGGCCTCGATCCGCCCGTGCGCGACGGTGCTGCGGACCAGCGCCGCGTACGCCATGCAGGGGTAGCTGACGTCGGACGGGTACGCCGCCGCGCCCGCGACCTTGCGTGGCCCCTCCACCCGGTCGACACCGGCACCCACCACGGTCACCGGTTCGGTCATCGTCATGGCAGGTCACCCACGATGTCGGTCAGGGCGCGGACGACGGTGCGCCGGGCCAGCTCGGGCTTGAACGCGGTGCCGGGCACGGTGAACGCGTTTCGCAGCTCCGCCTCGGCGGCGGCCCGGTAGGTCTCGGGCGTCGCGGGCGCGCCGGTGAGCACGCGTTCGGCCGCGCGGGCCCGCCAGGGGATGGTGCCGACGCCGCCGAGACCGATCCGTGCCTCGGTGACGGTGCCGTCGGCGACGGTGACGGCGGCGGCGACCGAGACGAGCGCGAACTCGTAGGAGGCGCGGTCGCGGACCTTCAGGTAGCCGGAGCGTACGGCCTCCGGCGGCAACGGCACCTCGACCGCGGTGATCAGGTCGCCGTGGCGCAGCACGGTCTCGACGTCCGGACGCTCGCCCGGCAGGAGATAGAAGTCGGTCAGCGGGACCGTCCGTTCGCCGTCGGTGCCCCGGATGTGCACCACGGCGTCCAGCGCGACCAGCGGTACGCAGAGGTCGGAGGCGTGCAGCGCGATGCAGCTCTCCCCGGCGCCGAGGACGGCGTGCATCCGGGCCCCGGCGCCGATGATCGCGGCGCAGCCGGACGACGGGTGCCGCTTGTTGCAGTCGGGCACGGTCGGGTCGCGGAAGTAGCGGCAGCGGGTGCGCTGCAACAGGTTCCCGCCGATGGTGGCCATGTTGCGGAGCTGGGTCGACGCCCCGGCCAGCAGCGCGGTCCGCACCAGCGGCAGCCGTACCGCCACCGTCGGGTCGGCGGCCATCTCCTCCATGGTGGTCAGCGCGCCGACCCGCAGCGCCCGGCCGTCGGTGGTCACCCCGCGCAGCGGCAGCCGGGTGATGTCCACGACCCGGTCCGGGTCCAGGATGCCGTCCTTGAGCATCAGGTCGACCTGGGTGGTGCCCCCGGCGAGGTACTGGGCGGCGGGTCGCTCGCTCACCAGCGTCACCGCCGCGCCGACGTCCTCCGGCCGCAGGTACTCGAACTCGCGCACGGTCAACCGACCCCCTGGCCGGCGACCTCGCGGATCGCGGCGACGATGTTCGGGTACGCGCCACAGCGGCACAGGTTGCCGCTCATGAACTCCCGGATCTCGTCGTCGGAGGCGGCCCGCCGCTCCCGCAGCAGCGCGACGGCCGACATGATCTGTCCCGGGGTGCAGAAGCCGCACTGGAAGGCATCGTGCCGGACGAACGCCTCCTGCATCGGGTGCGGGCGGCCGCCGTCGGCGAGTCCCTCGACCGTGGTCACCTCCCGGCCGTCGCACTGCGCCGCGAGGGTCAGGCAGGACAGCACCCGCCGACCGTCCACCAGCACCGTGCACGCCCCGCAGGCGCCCTGGTCACAGCCCTTCTTGGTGCCGACCAGGCCGATCTCGTCGCGGAGCGCGTCGAGCAGCGTGACCCGGGCGTCGAGCCGCAGGTGGTGAGCGGTGCCGTTGACGGTCAGGGCCGCCTCGGTGGCGGTCGGGGCGGTCGGGGCGGGCGGGCTGCCGCCGTCGTCTCGGTCCATCTGCGCCCTCCCGGTGCCGTCGTCGACAGACGTACATGAGGGATTATCGGTGCTTTTAGCCCTTTGTGGGGCGAATCGGCCGAGCCGAACCGCCGGGATGTCCGACCCGGCGACTAGCCTGTCGCCGTGCCGTGACCACGCGGGCGGAGGAGGTCCGGAATGGCTGACGCGAGCGACGATGATTGACGCGGACGACGATGGCTGACGCGGACGACGTCCGGCGGTTGGCGCTCGCGCTGCCGCACGTGGTCGAGAACGACAGCGACGGCTTCGACTTCCGGGTGGCCGACAAGGGGTTCGTCTGGTCCTACCCCGAGCGGCTGCCCGGCAGGCCGCGCGTGATCCGCACCGACGTGGCCGTGCTCTATGTCGGGGACGAGGCCGAGAAGCAGGCCCTGCTGCTCGGCGAGCCCGACCTCTTCTTCACCACCCCCGGCTACGACGGACTGCCCCTGGTCATGCTGCGCCTGGCGGCGGTGGGGGTGGACCGCCTCGCCGAGCTGGTCACCGACGCCTGGCGGATGCGCGCGCCGGAGTCGCTCACCGCCGACCTCGACGAGGCCGCCGTCCGCTGACCCGCCGCTGCCCCGTGACCCGCCGCTGCCCCGTGACAAGCCGTCGGCCGGGCGGGGCCGGCCCGGCTCGGTGACGCGGCGCGACGCGGCGAGTGTCGGGTTTCCTCCTCGGGGACTGCGTCGCGCACGGGAGCGGTGACAGACTGGACGACAGTCGATGCCTCGGGGGTGCGCGGTGTTCGGTCCTTGGCGCAAGCGGAAGGCATCACCGTCGAGTGCGCGACGACCGGCGGGTGAGGCGCGACCAGCGGGTGCCGGCGGACCGGGCTTCACCGTCACCCCGCTGCCCACCGAGACGGCGGCCCGGCAGGCCGCCGAGGGCGCGTCACCGGAGGACATGAACCGTCTCGGGATCACCCTCAAGCTCGCCGGCCGGACAGACGAGGCCGCCGAGTGGTTCCGCAAGGCCGCCGAGGCCGGCAGCACCGACGGGAAGGCCAACCTGGCCCTCTATCTGATGGGACAGGGCCGTAACCAGGAGGCCGCCGAGTGGTTCCGCCGCATCGGCGACCCACTGGGTGAGGCGTTCGCACGCCGGCTGTCGTCGGAGCCCGACACTCCGCCCGACCGGTGACCGGCATCCCCGACGCCTGGGGGACACCGCAGTACCACCTGCTGGTCAGCGCCTGCGGGCAGGCCGAGGCGCACCATGACGCGTACGAGCGCGGCGGGTCGCTGCCGGACCTGGAGTTCGCCCTCGCCGTCTTCACCGAGGTGCTCAAGGTCGCCCGGAACGTCGACATCCGCAGCACCGCCGCCAACGGTCTCGGGACGGTCCGCTGGTCCCGCTACGAACGCTTCGGTGACCTGGCCGACCTGGACGCGGCGATCGGGCTGTTCCGCGACGCGCTGGCGATGTACCCGAACGAGCGCACCCCCGCCACGCCCTCCTTCCACGCCAACCTCGGTGGGGTGCTGCGGCTGCGCTGGCGGCGTACCGGCGTCGAGGCGGACCTGGTCGAGTCGGTGGCCCAGGTCCGCGCGGCGCTGGCCGCGACCGGCCCCACCCACCCACGCCGCGCGGCCCGGCTGACCAACCTCGCCGACGGGCTGCTCACCCTGTCGCTGCGCTACGACGACTCGTCCGCCCTCGCCGAGGCGGTCGAGGTGTCCCGCGAGGCGGTGGCGGTGGCCGGACCCGGTGACGACCTCGCCGGGATGCTCTCCAACCTCGCCGAGATCCTGCGACTGCGGTACCGCTCGACGAACGGCCGGGAGCGGGCCCTGCTGGACGAGGCGGTCGAGCGGGGCCGCGAGGCGGTGGTGGCGGCCGGTGACCGGCACCCGCTGCGGGCGCGGTTCGGGTCGAACCTCGCGCTCGTGCTGGTCGACCGGTACGCCGCCGGGCGGCACCCGGCCGACCTGGCCGAGGCGGGCCGCCTCGCCGAGCACGCCGTGCGGGCCACCCCCGAGGGGCACCCCAACCGGGCGGAACGGATGCTCGTACTCGCCAACATCCGGCGGGCGGAGGTGACCCGGCTCGCGGCCGAGGTGCCCCGCCCTCGGGAGGCCCGCCGGATGGCCCGGGCCGCCCGGGACGCGGCGGCGGCCGTGCCGGAGGGGCACTACCTGCGCGCCGACGCCCTGCTCAGCGAGGCCGCCGCGTTGACGGTGTGGGCGGTCAGCGGCGAACCGAAGGCATACCGGGAGGCGATCATCATCCTGCGGCGGGTCGCACGGGACCCGACCGCACCGGTCCGGGTACGCGTCGAGGCGGCTCGGCGGTGGGCCAACGCCGTCCTCGCCAGCAGCCGGGGACAGGACCTCGCCGAAGCCCGGCAGGCGTACCACCTCGCGGTCGAGCTGCTGCCCCGGACCGCGCCGAGGCGCGTCACGCACGCCGACCGGGAGCGGCATCTGGGTGCCTTCGTCGGTCTGGCCCGGGACGCCGCCGCCTGCGCCGTGTCCGCCGGTGACCCGCTCGACGCGCTGCGGCTGCTGGAACACGGCCGAGGGGTGCTGCTCGGGCACGCCCTGGACACCCGGACCGAGCTGACCGAGCTGCGGCGGCGGCGCGCCGACCTGGCGGACCGCTTCGAGGCGCTGCGGAGCGCGTTCGACCGGCCGGAAGGGATCGGCTTCAGTTCCCGGCCGGACGATCTGACGTTGCCCGGTGAGGACCGGCACACGCTGGCCCGGGACTGGGACGCGCTGCTGGACGAGATCCGGGGCGTCGACGGTCTCGGCGGGTTCCTGCGCCCACCCCCGGTCGACGACCTGCTCGCCGAGATCGCCCGGCGCGGTCCCGTCGTGGTGCTCAACATCAGTGGGCTGCGGTGCGACGCCCTGGTGCTCGCCGGGGGCCGGGTCCGGGTGGTGCCGCTGCGGCTGAGCCTCGACGAGGTGACCGACCGGGCTCGGCGGCTGCGCGCGGCCGTCGCCCGCAGTACGCGTCCGAGCCTGCCCGCCCAGCTCCGCGCGGAGGCCCGGGCCACGGTCGCCGCAACGCTGGTCTGGCTCTGGGACACCGTCGCCGCACCGGTGCTCGACGCGCTCGCCCCGCCGCCCGGCTCCCGGGTGTGGTGGGTGCCGACCGGGCCGCTGACCAGCCTTCCGCTGCACGCCGCCGGACCGGCGGACGGACCGGGCGTGCTGGACCGGGTGGTCTCCTCGTACGCGCCGACGGTGCGCAGCCTGGTCACCGCCTGGCGGTCCCGCCCGGTGGCCCGGACGGCCGCGCCGCTGGTGGTGGCCCTGCCACAGACGCCCGGACTGGGCGACCTGCCGAACGTGCCGGCCGAGGTGCGGATGCTGACCACCCGATATCCGGCGAGCCGGGTGCTCCTCGGTGAGCGGGCGATCCGGCGGTCCGTGCTCGACGCGCTGCCCCGGCACCCGTGGCTGCACTTCGCCGGCCACGCCGTCAGCGCCGCCGACGGGAGTGCGGACGGGCACCTCGTCCTGCACGACCACGCCGCCGCCCCGCTGACCGTCGCCGACATCGCCCGGCTGCGGCTGACCGGTGCCGAGATCGCCTACCTGTCGGCGTGCGACACCGGGGTCTCGCACGAGGACCTGGACGACGAGGCCCTGCACGTCGCCGGTGCCTGCCACATCGCCGGATTCCGGCACGTGGTCGGCACCGCCTGGGCGATCGACGACGCCGTCGCCCCCGGCGTCGCGGCCGACTTCTACGCCCGGCTCGACGGCGTCGACGACGCCGCGTCGGCCCTGCACCAGGCGGTGCGTACGCTGCGCGCGGCGCAACCGCACCGGCCCACGCTCTGGGCACCCTTCCTGCACGTCGGTCCGTGACACGATGGTCGATGTGACCGAACCCCGCTACGACACCGAACGTGGCGCCACCGAACTCCTCGTCGGTGCGCTGGCCGGCTCCGCCCTGCTGCCGTTCGTGCAGGCGCTGGCGACGAAGGCGGGGGAGGACGTCTACCAGATGATCCGGGACAGGCTGTCCCGCCGGGCCCGCCGCGAGGTGCAGGACGAGATCCGCGCCGAGGGCACCGTCACACTCACCGCCCCCGGCGCGCGGGTGGTGCTGCGGCTGCCGGAACGGGTCACGCCCGAGATGGCGCTGCGGTTGGAGAACCTGCACCTGCCGCCGCACCGACCCGGCTGGTTGCTGCTGTCGTGGGACGCCACCCAGCGCCGCTGGGTCACCACCGGCCTGTCCGGACCGCCGGAGACCGCCACCAGTCTCGACCCCTGACCGTCCCGCGCGGCACGGCCGCTCCACCGTCCGGGATCCCGGGTCCGGCTTTGTGATCTTGTTGGTGCCGTGTGACATGGTGGCGGCATGGAACCGCAGGTGGATGCCGAGCGCCGCGCTCTGCCCGAACCCGTCCGGGTCGCCCTGCGGGTGCTGCGTGACTACCGGCCGACCTTCGCCCGGGTACGCGCCCTGGTGCGCAGCATGGCGACCTCGTTCCTGGTGCTCAGCGCGACGTTCTGGCTGCTGCCCGGCGTGACCATCAGCGGCCTGGTCGGGCTGCTCTGGCTGGTCGCCCTGGTCACCGGCGTCGGTGCGGTGCTGCGTCCGGTGCTGCTGGCCCTGGCCACCGCGCTCGGTGGGCTCGGTGCGCTGGCCATCGGCGTGGGCGTCCAGGCCGTGGTGATGTACGTGGCGCTGCAACTGGCTCCCGAGGCGCACGTCGCCGGGTTCGCCGTCGCGTTCGCCGCCGCCTGGCTCGCCGTGGCGCTGGCCGCCGCCGTCAACTGGCTCGCCGACGCGGGTACCGACGACACCTTCGTCAGCGAGATGCTGCGGCTGATGAGCCGGGTCCGGCGCTCCACCGACCGTGGTGGCCCCCGCTGGAGGCGCTGGCGTCGCAGCGGCCCGCCCCGGCGCGACACGGCCGGTGACGCCCCACCCGAGGGCCTGCTCGTGGTCCAGCTCGACGGGGTGGCCGCGCCGGTGGTGCAGTGGGCCGTGCGCGCCGGCAACCTGCCCACCATGGGCCGCTGGCTGCGGTCGCGCAGTCACCGGATGACCCGCTGGCACACCGGGCTGCCGGCCACCACCCCCGCCGCCCAGGCCGGTCTGCTGCACGGCGAGTTCGGTCGGGTACCGGCCTACCGCTGGTACGAGAAGGCACCGCCCGGCCCCGACGGGACCGCGCCGGCCGGGCGACTCGTGGTGACCAGCCGTCCCCGCGACGCGGCCGAGGTCGAGCGGCGACTCTCCACCGGCCGGGGGCTGCTGCGCGACGGTGGGGTGAGCATCAGCACCGCCTTCTCCGGCGACGCCCCCACCACCCTGTTGACGGTCAGCCGTGCCGGCCTGCCCGGCCGCTCCACGGCCGGCTACGCGGCGTTCATGACCAGCCCGTACGGCTTCGCCCGGACGGTGGTGCTCGGCGCCGGGCAGGTGCTGCGGGAACTGCACGCCGCCCGGCGGCGACGGGTGCGCGGCGTCCAGCCCCGGGCCGACCGGGGCGGCTCGTACCTGGCGCTGCGTCCGCTGGCCAGCCTGCTCAACGACCTCAACGTGTCGCTCATCGCCGAGCAGATGGCCCGGGGCGCGCCGGTCATCTTCTGCGACTTCGTCGACTACGACGAGGTGGCCCATCACGCCGGCCCGGCCCGGCCGGAGGCGATGGCCGCGCTGGAGTCGCTCGATCACACGCTCGGCATCCTGCAACGGCTGGCCGCCGAGGCGGGGCGGCGCTACCACATCGTGGTGCTCAGCGACCACGGCCAGAGCCAGGGCGCCACGTTCCGCCAGCGGTACGGCGAGTCCCTGACCCAGGTGGTGTCCCGGCTGGTGACACCGGGTGCGGCCGAACCCGTGCCGGCGCCGCGCCGCCGCCCACGCGGGCCGGGTCGGGACGCGGCGCTCGCCGGTGGCGAGCACGAGACCACCCGCAACGCCGAGGAGCGCGCCCGGGTGGACACGCTGCTCAGCGAGGTGTCCGGCCGCAGCGGGGTGACCGCCACCGCGACCCGGATGGCGGTCCGGGCCCGGCCGGAGGCGGCGCGCGGCCCCCACCCGTCGCCGGAGCCGGACCGGGCGCACGAGCGGGCCGCCGCGTCGGGGCGTACCGAACCGGAGACCGTGGTGGTGGCCTCCGGCAACCTGGCGATGGTCTATCTGACCCGGCATCCGGGGCGGCTCACCCGTGACCGGATCGACGAGGCGGCGCCGGGCCTGGTGGCGGGCCTGGCCGCGCATCCCGGCGTCGGGGTGGTCGTCGTCGACTCGGCCGCCGGACCGCTGGCGGTGGGGCGCTCCGGCATCCACCGGCTGCTCGACGGGCACGTCGAGGGCGACGACCCGCTGCTGCCGTACGGGCCGAGGGCCCGGCACGACCTGCTGCGGCACCAGGGCATGGACCACGTCGGTGACCTGGTCCTGATCAGTTCCGTGGATCCCGGCCTGGAGGAGGTGACCGCCTTCGAGGAGCTGGTCGGCAGCCACGGCGGGTTGGGCGGCTGGCAGAACGACGCGCTGCTCGTGCATCCCGCCGACTGGCCGCAGGAGGGCGAGCTGGTCGGCCCGGACGCGGTGCACCGCCAGTTGCTCGACTGGCTGTCCCGGCTCGGCCTGCGCAGCCCCGACGAGCCCGGTGACCCGGCGAACGGCCCCGACGCGGCGCAGGGGCCTGACGCGGCGGACGAGCCCTATGCAGCGAACGGGTCCGGCGCAGCCGACCGGTCCGACCTGGCGACCCGGTCCGAGGCGGTGGACGGCTCCGACCCGGCGACGCGGCCCGGTCCGGCGGTGACCGGGGCGCGTCCGGGGGAGGCGGGACGGCGGATACCGGTCATGGCGTCGCCGGTGGATGGACCGGCTCGGGCCGGCGTCGCCCCAGCCGGCTCAACACCTGAGTGACCAGCAGGACCAGCACGATCGCGGCGAGCACGCTCTGCCACGGCTCGGGGAAGATGGCCCGGCCGAGCACGCCGATCATGGCGTAGACGACCGACCAGAGCAGGGTGGCCGGCAGGTTGGCCACGGCGAACCGCCGCCAGTTCATTCCGGCCATCGCCGCAGCCAGCAGCACCGGGAGCCGGCCGCCGGGCACGAGTCGGGACACCAGGAGCATCGGGACGCCGCCCTCGCGTACCCGCGCCGACAGCCGGTCCAGCCGCTGTGGCCCACGCAGCCAGCGCAGCCGTCGGGCGATGCGTTCGCCGCCCCAGCCGAGCACCGCGAAGACCACCAGGTCGCCGAGGTACGCGCCGAGCGCCCCGGCGAGCACGACCAGGAGCACGGTCACCGGGTCCTGGTGAGCGGCGAGGGCGGCGGCACCGCTGACCGCCGCACCGGTGGGCACCACCGGGACGACCGCGCCGAACATCACCACCAGCGTGAGCCACGCCAGCGTGCCGAGGGCCGCCGTCATGTGCCGGGCACGGAGAGGGATTCACCCGGCTGCAGGACGCGTACCCGGGTGTCGGGGGAGATCCGTTGCGCGTGCCGGGCGAAGTCGTCGCCCGGCCCGAAGAACCGGTCCGGCCGGACCCGGTCGCATCCGATAGGCCAGAAGGTGCCGTAGTGGATCGGCACCGCCCACGCCGCCGCCACCCGCCGCGCCGTCTCGGCCGCGCCCTGCGGGTCGAGGTGGCCCGGGCCGAGCGTGGGCCCCCACCCACCGACGGGGATCAGCGCCAGGTCGAGCGGGCCGAGCGAGTCCATCTCGGCGAAGAATCCGGTGTCCCCGGCGAACCAGGTGCGCGCCCGGCCCTCGACGAGGTAGCCGACGGCCGATGCCCGATGGCGTGACCAGGGGCCGCGCCCGGCGGGATGGGCGGCGGGCACCGCCGTGACGGTGACCTCGCCGACCGTGGTCGACTCGCCGGGCGTCAGCTCGGTGTACCGGTCGGCGGCGTCGCCCAGGGCCCGCCGTACCAGCGGCGCGGCCCCGGCCGGCAGCACCAGCCGGGTGTCCGGGGGCAGCCGGCGCAGCGACGCGAGGTCCAGGTGGTCGGCGTGCAGGTGCGAGACGAGTACGGCGTCCGGTGCGGCCGTCAACCGGGGGGTGGGCCCGCGTCGTCGCCGCAGATGGGCGAGCCGGTCGCGGAGCAGCGGATCGGTGAGCAGTCGGGTGCCGGAGTCCTCGATCCACACGGTGCTGTGACCGTGCCAGGTCAGCTCGACCACACCGTCACCCACACCGCCGTCGACACGCCTGCCACCGTAACGGGTGCCGGTCGGCGGCCCCTCGGCGGCTGTGGCGTCAGGCCGTGCCGGGCCCATTCCCGGCGTGGCCAGGTATAGATGGCCATCCTTGTCTGTGTGATCGCTCACATGTTAGCGTTCCCATCGGTGGTGATGGTGAGCACGCGCTCTGCGGCTTCCCGGCAGGCGGCCGAGGCGTTGATGTTGTCGCTAACACCGCCTCGGTCACGGTCGACCGGCACTGCTCGTCCCCGCCGTTCCCGTCCCCGTACGGCTGGTCCGGCGAGCGCGCCACCACCGGAACAGGAGTCCGTTGTGAGCTTCGTGTCCGCGCTGCCGCGCAGCGTCAGAGCCAGACGTGGGATCGCCTGGCTGACGATTCCGTTGATGTTGGTGACCTTCTTCGCCGCTCCGGCGAAGGCGGACAACCCGCTCGTGCAACACGTCTACACGGCCGACCCGGCGCCGCTGGTGCACAACGGCCGGGTCTACCTCTACACCGGACGCGACGAGGACGGCTCGACCTACTTCACCATGCGGGAGTGGCGGGTCTTCTCCTCGGCCGACATGGTGAACTGGACCGACCACGGCGTCCCGATGAACCTGGGCACGTTCGCCTGGGCCGACGCCAACGCCTGGGCCGGGCACGTCATCGCCCGCAACGGCCAGTTCTACTGGTACGTGCCGGTGCGGCAGCGCTCGAACGGGCAGATGGTGATCGGCGTCGGCGTCTCCAGCTCGCCGACCGGGCCGTTCCGCGACGCGCTGGGTCGGCCGCTGACCGGCAACGGTGAGATCGATCCGCACGCCTTCATCGACGACAACGGTCAGGCGTACCTGTACTGGGGCAACCCGAACCTGTGGTACGTCCGGCTGAACTCGGACATGATCTCGTTCTCCGGCAGCCCGACGCAGATCCCGCTCACCACGGCGGGCTTCGGCACCCGGACCGGCAACGCGAGCCGACCCACCCTCTATGAGGAGGGGCCGTGGGTCTACAAGCGCAACGGCGTCTACTACAACGTCTTCGCCGCCGAGTGCTGCTCGGAGTTCATCGGCTACTCCACCGCGCCCGGCCCGACCGGCCCGTGGACCTATCGGGGCACGGTCATGCCGAGGCAGGGCGCCAGCTTCACCAACCACCCCGGCATCATCGACTTCGCCGGGAACTCGTACTTCTTCTATCACAACGGCGCGCTGCCGGGCGGCGGCGGTTACACCAGGTCGGTGGCGGTGGAACGCTTCACCTACAACGCCGACGGGTCGATCCCGACGATGAACATGACCACCGCCGGGCCGCCCCAGGTGGGCACGCTCAACCCGTACGTGACGCAGGAGGCCGAGACCATCGACCGGGCCAACGGCATCGAGACCGAGGTCTCCACCGAGGGCGGCATGAACGTCGGGTTCATCGAGAACGGCGACTGGATCCGGGTCAAGGGTGTCGCGTTCGGCACCGGCGCCTCGTCCTTCACCGCCCGGGTGGCCTCAGGCACCAGCGGCGGGAACATCGAGCTGCGGCTGGACAGCACCACCGGCCCGCTGGTCGGCACCTGCGCCGTGCCGGGCACCGGAGGCTGGCAGAACTGGGCGAACACCACCTGCAACGTCAGCGGCGCCACCGGCACCCGCGATCTGTACCTGCGCTTCACCGGCGGCAGCGGCTACCTGTTCAACATGAACAACTGGCGGTTCACCGGCGGCACCGGCACCGGCGGCAACCTGGTCACCAACGGCGACATGGAGAGCGGAACGACAGGGTGGACGGTCTTCGGCGCCGGGACGGTGGCGTCGAACACCAGCGTGGTCCGGGGCGGTACGGGGTCGCTGCTGCACTCGGGACGTACCGCGTCGTGGAACGGTCCCAGCCAGGACGTGACGTCGAAGCTGACCAACGGCCGTACGTACACCACGACGCTCTGGGTGCGGTCGCAGAGCGGCACCCCGTCGGTGCGACCGACGCTGGCGCTGACCGCCGACGGCACCACGAACTACGTGCAGCTGACCCCGGCGGCGACGGTGAACGCGAACGGCTGGACCCAGCTCACCGGTACCGCCACGGTGTCGTGGAGCGGCAGCCTGACCGGCGCCCGCCTCTACGTCGAGACGGCGGCCGGCACCGACGGCCTGTACCTGGACGACGTGTCGTTCCAGTGAGCCGCACTCCGTGGGCCCGGCCGCCGACCGGGCCCACGGTAGTGCTGCTCAGCGGGCGTCGAGCCGGAGCATCTCAGCGGGCGTCGAGCTGGGCGAGCAGCGTCTTGGGCGCCACCACCCGGTACCCGTCCTCGACGACCTCGGCGAGTTCGGTCTCGTCCACGCCGGTGTCGAGGCGTACGCCCACCCAGCCCCGATGCCCCACATAGGGCGGACGGAAGTAGGTCTGCGGGGCGGACGCGATCAGCTCCTCCGCCGAGCCCGGTGGCGCGGCGCACCACAGGTGCGGGAAGTCGTTCTGGTGATGGCCGTCCGGCCACACCTGGGCGAAGGACTTCTTGCCCCGGATGAACCAGGCCGGCGTGCCGTGGCTCGGTCGTTCGGTGACCTCGGGCAGGTCCAGGCACACCCGCCGGATGGTCGCCACCAAGTCGGTCATCGATCCACCGTACGGCACCCGGACGCCACGCCCGGCGAACGCCTCGCCGCCGTCGCCAGCGGACCGGCGGCGGGTGGCGGGAGGGATGTGCGTGTAAGGAGGGGTCCCCTGCTATGCACGAGGCGATAGCAGGGGACCCCTCCTTACACCTCAGGCCCGTTGGCGGCGTGGTGCGGGCGCGGCGATCTGGTGGTGCAGCCGGTCGAGCCGTTCGAGCACGTCGAACATCATGATCCGGAGTGAGGCGGTGTCCGCGTCCCGGTCCGTGGCCACCCGGCCGAAGGTCGCACCGTAGTAGAGCGCGGAGAGTACGGCGGGGGTGACCACCTCGGTGACCCCCACGTCCCGCAGCACCGCCCCGGCCGTGCCGTCGTCGGTGGTCAGCCCGAGTAGCAGGTGGCTGCCGGCGATGGTGGCGGACCCGTGTGCGGCGGCCTGGCTGGCGGCCGTGGTCAACGTCGTGCGGGCGCCGGTGCCCAACGTGGGTGGCGTTGCCCCGCCGTTGCGTCGCGAGGCGCGGGACCGCCCCGGCCGACGGTCGACCGCTCCGTCGATCGCGGCCTGGATCGAGGCGGCCGGGAAGCCGAGCAGTTCGACGGCGTTCAGCACCAGGCTCTCGCCCTCGTCGAGGAACGCCTGGAGCAGGTCGACCGGTTCGACGACCGCCGACCCGCGAGCCGCCGCGACGTCGTACGCCTGGCGCAGGATCGCCGCGACGTGGTGGTTGGGCGGCGGTGCCAGGTCGACCGGCTCGGGCAGCGCGAGGTCAGCCACCGCGTCCTGCGCGGACCGGTCGGCGCCGTCGAGCGCCTGGGTCAGCGCGGTCTGGCAGATCCGCGAGACCGGAAGCCGGGCCTGGCGTACCCGCTCGGCCAGCGCGTCGGGCAGGTACACGTTGATTTTGGGCATCTGGGGGGTCCTGTCGGGGCGGGAGCGGGGCGGAGGCGGGCCGGAGTCGGGGCATGGTGGGGGCTGGGGTGCAGGTCACAGCGTTCACCCGCTTGATCTCCTGCAAATCCTAGGGGCATACTAGGGTTATGCCAACGCCGCTGACCGCCCGCCGCGCGGTCGACTACGGTCGCACCGGCAGCGCGCTCTGTCCCTGCCGCTGACCCGGCCGCAGACCGCCGAGAGCCCGCGCGAAGGCATCCACCCCCACGCACCGGTACACGCACGCGTCCGACCTCGGACGCGGCTTCCGCCTGCCCGCCGCACGGTGCGTCGACCGGCACCCCGACTACGACAAGGCAGTGACGTCATGACTGAGCACATCCCCACCCCCTCGGCACTGCGGGGCGCGCCGTTCGGAGCCGACGAACTGGCCGCCGCCCGGACCGACCTGACCACCGGCATCAACCGGATCTTCGCCGCCTCGGCGATGTCCGCCAGCGGACACGGCAACATCAGCGTCCGGCTGCCGGGCCACCACGACCTGCTCGCGATCAACGCCGGTGAGCTGCTGCGCCCGTGGCCCGCCGACGACCTGCGGGTCGGCGTACCCGCTCTGCGGACCGTCAACGACGAGGTCGTCGTGGTGAACCTCGACGGCGAGGTGCTGTTCGGCACGCCCAGCCCGTCGGTGGCCGCCATCCTCACCATGCACGTCGGCGTGTACCGCACCCGCCCGGACGTGTCCGCCGTCATCCACACCCACTCGCCCTACGCCACCAGCTACGCCCTCGCCGCGACCAGCCTGCCCGCCCGGTACGAGGCGTTGCTGGTGCACGGTCAGGCCGTGGACGTCCCGGTCGCGCCCTGGGCACCGCGTGGCACCGCCGAGGCGGTCCGCGCCATCGCCGACACCTACCGGGCCCACCCCGACACGTACGGCGTCCTGCTCGGCAACCACGGCCTGCTCGTCGCCGGGGACGACGCGAAGCACGCGGCGAGCCTGGTGGTGGCCATCGAGGAGGCGGCCGTGTCGAGCGTCGCCGCCCAGCCCCTCGGTGGACCGGTGCCCTTCCCGGAGCACGTCCGCGACCTCGACCTGCGTCTGCGCTTCTGACCGACCCCGTCAGCCCCCCGAGAATCGAGACCGACCATGTTCCGTACCACCCGGACCCTCCGGCACGTACCCGCCACACCCGCCCTTCGTCGCGGCCTGGCCGGCATCCTCGCCGCCACGCTGCTGACCAGCGCCCTCGCGGCCTGCTCCGCCGCCGACGACTCCGCCGACGCGGCCGGCGGCACGGACGGCCTGACCACGGTCCGGCTGGCCTCCGCGCCGCTCGGACACCTCGCCCCGATCTACCTCGCCCAGGACAACGGGATCTTCGCCAAGCACGGCCTGCGGGTCGAGGTGGACACCCAGACCTCCGACCTGACCTCGGTGCCGTCGGTGCTGGCCGGCAAGGTGGACTTCGCCACCGGCGACCTCACCACGCTGATCGTGGCGCGCACGCAGGGGCTGGACGTCAAGGCGGTGGTGCCCGCGTCCGCGTCGACCGGCAAGGCCGGTGCGGACTACGGCGCGCTCGTGGTGGCCGGCGACTCCGGCATCACCAGCCCCCAGCAGCTCGAAGGCAAGACGGTGGCGGTGAACATCCTGACCAACATCGCCGCGGCCGCCGCCCGCGAGTCGGTCCGCACCGCCGGTGGCGACTCCGACTCGGTGAAGCTGGTCGAGATCCCGTTCCCGCAGGTCCCGGCCGCGATCAGCGAGGGGCGGGTGGACGGCGCCTGGGTGGTCGAGCCGTTCCTGTCGGCGGCCAAGGCGCAGGGTGCGGTGCCGGTCGGCTGGGGCTTCACCGACCTGGCCGAGGACCTGACCGTCTCCGCCTGGTACACCTCGGGCACCTACATCGGGCAGCGCCCGGAGGTCGTCTCGGCCTTCCGCGACGCGATCCGGGAGGCGTACGCGTACGCCCGCGAGCACGAGGACGAGGTGCGCGCGAAGATCCCCACCTTCACCCAGATCAGCCCCGAGGTGGCGAACACCATCACCATCACCGGCTGGCGGGACGAGGTGAGCCGGCAGGCCGCCGAGAAGCTGGCCGGGTACGCGCAACGCGACGGTCTGATCAGCACCACGCCGAACCTCGACGAGCTGATCCTGCCGTGACCACGAGCAGCCGCACGCCGGCCCCCACCCGGGGGTCGGCCGGCGGCCCGGTCGCCGGTCGCCGGCTGCTCGGCGTGGTCGGGCTGCTGGTCGCGGCGGCCGGGTACGAGGCGGTGACCCGCACGTTCTTCTCGCCGCTGCACGTGCCACCGCTGTCCGCCGTCGCCCCGGAGGCGCTCCGCCTGCTCACCGAGGCCCGGTTCTGGACCGCGACCGGCCGTACCCTGCTGGCCGCCGCGTCCGGCCTGGTGATCGCGGTGGTCGCCGGTATCGTCGTCGGTTTCGCCATCGGCTCGGTCCCGTGGCTGCTGCGGGTCACCTCGTCCACCCTGGACTTCCTGCGCCCGGTCCCGTCGATCGTGTTGATCCCGGTGCTGGTCCTGGTGCTGGACGTCGCCCAGATCACCGTCCTGCTCGTCGCGGTCTCGTGCTTCTGGATCGTGCTGTTCCAGGTGCTGTACGGGCTGCGCGACGTGGACCGGGTGGCCGTGGACACCGCCCGCAGCATGCGACTGGGCCCGCTGGCCCGGGTCGTGCACGTGACCTGGCCGACGGTGCTGCCGTACCTCGGCACCGCGCTGCGGCTGATCGTCTCGGTGGCGCTCGCGCTGGCCATCACCGGCGGCCTGGTGATGGGTGCCGCCGGTCTCGGCGAGCTGATCTGGAGCAGCCAGGAGTCCGGCGAGTTCACCGGCATGTACGCGCTGGTGCTGCTGACCGGCGCGGTGGGGGTCCTGCTCGACCTCGGTGCCCGCCTGGCCGAGCGCCGGCTGCTGCACTGGCACGTGGCGACCCGGCGGGAGGTGGCGACCGGATGACCGGCCGACGATCCGCCCCGCTGCTCACCGGCCTGGCCCGGGGTGCCTCCGCCGTCGGATTCGCGCTGGGACTGCCGGTGCTGCTGTTCACCCTCTGGTGGGTGCTCAGCGCGGACAGCACCAACATCTTCCTGCCGCCGCTGCGCCGCATCGTCGAGGCGTTCGGTCAGGTCTGGCTCTCCGACGTCTTCGTCCGCGACGTGGTGCCGAGCCTGCGCCGCCTCGCCACCGGCTACGCCGCCGCGCTGGTGATCGGCGTCGGTATCGGCTACGTGGTCGGCCGCTGGTCGGTGGTACGCGCACTGACCAGCCCGATCCTCGCCTACTTCCGGGTGCTCCCGGCCCCGGTGATGATCCCGGTGCTGCTGGTCGCGGTCGGCATCGGCGACGCCACGAAACTGATCGTCATCGTGCTCGGTGCGGTCTGGCCGATCCTGCTGAACACCGCCGACGGCGTCCGCGCCGTGGACCAGGTCCACCTGGAGACCGCCGCCGCGTACCGGCTGCCGAGCTGGACCCGGCACGGCCTGATCCTGCGCGCCGCGAGCCCGCAGGTCTTCGCCGGTGCCCGCCAGGCGCTGGGCATCTCGCTCATCGTCATGGTGGTCAGCGAGATGCTGATGAGCACCGACGGCCTGGGCTTCACCGTGATCCGGTTCCAGCGCACCTTCGCCATCCCGCAGATGTGGAGCGGCGTGCTCCTGCTCGGCCTGCTCGGCTTCGCCCTCGCGAAGGTCTTCGAGCTGGTCGAGCGGCGTGTCCTGCGGTGGCACCGAGGCGCCACCGGACGAGAGGAGTCATCGTGACCGTCGGACCCGACCTGCTGCGGATCGACGCGCTGGGCAAGTCGTACCGGGCCCGGGAACGCACCGTGGACGCCCTGGCCGGGGTGAGCCTCACGGTCGGCGACGGCGAGTTCGTCACCGTCGTCGGGCCGTCCGGCTGCGGCAAGACCACGCTGTTGAAGATCGTCGCCGGGCTGCTGCCCGCCTCGACCGGCGAGGTGTACCTGGCCGGGCAGCGGGTGACCGAGCCGCCGGCCGACCTGGGCGTGGTCTTCCAGGAGTACGGCCGCAGCCTGTTCGCCTGGAAGACGGTGCAGCAGAACGTCGAGCTGCCGCTGCGGCACCGGGGGCTCGGTCGCGCCGAACGCCGGGACCTGGTCGCCGAGGCGCTCGACGCGGTCGGGCTGGCCCAGACGGCACGGGCGTACCCGTGGCAGCTCTCCGGCGGCATGCAGCAACGGGTCGCCATCGCTCGCGCGATCGCGTACCGGCCCCGGCTGCTGTTGATGGACGAGCCGTTCTCCGCGGTCGACGCCCAGACCCGCGGTGACCTGGAGGACCTGCTGGCCACGCTCTGGCGGCGGTACGCGATGACCGTCCTGTTCGTCACCCACGACATCGACGAGGCGGTGTACCTCGGCCAGCGGGTCGTCGTCCTCGGTGCCGCCCCGACCGGCGTCGTCGCCGAGTTCCCGGTCGACCTGCCGGCGGACCGCGACCAGCTCGGCACCCGTTCCTCGCCCCGCTTCGGCGAACTGCGCGCCCAGGTCTATGCGCGGGTCCGCCGCGCACCCGAACCCGAAACCCCGCGAGCACACGAGGTGACCCGATGAGTGAGCAGTCCCCGGAGACCGCACCGCGCTGGCAGGACACCGGCGGCGGAGAGGGCCCGCTCTGGTCCTTCCCCGTCGGCGAGGTCGAGGTCTTCCCGATCCGCGAGGTCGACTACCTCCCGCTCCCGACGGACTTCTTCCCGCAACTGGAGACCGAGTCCTGGACCGACGGCGCCTTCTACACCGCCGAGCCGTTCACCCGCGACGGGCGGATCGTGCTCAACCAGGAGGCCCACCTGCTCCGGACCAAGGACCGGCTGATCCTGGTCGACGCCGGTGGCGGCAACGGCAAACCCCGCAACGGCGGCGTCTTCGACCGCGCCGACCGGCCGTTCCTGGAGCAGTTCGCCCGTGCCGGGGTCAGCCTCGACGACGTCGACACGGTGGTCTTCACCCACCTGCACGTCGACCACGTCGGCTTCGCCACCAGCGCCGACGGCTCCGGCGGCTGGGTGCCGACCTTCCCGAACGCCCGCTACCTGGTGGTCCGGGAGGAGTTCGACTGGTGGACCGGCCCGCAGGGCACGGCGGCGCTGCGGCGTACCGGCGACTACCTCGCGGACAGCATCCTGCCGCTGCGCGACGCCGGTGTGCTCGACCTGGTGCCGGCCGACCACGTGCTGACGCCGGAGATCCACCTCGTACCCGCGTTCGGGCACACCCCCGGCAACGTCTATCTGGTGGTCGAGTCCGCCGGCCGACGCGCCCTGTTCGCCGGGGACATGCTGCACCACGGCGTGCAACTGGAACGTCCCGAGTGGAGCATCCGGTACTGCGTGGTGCCGGGCGACTCCGCCGACCAGCGCCGCCGCCTGCTGGAACGGGCCGCCGACTCCGGTGACCTGCTGGTGCCGACGCACTTCCCGTTCCCCGCCGCCGGATACGTGCACCGGGCCGAGCGCGGCTTCACGTACACCTTCATCGAGGTCTGATGCCGCCGCTGTTCGTCGCCGACTTCCACACCCACTACGCCTGTCCGGCCTATCCGGCGCTGCCGCCCCGGCACGCCGCGCCCGAGCTGGCCGAACGCTGGCGCGGGCTGGCCCGCCGGATCGCCGACCTGGAGGGGCTGCTGGCCGAGGGCGGTCGGCACGGCATCGACCTGCGGGTGCTCAGCGCGCCACCGGCGCTGGTGACCGCGCACGGCGAACGCACCCGCCCGGACGACCTGCGGCGTCTCAACGACCACCTCGCCGAGGCGGTGGCGAGCTCACCGGACCGCCTCCGGGGCCTGGCCACCGTCGACGCCTTCGCCGGTGACCCGGCCGCCGATGAGGCGGTCCGCGCCGTACGGGACCTCGGGTTGTCCGGGCTGGTCGTGGACTGCGCCACCGACGGGCTCCTGCTCGGCGCGAAGGCCGCCCGCCCCACCCTGGCCGTCGCGGCGGAACTCGGCGTACCCGTCTTCGCGCACCCGATCAGCCCGGTGGCGATGACCACCGCCTTCGCCGGTCTCGGCCGGTTCGGCACCTCGCTGGCACGGGGCACCATCAACGCCGCCGCGCTGCTGTCGCTGCTGGTCGACGGCGTGCTGGCCGACCTGCCCGGGCTGCACGTGGTCTTCCCGATGCTCGGGGTCGCCGGGCTGTCCCTGGCCGCCGCCACCGACGGGGGAGAGGTCCTGACATCGGCGGCGCCCGCGTCGCAGCGCGCGCACGTCTATCTCGACACGATGGGGTTCGCGCCGGCCGCCATCAGGTTCGCCACCGACCTGCTCGGTGCCGACCACGTGCTGGTCGGCGGGGACTGGCCGATCGGCCCGCGCGCCACCAACCGCGCCCGGGTCGAGTCGGCGCTGGCGCGGGCCGGACTGGACGAGGCCGACACCCGGCTGGTCGCCGGAGGCAACGCGCTCCGGCTGCTCGGTGACGGTCCGGGCCGCTGAACCGGGCCGCCTTCCCCCTCCGGCCGCGACGGTCGGGTCAGCTCACGGTCGTGCGGCTCAGGTAACCGGTCACCACCGCGACGATCTCGTCGGTCAGCTCCGGCTCGTCGATCCGGTCCGGCTGCTGGGCGACGAACCGGTGCACCAGCGACTCGACGACCGCGACCACGACCCGGGCGCTGCGCTCCGGGTCGGCCGGTGCCAGGTCGGGGTCCCGGCGCAGCAGCGACCCGACGGCGGCCACCGCCTCGCCTTCGGCCTCGTGAAAGCGGGCCAGCAGCTCGGGCGGGCGCGGTGACTCCTCGAACAGCACTCGGTGCAGGCGCGGGTCGCGGGTGTGCAGCTCGGCGCAGGCGCGGACCACCGCCGGGAGCCACCGGTGCAGCGGGACGGGGCCGTCAGGGAGACCGGCGAGGCTGACCCGCACCGCCTGGGTGGTCTCGTCGACGTGCTCCAGTGCCAGGGTCAACAGGATCGAATCCTTGTTGGGGAAGTACTGGTACAGCGAGCCCACCGAGAGGCGCGCCTGCGCCGCGATCCGGTCGGTGGTGCCGGCGGCGTGGCCGTACTCGGCGAAAATGCGAGCCGCCGCGTCGAGGATGCGTCGACGGGTCTGCCAGGCGCGCTGCTGCCGGGGCGTCTTCCTGGGCTGATGCGGTGCGGGCCGGGGTGGCACGGAGCGACTCCAAACGCGAGTAAAAAAAGCGAGGTAATCCTCATATCATAGTGCTGAGCAGGTAAAACGATGAAAGGTGGAGTGTGGAACCCACTAGGCGTACGTACCAGGAGGTCACCCGGTGGCTCGACTACCAGCGCTTTTATCCGGCGGGGCTGCGCAGCGACCTCGACGACGCACCGGCCGAGGAGTGGTGGCGCTGGCGGGGGCTGGACGTGCACCTTGACCGGCTCGCCGCCCCGGACGCCCCGGTGAAGCTCCTCCTGCTGCACGGCGCCGGTGGGTACGGGCGGATGCTCGCCCCGTACGCGCGGATGCTGGCCCGCCTCGCCCCGGTGGAGGTGCTCGCCCCGGACCTGCCCGGCTACGGGCTGACCCGCGGTGACCGGCCGGTGGCGTACCCGGAGTGGATCGACTGCGTCGCCGACCTCGTGGCGGCGGAAGGGGCCCGCGACGGCCGTCCCGTCTTCCTCCTCGGTGCCAGCATGGGCGGCATGCTGGCGTACTCGGTCGCCGCCACCGTCGACGTCGCCGGCCTGGTCGTCACCTGCCTGCTGGACCCGCGCGACGTCACCGCGCGGATGCGGATGACCCGCCTGCCGGCCATGGGCCGCCTCGATCCGTCCCTGCTCGGCCCGGTCCGGCCGTTCGACGCCTGGCGGATACCGATGCGCTGGATCGCGAACATGGGCGCGATGAGCAACAACGCGGCCCTCACCGCGCTGGTCGCCGCCGATCCCTCCGGGGGCGGCAACCGGGTTCCGCTCCGCTTCCTGCGGACCTTCCTCACCTCCGCCCCGCCGGTGGAGCCGGAGGCGTTCACCGCCTGCCCGGTGCTGATGACGCACCCGGCGGACGACCGGTGGACGCCGGTCGCGCTCAGCCGCGCGTTCTTCGACCGCATCGCCGCCGACAAGCGGCTCGTGCTGCTGGAGCGGGCCGGACACCTGCCCGTCGAGGAACCGGGCCTGACCCAGTTGGGGCGGGCGGTCGGCGACTTCGTCAGCTGACCGCCGCTGGCCTGCTGGTCGACGGTGCGGAGCAGGCGGCTGCCGGTCCCGGCGTCCGGTCAGGCCGGAACGGGAACGGGCCCGCAGCGGTGGACGCTGCGGGCCCGCACACTGACGGACGGATCAACTCACGGTTGTGCCGCCCAGAGCAGAGCCCGGCCCAACTGCGGCTGGAGCCCCTTCGGGTGCAGCCGGAACGTCGGGTTGCTGCCGAAGAGCACCACACCGTTGCCGCCGGGGCTCACGCTCCGGACGATGCTGGCCTGGTTCGCCGCGGCGGACTGCCCGTTCGCCCCGGTGGTCGCCCACCAGCCGGCGAGCAGCGGATCGGCGGCGTACGACTGCTCCACGGTCACCCCGGCACCGAGGTCGGTGAACCAGACCGGCTGGCTGATGAAGGTGTACGGACTGGCGTCGGTGCTCACCGGACCACCCCGGTTGACCACGTTCGCCACCCCGCTGGCCAGCGACGGTCCGGCGGTCGCGGTGACGCTCAGCAGGGCGGTGGCGTTGCCGAAGTTCGCCCCGGCGGTGCCGAGACCGACGACGCCGCCGCCCCGCGCCAGGAACGCGTCCAGCGCGGCCCGGTTCTCCGTCGTCAGCGTCGCCACGTTCAGGTTGCTCGCCACCAGCAGCACGTCGACCTCGTCGGTCAGCGTGCCGGCCAGCGTCGCGGCGGTCACCGCCCGCGCCTCGAAACCGAGGGCGGCCACCGTGTCGCGCTGCTCCACGCCGCCCAGGTACCCGACGACGATCTCACCCACCGGGGTGCCCTGCCAGCGGGCCGGAGCCCGCTCGAACGTGACACCGTGCGTCCGCACCGCCTCCTGGAGAAGCTTGCGGCTGCCCGGGGTGGACGGCACCACCACCGATCCGTCGGCCGACCGGTACACCCGCAGTCCCTTGCGGACCAGCGAGTTGACCACGAGCAGGTCGGCGGCGTCCTGGATGTCCAGCCGGAGATCGGCACTGGCCGGCGGTAGCGTGCCCTGGGCCACCCCGTCGTAGACCCGGGTCAACTGCACCGTCGGCAACTTCTTGTCCCAGAGCGTGTCGACGGTGGCGCCCCAGGTCAACCCCTGACTCCACGCGGCCGGGCCGGCGTACAGGTCGTCCACCCGGTCGGTCAGGTCGATGCCCGGTTCGAGCAACGAGTTGACCAGGCCGCGCTTGGGCTGGTGCAGGTCGACCACGTACGAACCGGCGGGGTAGCTGCGGCCGTCGGCGCGGAAGGAGTGCTTCGCCTTCCACACCCGACCGCCGCTGCCGATCAGCAGGTCGACCAGGCGTGCGGCGGCCGGCTCGGAACGCTGTCCGGGACCGGTCGGGATGACGTACGCCCGGGGAAAGACGGTGTTGTAGTTGTCCTCCGGACCCCAACCCGGCACGAAGTCGTCGGGGATGTCGCGTAGCGGCTCACCGGCCCACCCGCGCCGGTACACCTCCGCCTGGTCGAACAGCACCTGGGCGCGGTTGTCCTGGATGTACTGCAACGAGGACTTGATCGCCACCTCGTGCACGTCGGTGTTGATGGCGGATCGGCGGAGGCGCTCCTCCGGCGTCAGGTTCGCGCCACGCGGGTTGAGCGGCGCCTCGATCGTGTACGGGATGCTGCTCTGCAACAGCGCGAACGACGGCACGTAGATCGGCGGGAAGTCGTCCCACACGCCGGGAGCGTCGTCCCGGAACGGGATCCGGGCCCGCTGCGTCTCGGGGTGACCGAGCGCCCGCAGGTCCCTCTCGATGCCCAGCGCGTTCGGCAGGGCGTGCTTGATGAACAGGTCGTACTCGTTGTTGACGTTGTGCGGCGGGGTGCTCGGGTGCAGCAGCGTCGGGTTGACGTAACCGTGCAGGTCGAGCGTGATGATCGGCTTGGTGTCGATGGTGAGTTCGCGGATCAGGTTCGTCTCGGGCTGCGAGACGATGGTGAGGTCCCGGTTGAGGTCGTAACCGTTCGCGTTGGCCCGGGTGCCGGAGATCCGGCCGGTCGGGTTGGCGGTGACGTTGACGATCAGCCGGTTGCGCTCCAGCAGCGTCGCCACCTCGGGATCGGTGCTGGTGGCGTACTCCTCGATGACCCGCAGCGCCGCGTCGGTGCCCTCCCACTCGTTGCCGTGGATGTTGGCGTTGACGAACAGCGGCGTCTTGTACCCGGCCAGCAGCTTGCGGTCGGTGCGGGCCCGGACCGGGTCCTCCTCGATCAGGCGCTTCCACTCCTCCTGCTGGCGGGCCTCCTTCCGGGACTCCGGGGCGGTGACGACGACCGCGTACAGGTCGTGGCCGCCGCTGGACCGGCCGGCCACCCGGGCGGAGACCCGGTCGCTCGCGGCCTGCAGGGCGTTCAGCTTCGGGGCGATCTCGTCGTAGGGGATGACGCCGATCGGGATGGAGGCGTCGGCGGGGTTGTCCGGCCAGACCGGCAGCACGTTCTGCCGGGGGTAGCCGGCGATCTCGTGCAGGCCGGGCGCGGACGGCGGTACCGCCGGCAACGCCGAGGCGTTCGCCGGTGCGGCCCAGGCCGTCGTGCCGAGCAGGGTGAGGGCGAGCCCGGCGGTGGCCAGACGTATGGACGTTTTGTGCACGATGGACAGCTCTCCTGTCGGGATGGAGCGGTGCCGGTGACGGGCGCGACGGTAGGGCCGGAGACCTAACGCGGATGGCGACGCCCGCGACGGGCGGAAGGGGGACCCGGCGTCAGCGGCAGGGTCGACAGGCAGCGCTGGCGACGCGCAGGAGGTCGATGTGACCTCGCTTGGTCAGATAGGCGCTTCGCACGCTGAGGATCTTTCCCCGGACGATCCCCGGATGTCAATGCGCTGGCCGTGCGCGTCACACCGTCGGTGGGTCAGCGCGGCACCACGCCGTTCTGGTACGCCCAGACCACCGTCTGCAACCGGTCCCGTACGCCGATCTTGGCCATCGCCCGACCGAGGTGCGACTTGACGGTGCTCGTCTCGATGAACAGCTCGGCGGCGATCTCCACGTTCGACAGACCCTGGGCGAGCAGCCCGACGATCTCGGCCTCCCGTGCGGTGAGCTGGTGCGCGGCCACCGCGTCGGTACGCGGTGCGGCGGTACGGCGGGCGAACTCGCTGATCACCCGGCGGGTGACCGCCTGGTCGACGAGCCCGTACCCGCCGGCCAGGCGGCGGACCGCCTCGATCAGCTCCTCGGGTTCGCAGTCCTTGAGGATGAACCCGCTGGCACCGGACTCCAGCGCGCCGAAGACGTACTCGTCGAGGTCGAACGTGGTCACCACGAGCACGGCGGGCGGCGTCTCGGTGGCCTCGCCGACGATCCGGCGGGTGGCGGTGAGCCCGTCGCCGCCGGGCATCCGGACATCCATGCAGATCACGTCCGGCCGGTGGCGGCGGGCCAGGTCGACCGCCGCGTCGCCGTTCGACGCCTCGGCCACCACCTCGATGTCCCCGGCCTGCTCCAGGATGACCCGGAACCCGGTCCGCACCACCGCCTGGTCGTCGACGAGCATCACCCTGATCATGTCGGTTCCCCCTTCGCGGTCGCCGTCGCGGCGCGCGCGGCCTGCGGTGCGGTCGGCAGGCTCACGGTGACCGACCAGCCGCCGTCGGCGGTCGGACCGGCGGTGAACTCGGCGCCGATGAGCTGTGCGCGTTCCCGCATGCCCACCAGGCCCACGCCGCCGGTGGCGCGGGGCGCCGGCTCGGGCCGCCGGGACGGCGGGTCGTTGCGCACCTCGAGCGTCACCCGGCGGTCGAGGTAGCGCAGGGCCACCCGGACCGGGGCGCCGGCGGCGTGCTGGCGGGCGTTGGAGAGCGACTCCTGCGCCACCCGGTAGAGCGCCACGTCGGCGATCGGCGGCACCTCGCGCGGCTGCCCCTCCCGCACGAACTCGACCGGGCCGCCGAGGTCACCGGCGGTGCGGACCAGGTCGTCGAGGACGGCCAGGCCGGGCACCGGGACGGCGCCGTCGCCCGCGTCCGACCCGGTCCGTCCGCGCAGCACCCCCACCACCAACCGCAGGTTGTCCAGGGTCTGCTTGCCCTGGGCGCGGATCCAGGCCACCCCGGCGCGGGCCGCCGCCGGGTCGCGGTCGATCAGTCGCTCCACCGCCGCCGCCTGCACCACCATGCCGGAGAGGTGGTGGGCGGCCACGTCGTGCAGTTCCCGCGCCATCCGGGACCGCTCCGCACCGATGGCCGCCTGCACGCCTGCCTGCTGCGCCCGGACCGCCTCGTCGGCGCGTACCCGGACCAGCTCGACGTAGCGCCGGTTGGTGGCGACGTAACCGCCGACGAAGGCCGCCCCGAGGTAGGTCAGCGCGCCTGCGGTGAGGCTGCCGAGCGTGGCGAGGAGCAGGTCGGGGGCGGCGAGGACGGCGGTGGCGACCACCGCGCCGGCCGTCTCCGCCAGCGTGGCGACCCCCGCGATCAGCAGCGCCGTCCGCACCGGCCGCAGCGTGCCGACGGTGTACGCGGCGACGAACGGCGCGATGCCCCGGATCGACATGTCCGGCAGGGACAGCCCGACGACCACCAGTTGTAGGGCGACGACCAGGGCGAGACAGAGCAGCGGACGGACCCGGCGCAGGCAGAGCAGCATCGCCTGCACGCCGCAGAGCACGAGCAGCGGCCCGGCCCGCCCCGGGCCGACGGAGAGCTCCTCCGCCGGTGCAACGACCCAGAGCAGCATCGCCAGCAGCAGCACGGTGACCATGGTGACCGCCGCCGCGAGCAGGAGGTCCCGGGCGAACCGGCCGGTCACGCCGAGCCGGGTGAGCTGTTCGTCGAGCCGCCTGGTCAGCCGGGGAGACCGGGGAGCCGCCTCGGTCTGCGGATCAGGGTGGGTGCTCATGCGGTGGACATCCTTGCTCCGCTCCGTCCCGGATCGACGCGTCAGTAGGAGATGTTAGGCGCGAGCAACATGAACTCGACGGCGAACCAACCCGTACCGGCCAGCGCCAGCAGGACCAGGGCACTGGCAGTGACCCGGTGCCAGCCGACGCGACGCCGTACGTCGTCGACCAGCCGCAGCCCTGCGGGCAGCACCCCGAGCAGGCCGATCAGCTGGAGCGCCTGGATGGTGCGCAACGAGGCGGCGGAGACGTCCTGCAACCCCATGACGGTCACCACGCTCACCGCCCAGCCGGTCAGCGCGAGCAGCGCCCCGGCGACCGCGACGCGGCTGAGCACCCGGGCGGTACGTCCGGCCCGGTCGCGACGGGGTCGACCGAGGACCCGCCGGACCAGGGCACCGAACGGCCAGGAGAGCACCGTCAGCGCCAGCACCAGGACGGAGACGCCGAGCACCGGTGCGACCACCGCCGTGGCCCGTGCCGGCTCGACCGGCAGCAGGGTGAACGCGGAGTCGTAACTGATCGCCGTCACCCGGTCGTCGGTGGCCCGCATGGCGATCGTGCGCTGCCCGCCCACCTCGCGCCAGACCCAGGGGGCCACCTCCTCGTACAGCGCCGGGGTGGCCGACAGCGGGCCCGGCTCGAACAGCAGCCGGTTGTCGTCGGCGACGCTGACCGTGGTCCGGCCGACCAGACCGATGGTGGTCAGGAAGTTGCTGTCGATCCGACGCGAGTCGGCGTACGTGCCGACCGCAGCGGCGGCGTGTGCGGCACTGGTCTCCGCGTCAACGCCCGTCGGCTGGTCCGACGTGGCCGGGAAGTAGCGGTCGGCGAAGCCGTTGACCACCGCCTGACGCAGCTCGTGGCTGTCGAATCCGCCCCGGCCGCCGCCGTTGAGCGAAACGAAGATGCCGGCCCGTTCCTGCGGGTAGATCTGCAGGTGCGAGTGGAAGTACTTGGTGTCGCCGCCGTGACCGAGGATGCGTCGGCCGTTACGGCTCTCGTCGAACAGCCCGAGCGTCATCCGGGGGCCGTCCGCGAGGGTGCCGAGCGAGGTGGCGTCGAGCGCGGGCCGCTGCATCAACTCGCGGGTCGGCGGGTCGAGCAGCGGACCCTCGCCGACCGTCTCGCCGGTCAGCGCCGACATGAAGCGGGCCATGTCGGTGGCGGGTGCGCTCAACGCGCCCGCCGGGACGGTGCCGACGATCTCGAACGGGCCGGCGACACCGGCGGCGTCGTACCCCTTCGCCACCCGATCGGCCAAAGCCTGCGGCAGTGGCTGCGCGAACGTCGACGACGCCATGCCGGCCCGGGCCAGCACGTTGCGGTCGACGTACTCCTCGAACGGCGTGCCGCTGACGCGTTCGACGACGTACCCGGCCAGGGCGTTGCTGTAGTTGGAGTACGCGGGTGTCGTACCCGGCCGGTAGATCTGCTCCGGCGGGTCGGTGGCCAGCACCGTGCGCAGGTCCGGGCTGTTGCCGTCGGAGCCGATCAGGCCGGCGACCCGCTCCTCGAATCCGGCGGTGTGGGTCAACAGGTGCCGCAGGGTGACCGGCTCGTCGTAGCGGCGGGGCACGGTGAAGTCCAGGTACTCGTCGACGTCGGCGTCGAGTTCCAGGTCGCCGCCCTGCACGAGCTGGAGCACCGCGACGGCGGTGACCAGCTTCGCCACCGAGCCGACTCGGAACAGGTGCCGGTCCGGGTCGACCGGTACGGGCTGGCTCGTGCCGGAGCCGGTGTCCGCGTGGCCGTAACCGCGGGCGGTGAGGATCTCGCCGTCGCGGACGACGGCGACGGTGGCGCCGGGAATGCCGGTCCGCTGGAGCGCGGCGGGCAGCAGGCCGTCGAGCCAGGCGTCGACGTCGGCGGCGTTCAGCGCGGCCGGGTCGGCCGGTGCGCCGGGAGCGGGTGGCGTGGGAACGGACCGGGCGGTCGGTGCGGCGCCGCACCCGGCGGCGGTGGCGACGGCGACCGTCGCGACCAGGGCTGCGCCGAGTCGACGCAGGCGGGACGCCCGGGACCGGGCAGGATCGTGGCGAGACATGTCGGGCTGCTGCCTTCCAGGCCGATCGGGTGTCCGGAGGGGTCCGTGCGGCGTCACCCGGTGCCTGGGAAAAGCCTGCGGGAACGAGGGCGTGGTGCCATCTGGCGCAGGGCGGCATTCGACCTACGACCTTTGTCGGAAATCCACCCCGTTGCCGCGTCCTTGCATATCGCGCCGACACCCGGGGTACGTCGATCTTCAGCGACCGTGGCGAGGATGGTGCGCCGGTCTCCCGACCGGGAATCCCCGCCGCCGGAGGAGGAGCGGATGATGTCGATGCGTAGGTGGCTTGCCGGTGCGGGCGTGGTGGCGTTGGCCGTCTCGACAGCGGCGTGCGGTGACGCCACTCCGGACGCCGCCGCCACACCCGACGTCACGGGCACGCCGGCCGCCAGCGCGACCTCCGCCGCGCCCACTCCGACGGAGGCGTCGCCGTCGCCGACCACCGCCAACCCGCCGGTACTGTCCGGCGACCGCCAGGTCACCATCACCCGGGTCGACGGGTTCGAGTCGGGGCTGTCGTTGACCGACCAGCGGCTGGCCGAGGTCGACGGCGACGAGGGTCGGCAGTTGTTCGTACCGACCCCGGTCGACGGGCAGACGTTCCTGATCAAGTCGTACCGGGGTGCCGGTGGCGGTCCCGGCACCGGCGAGCCGGTCTGCTGGCAGGTGCAGAACCCGGGCAACTCGCAGCCGCTGGTGGTGCAGGGCGCCGAGTGCAAGGAGAGCGAGCCGCGTCAGATCTTCACCATCGCGCCGAACCCGGAGAACGCGGAGACCTTCCTGATCAGCAACAACTCGGCGTTCCTGCGGAACTCGCAGAACAACGGCCTGATCATGGAGGAGCTGGGTGACGCCGCCCCGTTCGACAGCTTCCGGTTCAACGACAACGGGGCCGCGCCGTCGTCGTAATAGTTGCCGTTGTAGTTGTTAGGAAGGGTCCCCTGCTATACACCAGGCGATAGCAGGGGACCCTTCCTAACATTCCGGTGCCGTGTCTCAGCCGCGCCGCCACTTCTGGTTCGCGCCGCCGAGGCACTCCCAGAGGGCCAGGCGGGCGCCGTCGGCGTTGACCCAGCCACTGATGTCGACGCACTTGTTCGCCTGCGGGTTGACCAGGTCACCCGCGGCGGAGAGGACGAACTGCTGGGCCGGGTTGCCGCTACAGGTCGCGATCTGGATCACCGCGCCGTTGTCCCGGGAACCCCAGGCCACGTCCATGCACATGTTGTTCTGGGTACGCAGCGTGCCGTTGACGAAGCTCCACGACTGCGCCGCCGTGCCGTTGCAGTTCCAGGTCTGCAGCGGTACGCCGTCGGAGAAGTTCGAGTTCGGCACGTCGATGCACTTGTTGTTCCAGTTGCTGATCAGCCGGCTTCCGCTGCCACCGCCGGTGGTGACCAGCGTGAGCCCGTACACGCCGAGGATCTCGTTGACCGGCTGGAACCAGGTCTCCCCGCCGGTGGAGCAGTTGCCCCAGCCGCCGGAGGTGACGCCCTGCGCCTGGTTGCCGCTGAGCCAGGCACCACCCGAGTCGCCGCCCTGGGCGCAGGCGTTGGTGCGGGTCAGGCCGTGCACGGCGCCCTGCGAGTAGTTGATCGTCTGGTTGCGACCCAGCAGCGTGCCGCACCGCCAGCCGGTGGTCCGACCGGACCGGCACACCGAGCTGCCGATTGCGGCGTCCTGGGAGCCGGCCACCGACACGTTGCCGCCGGAGTAGTTGTTCACCCACGGCTGCGGGGTCCAGTTGCTGTTGGTCCGGACCCAGCCGTAGTCGCGGCCGGGGAACGTCGAGCCGGCGAAGGTGCCCTGGGAGACGTTGTTGTAGCCGAGGGTCGGGCTGCCGACCCGGCCGCAGTGGCCGGCGGTGACGAAGCCCCCGTGCACCGCGAAACCGACCGAGCAGAGCGTGTTGCCGTTGATGACGTACTGGTCCCCGCCCCGGATGTCGTAGTTGATCCGGGGTGCCTCGGCGGACTCGACGATCCGGACCAGGCCCGCGTCGACGCCGCTGGCCTTGACGAAGGCGGCGGCCTCGGCGGTCGCGCCCCGGCCTGCGGTCACCACGATCCGGTTGGTCGTCACGTCGACCGCCCAGCCGTGCACGGCGTCCGGTGGCGCCTTGCCGGCGTGCCGGTCGAGCGTCCGCTTGACACCGTCCAGGGTGGACTCGCTGCGGGCGGCGGTGGTCACCTCGGCACCTTCGGCACGTACGGCGGCGGCCAGCGATGGGTCGGTGACGGCCACGGTCAGCCGCGTTCCGCCGGACGGGATCCAGGCACCGGCGAAGGCCGTACCGAGTCGTGCTCGCAGACGGCGCTCGACGGTGGCGGCACCGGCTTCGACGCGGAGCCGGGTCAGCACCTGCGCGTCGGTCAATCCGAGGTCGCGGCGCATCGCGCGGACCATTTCCGGCGCGAGGCCGGTGACCGAGGTGTCGGCGGTGGGGGTGCCGGCGGTGTCGGCGGCGAGTGCGGCCGGCGGGGCGGCGAGTGGGGCGAGACCGGCGACCAGGACGGCGGCCAGGGCCGCGCGCAGGACGCGTGGCGCTCGTGGCATGGGACTCCTCCTATGGGGGTGGGACGATGCGGGGGCATCGTCGGGAGTTCGGCCAAGAGAGCGCTCTCACGATCAAGTCTGTCGATGTGACCCGTAACTGTCAAGACTCCTGCCAATTGCGGCCGGCGCGTGGTCCGTCCAGGTCGGACGGCGCGGCGGTCAGCGAGAGGGCGGCCGGGGTGGCAGCCAGCCGAGGAATCGCTCGTGCGACTCGGCCGGATCGGTCCCGGGGTGCCGCTCGGTGAGGTGCCCGAGCGCCTCCTCCCAGAGGGTCGCCAGATAGACCAGCAGATCGGTGCGGCGGGTGCCGTACTCGGCGAGCAGATCCCGCTTCGCGCGTCCGCACGGCCAAGCGGTCCCGCAGGCTCGGCACCGCCAGGTGGGGCGGGACGCCACGTGGTCCCGGCAGTGTGCGGTGGGTGCGACGTTCGCCGCTCTGGTCGCGGGCACGGCAGATCCTCCTCCGTCGGCGGGGGGTGGCGCCCGCCCGACGGCGGCCCCCGGGCGACGAGGGCGGGCCCCCACCGAACCACGTCGCCTGACCGATACCTTGCCCAGAGTCTCCGCACAATCACATAGCGTCGTGATGTCGGTTCGGGTCAGCCGGCCGGCTGCCGTCGCCGGTGGGAGAGGTCGGCGTGGTGGTGCCCGCCCGGGTGGCTGTCCGGGTCGGTGTGCACGGTCGCGCTGGTCAGCCGGGGCACCGCGTGGGTCAGGCGGTGCTCCGCGTCGGCGGCGATCTCGTGCGCGGCGACGAGGCTGAGGCCGGCGTCGACGACCAGGTCCGCCTCGGCGTGCAGGCGGTGGCCGATCCACCGCAGGCGTACCGCACTCACGTCCCGGACGCCGTCCACGTCGCGCAGCGTGCGCTCGGCCCGGTCCACGAGCGTCGGGTCGACCGCATCCATCAGCCGGCGGTAGATCTGCCGCCCGGCGTCGACGAGCACGACGGTGATGGCGACGGCGATGGCGAGACCGACCACGGGGTCGGCCCAGCGCCAGCCGAGGGCGGCACCGCCCGCCGCCGCGACCACGGCCAGCGAGGTGTAGCCGTCGGTGCGGGCGTGCAGGCCGTCGGCGACCAGGGCGGCCGATCCGATCCGCCGACCGACCCGGATGCGGTAACGGGCGACCAGCTCGTTGCCGACGAACCCGACGACACCGGCACCGGCCACCCAGGGGATGTGGCTCATGTCGCTGGGATGCAGCAGCCGGTCGATCGCGGTCCACGCGGCCGCGACAGCCGACGCGGCGATGGCCGCGACGATGATGATGCCGGCGATGTCCTCGGCCCGCCCGTACCCGTACGTGTAGCTGCGGGTGGCCGCCTTCCGTCCGAGCAGGAAGGCGATGGCGAGCGGGACGGCGGTCAGCGCGTCGGTGACGTTGTGCAGGGTGTCGCCGAGCAGCGCCACCGAGCCGGAGTACGCCACGATGACCGCCTGGGCGGCGGCGGTGATTCCGAGCGCGACCAGCGAGATCCACAGTGCCCGCAGTCCCTCGCGGGAGGTCTCCAGCGCCGGGTCCACCCGGGTACGCGAGTCGTGCGAGTGCGGTACGGCCGCGTGCCGCAGCCGGTGCCACCGGCCGGGGCTGCCGTGGTCGTGGTGATCGTCGTGGCGGTGATGGTCGTCGTGGTGGTGATGGTCGTGCCGGCCCTGGGTCACGTGTCCCCCCGAGGAGAGCGGGGCCTGTGGTCCCGGCGATAATATGTGCTCATGTACGCACGCGACAACGTTGCAGGAGCCAGTGAGCGGCAACAACCCGTCCCTGGCGACGGTGAGGTCGAGGCGGCCGTGCAGATGCTGCGGATGCTCGCCGACGGCACCCGCCTTCGCCTGATGTGGCTGCTCAGCGCGGGCGAACACGACGTCGGTTCACTGGTCACGGCAGTCGGTGCGGCCCGCCCGGCGGTCTCCCAGCACCTCGGCAAACTCCGCCTCGCCGGGCTGGTCAGCGTACGCCGGGACGGCCGACGGGCCCTCTACCGCGCCCGCGACGGCCACGTACGCCGACTGGTCGCGGAGACGCTGCACGCCGCCTCCCACCGGGTGACCGGTGCCCCCGAACACGACTGACCGCCCCTATCGTGGCGCCCATGGGCGTACCCGGCTGGCTTGACGACACCCGAACCTCCTACGACACCGTGGCGGCCGACTACGCCGACGCGCTGCGCGGGGCTCTCGCCGGTGAGCCGTTCCAGCGGGGCATCCTCGCCCTCTTCGCCGAGTTGGTCCGCGCCCAGGCGAACGGACCGGTCTGCGACGTCGGCTGCGGACCGGGACGGATCACCGCCCACCTACGCGACATCGGCCTGGACGCGTTCGGCGTCGACCTGTCGCCCAGAATGATCGACGTGGCCCGACGGGACCTTCCCGGCCTGCACTTCGAGGTCGGCTCGATGACCCGTCTCGACCTGCCGGACGGAGCCCTGGCCGGGCTGTTGGCGTGGTTCTCCCTGATCCACGTGCCCGACGACGAGGTGCCCGGCGTCCTCGCCGAGTTCCGTCGCGTGCTGCGCCCGGGCGGGGTGGTGCTGCTCGGGTTCCAGACCGGGGACGGCAGCCGTCACAAGACGGAGGGCTACGGCGGACACCCGATGAACGTCTACGTGCATTACCGCCCACCCGGTCGGGTCGCGGCCTGGCTGGCGGCGGCCGGCTTCGCCGTCGAGGCCGAGTTGGTGCACCACCCGGAACCGGAGGTCGAGGGCGGGTTCGTCTTCGCCCACCGCTGAGGCGTGTGCGGCGTACGAGGTCGGAGTGCTCTCATGGTTGGTCCGATGCGCGGTCCGCAGGGGCAGGGGCAGTGGAGCGCGGACGCTGTCGAGCTGAGAGCACAGACGGTTCAGCTCGACAGGGCCCCCGCTGTAGGCCACCTGCCCTCAGCTTCGGGCACGGCACGGCTCGGACGGTCCGGGCATCGGTCAGGACGAGGCGGGTCCAGTACGGTCAACCACTCCGTCAGGTGGTATTCGAACAGCGACCAGGTCAGGTCGAACTGCCAGCGCAGCAGCTCACGACGGGAAGACGGCATCCGGCGACCGCTGCGCAACTCGGGATCACCAGCCACCCCGCCGACCACGCGGGCCCGGCCGAACTAGCCGCGTTCAACTGCGGCCACTGGGCCATCGAAACCCTCCACTTCATCCGCGACACCTGCTACCGCGAAGACCACTCCCGCGTCCGCACCCGCTCCGGACCCCGCGTCCTGGCCTCACTCCGCAACCTCCACATCAACGCCCTACGCCTGGCCGGTCGCACCAACATCACCGAAGCCACCCGATGGGCCAACCGCGACATGACCAGGCCATTTACCATCCTCGGCCGCACCGGATGATGTTGAAACGACCGTGCTCACTGGACCTGGGCAGCCCCGGCAGGGGTCAAGACCAGAGCGACAAGTGCCGTATAAACCGACTACCCGACCGTGGGTCGCCTTCTCATGGACAGAGAAGATCACGACCCACAACCGTGTTTTCGCAGCCAAATCACAGAAACCATCATGGCCAGCGGCGATGCCCAATCGAATGACTTTGCCGCATGAGTGGAAGGCCTACCTGCATTGCAGGTGATCTAAATTGAGCGTAAGCTGCTGTCAACTTCTAATACCTCCAATTAGGTAGGATTTTGTGGCAGGTGCGCACCGTCGGCGAAGAGTAAGTCAAAGGAAAGTGCGGCTTATGCGCGTATCGGTCAAGCTGCTTGCGCTGATCACGGCCGCAATATTGACAATAATATTGCTGCGCTTCGTAGCGGATGAACCCTGGAAGCGGGTTGCCGGCGATGGGGTTCCGGTGGTGGCTGAAGTGGCATGTAAGCTCGCCAAATTGCCTTGTTACAAGATCCCTCAGGTCTACGAGGCGATCAAACTGGCCTGTGAGAAATTGCCTTGCGACAGAATCATCCCCTTGTTGAGAAGTGAGAGGCTCGAATGCCGGGTGACGTCGAAGGGCAAGGGCAATTCAGACTGGCAAAATTCCTGTACCAACACCGCGCCGGCGTCGTCCCACTCCGTGAGGTTCGAGTTGCGCAACAGTTCCGGTGGATACAACTACCGGTGGGAAGTTCCCCCATCTCTCCGCCGCAGCGTGGAGAGCGGATGTACCAGGACGTCGCGCCACTGCACGCTTGAAGTTTCGGGGAAACAGGACAGCACGATCCGGATCGCCGTCTCGTACAGGGAGAATGGGAACAGAATTGGGCCGTCGCAGGTCGCGACCGCGACGATCAGGCCGTACTGCGGCAGTCAGCCATGCTGAGCGGGACCGGGCGGCCCTGTGGATCAGGGCCGTCACATCGGGTGAATGGGGCGGGCTAATACTGCTACGGTCGGCTCACCGTCGCCCGGCCAGAACACCTCGGTGCGTTCCCGTGGCGTCCGGCCCTGGAGATGGTCGGTGGTCACGCTCCACCGCCAGCCGATGAGCCAGGCCAGCATGAGGTCAGTTCGGCGATGTGTGCGGCTGAGGTGAGCCGTATCAGCGCCACCGCCTTGTCGTCGTGTCGTTTGCTGCGTGGCCAGCGTCGCCCTTCCGCGTCGTCCTTCTCCGCTTGATGCACGGTCTCGATGAGGCGTGTCGGGTGATGGTTGGCGAGTGCGAATGCGGCTTTCCAGGTTGGGGGTGTCTGGTAGTTGTCGATGCCGTCGGAGACGCCGTCGGTCATCGTCAGGGCTGCTGCGATGTCGTTGACGGGCCACCTCGCGTAGACGGCGTGACGGGCGGCCCCCGGTACGGCTTCGGCGATCCAATAGCCCTCAGGGGTATTGCGGGCTTTCCTCTGCGCTTCCACGAGCGTGGTCCATTCCACGGCGTGCTGGAAGCCGAATCCGCCCCTCTGTTGGATGGCATCGTGCAGGTCTGCGTGTTGATCGAGGGCGACCTGTGAGAGCCGGTCGTCCCGGACCTGGTGGATCTCGCCAGCACGGGTTAGAACGATGGTGGGGCTGTCTCCGAGGACCAGGATGTGAACATCGTTGTCTGTCCATCGAACCAGGCTGACTGTGGTCGACGGTGCGGCACCGGGTCGCAGGCCGTGCAGGTGGCGGATGTGGTCGATTGCTTCGGCCAGTGCGTCGACGAGGCCGATGTCGGGGTGTGCGGTCAGGATCTGCGCAAGGTAATGCCCGACTTGTTGGGCGAGCCATCCTCCGTCGTGTCGGTGGTCGCCTGGCTGTGATGCGCCGTCGAGCACGATGACTGCGTTCGGTGTGGTGAAGATGCGGTCCTCGGTCGGCCGATCTCGTCCGGCCCGCTCGGCGGTGACTACGTGCGGTCGTGAGTTCGCGGCGGGCATGCGAGTTCGCTCCTGGTGACAGTGTCGCCGTCGTGTTCGCTGCGGACGACCATCGAGAAACAGCGGGTGCCGACCTGGGCGTAGAGATCGGCCACGTTGCGAGCGAGGTAGTCGATTGCGCCGACTGATCCGAGGGCGTGTACGCCCGCGACGATGAAGACGGTCTGCTCGTTCAGGGCGAGTCGGCCAACATAGGCGAAGTCGGCCCATCGCGGTGCGGCCTGACTGTCCATGGGCGACTCGTAGACGTGGCTGCCGTCGCGTTCACGGATGGTCCACTGCCCATCATCGTCGGGCTCGAACGTCAGCACTGGGTCTGACGAGATTGCCTGCGCGGTTACCGACGACGACTTCGGTCCACAGATCGCGACAGTGTCGCCATGCGGCTGCCATAGGCCGTTCGGAGGGATGCGGAACTGCTCCACCTGGAACGCCAGGTCGGTGAGGAGCATCGTCAACCGTTCGGCAGCGCGGGCGTCCTCGGAAGAGATCATCGGGAGAGCCCGTTCGGGCACCGCGCGTAGCGGCAAGGCGACTGTGACTGGGCCAACCCCGAAAAACGCCCGTTCCGCAGGCGGTGCCGTCTGCCGGATCTGCGTGATCCGTCCTCGCGTGAGTCCCAACTCTTTGGCAATCACGCTGAACGAGATCCCTCGCTCCGCCGCAGCGGTGTTGATCGCCTCACGGCGCAGTCTCGCCAGCTCAACCGATCTCTGCTGGTAGACGGCGATCAACTCTCCGGCGAGCTTGGCCTGCCGAAGCGGGTCTGCTTCATGCCGTACACGCTCGAAGCTCTCGTCTTGAGTCTCCACACAACGAGTTTAGGCCCCCTTGACAGTTGCGGCTGGTCGAGTAATCCTGCTTATACCCCCTAAGCGTCGAAGCTGCTGCCGCGCGATTGAAATGCTTAGGGGGTGTAAGCAGCCGTGTGGGGTGGGCCTGTCAGCAGAGATAAGGAGGTGAATGCTCGTGGTCGTCGATCTGGTGTCGGTCGCGTTGTTCGGTGGTCTGGTGCCGGGCTTTCTGCTCGGGCTCTTCGCGTTCCGGGTCAAGTCCCGGTGGTGCCCCCACTGCGGAGGGTCCACCATGTCGAGCCCGCCGCCAGCAGGACGGCAGCCGTGACCGGCCGCGAGCGACGCGACCACAACTCGGTGCCGATCGGACGCCGGGTGGCAGAGTTACGCGTCCGTCGGGGCATGAGTCAGCAGGTCTTCGCCGACCGGATCGGCAAGTCGAAGAGCTGGGTCGACAAGGTCGAACGTGGCGTACGCAGCCTGGACCGCTACTCGGTCATCCAGGACATCGCCACGGTCCTGCGCCTAGATCCGGTGACCCTGCTCGGCCCTCGACAATGCTCCTCGCCGGCAGCACCCCGCACTGACGGGATCGACGCGATCCGCGCCGCCCTCGTCCGCTGCCACCATCGATCCGGCCGGACCACGCCGCCGGACCAGGCGCGGCAGCAGATCTCGCACGCGTGGATGACCTATCAGCACGCTCATTACGCCCAGTTGTTGCGCGCCCTACCGGCTCTGCTCGACACGGTTCACCGCGCTCCGGCGCTGCTGGTGCCCGCCTACCGGATCACCGCCTCGATGCTGACCAAGCTCGACGCGGCCGACCTCGCCTGGCTCGCCGCCGACCGGGCCGTCACCGCCTCCGCGAGCGACCCCGACGCCACCGGCGCCGCCACCATCGCCGTCAGCCAGGCCCTGCGCGCACTCGGCCGCGACCATCTGGCGCTCACCGCCGCAGTCACCGCCGCCGACCTGCCAGCACACCACGCCGTACGCGGAACCCTGCTCCTTGAGGCCGGGATCGCCGCCGCCGGTGGCGACGACCGTCGCAACGCCGACGACCTCATCGACCACGCCGCCGAACTCGCCGACCGGCATGCTGACGACACCGACCCACACCACACCAGCTTCGGCGCCACGACCGTGCACCTGGCCCGCTTCCTCGCCGCCCTGCACCTCGGCGACATGGCGGAAGCGGTGTGCCGCCACGAGAGTGCGGTCCGCCGCGACGGCTGGCGGCGACTGTCCTCCGAACACCGGGCCGCCCACCTCATCGACGCCGCGCGTGCCTACCTCCACGTCGGCAACTACGCCGCAGCCGAACGGGCACTCGTCGACGCCGACACCATCGCACCCGCCGAAACCCGCTACCGCCCCACCGCCCGGACCGTCATCGCCGAGGTGGCCCGCAGCAGCCCTGCCTCCGCTGGCATGGCCCGACTCGCCGCCCTCGCCGGTCTGACCCGGCAGGGCGCGAGGGAGCCGGTCGACCGCGATGATCCGCGCCGAGAATCCTGATTCGGCTGCTCCTGCCGGCGGTACCGAGGCGTGACGGTCAGCCCCCGGCGTACGGGCCGACCGCAGCGGGGGACCACGGCCAGGACACGTCGCGGAAGGCCGCCTCGACCAGCAGCGCCTCGACGCCGCGCAGGAACGGCTCGACCCGTTCGGCCGGGAAGTACCGGGTGTCGGCGGTGACGACCAGCTCGACCGCACCGGGCGCGTCGAGCACTTGGACCCGGCAGCGCCACGGGAACCGCGCCAACTCCGGCAACCAGCGGAACTCGCTGTCGCCGACCATCGCCCGCAGCGTGGTCTCGTCCGGGCCCGTGTCCGTCGGGTCGACGTCGCGGGTCAGGCGGGCGTCGTTGAGGTAGCAGTACGGGGACAGGAAGGTCCGGTGGTCGTGGCCGAGGTCGGTGAAGGTGCGCTCCCAGACTGCCGGGTCGTAGTAGGCGTGCCGGTAGGCGTCCAGCGCTCCCCGCCGGGCCCGGGACAGCAGCTCGGCGAAGCCGGGCCGGTCGGCCAGGTCGAGCCGAGCGAGCCCGATCTGGTTGAGGGTGCCGACCGCGTCCTGGTGCCCCGGCTGGAAGCGGTTGCTGGCCATCACCACGATTCCGCAGGAGTCCTGCCCGCCGGTTCCGGTCAGCCCGGCGGCGGTCGCCGCCAGCAGCACGTTGGAGGTGCTGACGGCGTTGCCGGTGGCGACCAGGCCCGCCGCGTGGTGGACGGCGCGGGAGACCAGCGAACCACGACGGTAACGCGGCGAGGCGCCGGAGCCGACCGGGTCGGAGAGGTTCGCCGCGAGGCCGGGCAACTGCCGTACCCAGTACGCCACCGCCCGCTCCGACCGTCGTCGTCCGGCGTCACGCTCCCGTCCGGCGAGGTCCACCGACTGGAGGCCGACCGGCGTGTCAGGCGTGCCGTGCCGCAGGAGCCGGCGCAGGTCACGCAGGACGACGTCGGTGGCGTGGAAGTCGACGGTGGCGTGGCTGAACACCAGCACGATCTGGCGTACCCGGTCGTCGACGGTGACCAGGGCGACCCGCAGCGGCCACTCGGCGACGTGGTCGAAGCGCGACGCGCGTAGCCGGGCGGCCAGCTCCGCCGCGAGGGCGCGGCCGTCGGGGTCGTCCACCGGTCGGGGTACGGCGTGCACGCCGACGGGAAGCCGTCCGGTGGCCGCCATCTCCTGGTGCACCTCGTCGTCCCGGCGACGGAACCGGGTGCGCAGCGATCCGTGCCGGGCGACGAGTGCGCCGAGCGCCCGCACCGCCACGGGGACGGTCACCTCGGTCCGTGCCGACACGGCGAGCGTGCGTGGGAGGCTCAGCACCCGGTACGCCTCGGGGGACTCGAACTCCTCGACGGTCCGCCACATGGCACGCTGCCCCCAGGTCAGCGGCGCGCTGGCGGCCCGTCCGGCCGCGAAGTCCGCGTACGCCGTCTCCTCGGTGCGGGACGGGACCGGCTCGGCGGGTGCGGTGGACGTCGGTGACCAGGGCCATCGCACGTCGTCGAAGGCCGCCTCGACCAGCAACTCCTCCATGCCTCGCAGGAACGGCTCGACGGAGTCCATCGCGAGGTGCCGGGTGTCGACGGTGAGCGTGACGCCCACCGCGTCCGGCTCGTCCACGACGTGGGCCAGCAAATGCCAGGAGGCCGCGGTCAGCCCGGCGGTCCAGGAGAAGCTGCTCCGGGCCGTGGCGGCCCGCAACTCGTCCCGGGTCACCTCGGGTGGCTGGTCGAGGCCGCCGAGCGGCAGCCGGACATCGTTGAAGTAGTGGTGCGGGTGGAACGCCGTCTCGTAGTCGATGCCCCGCTCCTCGAAGGCGTGCCGCAGCGCGGACGGCTGGTAGTACGCGTGCCGCAGACCGTTCAGCGAGGCCGCCCAGACGCGGTGCAGCAGGTCGGCGAAGTCGGTGCATCCGGCCAGATCCACCGCGCAGAAGCCGATCTGACCGAGGTTGGCGACTGCCTGCGCGTACTCGGTGCGGAACCGGTTGTGGGACATCGGGAAGAGGCCGGACAGCTCGTGTCCGGAGGTGCGGGCGGCCATCGCCTGGTAGCCGGCGAGCAGCGCGGCGGAGACGCTGACCCGATGCCGGGCGGCGACCAGCCGGGCGGCCCGGTCGAGGGCGGAGGAGACCAGGACGCCCCGGCGCAGGTGCGGCTCCAGCCCCGGCCCGGCCGGGACCATCGGCTGCCGGGGGAGCCGGTCGAACTCCCGCAGCCAGTACGCCACCGCCCGCTGCGAACGCCGAGAGTCGGGCCCGTGCTGGAGCCGGGCCACGTCCGCCGACTGCGGTCCGGCCGGGGTGGGCAGGCCACCGCGCAGCAGGAGCAGCCGCAGATCGCGCAGCACGATCTCGACCGCGTGAGCGTCCACGGTGGTGTGGCTGAACACCAGCACGATCTGGCGTACCCGATCGTCCACAGTGACCAGTGCGACCCGCAGCGGCCACTCGGCCAAATGGTCGAACGCGACGTCGCCGAGCCGCTCGGCGGCCCGTCGTGCGGCCTGCGTGCCGTCGCTGGTGCCGTCGCAGACCAGCAGCGGGAACAGCCCGGTCGGAGCGATCTCCTGGCGGGCCTCGCCGTCGGAGACCGGGAGCCGGGTACGCAGCGCGGAGTGGCGGCTGACCAGGGCACCCACCGCCCGGGTCGCGGTCGTCACGGCCACCCCGGCGCGGGGGGAGACCGGCACGATCCGCCGCAGGTTGAGGAACCGGTGGTTGGAGCCGAACCGGGCGATCGAGCGCAGGAGGACCTGCTGGGCCCAGGTCAGCGGCGCCGTCCCGGCACCACCGCCGGAGAACTCGGCATAACGCAGCGGCTCTGACGCCCACTCGGCGGGGATCACCGTATCCGCGAATCGCATTCCCGACGGTACGACGGTCCGTTCCGCCGCTGGATCGATCGATCGAGTCTTACACAGTGGACCGATCAGCCGATCCGACCTGTGGGACGCGAGATGCAGACTACTGACTCCCGTCCGTCATCGGATTGAGGCATAGCGTGACGAACGTCGACGTGCCGGCCCGAGACACCACCATCATCCCGAAGGCGACTCCGCCCGCCGGAACGCCCCGACTCTCCTTCGGCCAGGAACGGATCTGGTTCACCGAACAGCTCGTTCCCGGCACCGCCGCGTACGTCGTCCACTCGACCGTGCGGCTGCGCGGCCCGCTCGACGTCGAGTTGCTGCGGGCCGCCGTCGACGCGACCGCCGCCCGGCACGACAGCCTCCGCATGCGGTTCACCGAGAACGCCGACGGCGAACCCGCCGTGCACGTCGCCTCCGACGTACGGGTACCGGTCACCGTCACCGCCGTACCCGACGAGGCCGATGCCCGCGAGCTGGTGGCCGCCTCGGTACGCACCCCGTTCGACCTCGGCGTCGCGCCCCTGGTGCGGGTGCTCGTCGTCCGGCTCGCCGACCAGGAACACCTGGTGCATCTGGCCATGCACCACATCGTCAGCGACGGCTGGTCCCTGACCCTGCTGCTCGCCGAGATCGCCGCCACCTACGGCGCGCTGCGCGACGGCACGTCCCCGCCCCCGGCACCGGCCACCGGCTACCTGGAGTACGCCGCCTGGCAACGGGACCGCCTCGACGGACCGGCCACCGGGGACGGGTTCGCCTACTGGACCCGGGCACTGGCCGACGTACCCGCGCTGGAGCTGCCCACCGACCGGCCCCGCCCGGCCGTGCAGTCGTACGCCGGTGCCACCCACCGCTTCGCCCTCGACGCCGACCTCACCGACGGACTCCGTCGGCTCAGCCGCGCCCACCGGGCCACCCTCTACATGACCCTGCTCACCGGTCTGCAAGCGGTGCTGTTCCGCCACAGCGGCCAGCGGGACTTCGCCGTCGGCTCGCCGGTCGCCGGCCGGGTGGTGCCGGAGCTGGAGAACCTCGTCGGTCTCTTCGTCAACACCCTCGCCCTGCGCGCCGACCTCTCCCCGGTCGCCGCGACCGCCGAGCCCGGGACCGCCGAGCCCGCGACCGCTGACACCGCCGCCGTCGAACCCAGCTTCGCGACCCTGCTGCGGCGCACCCGCACCACCGTCGTCCGCGCCCTGGCCCACCAGGAGATCCCGTTCGAGCGCCTGGTCAAGGACCTCAACGTCACCCGGGACGTGAGCCGCTCCCCGGTGTTCCAGGTGCTGTTCACCCTGCAGAACTACGCGGACGGCGGCACCCGGTGGCCCGAGGACCTGCACGTCGAGGGCGTCGGGACCGATGCGGCCACCGCCCGCTTCGACCTGTCGCTCTACGTCGGCGAGACCGCCGACGGGCTGCGCGGCATGGTCGTCTACAACACCGACCTCTTCGACGCCGCGACCGTACGCCGGCTGACCGCCGGTCTCGCCACGCTGCTGCGCGCCGCCGTCGCTCGGCCGGACCTGCCCGTCGTCGACCTGGACCTGCTCGACGCGGCCGAACGGGACCGGATGCTGGCCCTGGGGCGACCCGAGCACGACGCGGTGGCCGGGGTCACCGGCGCGGCGACCACCCTGGCGGAGCTGATCGGCCCGCATGTCGCCGCCACCCCCGACGCCCCGGCGGTGGTCCTCGGTCCGGACGCGCTCAGCTATCGGGAGCTGGACCGGCGGGCCAACCGGCTCGCCCACTGGCTGCGCAGCCGTGGTGTCGGCCCGGACCGACTGGTCGGGGTGCTGCTGGACCAGTCGGTCGACCTGGCCGCGACGCTGCTCGGGGTGCTCCGGGCCGGTGGGGCGTACCTGCCGCTGGACCCGGAGCAGCCCACCGCCCGGCTGGGCCTGATGCTCGCCGACTCCCGTCCGACGGTGGTGCTGACCAGCCCCGACCTGCGGGAACGGCTGCCCGTCGAGGCGAGCACGGTCACCCTGGACGAGATCGCCGCCGAGGTCGCGGCCCAGCCCGGCACCGCGCCGGAGACCGGCACCACCGGCGAGCACCTCGCGTACGTCATCTACACCTCCGGCTCCACCGGCACCCCGAAGGGGGTCGCCGTGGCACACCGGCAGGTGCTGCGCTACCTCGACGGGGTGGCCGACCGGTTCGCGGTCGTCCCGGCCGCCCGGTACGGGCTGATGCAGTCGATGTCGTTCGACTTCAGCGTCACCCTCTTCTATCTGGCGCTGGCCACCGGTGGTGCGGTGCACCTGCTGCCCCGCCGGTGCACCGGCGCCGAACTCGCCGAGCGGCTGCGCGCCGCGCGCATCGACTACCTGAAGATCACCCCGTCGCACCTGTGGGCGCTGACCGCCGACGTCGAGCCGGGGGAGCTGCTGCCCGCCCGCGCGCTGGTCCTCGGTGGTGAGGCGTCCGAGCTGGACCGGGTCGGCCCGCTCGCCGCCGCCGGTCCGGCCCGCGTGTTCAACCACTACGGGCCCACCGAGGCCACCGTCGGCGTCGCCACGTACGAGGTCACCGCCGACGCGCCGTCCACCGGGCCGGTGCCGATCGGCCGGCCCCTGCCGCACGCCCGGGTGTACGTGTTCGACGAGCGGATGCGCCCCGTCCCGGTCGGCGTACCCGGTGAGCTGTACCTCGGCGGTGACCGGCTGGCACGCGGCTACCTGCACCGGCCCGACCTGACCGGCGAGCGCTTCGTCCCCGACCCGTACGGTCCGCCCGGCGCGCGTCTGTACCGCACCGGTGACCTGGGCCGCTGGCGCGCCGACGGGCAGCTCGTCTTCCTCGGCCGTCGCGATCACCAGGTCAAGATCCGGGGCTACCGGGTCGAGCTGGGCGAGATCGAGGCGGCGCTGCGGGACTGCCCTGGGGTGCGGCAGGCGGCGGTACTGGTGCGCGACGACCGGCTGGTGGCGTACCTGGAATCGACGCCCGACGTGGCCGCGCCCGAGCCGGCCGCGCTGCGTCGGCGGCTCGCCGACCGGTTGCCCGAGCACATGGTGCCGAGCCGGTGGGTGTGCCTGGACCGGCTCCCGTTGCAGGAGCACGGCAAGGTGGACCGGCGGGCCCTGCCCGAGCCGGTCGACGACGGCCCGACCGGTGAGCGGGAGACGCCGACCGGACCGGTGGAGACGCTGGTGGCCGACGTCTGGCGCGCCGTCCTCGGGGTGGCCGAGGTCGGTGCCACCGACGACTTCTTCGAGCTGGGCGGGCACTCCCTGCTGGCCACCCAGGTGGTGGCCCGGCTGCGTCGGGAGCTGCCCGACGTGGTCGACGGGGGCACACCGGTCAGCGTGATGGACCTGTTCCGCCACCGCACCGTACGCGAGCTGGCCCGGCTGGTCGCCGGGGACGGCCCGGACGGCGGCGGGCTGCTGCACGAACTGACCCCGCCGGTGCCCGCCGCCGCCCGGGTCGCCACCCTGGTCTGCGTTCCGTACGGCGGCGGCAGCGCGGTGGTGTACCAGCCGTTGGCCGACGCCCTGCCGGTCGGGTACCGGCTGCTGTCGGTGGCCATGCCCGGGCACGACATCGGCCTGGCCGACGAGCCGGCACCCGTCGCGGAGGTCGCCGCCGACGTGGTCGCGGAGATCCTGCACCGGGTCTCCGGGCCGCTGATCCTCTATGGACACTGCGGTCCCGGTGGGGCGTTGGCGGTGGAGGTCGCCCGTCGGCTGGAGGCCGCCGGCCGGGACCTGGAGGCGGTGTACCTCGGCGCGGTCTTCCCGTTCGCCCGGCCCGTCGGCGGCCTGCTCGGTCCGCTGCTGCGACTGCGGTTGGCCGAACGCCTGCGCAGCGACCGGATCTACCGCACCTGGTTGCAGGCGCAGGGCACCTCCGTCGGGTCGCTGGCACCGGACGAGGTCGCGTTCCTGATCCGCGCCATGCGGCACGACGCGGAGGTCTCCGAGGAGTACTTCACCGAGTTGATGCGGCAACGGGTCGGCCCGCTGCGAGCACCGATCGTCTCCGTGGTCGGCGAGCGGGACCGCAGCACCGACTTCCACGAGGAGCGCTACCGCGAGTGGCACTTCCTCACCGACCGCACCGCGCTCGCGGTGATCGACGAGGCCGGACACTACTTCCTCAAGTACCGCGCCGCCGAACTGGCCGAGATCGTCACCGGCGTACACCGGCACCTCGCCGCGCCACCGCCGTCGATCGTGTCGCCGTCCACCGCACCGCCGTCCACCGTGTCGCCCGGACCTGGCGCGCCGGTCCGCGCCGAGCCGGTCCCGCCGCCGGCCGCCTCGCCGCAGTCGGACGGCGGGCAGCCCGCCTGGCAGCTCGCCGCCGTCTCCCACCGGGGACCGGACGGACCCTCGGGCGGGAGCAGCGGTACGACCACCGCGCCGCCGCCGAGCATGCGGCGCTTCGGGCTGGTCGCGGCCGGGCAGATCGTCTCCGGCATGGGCACCGCGCTGACCACCTTCGCGGTACCCCTGTGGATCTACACGCAGACCGGCTCGCTGGCCCGGCTCGCGCTCTTCGCGGTGCTCGCGTTGATGCCCGGCCTGCTCGTCGCACCGCTGGCCGGCGCGGTGATCGACCGGTTCAGCCGGCGACGCGTCCTGCTCTGCGCCTGCGTGGCCGCCGGGGGCGGCAACGCGGCGATGGCGGTGCTGGTGCTGACCGACGTCGCTGAGGTGTGGCACTTCTACCCGTTCACCGCCTGGCTGTCGGTGGCACTGGCGTTCCAACGGCTCGCGTTCGTCTCGGCGGTGCCGCAACTCGTGCCCAAGCGGTTTCTCGGCCACGCCAACGGCCTCGCCCAGACCGCTGTCGGCCTCACCCAGTTCACCGTCCCGCTGATCGCCGTGGCCCTGCTCCAGGCCGTCGGCCTGCGCGGCATTTTGCTCGTCGACGTGGCGTTCTACCTCTTCGCGATCGGTGTGCTGGTGGTGGTGCGCTTCCCGCGTACGCTCGCCCTGCGACGCCGCGAGAGCATCGGCGCGGAGATCGTCGCCGGGCTGCGGTACGCGCTGCGCCGCCGGGAGTTCCGCGCCATGCTGGCGTTCTTCGCCGCGCTGAACTTCTTCCTCTTCCCGGTGCTGTTCCTGCTCTCCCCGCTGGTGCTCGGCTTCGCCGACCTGACCGAGGTGGCGCGGATCGCGCTGGCCGGCGGGGTCGGCGCCGCCACCGGCGGTCTGGTGATGCTGCTCTGGGGCGGCCCTCGCAAACGCCGGATGCGAGCGGTGCTGCTCGGCACGCTCGGCATCGCGGTGGCCGCCGTGGTCACCGGGCTTCGGCCGAACCTGCTGGTCATCGGCCTGGGCGCGTTCGGCATGTACCTCGCGCTCGCCATCGTCAACGGCGTCTACAACACGATCATCCAGACCAAGGTGCCGCCCCGGGTGCACGGGCGGGTCTTCGCGCTCAACCAGATGGTGGCGCAGTCCACCCTGCCGCTGGGCTGGGGTCTGGTCGCCCCGTTCGCCGCCCGGGTGACCGAGCCGATGCTGCTGGCCGACGGCGTGCTGGCCGGCACGGTCGGCGCGGTGATCGGGGTCGGGCCGGGGCGCGGACACGGGCTGCTCTATGTGCTGTTCGGGCTCTGCATCGCGGTGACGGCGCTGGTGTCGCTGGCCACGCCGGTGCTGTCCCGCTTCGACGACGAGGTGCCCGACGCGCCGCCGGACGACCTGGTCGGCATCGAGGAGCGCCGGGCCCGGTCGGCCGGTGCCGAGGTGCCGGTAGCCGTGACCGGCGGAAAGGCGGCCTGAGGTGGGTACGGCGTCAGCGGGCCGGGCCGTTTCCCGCACCGTGCCCGAGCTGCTGGACTGGCGGACCGCCCTGCATCCCGAGCGGGTCGCGGTCGAGGTGCACGGGGTGGCCGCGTTGACCTTCGCCGACTGGTCCGCCGGTGCGGGTGCGGTCGCCGCCGCCCTGTCGCGTCGCGGCCTGCGTCGCGGCGAGCGCGTCGGCCTCTACTTCGGCGCCCGGGACTGGACCGGGTTCGCCGTCGCGTACGTCGGGGTGCTGCGCGCCGGTGGCGTCGCCGTGCCGCTCTCCGACCGACTCGCCGCCGGGCAGCTCGAACACGCCCTGGAGCACTGCGCGGCCACCGCCGTGCTGCACGGCGACGACACTCCGGCCCCGCCGGTGCCGTCCGGCCTGCCGGTCTGGTCCTGCGCCGAACTGTTGGCCGAGCCATCCCGGGGCGGGGAGTCGGTCGCCCGACCCGGTGACCTCGGGCAGATCCTCTACACCTCGGGCACGACCGGACGGCCCAAGGGAGTCGCCGCCAGCCACGCCAACCTCACCGCCGGTGCTCCGCACCATCCGCGCCGGCTGGCCCTGGCCCACTCGGAACGGTTCCTGCACGCCTTCGCGATCGGCACCAACGCCGGGCAGACCATGCTGCTCAACGCGGTGACCGCGAAGGCCGCCGCACTCACCCTGCCCCGGTTCACCCCGGCCCGGTTCGCCCGACTGGTCGAGGCCCCCGGGACCGGCACCATCTTCGTCGTCCCGTCGATCGCCGTCGAGCTGCTCGACTCCGGTGCCCTGCGCGGGCGCGACACCAGCGGCGTACACCTGATCGGCTCCACCGCCGCGTTCCTCGCACCGGCGGTCGCGGCCCGGCTCGCCGAGACGTTCCCGCAGGCCACCATCGTCAACTACTACACCTCCACCGAGGCGGCGCCGGCCCAGACCACGATGATCTGGGACCCGTCCCGGCGCGACGCGGTCGGTCGGTCGGTCGGCGGTCAGCTCATGGTCGCCGACGCCGACGGCAATCCGCTGCCCGCCGACACGACCGGTGACGTCTGGCTGCGCGCGCCCTTTCCCCGTTCCTACTACCGCGACGAGGCGGCCAACCGGGCCACCTTCCGCGACGGGTGGGTCCGCATGGGCGACGTCGGCCGGATCGACGCCGACGGCTACCTGTACCTCACCGACCGGCACCAGGACGTGATCAAGACCGGCGCGTTCAAGGTCTCCACCCTGGAGGTCGAGGCGGCACTGCACGAACATCCGCTGGTCGCCCAGGTCGCCGTCGTCGGTGTCCCGCATCCGGTGCTCGGTTGGGCCGTGGCCGCCGCCGTGGTGCCCCGACCACAGACCGAGCCGGGTGGGCTGTCTCTGCCCGTGCTGCGGGGATTCCTCGCGGACCGGCTGGCCGACTACCAGTTGCCCGCCCGGCTCCTGCTGCTCGACGAGCTGCCCCGCAACGAGGGCGGCAAGGTGCTCAAGCGGCGACTCACCGACCTCTTCGAGAACTGACCACCACCCGCACAACCCTGGGAGCAGATGTGGGCACCGCCGAGGCGACCTCCGCACAGCACGCCGTCTGGTTCACCGAGCGGGCCGGGGTCGCCGGCACAGCCTTCCACATGGCGGTGGGCGTACGCTTCGGCGCCGCACTCGACCGTCGGGCCCTCGTCGCGGCCTGCGCCTCGGTGACCGACCGGCATCCGATCCTCGCGGCCAGGATCGTCGGCGACGACGACGGCACCCCGCACCTGGCACCGGCCGACAGCCGTCCGACGGTCGGCTTCGGGGAGCTGACCGACGCCCGGGTGACCGAGGAGATCGCCCGGACGTACGACCTGACGACCGGACCGCTGGCCCGGTTCACCCTGCTCACCGACGCCGACGACACGCACCTGCTGCTCGTCACCGCACACCACCTGGTCTTCGACGGCATGTCGAAGGACGTCCTGGTCCGGGATCTGGCCGCCGCGTACGCCGCCGCCCGCGACGGCACCACCGTGGTCCCCGCACCCCGACCCGACGAGTACGCCGGCCTCGCCGCCGCCGAACAGCAACGCGTCGCCGTCGACCTGCCCGCCGCCCGCGACCACTGGGCGCGGCACTGGTCCGGGCCCGGCGACGTGGTCCTGCCCGGCCTGCGGCGGCTGCCCACCGGCGCGGAGCCCGGTGTCGCCGTACCCGTGGACCTGCCCACCGACCTGGTACAGGGGCTCGACCAGACCGCGCGGTCGCTCGGGGTGACCCGCTTCGAGCTGCTGCTCGCGGTGCTGCACGTGCTGCTCGCCCGCTACGGCAACCGGGGCACCCCGGTCGGGGTGGCGCTCTCCACCCGTACCCCCGACCAGGCCGACCGGATCGGCCTGTTCGTCAACGAACTGCCCGTCACCGCCGACCCGGCCGGCGGGACGTTCCGCGCACACGCGCACACCGTCCGGGCCCGCCTGCGCGAGGTGTACCCGTACCGCGCGGTGCCGTTGGCCCAGGCCGTGCCCGGCCTGCGTCCCGCACCGGCGTTGACCCCGGTCAGCATCGGCTACCGGAGACGCGGCACCGCACCCGTCTTCCCCGGGGTGGCCAGCGAGGTCGACTGGACGATGTTCTGCGGTGCCGCCCGCAACGCGCTGCACGTCCAGGTGGTGGACGCGCCGACCGGTCTCACGGTCAGCCTCCAGCACAGCCCGGCGGCGATCGACACCGCCGCCGTGGGCCGCATCGGGACACACCTGCGCACCCTGCTGGCCGCCGTGGTCGCCGACCCCGACCGGCCGGTGGCGGAGCTGCCGCTGCTGACCGTCGACGAGTTCGACCAGGTCACCCGGGCCTGGAACGAGACCGCCCGGGCGTACCCGGTCGACGCCACCGTGCCGGCCCTGTTCGCCGCCCGGGTCGCCGCGGACCCGGACGCGGCGGCCGTGGTCGACGGTGACCGGACGCTGAGCTATGCCCAGCTCGACACCGCCGCCGCGCGACTCTCCGCACTGCTGCGCCAGCGGGACGTCGGTCCCGGCTCGGTCGTCGCGGTCGCGTTGGACCGTTCCTGGGCGGCGGTGGTGACCATGCTGGCGGTGTGGCGCTGCGGAGCCGCCTACCTGCCGGTCGACCCCGGCCACCCGCCGGCCCGACAGCGGGCCGTACTCGCCGACGCGGCTCCGACGCTGGTGGTGACCGGTGTCGCCGCGCCGGACCCCGCCTGGCCCACGCTCGCCCTCGATCGGGGCGATCTGCGCGACGCCCCGACCACGCCCGTCGCCGACCCGCCGCCGCCCGCCGACGATCTCGCCTACGTGCTCTACACCTCCGGATCGACCGGACACCCGAAGGGCGTGGCGGTGCGTCACGGGTCGCTGGCCAACCTGCTGCTGGGCGTCCGCGACCTGCTGGGTGGCGGTCCGAGGCACCGGTGGCTGCACCTGACCTCGCTGTCGTTCGACATCTCCACGGTGGAGGTGTTCCTGCCACTGGTCACCGGCGGCACGGTGGTCGTCGCCTCGGGCGTCAGCGCCTTGGACGGCGCGGCTGTCCGGCGGCTGATCCGCACCGCCGGTGTCACCCACGCCCAGGCCACCCCGTCCGGCTGGCGGGTGCTGCTGGAGGCCGGCCTCGGCGATCCGGCCGCGTCGGCGGACGGGGACGTCCCGCTGGTCGCGGTCACCGGCGGGGAGGCGTTACCGGTCGCCCTCGCCCGCGAGCTGCGCTCCCGGACCGCACGCCTGATCAACGGGTACGGTCCGACGGAGGCGACCGTGTACGCGACGATGGCGGAGATCCCGGCCGACCCCGACGAGGTCACCATCGGCCGACCGCTGCCCAACGTCCGGGCGTACCTGCTGGACGAGGCGGGCCGGCCCACGCCCGTCGGGCTCCCCGGTGAGCTGCACCTGGGCGGTGCCGGGGTGGCCGTCGGCTACCGGGGACGGAACGACCTGACCGCCGAGCGGTTCGCCCCCGACCCGTTCGGCGCGCTTGGCGACCGGCTCTACCGCACCGGTGACCGCTGCCGGTGGCTGCCGGACGGACGGATCGAGTTCCTCGGCCGCGCCGACGACCAGGTCAAGATCCGGGGGCACCGGATCGAGCTGGGCGAGATCGAGGCCCGGCTGCTGGAGCACCCCGAGGTCGCCGCCGCGGCCACGGTGCTGCGGCGCGACGCCGACGAGCCCCGCCTCGTCGCGTACGTGGTGCCCCGGCCCGGTGCCGTACCGGAGCCGGCCGAGCTGCGTCGGCACTTGGCGTCGAGCCTGCCGACGGCGGTGCTGCCCACCGACTACGTGACGCTCGACCGGCTGTCGCTGAACCCGAGCGGCAAGGTCGACCGCGCCGCTCTGCCGGCACCGGCACCCCGCGATGCGGTGGACGAGACGCCCGGCGGCGCGGTGATCGAGGCACCCGGTGGCGCGGACGACGACCCGGTGGTGGCGCAGCTTCGCCTGATCTGGCAGGAGGTGCTGCGGATCCCCGACATCGGCGTGCACGAGGACCTCTTCGACCTCGGCGGACACTCGTTGACGGTGACCCGGATCAGCGGCCGGATCCAGCAGCGGCTCGGGGTCGAGGTGCCGCTCGACGCCTTCTTCGACACCCCCACCATCGCCGAGATCGCCGACATCGTGCGGCAGTCCGGAAAGGAGTTCTGATGACGGCCGACCCCGAACTGCGGGCCCGGATCGCCCAGATGGTCAGCGAGGCCACCGCAGGGGAGGTCGAGGCGGCCGACCTCCTCGCCGGTGGGTCCATGATCGCGTTGGGCGTCGACTCCCTCGGACTGCTGCGCCTGGTCGACGCGATCGAGCTGGAGTACGGCGTGGAGGTCGAGCTGACCGGCGCAGGCCGTCGGCTGGACACCCTGGACGACCTCGTGGCGATGCTGGCCGACGCCGATCGGTGAGCCGGCTGCGTCGACCACCCCGCCGACCGGTACGCCCCTGGCGCCGGGCCGTCGCGGACCCGGTGCCAGGGACACCCGCACTCAGCTCGCCGTGCAGGTCGGTGTCGGCGCGCTGGGCGTGCCGGTGGTGGAGCCGAGGAAGCCGAAGGTGGTGCTGGCCCCGGCGGCCAGCGTGCCGTTGTAGCTGACGTTGCGCGCGGTGACCGCCGACCCCTGGCTGGTGACGGTCGCGTTCCACGCCTGGCTGACCGTCTGGCCACCGGCGAACGTCCAGGTCACCGTCCAGCCGCTGATCGCCCGACTGCCGGCCGTCACCCGCACCTCACCCTGGAAGCCGCCGGACCACTGGCTGGTCACCGCGTACGTGGCGGTGCAGCCACCACCACCCGGCGGGGAAGTGGTCGGCGGGGGAGTCGTCGGGGGCGGGGTGGTCGGCGGGGGCGTGGTGGTGGGGCCGCCCCAACCGGCGGTCGAGTCGAGCCAGGCCGCCCGGCGCAGCATCCAGTCCCGCATGACCTGCACCTGGCCCTGCCAGGTGGGGGCGGTCGGCGTGACGAAGAAGCTGACCATCCGGGTGGTCAGGTTGGGCCAGCGCTGGAAGTTGCGCTGCGCGCCGTTCGCCAGGGGTGCGCTCAGCGTGTTGATCCGGGCCTGCAACGACGCGTCGGAGAGCAACCCACGGCGCAGCGTCTGCCACCGCTGCCGCACCTCGTTGACGAAGGCCGGATCCCGCAGCAACTGGGTGAACCAGTCGTTGGCCACCGGCTGTCGGACCTGCTGGTGCTGCCATCCGGCGGTCTGGTCGTTGGCGAAGAAGCCGCCCACGCTGAAGCTGAGGTCGTAGTCCCAGAGCGGACCGGCGAAGATCTTGGTGTCCCGGTCCTTGTAGAAGTACGCGCTGCGGACGTACGAGTCCATCTCGCGGCTGAGCTCGTTGAGGATGAGCTGGTCGATGAACGAGTTCACGTCGATGTACGCCCGATAGCCGCTGACCGGGTCGGCGAAGTTCGGTGCGCGCAGCACGTTGTGGAACTCCTGGAGGTGGTTGCGCAACCAGTCCCGCTGCTCCGGCTGCAACGGCGACGGGTCGGCCACCTCCAGGTAGTTCCAGCAGGTCGCGGCCGGGCCGGTGCACGGCAGGATCGGTTCCTCGGCGGCCATCCACTCGAACTTCCAGATGTAGCCGCCGGTGATCCTCGGCAGCGTCCGGTCGTCGGCGCGCAACTGCTTGAGGTCGAGCCGGTTCTTGGAGTTCTTGATCGTCTCGACGATCATGTAGACGCCCATGTAGTCGTCGGCCGCGACCGGCCCGGCGTCGGTGTTCAGATAGAACTCGGCGAAGGCGTAGCGCGGGGCGGGCAGCCCCATCTCGCGACCGAGGTCGTAGACGAACGCCTCCCGGATCAGCGCCTTGTCGGTGAACGGCCCGCGCAGCACCCAGTCCGAGTCGGCGGGCATGCCGAGCACCGGGTAGTCCGCGTCGTCGTCATCGTTGTCCCAGAACTCGAGGCGGAACGGCGTCTTCTCGAACGTCGCCGAGGACTGGCCGCGTAGGCGGAACCCGGCCCGGGTGGCCACGGTGGGCGCAGCGGCCAACGAGGTGGTGCCGCCGCCCGGCTCGAAGATCATCGTGGTGGCGTCGAAGTACTCCCGGTCCGGCCGCCCGGCACCGTACGAGTCGATCAGGACCACCGGCAGGTCGTGGGCGGTCGTGGTGTTCTGGGCGACGTACATGGCGGTGCCCGGCGCGCCGGAGGCGGTCTGCCCGACGAACGCCTGGGCCCGCAGTTGGGTGGTCCGGGTGAAGCGCAGCGCGGTGCCCGAGTAGAGCGGCGACTGCGAGGTGGGCAGGTTCCCGTCGGTGGTGTAGCGGATCTGAGCGCCGCTGACGGTGGTGCTCAACGCCACCGTCACCGCGCCCTGGAAGGTGCCGCTGGGCACCGAGAAGCCGATGTCGCCGACCAGGTCGTCGGCGGCGGCGGAGGCCGCGACGGTGGCCGCAGCCTCCGCGGCGCTGGAGATGGCGGCGCCGGCGGTCGGCTCGGCGCCGGCGGGTGACGGTGAGGGAGCGAGCAAGCCGGCGACCAGTACGGCGACGGTTGCGATCGCGGCGGTGCGCAGTGGTGCCGCCGCGGTGCGGACGGTCAGACGCACGATGCCTCCTGAACGGATCGGTGGGGGGTGGTGGTCGGTGCGGTGCCCGGTGCGAAGCAGCCCTGGAAGTGCCGCCGCAGCGTGCGTCGCCACGGTGAGTCCGGCAGGTCCGGACGGAGGGCGGCCAGACCGGTGGCGTACTTGGAGATGCGGACCGGGCGCAGCCCGGCGCGCCAGAGCAACCGGTCCGCCTGCGTGGCGGCGGAGCCGGTCTTGGTCTCGACCACCGCCAGGTCGGGCAACCGGAGGACGAGGTCGCCGTCCTGCCAGGTCAGGCCGGTGTCGATGGTGACCCGGCTGGCGGTGGCCGGCAGCAGCAGCGTGGTACGCCGGTAGCCGGTGACCAGGACCGGTGCCAGGCTGCCGCCGGTGGCGGCAGGCGCGACCGCCTCGCGGACCAGCGCCTCGTCCACGAACGCGCGGCCCGGGTCGACGGTGGCCCGGTGCTGCGGCTGGTAGGGCAGCCGGTGCTTGGTGATGCTGCCGCGCGCCCCGCTGATCTTCACTTCCAGCCAGCACTGGGCGGAGTCGAGGTAGGTGCGGGTCCGCACCTTGAACCGCCGCCGTCGTCGGTAGGCCGCGCAGTGGTAGCTGGCCAACCGAGGGGTGTCGAAGTAGACCGACTCGTAGCGGAAGCTGCGCTCCCCGTCGATCTCCAGCACCTGCGCGTACGCGGTGAGCCAGTCCAGCAGGTCGGGCAACGCGTCGACCGGCACGACGTACTTGCGGTCCACCCTGGTCTGCAGGGCCGCCTGCCCGAGGACGTCGGCCAGGCCGACCGGGGTCATCGCCGAGACGACCGGGATGACGGACGCCCCGCTCACCGCTGGGCTCCCGCCGGTGCGGCGGTGCCGGCCGGGGACACGGTGCTGGCCCGGCCCTTCACCGAGTACCGGACGTCCACCACGGTGGTCTCGTTGACCAGGTCGAGCCGTTGCACGGTGACGACGTGCACCCGGCCGCCGAGGAGCTGTTCCAGTTGCGCGACGAGCGCGAGATGGTCGGTGACGGCCGAGTCGAGCACCAGGATCTGGTGCCGGTAGTGCCGCAGCAACCGGGGATGGTCGCCGAGGAACATCACCACCAGGATGAGACCCATCAGTCCGGCGCTGAGCCAGAGCTGGGTGGTGCTCAGCGCGCCGAGGATGCCCAGCGCCAGCGCCGAGAAGTAGTACGCGACCTCGTGCTGGTCCAGCTCGGTCGAGCGGAGCCGGATGATGGACAGGACGCCGAACAGGGCCAGGCCCAGCCCGAGCCCGGCGCCGACGTTGCTGGCGCTCAGGGCGCTCGCCACCGCCAGGACGCCGACGTTGACGCCCAGATAGGCGACGACGAGATCGCGGCGGCGGTGCCGGGGGAAATAGAGCCCGAAGACGAGCAGGGCCACCGCGCCGATGTCGATCGCGAACAGGATGAGCTGCGACATCTCGTACGTTCCTCCTGGGTCGCCACCGCGCCGGCCGGCGACCGTCCACGGCACCTCCGACGCACCGTGCAGGACCAGCCGAACGCCTCTGAAATTTCCGGTGAACTTGCGGGAAGTAGTCCGGGAATATTAGAACGGGATATCGAAGTGGGTCAATAACTCTCTGTGTCCCCTCCCGGTGCGGTGGGCGAGCAACACCCGCCGCCAGTCGGGCCTCTGTGGACGTCGGCGCTGGTCAGGGTTGCTGTCGAGGCGGGTCGCCGCCGTGGGGTGGTGCGGTGCGGGCGGCGGTGAGGTTCGGCCGACGGCGGTCCAGTCGGCGTGCCGCCGGGGCGTTGCCGCTGGTCGGACCGTTGCCCACGGTGACGGAAGATCGACGAGCGACCGTCGAGGTGTGACCGGAATCGGGCGCTGTGTCCGATGTGGGTCCACCGTCTCCGGAAGTTTCAGTCGCCGGTCCTGTCGGTCGTGTTTCGCCGCTCCGTGCAGCGGCGGGAGGGGTGCACAGGCTGCTGAAGGTCGGTCTGGGGTGCACGCCATCACCACCGGTACTTGCGGAAAACTTCCGGAAGTCATTGACGGGCGTGAAATCCCGCTGAAATACTTCCGTCCAGTAAGGCCGATGCGGTCCCTTTGTCAGGGATCGCGGGCATCATCCCTATCCCGCGTGTCCGGAGTCATGCTGCCCGCCCTCGGGCCACCGGACCCGGAAGGAGCATGAGATGAGCAACGACTCTTCCCGCGCACCCAGGCGGCCGAGACGACTGCGGGCGGCTCTCGTCCTGTCCGCCGTCGGCATGCTGGCCGTGGCGGGTGCCGTGGTGCTGCCGGGCAACGCCAGCGCGGCGAGCACCCTGGGTGCCTCGGCCGCCGAGCGCGGCCGGTACTTCGGGACCGCCGTCGCGGTGAACCGGCTCAACGACTCGGCGTACACGACCATCCTGAACCGCGAGTTCAACCAGGTCACCGCCGAGAACGAAATGAAGATCGACGCGCTGCAGCCCAACCAGGGCCAGTTCAACTACGCCAACGGCGACCGGCTCGTCCAGCACGCGCTCAGCCGCGGCATGCAGGTCCGGGGACACACCCTGGCCTGGCACTCGCAGCAGCCGGGCTGGATGCAGAACATGTCCGGCACCACGCTGCGCAACGCCATGCTCAACCACGTGACCCAGGTGGCCACCCACTACCGGGGCCAGATCGCCTGGTGGGACGTGGTGAACGAGGCGTTCCAGGACGGGTCGAGCGGGGCCCGCCGCGACTCCAACCTCCAGCGCACCGGCAACGACTGGATCGAGGCCGCCTTCCGCGCGGCCCGTCAGGCGGACCCGAACGCGCAGCTCTGCTACAACGACTACAACATCGACAACTGGAACGACGCCAAGACCCAGGCCGTCTACCGGATGGTCCAGGACTTCAAGAGCCGGGGCGTACCGATCGACTGCGTCGGCCTCCAGTCGCACTTCACCGGCGGCTCGAACTACCCGAGCAACTACCGAACCACGCTGTCCAGCTTCGCCGCCCTCGGTGTCGACGTGCACATCACCGAGCTCGACATCCGCAACGCGCCGACCGACGCGTACCGCAACGTGGTCAACGACTGTCTCGCCGTGGCGCGCTGCAAGGGCATCACCGTCTGGGGCATCCGGGACTCCGACTCGTGGCGCTCCAACGAGAGCCCGCTGCTGTTCGACGGCAACGGCAACAAGAAGGCCGCCTACGACGCGGTGCTCACCGCGCTGAACAACGGCAGCCCCGGCGGCGGCGACCCGACGTCCCCGCCGACCACCCCGGCGCCGGGCGGCTGCACCGCGACGATCACCCCGGGCCAGGTCTGGGGCGACCGCTACAACACCTCGGTGACGGTCAGCGGGGCCAGCACCTGGTCGGTGGTCGTCGTGATCACCTCACCGCAGCGCATCTCCGCCACCTGGAGCGGCAACCCCACCTGGGACAGCAGCGGCAACGTGATGACGATGCGCTCCAACGGCAGCGGCAACACGTTCGGCTTCACCACGTCGACGAACGGCAACTCCTCGGCCCGCCCGCAGATCCGGTCCTGCACCGCCGGCTGACGACGAGCCTTACGGCCGACCTCCACCACCACGCGAGCGCCCGTCCCCGAGACCCGGGGGCGGGCGCTCGCCCGTGCGCGTCAGGCGTGGCCGGTCGGGCGGTAGTCGAACCAGTCGAAGGCGGCGCTGCCGTCGGTCACATAGAGGCCGAACACCCGACCGGTGAAGCCGGCGGCGACCTCGGTGGACAGGTAGCGCCCGTCGAGTTCGGCGAGCACGACCGGCCCCTGCTCGGTCAGCACCTCGAAGCCGACCGTGTCGCAGGCGGCGGGGCGTACGCCGAACGGCGCACCGGGGGCGGTGACCTGGTCGGCGGCGGTCACGGTCGGCGGGAGCAGGTCGTCGGTCCGGGTGGCGATGCTCAGCGTGACCGGGCCGGCGGGCACCGGCAGCTCGCCGAAGACCTGACGGAACGGCCCGACCCGGCCGACCACCCGGACCAGCCCGTCGGCGACCTCGATGTCGTAGTGGTGGGCCTCGTCGATGCGTACCGTCAGCCCGGCCCGACCCGCGCCCGGGTCGACCCGCACGGCGGCGCGGCAGTCGTGGTGCTGCTGCCGGCGGGCCATCATGGTCACGCCGGCCCGGTCCAGGGTCGTGCCGGCGGCCCGCAGGGTGAGCCAGCCGGGCCGCTCGGTCAGCGACCAGGCGTCCGCGGGCCGGTCGCGCAGTGAGATCCACTCCGGCGCGAGAACTGCGGTGTCGAAGTCGTCCCGGTACGCGGCCGGGCCGGGCGGCGCGGCCAGGGCGGGTGGACTTCCGGCCGGCGCGGAGGTCACCTCCTGCACCGGGTCGACCACCGGCCAGTCGTCCTCCCAGCGCACCGGCACCAGGAACGTCTCCCGCCCGAGCACGTGGTAGGGCGGCCACTGGCCCTTGGCCCGGATGCCGAGCAGCACCATCCACCAACTGCCGTCGGTCGCCTGCACCAGGTCGGCGTGCCCGGTCGCCTGCACCGGATGACCGGTGCTGCGGTGGGTCAGGAACGGGTTGGCCGGGGCGGGTTCGAACGGGCCGCGGATGCTGCGCGAGCGGGCGACGGAGACGGCGTGACCGGTGTGCGTGCCGCCCTCGGAGACCAGCAGGTACCACCACTCGCCGATGCGGTAGAGGTGCGGCGCCTCCGGGTACTGCCCGCCGTTGCCGGACCACATCGGCACCGGGCCTTCGAGGACCTTGCCGGCCTCCGGGTCGATGCGGTACGACGCCACCCCGGACAGGGTGAGCCAGCAGTCGCCGTTGTCGTCCCAGGCCAACGAGGGGTCGATGTGCGGCAGGTCGAAGTAGACCGGGTCGGACCATGGCCCGGCCGGGTCGGTGGCGGTGACGAGCAGGTGCCGGCCGATGCTGACGTTGGTGGTGACCATCCAGAACCGGCCGTCGTGGTAGCGGATGGTCGGCGCGAAGACGCCACCCGAGGCGTGCGCGTCCGGTGGCAGGTCGAGCTGGCTGCGGCGGTCCAGCACGTTGCCGATCTGCCGCCAGGTGACCAGGTTCCGGCTGTGGAAGACGGGTACGCCGGGGAAGTACTCGAAGCTGGAACAGACCAGGTAGTAGTCCTCGCCGGCCCGACAGACGCTGGGGTCGGGGTGGAATCCGGCGACGACGGGATTGCGGAACGTGGGGGCAGCGGACACTTCGGGGTCACCCTTCGTCGTCTGGGCGAAGCAGCCATCCCGGTCGATGTTATGCGCCGGCGGGCGGCCCGCCCGTCACTCCGGGAGATGGCCGCGCAACAACTCCACGGTGCGTTCGTACAACCGGTCCTGGATTTCTGGGTCGACGGCCTGGGGGTGGGGCGTGCCGGGTACCCGCTCGTCGTAGTAGGTGCCGTTGTCCTCGCGCTGCGCCGCGACCCGCACGACGGTGTCGGCGGCCTGCTCCGGGCGTTGCCCGTCGACGGAGAACATCGCGTGCAGCAGGCCGGTCGAGACGACCCCGGGGTGCAGGCTGACCACGTCCAGCGAGGGCGACGGCCGGTTCCGGGCCAGCCAGCCGGTGTACGTGACCAGGGCGAGCTTGGCGTGCGCGTACGCGGCCGACGGGGTGTACGCCTGCCGGGTCAGGTCGAGGTCGTCCAGGTGCAGCGTGGCCGAGTGATGGGTGGCGGACACGATGTTGACGATCCGTCCCCGCTCATGGCCGGCGACCAGGTCGATCAGGTCGGTGGTGAGCAGGAAGGGCGCCAGGTAGTCGACCTGGAAGGTGATCTCGTTCCCGGCGTCGCTGACCGTTCGGGTGGCCGGTGCGGGACGGCCCGCGTTGTTGATCAGGACGTCGATCGGATCGGTCGTGACGCGGATCCGCTCGGCCAACCGGGTGACCTCGGCGAGATCGTGGTAGTCGGCCGTCACGTACGTCAACTCGGCGTCCCGGCGTTGCCGGGACCGCACCTGGTCGAGCAGGTCGGCGACCTCGCTCTCCGGCTCCGGCCCGTGCAGGACGAGACTGCCGGGCCGGTCGGCGATGGCCAGCGCGGTGGCGCGGCCGATGCCGCTCGTCGCGCCGGTCAGCACGACCGCGGTATCCCGCAACGCGTCGGCGTGCTGTGCTGTCGGCACGACCTGCTCCCGTCGTCGTCGAGCCCGGCGGACGGCACCTCGCCCCACCGCTGCGGTCACCGGACGCCGTTGATGAACCTAGCGGCTGCCGCCGGGACGGTGGTGCGCTTGGCGAGTTTCGCCGCCGGTCGTCCGACTTTCGTCGCTCGCCATCGAAAGTTGTCATTGACCTTAACGGTTAACACTCTTTAAGATTTTGCTGCCTCGAGGAAACCACCCTGTCCACCCGTACGCTCGTCCGGCGCCGACGACCATCGACGCCGGACGGCGGCACGGCGCCGTGATCCGCACCGGGAAGGCCCTCGATGTCCTCACCACGTCCACGCCCCCGTTCGGCCCTGGCCGCCGGTCTGCTCGCCCTGGTCACCGCCGGAGCGACCCTCGCCGTCACCCCGACCGCCGCACACGCCGTGGTCCTGCCGAACAACTTCAAGAGCGTCGGCTACATGCCGTCCTGGACCGGCAACGTCAACTCGGTCCAATACGGCAAGCTCACCCACATCAACTACGCGTTCGTGCTGCCCAACAGCAACGGCACCCTGCGGCCGGTGGAGAACCCGAGCAAGCTCTCCTCGCTGGTGTCGCTGGCCCGGGCCAACAACGTCAAGGTCTCCATCGCGGTGGGCGGCTGGAACGACGGCGACGACAGCGCCTTCGAGGCTCTCGCCGCCAACGCCGGCACCCGCACCACGTTCGTCAACAGTCTGGTCTCCTTCGTCAACCAGTACGGCCTCGACGGCGTCGACATGGACTGGGAGTACCCGGACCCGGGTGCCTCGGCCGCCAACTACGCCCTGCTCATGCAGCAGCTCGGCAACGCGCTGCGCCCGCAGGGCAAGCTGCTGACCGCCGCCGTGGTCGCCGAGGGTTACTACCGCGACGGGGTGCCGACCTCGGTCTTCAACCACGTCGACTTCCTCAACATCATGGCGTACGACGGCGGCAGCCCGCACGCCAACTACGACTGGTCGATCAACGCGGTGAACGGTTGGAAGGCGCGCGGACTGCCGGCCGCCAAGGCCGTCCTCGGGGTGCCCTTCTACAGCCGGCCCGGCTACTACACGTACACCCAACTGGTCGGCATGGACCCGGCCAACGCCAACCGGGACTGCACAGGCGTTGGCGGCGTCCAGCAGTGCTACAACGGCATCCCGACCGTCAAGCGCAAGACCCAGTGGGCGATGGCGAACGCCGGCGGCATGATGAACTGGGAGTTGACCCAGGACACCAGCGGCTCGACCTCACTGGTCAGCGCGATCTACGACACCGTCATGGGTGGCGGCACCCCGCCGCCGACCGGCCGGACCGGCCCGATCACCGGCATCGCCGGCAAGTGCGTGGACGTGGCCGCCGCGAGCAGCGCCAACGGCACGGCCGTGCAGCTCTACACCTGCAACGGCACCAATGCGCAGAGCTGGACGGTAGCCTCCGGCGGCACCCTGCGGGCCCTCGGTAAGTGCCTGGACGTGGCCAGTGCGGGCACCGTCAACGGCACGCCCGTGCAACTCTGGGACTGCAACGGCACCACCGCGCAGGTCTGGCAGGCCCAGTCCAACGGCACGCTGCGCAACCCAGCGTCGAACAGGTGCCTGGACGCCACCGGCAACAGCTCCGCCGACGGCACCCGGTTGCAGATCTGGGACTGCTTCGGCGGCGCCAACCAGGTCTGGCGCCTGCCCGCCTGATGCGCGTCGGGTGACACGGGGGGTTCAGGAGGGGTGATCCTGTCCCGAACCCCCCGGCCCGATCACGGATGCGGCGAGCTGGCGGACGTCAGAGATCCAGCGGCGAGAGCCGCCTAAGGTCCCGCGATCCCGACCACTGACGGAACTCGTGGGGTCGAGGCTCAGCCGCGGAGTTCCCAGCTTCCGCTCGCCACTTCCTCGTTCGACTGGCAGAAGACCGTCGAGACCGTGCCGCCAGGGCGCTTCCACGTGCCGTACCTGGTGGTGTAGTTCTCGCTGCCGATGCGGTAGCAGCGGGCCTTGGCGCGGTACTCGCCGGTGCCCTTGCTGCAATAGACCGCGTAGGTGTTCTGGTACTCCAGGTTGTACGCGCCCGAGCAGCCGCTCGGCGCGGCCTGGGCCGCGCCGGGAACCAGGACGAGTGCCGGTGCCAGCAGTGCGGCCAGGGCGACCGTGCGCAGGCCAGCCTTCAGTGCGGTGTTCATGTGTACCCTCCGACGGATCGTCGATGGGCGCCCAACATTGAGTTGAGGAGCCCCCGTGATGGCTCGATCACCTGTTGTCGATGATCGAGGCCGACACTACAGCGATCCACGTGACTGCGCTGACCCGCTTCCGGGCGCTACACGACCACCATGCTGCGGGCCTGGGTGAGACCACCGACCATCTCCCGCAGCGCCGCGACGATCGATGCCTCGATCTCTGGACGCAGCCGGGAGACCGGGACGGAGATGCTCACCGCGTCCACCGCCGGGGACGACAGCGGCACGGCCATCGCGAAGCAGACGATGCCTTCGGCGTTCTCCTCCCGGTCCACCGCGTGTCCGACCGTCCGGACGTCGGTCAGCGCGGCGTGCAGGGCGTCGCGGTCGCAGACGGTGTGCGGGGTGAGGCGGGGCAGCGGCCAAGTCAGCATCGTGTCGACCGTCTGCTCCGGGTGCCCGGCCAGCAGGGCCTTGCCGAGGGCGGTGGCGTGCGCCGGCAACCGTCGGCCGATCGCGCTGTAGAGCCGCAGCCGGTGCACCGACTCCCGCTTGGCCAGATACACCACCTGGTCGCCGTCGAGCCGGCCGAGGTGGACGGCCTCGCCGAACCGGCGGGACAACTCGTCGAGGACGCCGCCGAGCAGACCGACCCGGTCGTCCCCGTCGAGATAGGCGGCGCCGACCCGCAGGGCCCGCAGGCCGAGCCGGAACCGGGTGCCGGTGTCGTCGGTCTGCACCCAGCCGCGAGTGGTCAGCGTGCGCAGCAGCCCGTGCAGGCTGCTCTTGGGAATGCCGAGGGCCCGTGCCAGGTCGCCCAGGGCCCAGGAGCGCGGCTGGTCGGCGAGCAGTTCGAGCAGGTCGAGGGTGCGCCCGGCCGACTTGACGGGCTGGAACTCCTCGGGCGCGGTGGGCACCGGCCCACTCTAGCGAAGCCGGTACGCCTCCAGTAAGGTCACGTACGTGACTAACGTTCAAGGATCTGAACAATCTGATCGCGGATCGGGAAGACTCGACGTCGGACGGGTGCTGCCGGTGGTGGTCCTCGAGGACGCTCGGCACGCCGATCCACTCGCCTCGGCGCTGGTCAAGGGTGGTCTGTCGGCGATCGAGGTGACCCTGCGCACCGCCGCCGGGCTGGACGCGATCAAGTCGGTGGCCGGGCGCGGAGATCTCACGGTCGGTGCCGGCACGGTGCTCACCGCCGAGCAGGCCGAGCGGGCCGTGGCCGCCGGTGCCCGGTTCGTGGTGACCCCCGGTTTCGCCCCCGCGGTGGTGCGCTTCTGCCAGGAGGCCGGCGTGCCGGTCTTCCCCGGCGCGGCCACCGCGACCGAGATCCAGATGGCCGTCGACGCCGGGCTGGACGTGGTCAAGTTCTTCCCCGCCCAGCCACTGGGCGGCGCGCCGATGATCAAGGCGCTCGCGGCACCGTTCCGCGACATCCGGTTCATCCCCACCGGCGGCATCACGCCCGCCGTGATCGACGAGTACCTTGCCCTGCCCGCCGTGCTGGCCGTCGGCGCGACCTGGATGGTGGCGGCGGACCTGATCGCCGGTGAGCAGTGGGACGAGATCACCAGCCGGACCGCCTCGGCGGTGGCGGCGGCGCGAGGTCGGGCATGAGCGAGCGGAGCGAGCTGACCCCCCGGCCGAAGGACGAGTGCCGGTACGACCTTGTCTCGCTCGGCGAGGTCATGCTGCGACTCGACCCCGGTGAGGGGCGGGTCCGCACCGCCCGTCAGTTCCGGGCCTGGGAGGGTGGCGGCGAGTACAACGTGGCCCGGGGCCTGCGCCGCTGTTTCGGCCTGCGGACCGCGGTGGTCACCGCGTTCGCCCAGAACGATGTCGGCCGGCTGCTGGAGGACCTGATCCTGCAGGGCGGCGTGGACACCAGCTTCGTCACCTGGCTGCCCTACGACGGCATCGGCCGCAGCGTGCGCAACGGACTGAACTTCACCGAGCGCGGTTTCGGCGTACGCGGTGCGGTGGGCACCTCCGACCGGGGCCACTCCGCCGCCAGCCAGCTCAAGCCGGACGACGTCGACTGGGACCACCTCTTCGGCACGCTCGGGGTGCGGTGGCTGCACACCGGCGGCATCTACGCGGCGCTGTCGGAGACGGCCGCGCAGACCGCCGAGGCCGCGATGACCGCCGCCCGCCGGCACGGCACCATCGTCTCCTACGACCTGAACTACCGGCCCAGCCTCTGGAAGGCGGTGGGTGGTCAGGACCGCGCCCGGGAGGTCAACCGTCGGCTCGCCGCCCTGGTCGACGTGATGATCGGCAACGAGGAGGACTTCACCGCCTGCCTCGGATTCGAGGTGCCGGACACGGACATCCACAGCGGCGCGCTCGATGCCGGCAACTTCAAGACGATGATCGAGGCCGTCGTCCAGGAGTACCCGAACTTCAAGGTCGTGGCGACCACGCTGCGCGGCGTGCACAGCGCGACGGTCAACGACTGGGGCGCCGTGGCGTGGTCGGGTGGCGCGTTCGCCGAGGCCACCCACCGCCCCGGCTTGGAGATCATGGACCGGGTCGGCGGCGGCGACAGCTTCGCCTCCGGGCTCATCTACGGCCTGCTGGAGCGCGACGGCGACCTGGCCCAGGCCGTGGAGTACGGCGCCGCCCACGGCGCCCTGGCGATGACGACCCCCGGCGACACGTCGATGGCCAACCTCGCCGAGGTGGAGGCACTGGTGCGCGGAGCCGGCGCCCGCGTGCAACGCTGACCTGCGACCGGCCGGGTCGGGACTACCCGATCCGGCCGGTCAGCACGCAGACGCGGACGTGCTCGCGGAACCGGGTCGCCGGGCCCAGCGCGTCGCGGATCATCGTGGACAGCTCCGTCCGCTGCTCCACCGGGGGCAGGGCGTCGACCGGGAAGCTGGAGTAGACGCCGCCGAGAAGAGCGTCCAGGTCGATCTCGTCGGTGTATTCGACCACGGTCTCGGTGACGTGGTAACCGTGCCGGGTGAGCGCGTCGGCGTACCGGCGTCGGCTGTCGGTGTCGGTGCCACAGCTCCGGCTCAGCTCGGTGCCGCGCCAGCGTTCCAGGCAGGCACGTAGCGCCCGCGACCAGGACGTGTCCTGAAGCCACAGCGGCGTCCCGTTGGCCACCACCGCGACCCCGCCACCGGGGCGCAGCAGCGGACGGAGCCCGGCGAACACGTCCTCATGCGCCATCCAGTGCAGAGCCTGCCCGACGGTCACCGCGCCCACACTGCCGTCGCCGAACAACCGGCCCAACGCGGGCAGGTCGGAGTCGGCACCGAGCAACCAGCTCACGTTGTCGACCCGCTGGTCCTCGGCGGCCCGACGAGCGAGTACGAGCATGTCGGGCTCGGGATCGATCCCGACGACCGCACGCACCCGGGCGGCGATCGGCAGCGTGAGCTGGCCCGTACCGCAGCCGAGGTCGACGACCACGTCCTGCGGCGTCAGACCGAACGTCGTCGCCAGCACGTCGAAGACGGCCGGCGGATAGCCGCGCCGGTAACGTTGGTAGAGCCGTGCCACCTCACCACCGAAGCCCAGGTCCATGCGGCCAGGATGTCCGGACCGGCCGCGACCGGCCAAGGCATTCTGCTGACGGCAGCACGCGGCGAGGATCCGCCAACCTGTTTGCTCCGCCGTCGCGGGGTTGACATGCTTCACTCATGTCATCGCCCTCCGTGCCCGACTTCGAGCGGGTCATCGACGCGGCACTGCGGGAGCAGTTCGAGGTCTTCATCGACCAGCACCGCGCCGAGCTCCAGCACTGTCTCGACGGGCTGACCGAGGAGCAGGCCCGCCGATCGTTGGTGCCGTCCCGGACGACCCTGCTGGGTCTGGTCAAGCACGCGACCTTCGTGGAGAAGGTCTGGTTCGACGAGGCGGTGACGCGCCGGTCGCGTGCCGAGATCGGCATCCCGGCCACGCCGGACGAGTCGTTCCTGCTCGACGACGGTGACACCGTCGCCAGCGTCCAGGAGGCACACCGGCAGGCGTGTGCGGCGTCCCGTCGCGCCACCGCCTCCATCGGGTTGGACGACGTGCTCACCGGCAACCGACGTGGCCCGATCCCGCTGCGCTGGGTCTACCTGCACGTGCTGCGCGAGCTGGCCGAGCACTGCGGTCACGCCGACATCCTGCGCGAGCAGATCCTGGCCGACTGACGGCGGGAGCGGTGCGGGTCGGAGTGACCGGCTCGTCGGCCGGAGTTGTCGGTGTAGGCGACTATCCTCACGCCTCGTGACCTCGCAGTTGAACGACCTCCCCACCGATCTGGCCGAGCTGTTCGCCGACGCGCAGCCGCACCGCCGCACCCTGCCCGTGTCGCTCCCGCCCGGCCGGACGGTCCGCAGCGAGGAGGCACCCGACGAGCGTCCCGCGCTGTGGCTCAGCGACGGCCCGGCCCCGTCCGGACTGTGGCCGGAGCTGCACGCGGCGCACGCCTGGTCGGGGCTGTGGCCGCTGCTCCTCGACCACCTGCACGGCGACCCGGATCGCCCCTGGGCCGACGGCGAGCTGTGGCCGGCGAGCAGTTCCGACCCGGCGGAGCACGACCCCGAGCGGCTGCTGGCCGGGTGGTGGTCCGACCACACCACCGACTACGAGGTCGGTGAGCCGACCAGCCGGCAGCTCGCCGTCTCCGCGCCCTACGGCCAGGACTGGCCCGGCCTGGCCGCACCGGCGTCGCCCCGGGTGACGCCGCAGGAGCACGCCGACCACTGGGCCGAGCAGTTGTCGCTGGCCCAGCCCGACATGCGGCTCGGTCTGGTCGCCGCCGAGCGGGGCAGCGACGCGCTCGCCGTCGTCGGCTGGCAGGGGCCGGTCAACTACACCAACGACGCCGGCCGACTCTCCGCGGTGCTGCGCAGCTGGGAGGACCGGTTCGGGGTACGCGTGATCGGCCTCGGCTTCGCCGAGCTGTACCTGTCGGTCGCCGCCCCGCCGACGACCGTCGACGAGGCGCTGCCGATCGCCGCCGAACACTTCGCCTTCTGCCCGGACAACATCTGGCAGGGGCAGAGCCCGTGCACGATCGCCGGCTACGCGGACCGCATCGTCAACGCCCCGACCTGGGCGTTCTGGTGGGACTGACGGTCGGGGTCGTCAGGCAGCGGGGTGTTCGGCCCGCTCGGTGGTGAGGGTGACCAGGAACGCCGCGTGGTCGGTCGTGCCGCGCATGTCGATCGACCTGCTGGCGGTGATCGTCAGGTCCGGGGTGGCCATGAACTGCTGCACCCCGCCGTCGTGCAGGTGCTGGTAGTCGGCGGGTACGCAGGACCGCACGTCGGGCGTGCCGCCGTGCCGCAGGTTGAGGTCGCCGCTGACCACCGTCGGCTGGTAGCCGGCACCGGCGTGCAGCTCGGGTACGGCCACCCCGAGCAGGTGCCCGCACTGGGCCAACGCCAGCGTCGAGCTGGTGTACGCCAGGTGCGTGGTGCACGCGTAGAAGACGGTGCTGGCGTCCACGCAGAGCCAGGCGCGCTGCTCGGGGTCGGCCGGGTCCTGCGCCGGGAAGACCCCCCGGTGCAGCTCGTGCCCCCGGTACGGGTCGGCGACGTGGGCCAGCACGCCGACGCCGTACTGCTGGCCGTTGACGCAGCGGTAGGGCTCGCCGGTGCGGCCGTTGCGGGCGGGCTGGAAGGCCGCGACCACGGTGCCGGAGTGCACACCGGTCATGGCGCGCTCCAACGCGTCCACGTCACCGGAGCAGATCTCGTTGAGCGTGACGATGTCCGGGCGTTCGGCGCGGATCACCTCGGCGGCCTGGTCCACCGCCCGCCCGGTGTAGCAGCCCAGGGCCATGCCGCTGTTGCAGAGGTTCATCTGGAGCACCCGCAGCGGGGCGGGCGTGGTGGGCGGGGCGGTCATCGAGCAGCCGGCCAGCAGCGCGGTGGCCGCGAGCAGGCCGAGGGCGGCGCGCAGCGGACGGGGGACGCGGAAGCGACGACGAGCCAATGCACCTGCCCTGGACGTGCGGAGGGGTGGCAAGTGTATCGGCAGCTCCGTCGCGGTCGTGACGCTGCGCGACCGGCGTGACCGGGGTGGGTGGCCACGCCGGTGGCCCGGACCGACCGGTCCGGGCCACCGGGTCGCGGACGGCCGGTCAGGGCGCCCAGGGACTCGCGAGATGCCAGGTGCTGTCCACCGCCCAGAGCGCGGGCGACTGGTACGCGGCACCACCCGCGCCGTTGCTCAACCACACCTGCGAGTCGTAGTGGCGCAGGAAGGACCCCCGATAGTTGTACGACTCCAGCGACACGCCGCTGCCGGTGAGCCCGGTGCGGGCGCACCAGGTGGCGTCGGCGCGCATCAGCGCGGAGCCGTCGTCGGGCGAGTTGCGGACCCGGGAGTCGGCGTGGCGCAGGTACTGCCCCGGGAAGTTCACCGACTCGAAGGAGTAGCAGCTCCCGTCGGCCAGACCCGCCCGGATCGTGTACGTGGCGTCCTGCTTGAGCAGCGCCGCGCTGCCCGCGGTGACGATCTCGGTGTACGCCAGACCGTTCTGGTGCCGCAGGTACCGTCCGGTGTGTCCGGGCGTGGTCACCTGCAACGAGTGGCGGGCGCCCACCGGCAGCGCGACCGGTTGCCGGGGCGTGATCGACCGGGACGCGTCGATCAGGGCGCGGTTGGCGGCGCGTACCCGGGCCTCGTCCATCTTGACCACCCGGCGGTCGTAGGTGAGGAAGCCGTTCAGCTCGCCCTCCAGGTCGGTGATCTCGGTGTAGACCGAGGCGCTGAGCCCGGTACCGACCATCAGGTTCCGGACGCCCTCGACCAGGCCGACGTACCGGTCGGTCAGTGCCGTCGAGGTGGGCTGCCACTCGTACGCGAAGAAGCCGCCGCTGGGGCTGTACTCGTGCCCGGGCACCCGCAGTCCGAGGCCGCCGAACTCGCCGAGCACCGCGATCCGGGAGGCGGACGGGGTGGGGGAGGCGGGCCCGAGGTAGACGTGCCAGTCGTCGATGTCGCCGTTGCCCGGGTCGCCGAGCGACTGGCAGCAGTTGTGGCCGCTGTGCGTGTTGACCAGCCGGGTCGGGTCCTGGTTCTTGACGTTCTGACCGACCCGGCGGGTGTCGGCGAGCGCCCGCTCACCCCAGCCCTCGTTGTAGACGGTGTAGGCGACCACCGCCGGGCTGCTGCGGTGCTCGTCGACGATCTCCCGGGCCTCCGCCTCGAACTGGGCCTGCTGGGCGTCGGTCGCGTCGACCTCCTGGGCGGTCAGCGACGGGATGTCCTGCCAGACCAGCAGGCCGAGGCGGTCGGCGTGATAGAACCAGCGCTGCGGTTCGACCTTGATGTGCTTGCGGACCATGTTGAACCCGAGGTCCTTGTGTTTCTGCAGGTCGAAGGCGAGGGCGGCGTCGGTGGGCGCGGTGTAGAGGCCGTCCGGCCAGTAGCCCTGGTCGAGGGTGCCGGCCTGGAAGACGAACTCGCCGTTGAGCAGCGGACGCAACACCCCGCCGACCGTCCGGGTGGTGATCTCCCGCATGCCGAAGTAGTGGGTGGTCCGGTCCACGGATGTACCGGCGGCGTTGCGCAACGTGATCCGCAGGTCGTACAGGAACGGGTCGTCGGGGGACCAGCGGCGGGCGTTCGGCACCGGCACGGTGAACTCGGTGAAGCCGCCGGTGGCGGTGCCGACCACGGTGCCGCCGGTCAGGGCCTCGGCGAGCACGCGGTGGCCGGTGACGGTGCCGCGGGTGTGCACCCGCACCCGTAGCGTGCCGTCGGCGAGGTTCGGGTACGTGTCGACCCGGCTGATCGAGGCGGCGGGTACGGGTTCCAGCCAGACGGTCTGCCAGATGCCGGAGACCGGCGTGTAGAAGATGCCGTTCGGTGTCTTGGTCTGCTTGCCGATCGGCGGAAGACTGCCGTTCTGTCGGCTGTCGGTGGGGTCCCAGACCTTGACCACGATCTCGTTCTGGCCGGTGCGCAACTGCGGCGTGACGTCGAAGCTGAACGCGTCGTAGCCGCCGCTGTGGGTGCCGACCCGGGTGCCGTTCACCCAGACCGTGGCCTGCCAGTCCACCGCGCCGAAGTGCAGCAGGACGCGGCGGCCCGACCACCCGGCCGGCACCGTGACGGTGCGGCGGTAGTGCAGGTAGTGACGGTTGTCGGCGGCGGCGCGCTGCACCCCGGACAGCGCGCTCTCCACCGGGAACGGCACGTTGACCCGCTCCGGCAGGTCGACGCCGAACTGCGGGGCGTCGTCGGTGGCGGACTGGCGCAGTTGCCACTCGCCGTTGAGGTTGAGCCAGTCGGGTCGGGTCATCTGCGGCCGCGGGTACTCCGGCAGCGGGGTGCCGGCCAGCGCCTGACTGGTCCAGGGGGTGGTGAGCGGGGGCGTCTTCGGTGGCACGGCCCGGGCGGGGGAGACCGGTGCGAGCAGCGCGGCGAGGACGACGAGTACGGCCAGGGGGGACAGGACGCGAGCGTGACGTGTCATGCCGTCTCCGATGTGGACGGCCCGTCGGTGGGGCGGCGTGGTGGTGGCCCGCGCGACGGGGGTGGGCGGATCACATCGACATCAACCACCATCTATAGCAGGCCGTGCGCGTCCGGGCTACGCGCGCCGGGCGCCGGGTTCAGTCCCGAAGCGGGTACGGGATGAAGGTGCTGCGGTTCTCGTCCAGGTCCAGGTGCCGGCTGATCGGTGGGGCGGCCCGCTGCGGACAGCTCATCCGCTCGCAGGTCTTGCAGCCCGGCCCGATCGGGATGGCCGCCTCGGCCACGTGCAGGTCCATCCCGGTGGAGTAGACCAACCGCCCGGCGTGCCGCGTCTCGCAGCCCAGCCCGATCGCGTACACCTTGCCGGGCTGGCCGTAACCGCCGTGGTGCCGGGTGATGGTACGGGCGATCCAGAGGTAACGCTGCCCGTCCGGCATCGCGGCGACCTGGGTGACCACCCGCCCGGGCGCGCCGAACGCCTCGTAGACGTTCCACAGCGGGCAGGTGCCGCCGGTGCGGGAGAACGGGAAGCCGGTGGCGGACTGTCGCTTGGACATGTTGCCGGCCCGGTCCACCCGGACGAAGGAGAACGGCACGCCGCGCGCCCGGGGGCGTTGCAGGGTGCTGAGCCGGTGGCAGACCGTCTCCCAGCCCAACGCGTAGTGCTGGGTCAGCAGGTCGATGTCGTAGCGACGCTGCTCGGCGGCGGCCAGGAAGTGCTCGTACGGCAGCAGCAGCGCCGCCGCGAAGTAGTTGGCCAGGCCGACCCGGGTCAGGATCTGGGTCTGCACGTCGTCGAAGTTCTCCGACTCGACGATCTCGTCGATCACGTCGGCGAACTCCAGCAACGCGATCTGCGCGGCCATCCGCATCGCCTCCTGCCCGCCCCGCAGCGAGGTGGACAGGTGCAGGGTGCGGGTCTGCGGACGGTAGCGGTGCAGCTCGCCCCCGAGCGAGCCGGGCTCCTCGCGGGCGACGCGTACCCCGTGTCGTTGCGCCAACCGGTCGCGCAGAAGGACGCGCACCTCGCCCCGGCGCAACGCCATCCGGGCGGCCAGCCGCTCGGCCTCCTCGTCCAGGTCCGGCACGTAGTTCTGCCGTCGGTAGAAGAACTCGGTCACCTGGTCGTGCGGGCTGCGCCCGATCCGTTCCCGGTCGCCGACCAGCTCGGCGAGCTGCTCGTCGGCCTGCTGGTAGCGGCGATGCAGGTCGATGACGGCGGCGGCGACCTCGGGCAGCCGGGTGGCGAGCTCGGTGAGTTCGGTGATGCCGGCCCGGGCGGGCAGGGCCTCGCGCAGCCCGGCGACCAGGCGTGGGGTGTCGTGCGCGGCGAACACGGTCGGGTCGACGCCGAACAGCTCGGTGATGCGCAGCAGCACCGGCACGGTCAGCGGGCGGGTGTCGTGCTCGATCTGGTTCAGGTAGCTCGGGGAGATGCCGAGGTGCCGGGCCAGTTCGGTCTGGCTTATCCCACGCTCCTCGCGCAACCGGCGCAGGCGGGCACCGGCAAAGGTCTTGGTCATCGCCTCAACCTCCCGATCGGCGGACTGGGTCGCCACATTAGCACTGCTGCGAATGGGGCCTTTCGCAACTTTGCAAAATCGCCCTTCGGCTTTTCAATAATTGGCTCTTTCCGTCTCTCGACCGGCCCCGACAGGCCGTGTGACCGTGTGTGACACACGGCTGGATGGCGTCGGCGTCGACGCAACGACGGTCAATCGGAAATCCGAAGGGGATGAATACGATGCTTTCCGCGGTCGAGCAGTTGCAGCACGAATGGGAGACCAACCCCCGCTGGCGGGGAGTACGGCGCAGCTACCGCGCCGAGGACGTCATCCGGTTGCGTGGTGCCATCCAGGAGGAGCACACCCTGGCCCGGCACGGCGCCAACCGGCTGTGGCGGCTGCTCACCAGCGAGGACTACGTCCACGCCCTGGGGGCGCTCACCGGCAACCAGGCGGTGCAGATGGTCCGGGCCGGGCTCAAGGCGATCTATCTGTCCGGCTGGCAGGTGGCCGCCGACGCCAACCTGGCCGGACACACCTATCCGGACCAGAGCCTCTATCCGGCCAACTCGGTGCCGGCCGTGGTGCGTCGGATCAACAACGCGCTGCTGCGGGCCGCCCAGATCACCACCGCCGAGGGCGACACCTCGGGCATCGACTGGCTGGCCCCGATCGTCGCCGACGCGGAGGCCGGCTTCGGTGGCGTGCTCAACGCGTACGAGCTGATGAGCGCGATGATCGCGGCCGGCGCCGCCGGGGTGCACTGGGAGGACCAGCTCGCCGCCGAGAAGAAGTGCGGCCACCTCGGCGGGAAGGTGCTCATCCCCACCGGGCAGCACGTCCGCACGCTGGAGGCGGCCCGACTCGCCGCCGACGTCGCCGGGGTGCCGACGGTGGTGGTGGCCCGCACCGACGCGCAGGCGGCCACCCTGCTCACCACCGACGTGGACGAGCGGGACCGCCCCTTCGTCACCGGCGAGCGCACCCCGGAGGGCTTCTACCGGGTCCGCAACGGCATCGAGCCGTGCATCGCCCGAGGGCTCGCGTACGCCCCGCACTCCGACCTGCTCTGGATGGAGACCAGCACGCCGGACCTGGAGGTCGCCCGCCGCTTCGCCGAGGCGATCAAGGACGAGTACCCGGACCAACTGCTCGCCTACAACTGCTCGCCGTCGTTCAACTGGCGCAAGCACCTCGACGACGCCACCATCGCCAAGTTCCAGCGCGAACTCGGCCACATGGGATACAAGTTCCAGTTCATCACGCTGGCCGGCTTCCACGCGCTGAACTACTCGATGTTCGACCTGGCCCGGGGCTACGCCGCCGAGGGGATGCCGGCGTACGTGTCGCTCCAGGAGCGGGAGTTCGCGGCCGAGGCCGCCGGTTACACCGCGGTCAAGCACCAGCGCGAGGTGGGCACCGGCTACTTCGACCTGATCAGCACGGTGCTCAACCCGGCCGCCGAGACCACCGCCCTGCGCGGCTCGACCGAGGAGGAGCAGTTCGCATGAGGTACGAGATCATCGGCCCGGTGGCGGAGCGCTTCGACGAGGTGCTCACCCCCGAGGCGCTGGAGTTCCTGGTCACGCTGGACAGCGAGTTCGCCGCCCGCCGGGTGGCGCTGCTGGACACCCGGCGGGCCCGCCGGGACCGGTTCGCCACCGGCCAGTTGCCCGACTTCCTGCCGGAGACCATCGGCGTCCGCGCCGATCCGAGCTGGCGGGTGGCGCCGCCCGCCCCCGGCCTCGAAGACCGGCGGGTCGAGATCACCGGCCCGCCGGACCGCAAGATGACGATCAACGCGCTGAACTCCGGTGCCCGGGTGTGGCTCGCCGACTTCGAGGACGCCACCGCCCCCACCTGGGACAACGTCATCGGTGGGCAGCTCAACCTGATGGACGCGCTGGACCGCCGGATCGACTTCACCGACGCGCGCGGCAAGCGGTACGCGATCGGCGGCGACCTGGCCACCATCGTGGTCCGTCCACGCGGCTGGCACCTGGTCGAGAAGGGGATCGTGGTGGACGGTCGGCCGATCTCGGCCAGCCTGGTCGACTTCGGTCTCTACCTCTTCCACTGCGCCCGGCGGCAACTCGCGGCCGGCGCGGGACCGTACTTCTATCTGCCGAAGCTGGAGGACCACCGCGAGGCGCGGCTGTGGAACGACATCTTCGTCTTCGCCCAGCACTACCTGCGGCTGCCGCAGGGCACGATCCGGGCGACCACCCTGATCGAGACCATCACCGCCGCCTTCGAGATGGAGGAGATCCTCTACGAGTTGCGGGACCACTCGGCGGGGCTGAACGCCGGACGGTGGGACTACATCTTCAGCATCATCAAGAACTTCGGGCAGTGGCCGGACTTCGTCCTGCCGGACCGGTCCGAGGTCACGATGACCGTGCCGTTCATGCGCGCGTACACCGAGCTGCTGGTGCGGACCTGCCACCGGCGCGGGGCGCACGCGATCGGCGGCATGGCCGCGTTCGTGCCCAGCCGGGATCCGGAGGTGAACGAGACGGCGCTGAGCCGGGTGCGGGCCGACAAGCAGCGGGAGGCCGCCGCCGGTTTCGACGGTTCCTGGGTGGCCCACCCCGGCCTGGTGCCGACCTGCCGCGAGGAGTTCGACGCGGTGCTCGGCGAACGCCCGCACCAGCTCGACCGGCAGCGTGACGACGTCGAGGTCACCGCCGCCGACCTGCTCGCCGTGGACAAGACCCCCGGTCAGGTCACCGAGGTGGGGCTGCGATCCAACATCGCGGTGGCGCTGCATTACGTCGACGCCTGGCTCGGCGGGGCCGGTGCGGTGGCCCTGTGGAACCTGATGGAGGACGCGGCGACCGCCGAGATCGCCCGCTGCCAGGTCTGGCAGTGGCTGCACCACGGCACGCCGCTGGCCGGCGGCGGCAGCGTGACCGAGGAGCGGGTCCGGGCGATCCTCGACGAGGAGCTGGCCACCCTGGTGGAGGGGCGCGGTGACGCCGCCGTGCGCGAGCGCGCCGGACACGCGGCGCGCATCGTCGAGGAGACCGCCCTCGGCGAGGACCTGCCCGCCTTCTTCACCACCGGCGCGTACGCCCGCCACCTCAGCCCGGTGCGCCGCCCGACTCCGGCCGCCGGTTGAGCCTCCGCACCTCGGTCGCACGGGAAGCGCCCGACGGGCCGCGACCGGCGCTGGCGGCGGCCCGGCTGGCACTGGCGCTGGTGGCGGGTCGGACCGGGGCCGACGGTGGCCCGGCCGGCGTAGGCGGTGGCCCGGCGTGGCCCGGCCGGCGTAGGCGGTGGCCCGGCGTGGCCCGGCCGGCGTAGGCGGTGGGCCCGGTCCGGCCGGGCTGGTGGCCGGTCCGGCCGGCGCCGCTGCCCTTCGTCGTGGTCCTCACCGCGTCCGTGCCGGTGGCCGAGCGGTGTCCGGTGCCTGGGTCGTGTCGGCCGGGCCCGGTCGTCCGTCAGGAGCATGGTGGTCGGGCGTTGTCGGGCCGGTGTGGGTCGTGCTGGTCGGGGGGCTGTCGAGCTGAGAGCGCCGGCGGATCGTCATCGGATTGGTTCGTGTCGGGCGTTGGGCAGTGCCGTGCTGAGCCTGGCGGTCGGGCGTTGTCGGGCCGGTGCGGGTCGTGCTGGTTGGGGCGCTGTCGAGCTGAGAGCGTCAACGGATCGGGACTTCCTCTGGCTGCCGGTGGGCGATGCTGACCCGTGCCCGGACTTCGACCCGTGCCCGGACTCGGACCTTCCCTAACCTCGACCCTTGGCCAGGCTCGGACCGTCGCCGGATACGCACCTTACCGAGGCTCGGACGTTGTCCAGGCTCGGACCTTTTCCCAGATACGTACTCTGCCGAGGCTCGGACGTTGCCCGGGATTGGACCTGTGCCGGGGGCGGCGGTGGGAACGGGCTCCTGCCACGGCGTCCGTCCGGTGAGGTGGTCAGGGCGGATGATCGGCGGACAGTCGTCCTGGGCACGGCGGTCAACGAGAACGGACAGCGACCCGGTGGGACTGAACGGCTGCGGGCCCCAAGGCGGTCGCGGTCGCGGAGTGGCGGTGGCCCACCGGCCGAATGATCGCGACGGGTGACGGCACAAACGGGTCAGCTCGACAGTGCTCCCAGCAGACACCACGTGGGCAGCATCGCAGCAGCACACGATCGCCCGGCTGGTCCCTGCGCCCCGGCTGCGCCCCGGCTGCGCCCCGGCTGCGCTGCGCTTGCTGGTCCGTGCGTCGGCTGGCCTGCGCGCGAGGGCACGAAGCCGGTGGCGAGGGGGACTGCCACCCGGGGACCTGGTCTCGCCGCCGTCGGCCGCGAAGCCGCGAAGCAGCGAGGCCGCGAGGCAGCGAGACCAGGCCGGGTCGGTCAGGTGTCGATCCGGGTGATGTTGCGGATCTTGTTGGACGCGTCCAACGCCGCCACCTTGTACGCCTCGGCCAGCGTCGGGTAGTTGAACACCGTGTCGACCAGGTAGTCGACTGTGCCGCCGCAGCCCATCACCGCCTGCCCGATGTGGACGATCTCGGTCGCGCCGGTGCCGAAGACGTGGACGCCCAGCAGCCGACCGTCGTCCGGTGAGACGAGCAGCTTCAGCATGCCGTATGAGTCGCCGACGATCTGGCCGCGCGCCAACTCGCGGTAGCGGGCGACGCCCACCTCGAACGGTGTGGCGCTCTCGGTCAGCTCGTCCTCGGTCTTCCCGACGAAGCTGATCTCCGGGATGGTGTAGATGCCGATCGGCTGCAACTCGTGCATCGGGCGTTCCGGCTCGCCGCAGGCGTGCTGGGCGGCCAACCGGCCCTGCTCCATCGAGGTGGAGGCCAGTGCCGGGAAACCGATCACGTCACCGACGGCGTAGATGTTCTCCACCGTGGTCCGGTAGTTCGCGTCGACCTCGATCCGGCCGCGCCGGTCGGCGGTCAGCCCGGCCGACTCCAGGTCCAGCCCGTCGGTCTGGCCCTGCCGTCCGGCCGAGTACATCACCGTGTCGGCGACGATTCGCTTGCCGCTCTTGAGTACGCACAGTGCCGCGTTCTGGTGCTTCTCCACCGCGGCGACCTCCTCGCCGAAGCGGAACGTCACCGACAGGTCGCGCAAGTGGTACTTGAGTGACTCGATGATCTCCTCGTCGCAGAAGTCGAGCATCCGTTCGCGGCGTTCCACCACGGTCACCTTGGTGCCCAGCGCGGCGAACATGGAGGCGTACTCCATGCCGATCACGCCCGCGCCGACCACGACCATGCTGCGTGGCACGGCCTGGAGGTTGATGACGCCGTCGGAGTCGACGATGGTCCGGTCGTCGAAGTCGACGCTGTCCGGCCGGGCCGGGCGGGTGCCGGCGGCGATGATGGCCTTGTCGAAGGTGATCTTCGAGTCCCGTCCGGAGCCGCCGTCGACCCAGACCGAGTGCGGGTCGGCGAAGCGGCCGGTGCCGGTGATCAGGGTGACCCGGTTGCGGGTCAACTGGTTGCGGATGACGTCGGTCTGTCGGTTGATCACATGTTGGGTGCGGGCCGCCAGGTCGCTGACGGTGATCTCGTCCTTGACGCGGTAGCTGCTGCCGTACAGGTCTCGTTGGCTCAGTCCGGTCAGATAGAGGACGGCTTCGCGCAGGGTCTTCGAGGGGACGGTGCCGGTGTTGATGCAGACTCCGCCGAGCATGTCGCGTCGATCCACGACGCCCACCCGCCTGCCGAGTTTGGCGGCGGCGATGGCGGCCTTCTGACCGCTCGGCCCTGAGCCCAGTACCAACAGGTCGTAGTCATACACGATCACTAGCGTCGCAAGATGTCGTGGACCGCGCCAGGCCAGCCGACCAAGCGGTACAAGGGTTTACCTTCCTGGAATGTTGAGCTGGTGCCCTCTCCCCACCAGGTCGTGATCATGATAGGTTAGGCTTACCTAACAACAGGAGGTGTTCATGGGGTTCGCCGCACAGGTGCGCGAGTTGACCAGGGCGGACCACCGGGCCGCGCAGAACGTGACGTATTTCGACGCCCTGCTGTCGGGGCAGCTCGACCGGAACGGGTACGCGGCACTGTTGGAGCAGCTCCACGTCGTCTACCAGACATTGGAGGAAGCCGCCGAGGCGATGCGGGACGACCCGGTGGCCGGGCCGTTCGTCGTCGAGGAACTGCACCGCCTGCCCGGCATCGTCGACGACCTGCGGTTCCTGCACGGTCCCGACTGGGCCAGCCGGATCGCGCCGAGCCCCGCCACCCGGCAGTACCACGAACGCCTGCGCGAGGTCGCGTTCACCTGGCCGGCGGGCTTCGTCGCCCACCACTACACGCGGTACATGGGTGACCTCTCCGGCGGGCAGGTGATGGTGCGGGCGGTGCGCCGCACGTTCGGGCTCGACACCGACGGCGTCCGGTTCTTCCTCTTCCCGGACCTGGACGCGAAGGACTTCAAGCAGCACTACCGCGAGCTGCTCGACACGGCGCCGTGGGACGAGGTCGAGCGGCAACGCTTCCTCGACGAGGTGTCGTGGGCGTACCGGCTGAACACCGAGATGATCGCCGAGCTGGGCCGGGACGTGGTGCGGGGGAGTGCCGCGTGAGCGCGCCGAACCCGTTCCCGCCCGAGGTGGTGTCGGCCGTGATGCGGCACATGAACACCGACCACGCCGACGACTGCCGGCTGATCTGCCAGGGGCTGGGCGGTGCACCGGCCGCCACCGCGGCCACCATGTCCGGGATGGACGCCGAGGCGATGTACTTCGCGGCCACCGTGGAGGGTGCTCAGGTCCCGGTGCGGGTGCCCTTCAGCGCCCCGCTCACCGAGCGGCGGCAGATCCGGGCCGAGGCCGCCCGGATGTACCGGGAGGCGTGCACGGCGCTGGGCGTGACCCCGCGTCCCGACGCGAGCTGATCCCGTGCGACGTACGACGGCCCACCGGTCACCACCGGCGGGCCGTCACTCGTCGGTGCGGACCGGCACCACCAGCGGCACACCCGTGCGCGGATGCGGCAGCACCTCGATCTCGTGCTGATAGACCTCGCTGAGCCGGTCGGCGGTGAGTACCTCGACCGGCGGCCCGTCGGCGACCAACCGTCCACCGGCCAGCAGGGCGATCCGGTCCGCGTACGCGGCGGCCAGCGCCAGGTCGTGCAGGACGACCACCACCGCGCCGCCCCGGCGGGCCCGCTCGCGTGCGAGCCGGAGCACCAACTCCTGATGGTGCAGGTCGAGCGCGGCGGTCGGCTCGTCCAGCAGGAGCATCGGGGTGCGTTGGGCGAGCACCCGGGCCAACGCCACCCGCGCCTGCTCGCCGCCGGAGAGCGCGGAGAAGACCCGGTCGGTGAAGGACTCGGTGCCGGTCAGCCGCAGGGCCTCGCGGACCGCGTCGTCGTCCTCGGCGGCGTACCCGGTCCCGGCCCACGGGGCGCGGCCCATCGCGACCACCTCGCCGACGGTGAACGGGAACGTCATGGTGGCGCGTTGCGGCAGCATGGCGCGGAGCCGGGCCAGCTCGACCGGAGCCCACCGGTGCAGCGGCCGACCGGCGAACGCGATGTCACCGGAAGCCGGGGCCAGGTCACCGCAGATGGCGCCGAGCAGGGTGCTCTTGCCGGCGCCGTTCGGCCCGACCAGCGCCAGCAGCTCCCCGCCCCGGACGTCGAGAGTCACGTCGGTCAGGATCGGTCGGCCGCCGCGCCGGACACCCAACCGGTCCACCCGCAGACCGATCGGTTCGCGACCGACCTCCGGCACCGTCCGTCTCATCCCCATCCTCCCGCCCGGGCCCGGGTCCGGCGCAGCAGCCAGAAGAAGCACGGGCCACCCACCACGGCGGTCAGCACGCCGAGCGGCAGTTCCTGGTAGTCGACCAGGGTGCGGGCGGCCAGGTCCCCGGCGACGACCACGATGGCCCCGCCCAGCGCGCTGGCCGGCAGGAGCAGCCGGTGACCCGGCCCGGCGACCATCCGGACCAGGTGCGGCACGACCAGCCCGACGAAGGAGATCACGCCGGTGAAGGCCACCGCAGCGGCGCCGAGCAGCGCGGTCACCCCGATCATGGCGAGTCGCAACCGTTCCACGTGGACGCCCAGGTGCCGGGCCGACCGGTCACCGAGGGCGAGCAGGTCCAGGCGGCGGGCGGTGGCGACGGCGATCGCGATGCCGACGGCCGCGCACGGCAGGGTCACTCCCACAGCCGCCCAGTTGGCCTGGGCCAGGCTGCCGAGCTGCCAGAACGCGATGGCGCGTACGGCGTCGGCGTCGCCGAAGAACATCAGCAGGCCGATCAGCGCGCCGGCCACCGCGTTGACCGCGATGCCGGTCAGCACCAGCGTGACCACTTCGGTGCGTCCGCCGGTGCGGGACATCGAATAGACCAGGGCGGTGGCGGCGAGACCGCCGAGGAAGGCCCCGACCGCGACGGTCCAGCCGCCGAGGGTGGCGACACCGGTGATGATGACCGTGGCGGCACCGACCGCGGCACCCGAGGAGACGCCGATGACGCCCGGTTCGGCCAGCGGGTTGCCGAAGACGCCCTGCATCAGCGCACCGGCGCAGCCGAGCGCGGCACCGACGACGACGGCGAGCACGACCCGGGGGAAGCGCACCACCCAGAGGGCGCTCTCCCCGTGCGGGGCGCTCGGCAGTGGCCCGACGTCGAGCCCGATGCGGTGCAGCAGCGAGCCGAGCACCTCGGCGGGCGGCACCTGGACCTGCCCGGTGCCGGCCGCGACGAGGCAGAGCAGGACCAGGGCGACGCTCAGCCCGACCAGCAGCAGAGGTCGTCTCATGTGCACGGTCGGTGGACCGCCTCGGCGAGGGCCTGGATGGTGCGGCCGGTCCGGGCCCCGAAGCTCAGCAGCATCCCGTCGTCCATGTCCACGATCCGGCGGTGCTGACCGGCCGGGGTCTGGCCGACGCCGGGCAGGGCGAGCAGGCCGTCCACGCCCTTGACCGACTCCAGCCCGTCGGTCATCACCAGGATGACGTCCGGTGCCGCGTTGATCAGACCCTCGCTGGTCAGCGGCCGGAACCGGGACAGTCCGATCTCGGTGCCGGCGTCGGTCGCGCCGATCGCCCGGATCATCTCGTCGGAGCCGGCGCCCTTGCCGCCGATCAGGTACACCCCGGCGGTGCCCCGGACATAGAGGAACGCGATGCGCAGTGGCGGGCCGTCCGCCGGGGCACTGCGGCGGGCCTCGGCGATCTCACCCTCCACCCGGGACACCAGGAGTTCCCCGGCCGCCGGTACGCCGAGGGCGGCGGCGATGGCCCGGATGTTGCGCGGGATCGCGGCGAGGCTCTGCTCGTCGTCGATCAGGACCACCGGGATACCGGCCCGACGGAGTTGGGTGAGCACCTCGGGCGGGCCGATGCTGGTGTCGGCGAGTACCACCGTCGGGTTCAGCCGCAGCACCGCCTCGGCGGCCAGGTCGTGTCCGGCCGGCGTGACCACCGGCAGGTGCGCGGCGGCGGCGAAGGTGGTGGAGGTGTCCCGCCCGATCACCCGACCGCCGAGGCCGAGGCTGAAGACGATCTCGGCGATGGAGCCGTACAGGTTCACCGCGAGGATGCGGCTGGCGTCGGTGACGGTGACCGTCGTCCCGTCGGCCGAGTCCACGGTGGCCGGCAGACTGCTGCCGGGATCGCCGCCGACCGGGACCACGTCGGTGTCGGTCACCACGGCGGTGGCGGGCCCGCAGCCGGTCGCCGGGGTGGCGCCCGGCGTGCCGGCGGCGGCGTCGCAGGCGACGAGACCGAGCAGCGCGGACAGTGCCAGCAGGGCGGGCAGTACTCGCCTCACCGCTGCGCCTGCCGACGTCGGCGGATCCGCAGGACCACCAGCAGGACCAGCAGTGCGGCGAGTCCGGCGACGGTGACCGTGAACCAGCGTCCGGCCGGTCCGCTGTCGCTGACCTGGGTGGTGAGCAGTTGCTGGTCGCCGCTGACCGGGTCGGTGCCGGTGCCGCCCGCACCGGTGGGCGTACCCGCGTCGGCCGGGGCCGAGCCCTCGACGGCGCCGGCCGAGGGGGTCGTACCGGCGGGCGCGCCGGAGGCGGCCGGTGCCGGGGCGGCGGAGGTCCGAGTGGTGCCGCCGGGGGCTGACGACGCGGGGGCGGCGGCCCGGGTGGTCGGGCTGGCCGCCGGTGCGGCGAAGGTGACCGGGACCTTGACGTCCTGCGAGCGGTCCGAGCTGCGGGTGTGGTCGTTGCGGCTGGCCACCACGCAGCGCCGGACGGTGCAGTCCACGTCGCCGATCGTCGCGGTCAGCCGGAGCCGGACGCTGAACGAGCCGCCGGAGCCGTACGGGACGGCCAGCCCCTCGCCGTACGCGGGCGGGTTCGACGAGATCCAGTGCGAGGCGCCGCTGGCGCCGCTGGTGTCGATGCCGCCGCCACAGGGCGAGGGTGGCGCACTGGCGCCGTTGTCGACGCAGAACGCGACGTAGACGCCCTTGGCGGTGTCGTAACCGGAGCCGGCGACGGTGACCGTGGCACCGGCGAGGGGGATCGCGCTCGTCCGGGTGACGGAGAGCCGCTGACCGTCGGGGCCCCTGCCGACCGTGTCCGCGTACGCGGGGCCGGCCGCGAGGGCGCCGATGACCAGCAGCACCACGCTGACCGGGGCGGCGGCGAGGCGGGCAGGCATGAGTGACCTCCGAAGATTGGTTAGGCTAACCTAAGTCGATCTTGCGGGTTCCGCAAGAGGGTGTTCGGAGGATTTCGCAAAAGATTAGGTGAGCCTAACCTAATCGAGCCCTACCCCCTCCGAGAGGAAGACTCATGTCCGTACCCAGACCCGGCGGTATCCGCCGACGGTCGTACCGGTGGGCGTCGGCAGCCGTGCTCGGCGCCGCCGCGTCACTGGCCGTGGTGGCCCCGGCGACGGCGGCACCGGCCGACGTCACCGCGGGAAGCCTCGACTGGGGCTTCAAGAGCTCGTTCCGGGCGTACGTCTCGACCGGTAACGGCAACCCGCCGATCGGGGTCGCCGACGGCGCCACCCGTAACGCGGACGGCACCTTCAAGTTCCCGGTCACCGGCGGCACGTACGACAGCGCCACCGGCGCGACCACCGTCAACTACGGCGGCACGGTCGTGTTCTCGTACCCGTCGCACTTCTTCAAGATCACCCTGGCCAACCCCACCGTGGTGGTGGACGGCGCGGGCGGATCGTTGCTCGCCGACGTCGACCTCGAGGTCAGCGGCGGCGGGTTCGAGCCGGTGCAGATCGAGCAGGCCGCCATCGCCACCCTCGGCACCGGCGGCACCAGCCCGACCGTCTCGGGTGACTCGGTGAGCTGGAGCAACCTGACCACCACGCTGACCGAGACCGGGGCCACCGCCTTCGCCGGCTTCTTCACCGCCGGCACGGTGATGGACCCGACGTCGTTCACCTTCACCACCGGCACGGGCGGCGGCGGCCCCGCCACCCCGTCGGTCACCGTGGACCCGTCCGCCGCCCTCGACCCCGAGGGGACGTCGGTCACCGTCACCGGCTCCGGGTTCGACCCGGACGCCAACGGCGGCGTCGGTGTCTATGTGGCGTTCGGCCCGAAGGTCGACAACCACTGGGTGAACTCCCGCCCGTACAAGCCGGTGAAGTGGGTGCACAAGAACGCCTCGTCGTCCGCGGCGCAGGTCAGGCTCGCCGCCGACGGCACCTTCTCCACCACGTTGGACCTGGTGCCGAGCTACACCGACGGCAACGGCGACACGGTCGACTGCACCGTGACCCAGTGCTACGTGCTGACGTTCGCGGCACACGCCTCCAGCGACCGCAGCCAGGACACCTTCACCCCGATCACCTTCCGTGGGGCCACCGGTGGCCCCAGCGGTGCCGAGCAGGAGATCACCGCCACGGTGCTCCAGTCCGGTCCGCTGACGCTGACCTCGTCGGGCAGTGCCGTGGCGCTGTCGGCCGTGCACCCCGGCGGGGTCGCCGACGGTGCGCTCAACGCGGTGACCGTCAGCGACCTGCGCGGCACCAACGCCGGCTGGAACGTGGTCGGTCAGGTGGAGGACTTCACCAGCGCGCTCGGTGGCACCATCGCCGCCGACAACCTCGGCTGGACGCCGAACGCGTCCGTGCTCGCCGACAAGTTGGTGGGCTCGTCCGGGGTGGTCAACCCGGGCGGGCGGGCCAACCCGGGTGACGGCACGGGTCTGGGCAGCGCCCGTACCCTGTGCGGCTCCGCCGCCGGTGCCAGCGCCGGCAGCTTCCGGTGCGGTGCCGACCTGGGCCTCGGGGTCCCGGCCGCCACCGGTCCGGGTGACTACACCGCCACCCTGACCCTCACCCTGTCCTGACGCGTGGAAGGGCATCTTGTTGTGCGCAGATCGATGACGAGGTGCCCTTCCCCGCACCTGGTCGCCGCGACCCTGGTCCTCACCGTCCTCGCCGGCGTGCTGGCCGGCGGACCGGCCGTCGCCCTCGCCGCGCCGGCTCCCGCGCCGTCACCGTCGCCGAGCGACGCCGGGTTCACCTGGGCGGTGCAGCCGTCCGGACCGTCCGGCCCCACCGGCCGCAGCTACTTCGTCCACGACGCCGAACCCGGTCAGGTGATCGAGGACCGGGTGGCGCTGACCAACCTGAGCACGGCCGCGATGACCTTCGCGGTGTACGGCGCCGACGCCTTCACCACCGACGACGGCGGCTTCGCGCTGCAACCGGCCAGCCGTCCGGCGGTGGACGTGGGCGCCTGGACGCAGTTCGCCGAGCGCACCTACCGGGTGCCGGCGGGCGAGCAGGTGATCCTGCCGTTCCGGATCGGCGTACCGGCCAACGCGAGCCCCGGTGACCACGCCGGTGGTGTGGTCGCCTCGATCGCCCAGGTGGCGGAGGGCGGCGGGCAGGTCAGGCTCGACCGTCGCGTGGCCGCCCGGATCTATCTGCGGGTCGCCGGCCCGGTGCGCCCCGGCCTTCAGGTCGAGGCGATGCGGATCGGCTACGACAACCCGGTCAACCCGTTCGGCACCGGGCCGGTCGTGGTCAGCTACCGGCTGCGCAACACCGGCAACACCCGGCTGACCGGCACCACCCAGGTACGCCTGACCGCGCCGTTCGGCATCGGACTGGCCCGCACCGAGCCGGTCACCGTGCCCGAGTTGCTGCCCGGCGCGGCGATCACCGTCACCGAACAGATCAACGGCGTGGTGCCGGCCGGACGGCTGGCCGCCGACGTGGCCGTCGACCCGGCCACCCCGGACCGGATGCTGCCCACCGTGCACCGCACCGCCGCGACCTGGGCCGTGCCCTGGGTCTGGACGGCGGTGCTGCTCGCCACCCTCGGCGGGCTGCTGGTCAGCCGGGTGCGGGCGATCCGGCGTCGCCGGTCGACACCGGCATGAGATGGCTCGCGTACGGTGCCGCCGCCCTGCTCGCCGGCCTCGCCCTGACCGTCGCCCCGACGCCGGACCCTCGGGTGACGCTGGACCGGGCCGAGGCGAGACCGGGGGAGCAGGTGCTGGTCCGGCTCACCGGTTGGCCCGCCGGCACCGTCGTGATCGAGCTGTGCGACGCGGGTACGCCGCCCCGCTGCGCGGTGGACACCTCGGCCCAGATCCACCTGCCCGGCACCGGTGCCGGTGGGACGCCGCTGACCGTCGTCGCGCCACCCGACGGCTGCCCCTGCCAGGTGCGGGTGCGCACGATGGAGGGCCGGCTCACGGCGACCGCGCCGCTGCGCGTGACCGGCGCGACCCGGCGATCCGGCGGCACCGTCCGGCAGACCGGAACCCGCCCCCCGGTCGTCGTCGGAGCACACGTCGAACGCGACGGCGGCTGGCCCGCCCTGTTCGGTGCCGCCGCGCAGCGGACCGTGGTGCTGCGGCTGCGCAACGACGAGCCGGTGCCGGTGGCGGTGGCGCTGTCGTTCACCGTCGGTCGGGGACCGGAGCCGACCGGCTTCGTCGCGTCCCCGGACACGCCGGATCTCGCCGCCGGGGAGGAACGCGTCGTGCGGATCCCGATGGCCCTGCCGGCCCCGGCTGTCGGCGACTACCGGATCCACGGCGAGGTGGTCACTTCCGGCGCGGCCCGCCGGGTGGAGGCGACCACCGACCACCACCCGTGGGGGCTGGCCGGGCTGTTCGGCTTCGCGCTGCTCGTGCCGGTCGCGGCCGAGCTACGCCGCCGCCGCTCCTCCAGGCGGTAAACCGCCCACCGCCCGCCCCACCGCCCGCCCCCCGTTCCGGCGCGTCGATCAAGAAGTTCTGGTCACGACACCTCGGCGCGCAGGGCCAAAACCTCTTGATCAACCGGCTGCCGGCCTGGAGCCGGGGTTGGTCGGGCGTGGTGGGCGGGTGGCACGATCGGGGTGGGCCGATGTCCGGGTCGCGGCGGGGTCGGTCGGGAGAGCGGGGTGCTGCACATGCGACGGCGTGACCGACTCATCCACTACTGGGACGACCGGGCCACCGGGTACGACCGGCGGACCGCCTCGGCGGAACGCCGGCTGCTCGGGACCAGCCGCCGGTGGGTGTGCCGGCGCGCCAGCGGGCAGACCCTCGAGGTGGCCGTCGGCACCGGCCTCAACCTGCCGCACTACTCGGCCGACGTGCGGCTGAGCGGCGTCGACTGGAGTCCCCGGATGGTGCGTGCGGCCGGGCGGCGTGCCGCCGACCTCGGTCGTACGGTTGCGCTGGCTGTCGCCGACGCTACCGCGTTGCCGTTCCCCGACGCGCGGTTCGACACCGTCGCCTGCACCTTCGCGCTGTGCTGCGTTCCCGACGAGCGGGCCGCCCTCGCCGAAGCGGTCCGGGTGCTGCGGCCCGGCGGTGACCTGCTGCTCGCCGACCACATCGTCGCCGCGCACCCGATCCTGCGCGCCGCGCAGCACGTCGTCGACCTGGTCAGCGTGCCGTTGCAGGGCGAGCACTACACGCGTCGCCCGCTGCACACCCTGCGACAGTTCGACGTCGAGGTCGTCGCCACCGAACGACTCACCTACGGCACCATCGAACGCGTGCACGCCCGCCGGACCTAGCCGAGCACCGAGGAACGGGCCTTACCAGACTCATACCGTTCGCCCTGTTTTGCCGACTCCGGCCAGGGTATCGCGGTGGCATCCGGTACTTGTGTTCCAGGAGGTACTTGCCGATATGGATGCCCGTAACCCCGCGAAGGTGGTCAAGGACGCGGTGGAGTCCGCCGCGGAGAAGGTCACCGACGCCCTCACGCCGGAAGTGCCCGGCAAACCGGGCAGCGCGCCACCGACAGTGTCGGAGCCGACCACGCCGCAGGATCCGCTGCCGCCAAAGCCGGAGCAGGGCAGCCCGCAGACCCGTACGCCGACCGGCGCGCGCACCGGCGCTCCGGCCACTGCCAACGGTCAGCAGGGCGCCTACCTGACCACCGCGCAGGGGGCACGGCTGCGCGACACGGACCACTCGCTCAAGGCCGGTCCCCGAGGACCGGTGCTGCTCCAGGACCACCACCTCCGCGAGAAGATCACGCACTTCGACCACGAGCGCATCCCCGAGCGGGTCGTGCACGCGCGAGGCGCGGGAGCGCACGGCGTGTTCACCGCGTACGGCGCGGCCGAGGCCGTGACCAGGGCGGGATTCCTCCGCAAGGGGCGGACGACCGACGTGTTCGTCAGGTTCTCCACCGTCCTCGGGTCACGCGGCTCGGCGGACACCGTGCGCGACACCCGGGGCTTCGCCACGAAGTTCTACACCGACGAGGGCACCTTCGACCTGGTCGCCAACAACATGCCGGTCTTCTTCATCCAGGACGCGATCAAGTTCCCGGACATCATCCACGCCGGCAAGCCGCACCCGGACCGCGAGATCCCGCAGGCGCAGAGCGCACACGACACGTTCTGGGACTTCGTCTCGCTGCACACCGAGGCGCAGCACCACACCATCTGGAACATGTCCGACCGGGGCATCCCGCGCTCGTACCGGACCATGGAGGGCTTCGGCGTACACACCTTCCGCCTGGTCAACGAGGCGGGGGAGACGGTGCTGGCCAAATTCCACTGGAAGCCCAAGCTGGGCGTGCACTCCCTGGTGTGGGAGGAGGCCCAGATGCTCGCCGGCATGGACCCGGACTTCCACCGGCGCGACCTGTACGACGCGATCGAGGCGGGCGCCTTCCCGGAGTGGGAACTCGGTCTCCAGGTCTTCCCGGACACCCCGGAGGAGACGTTCGCCGGTATCGACCTGCTCGACCCGACGAAGATCGTGCCGGAGGAACTCGCCCCGGTGCAGCTGGTGGGCAGCCTGACGTTGAACCGTACGCCGACGAACTTCTTCGCCGAGTCCGAGCAGGTCGCCTTCCACGTCGGCCACCTGCCGCCCGGCATCGACGTCACCAACGATCCGCTGTTGCAGGGCCGACTCTTCTCGTACGTCGACACCCAGCTCACCCGCCTGGGCGGGCCGAACTTCCCGCAGATCCCGATCAACCGGCCGCACGCGGCCGTCAACGACATGCTGCGCGACGGCTTCCACCAGCACGCCGTGCACGCCGGGGTGGCGCCGTACCGGCCGAACTCGCTCGACGGCGGCAACCCGTTCCCGGCCGGGGACGCCGAGAACGCCTTCGTGGACGTGCCGGTGCGGGTGGCCGAGGCGCCGAAGGTCCGGGCCAACCCGGTCTCCTTCGACGACCACTACAGCCAGGTGCGACTGTTCTGGCTGAGCATGTCGCCGGTGGAGCGGGAGCACATCGTCGCCGCCTACACCTTCGAGCTGGGCAGGTGCTATCACCAGGAGATCAAGGAACGGCAGCTCCAGTGCCTGGCCAACATCGACCCGGTGCTCTGCGCCCGGGTCGCCACCGGTCTCGGGCTGCCCGCGCCAGAGCCGACCGTGCCGCTCGCCGACGTCACGCCCAGCCCCGCGCTGTCCCAGGTGGGACGGCAGTGGCCGGCCGACGGGCGGATGGTGGGCATCGTCGTCGACCCGGAGGCCGATCTCGACACGGTCCGCGACGTGCGCCAGGCGGTCTTCGCTGCCGACATGGTGCCGCTGCTGATCGCCCCGCACGGCGGCCTGATCGGTGACCTTCCGGCGCAGCGCAGCTTCGCCACCGGCCGGTCGGTCGAACTCGACGCGCTGCTGGTCGCCGCCGCACCGGCCCCGGCACCGGACGCGCCGCCGGCCCCCGACGCGCCGGCCGGCACGGCCCCGGTGGACCCCCGGGTGCTGCTGATGGTCGAGGAGTGCTGGCGGCACGCCAAGGCGATCGGCGCCTGGGGCCCCGGTGTCTCCGTGCTGGAGCAGGCGGGCGTCGCCGGTACGCCCGGTGTCATCACCGGCGACTCGGGCGAGGACGTCTTCACCGCAGTGCACCGGCTGATGGCCGACCACCGGGTCTGGGAACGGTTCCCCGCCTCGGTCGGCTGACCCACCGACCGGTCCGCGGGGGCGGTCCGTCGCACGGCGACGGGCCGTCCCCGCATCCGTGCACTGTCGGTCGCGCCCGTGCACTCACAGCCCTCCCCGCCCCGTCGGGCCAGCGTTAGGTTTCGATCCGACGGAGGGAGGGAGCATGCTCGTGCTGGACACCGGGAACCTGCCGGTCGGCGAGCGCGCCGAGGCGTTCCAGGCCACGGTCAGCGCCAACTGCTCGTCGAGCATGGCGTCGTTCGAGGACCCGGCCGCGATCCACGCCCGGATGACCGTCTTCGACTTCGGGCCCGCGAAGGTCTTCAACATCGAGGCGTCGGGCACCACGCTGCGGCGTACCCCTCGGATGTCCCGGGCGGAGACCGAGACCTCGATCGTGCTGGCGGTGCCGCTGCGCACCGACAACCACCTGAGTTGGGCGCGCGAGGACCGCCGGTTCGGGCCGCGTGACCTGATGCTCGTCGACCTGTCGCTGCCGTACGTCTACGGCTGGCAGGGCGGCGGGGCGTCGTACGCGCTGCACGTCGACGTGGACCGGCTCGGCGTACCCCGCCACCTGATCCACCAGGCGGCCCGGACGCTGCCGGGCAGTCCGATGTACGACCTGGTGCGGGAGCACGTCATCCGGATGACCACGCAGGCCGACCCGCTCGCCGCCACCGCTGCCGCCGCCGAACTCGGTGCCGCGTCGGTCGAGCTGATGCGGGCGCTGGTGGTCTCCGCCGCCGGTAGTGGTCGCCTGCTGCGCGACACCGTCGAGTCCTCGATGTACGCGCGCATTCAGGCGTACGTCCGCGCGCACCTGCGCGAGCCCGACCTGACCCCGGCCCGTGTCGCCGCCGCCAACGCCATCTCGCTGCGCGCCCTCTACAAGCTGTACGAGGAGATGGGGCAGAGCCTGGAACAGTCGATCATCGAGCAGCGCCTCCAAGGTGCCCGCGCCGACCTGACCGCCACGCACCGGCGGTACACCTCCATCGCCGCGCTGGCCCGCGCATGGGGCTTCTCCAGCCCGAGCTTCTTCTCCCACCGCTTCCGGGCGGCCTTCGGGCTGACCCCGCGACAACTGGCCGCGACGAGGCCGACCACCCGTGTTCCGGAACCGGCCCGCTCGCGCTGAACCGGTGTGCTGTCAGGTGCAAGAACCGTGCGCCGACACGAAACCCGAGCCGCGCGATCGGTGCGACATTTCTCGCCCAGGCAGCGAAAGGACGGCAGGATGCCCTTCGTCACGACCGCGGACGGCGCGGAGATCTTCTACAAGGACTGGGGTTCGGGGCGACCGGTCGTGCTCAGTCACGGCTGGCCGCTCAACTCCGACAGTTGGGAGGCGCAGGCGCTGTTCCTCGCCTCGCACGGCTACCGGGTCGTGGCGCACGACCGGCGCGGGCACGGGCGCTCCACCCAGACCTGGCACGGCAACGAGATGGACACGTACGCCGACGACCTGGCCACCCTGGTCGACACGCTCGACCTGCGTGACGCGACGGTCGTCGGGTTCTCCACCGGCGGGGGAGAGATCACCCGGTACATCGGCCGACACGGCACCTCGCGGGTGGCACAGGCGGTGCTGGTCTCCGCCGTACCCCCGCTGATGTTGCGCACCGACGACAACCCGGACGGCGTACCCGGGGAGGTCTTCGACGGCCTGCGGGCCGGGTCGCTGGCGGACCGGTCGCAGCTCTACCGGGATCTCGCCGACGGTCCGTTCTTCGGCAACAACCGGCCGGGGGTGGAGATCTCGGCCGGGATCCGGGACGCGTTCTGGCGGCAGAGCGTGCAGGCCGGGCACCGCAACGCCTACGAGTGCATCGCGGCCTTCTCGGCCACCGACTTCCGGGCCGACCTCGCCCGGTTCGACGTGCCGACGCTGGTCATCCACGGCGACGACGACCAGGTCGTGCCCTTCGACGTCGGCGGCAAGGCGTCCGCCGCGCTGATCAAGGACGCCAGGCTGATCGTTTACCCGTCGGCGCCGCACGGCATCACCGACACTCACAAGGAGCAGCTCGGCCAGGACCTGCTGGCCTTTCTGAAGGAGTACGACGCATGAGCACGATCGTCCTGGTGCACGGCCTGTGGGTCACCTCGCGCAGCTGGGAACACTGGGTGCCGTACTTCGAGGCGCAGGGGCACACGGTGCTGACGCCGACGTACCCGGGCTTCGAGGTGGAGGTGGAGGCGCTGCGCGCCGACCCGACGCCGATCGCGACGGTGACCGTCCCGGAGACCGTGGCGCACCTGGAGAAGGTCATCACCGCGCTGCCGGAGAAGCCGATCATCATGGGTCACTCCTTCGGCGGCACCCTGACCCAGCTCCTGCTCGACCGGGGACACGGCGCTGCCGGCGTCGTGATCAACTCGGCGCCACCCGAGGGCATCCGGGTGAACCCGCCCTCGCAGATCAAGTCGCTCTTCCCGATCCTCAACAACCCGGCCAAGCGACACCGCGCGGCCGGGTTCACCCCGGAGCAGTTCCACTACGCGTTCACCAACACCCTGCCCGAGGACGAGGCCCGCGCCGCCTACGACCGGTACGCGATCGCCGCGCCGGGAAGCTGGGTCTGGTCCTACGGCCTGCTCGCCAACTTCACCCCCGGCAAGCAGGAGACCTGGGTCGACTTCCGTAACGAGGGGCGCGCCCCGCTGCTGTTCATCGCCGGGGGCAAGGACCACATCATGCCGGCCTCGGTGAACCGCTCCAACGCCCACCACTACAAGGCGCCCGGCACCGTCACCGACTTCCACGAGTTCCCCGAGCGCTCACACTGGACGTGCGCCGAGCCCGGCTGGGAGCAGGTCGCCGACTACGCCCTCGACTGGGCCCAGCGCAACGCCGTCTGAGCCGGTGGGCTCCCGCCGGTACGCCGTCGGGAGCCCACGCCGGCTCACCCGGCGACCAGCATGCCGAAGTCCACCCCCAGTTCCGGGGCGCAGTGCAGCAGGAACGCGGGCCACACGCTGCCGGTACGCGCCCAGATCCACCCCAGCGCCAAGCCCATCACGGTCGCGAAGAGGCCACCGGCGACGTTGAACCCCCAGACCCCGTCGAGGTCGACGAGGATGCCGTGGCCGGCGCCGAAGACCACGCTGGTCAACACGATGCCCCAGCCGACGGGCGCACCGAGCACGATCCAGGGCGTACCGAAGGCCCGGTCGAGCACCGCGATCATCGCGGCCCGCCAGATCAACTCCTCGGTCAGGTTCGGGATCGTGGCGTTGAAAGCCAGCCGCTCGGCGTCCACGGTCGTGGCGGCCGACGGATCCAGCGCGACCGCCAGCGCGGTGAGCCCGACGAAGACCCCGAACACGACGGCGATGGTGAGCAGCGCCGGCCGGGCCGAGCTGGGCGTGATCCTCAGCCGCAGGCCCGCCTCGGCACGCGCCCACCGGTGCAACATGCCGAACAGGATGGCCAGCCAGACCAGGTCGAGCACCTTGCCCTGCCAGTGCCGATCGAGCGCGTCGAACACCGGAAGCGGCGCCATCCGGCCGGAGACGGAGGTGAGGAGCACGAGGTAGCCGACCACGGCGACCGCGAGCCAGGTGCCGGGTGTGCCCACGATCCGCCGTACCGCTGTGGTGCCACGCCGGGCCGCCGTGACCGTGAGAAGGACCAGCAGCGTCACGAGCAGCGTGCCGACCAGGGCCGAACCCCAGGCCGTCGCCACCGCGACACTGCGGGCGGCCTCACCCAGCCCGTCGGAAACGATCCACGCGTACGCGACGAAGACCACCACGAGCGGCACCAGAACGGGTACCACCCAGCGACCCGTCTCCGCAGGTCGCACCAGTCGCCCGACGTCCTTCGTGTCCCTGCCCAAGATCCCCATGCGAGCCGACGCTACCCCGCGCCCGCCAGTCGACCCGGCCTGTGCTCAGCGCACGGTGAGCGGCGTGTCCAGTGGTGACCTCCATGACCTCGGCCCCTATCGAGCTGACAGCACAGACGGATCAGCCTGCCCCTCGCGCCAGTCGCGCCGAAACGTGGTCGCCACCGGTCCCAGACCACACCTTCATGGATGTTGCTGCCTCCGCCGGCAGCGAGACAGCAACATCCATGAAGTAGTTCCATCCTGAATCCGCTGGCCAGGAGGTCTTGACGGTGGGGTGGTGGTGGGTGTTTGAGCAGGTCCACGAAGAGGTGATCTTCGGGT
>NZ_JBITKL010000013.1:0-172550 GCF_044460945.1 Micromonospora sp. NPDC049903
CCGGCGGCGGGGTGGGGCGGGGCGCGCGCCCCCCCCCCCCGGGGGGCCCCGGGCGGGCGCCCCCCCCCCCCCCCCACCACCCCCCCCCCCCCCCCCGGGGGGGGGGGCCCCCCCCCCCCGGGCCCCCCCCTCGACGGCGTAGCGGCCGAGTCCAGTAGGGTGATCGTCAGCCGATCGGGATGGTGCCGATAACGCGCAACCTGAGGTGGGAATCGGTTCGTGTAAATCATCGGGCACTCCCGCGTAGCAGCTATGCGACGCACGACGTACCGGTGGTCGAGCATCCTCGACCACCGTTGGTCTTTCTCCGGCAGCGAGCCCCGCACTGCTCTGCGCAGCGGCAGGATGGAGCGTGAGCTGTGACCTCACGTACCGGCTCGTCCTGGTCCCCGCCGTCGTCCCGCCGCCGCTGCGTCCGGTGCTCCCGGCCGTGCTGCGGTGGCACTCAACCGTGGTTGGCGGCGTCCGCGAGCGGCTGCGGGCCGCTGGTGCGGTCGACCTCATCCCCGGGGTACGCCTCGCCGCCACCCTCGCGTCCACCACCGCGACCGCCCTCGCCGGCATCTGGACCACAGCCGAGACCATCGCTGGTCAGCTGCCCTGTGACCAAAGGCCAACGTAGCGAGGGCAACGCCGCCGCGGTCCCGAACGAAACGGCCGCCGGTCAGTCGAGGTGGGACTCGATCTCGGCCAGTTCCTCGGAGGTGAAGTCCGGGTTTTCCAGGGCAGCAACGTTCGCCTCCAACTGGGCGACGCTGCTCGCGCCGATGATCAGGCTGGTCATGCGCGGGTCGCGCAGCGCCCAGGCGAGCGCGAGCTGGGCCAGGGACTGCCCGCGCCGCGCGGCCACCCCGCCGAGCGCCCGGATCCTGGCCATCTTCTGCTCGTCGAGGCTGCTCTCGTTGAGGAAAACGCTGGTGCGCACCCGGGAGTCGTCGGGGATACCGTCCAGGTAGCGGTCGGTGAGCAGCCCCTGGGCGAGCGGGCTGAACGCGATGCAGCCGGCCCCCACCCGCTCCAGCGTGTCCAGTAGGCCGTCGCGCTCGGTCCAGCGGTCGAGCATCGAGTACGCCGGCTGGTTGATCAGCAGTGGCGTGCCGAGGTCGCGCAGGATCGCAGCAGCCCGCTCGGTCTGCGCCGAGTCGTAGTTGGAGATGCCGACGTACAGGGCCTTGCCGGAGCGGACGATCGCGTCCAGCGCCCCCATCGTCTCCTCGAGCGGGGTGTCGGGGTCGAACCGGTGGGAGTAGAAGATGTCGACGTAGTCCAGCCCCATCCGGCGCAGCGACTGGTCCAGCGAGGCGATCAGGTACTTTCGGGAGCCGCCGTCGCCGTACGGGCCGGGCCACATGTCGTACCCAGCCTTACTGGAGATCACCAGTTCGTCCCGGTAGTGCTTGAGGTCCGTGGCGAGCATCCGGCCGAAGTTCTCCTCCGCTGCCCCGGGCGGCGGGCCGTAGTTGTTCGCCAGATCGAAGTGGGTGACGCCGAGGTCGAAGGCGCGTCGGACGATGTCCCGCTGCCGCGCGAAGGGTCGGTCCGGCCCAAAGTTGTGCCACAGCCCGAGCGATACGGCCGGCAGCCGCAGCCCACTGCGCCCGCTGCGGCGGTAGGTCATCGTTCGGTAGCGCTCGTCCGAGGCAGGATGGGTCACGGTACCGACCCTATCCAGCGCGCCTGACCGGGTGGCGGTGGTGCGAAGGTTGTCTGTTCCAGACGTGCCGGCGTGGCCGAGCCCGCCGACGGGCGGTAGTGCAGCGGCTACCGAAGAGCTCGGATTGTCGCCCGCCTCGTGGTGGGGCTCACCGTACTCACCGACGTGCAGGATCCTGGCGACCTCGTGAGCCCATGCGTCCAGGTCGTGCATCCAGATCAGCGCACCCTTTCCGGTGTAGACCAGATCGGCGCTGGAGTCCGGTAGCGGTACGTGCGGCACGGTGGCGACGATGTACCGGCACGCGACGCCGAGCTCGTCGGCACGTCGATGCGCCGCCGTCACGGCTACCTCGCTGTAGTCGACGCCGACGACGGATCTGGCCCCGGCGTGGACGCAAACCGAGGGATCAGGACGCGAGTCACCAGACGGGCGGGGCGTGGGGGCGACCCTTCAGCTCGTGGAATCCATCGGCCTCAGCGACCAAGAGCGTGCCGTCCCACAGCCGGCCCGCCGCCTCACCGCGCGGCACACGCGACATCACCGGCCCGAACCAGGCGATCACCCGCCCGTCCTCGGGTGCCACCACGGTGATGGGGGTCCCGACGTGGGTGCCGATCTGGCGGATCCCGGCTGTGTGTGAGGCCCGCAGCACCGCGTCGTGCTCAGGCGAGTTCCAGGCGGTCGCCAGGTCCGCGGGTAGCCCAGCGGCGGCCAGCACCTCGTCGAGCGAGGTCCAGTCGCCGCTCACGGCCATCGCGCCATACCGGTCATAGAGGCGGCCCACCGCCTCGGCACCGTACCTGTCTTGGACAGCGGCGAACAGGCGAGCGGGCCCCCACAGGAATCCGTCCGGATCGTTCTCCGGATCGTCGTCGCGGCCCTCGTTCAGCACGGACAGGCTCATGATCTGCCACACGACACGTACCGGACGGACCTTCTCCACCTCACGCAACCAGCGGGAGACGAGCCAGGTGTACGGACAGCTCGGATCGAACCAGAACGTCGCGGTCAGCGGAGCCATGGCGCCAACGTACCGCGATCATCACGCCCGGCCAGATGCCGCAGCGAGTGGTCGATCGTGCTTACGGACCCGTGTCGATCCGGAAGCTGGCAGTTCAGGCACCTGACAGGAGCAGCGCGAAGGGCTCGTCTGGGGCCTCGTATCGCGGACACCCCCAAACGAGCCCCCGATGCCTTACCCAGCCGAGCCTCCAAAAGACCGCCGCTGTATACCGCCACCGGCGCCGGACTCAAGGTGAGCCTCAACCGACGCATACCCGGCGAGGACCGGTGCCCGATCCAACCTTCGAATCATCTGGAGGCCCCTCCTGGCAGTGACATCGGCATCCAGATTCGCCGGATGGGGTGCACCCGACTACGTATCGTCAGCGAGTCCATAGCGGATTTCCGGCTGCGCAGTCCCGAGGGGCTGCATGCGGCGGCGGCGACGCTGACATTGATAGCCGATCATCCGGTGTCCACGATCGGGGCGGGATCACCACGATGGAACGACCGACGGCGGAGGGAGCGATGAGCAGGTGATCGACCGACCTCCGGGCCAACCTGATCCGGGCAGGGCGCGTCGGGCCGCGGGGTGGGGCGGGGTGGCGCTGCTGATGGCGGCAGGGGCGTTCGCGGCTGTCGCCAACTTCGTACCGTGGTCCGTGGCGGCCGGGTTGGGTGCGCTGTCCGGTGCCACCGGCGTGGTGGGTGGGGTGCGGTGGCAGCGGCGGGCCGACCGCCGGTCGCGGGAAGCCGTGTGGGCGGCGGCCGTCAGCCACGGCCCGGCTGTTACGCACACCGCCGGCGTCGACGAGGACAGCGTGCTCCAGCTGCTTCTGCCCGAGCACCAGCTGGTCACGTACAGCGTTCGCCACCAATCACTCCTGCGCGAGCTGCTGCGGTGGGCCGACAACCGGGCAGAGATCAGTGATCAGGTGCTGTACGTGGACGGCCATCCAGGGTCCGGCAAGACCCGACTTCTGGTCGAGTTCACCGCGCGGGTGTCGGCACGGTGCGGCTGGGTCCCTGCCGGTGGTGGCGAAGCGGCGGTGGTGGCCGCATCGGCACTGACGGAACCGGTGGTGTTGATCGTCGACGACGCCGATACCCGAGACGATGTGCCCGCACTGCTGGCAGCCCTCACGAAAACCAGTCGGGGCGTGGTGCGGGTGGTGCTGACCGCGCGCACGTCGCAATGGTGGCCCACCGTGCGAGCCGCCCTGCCCACACACACGCTGACCGACCTGCCCTACCGGGCACAGCTCACCGTTACCCCGATCGTTGGTGGTGCCCACAATCAGCGGCAGGTCTTCGACCAGGCGCTGAGGTCCTTCACCTCGGAAGAGACCACTCCGCCATCGGCGACGCTGACGCCGCAGAACCCGCCCCCATCGATCATCCTGGTGCACGCCGCCGCAGCGTTCGCACACCAGCAACAACAGCACGGCGCGGTAGACCTCGACACCGTGGCCGCTGACGTGTTCGCGCACGAGCGGACGCGGTGGCAGCCGAGCATCCACCAGGCGGGCCTGGCTCACCTGCCGGGCGTGACCCTGCACGAGGCACTGCTACTGGCGGCGCTGGTGGGTGCCGTGGACGAGGCGGCGGCAGTGAGGCTGTTCGACTGTCTGCCCACGCTGTCCGGCCGAGCCATGGTGGACACCCGCCGCCGGGTCGCGGACTGGCTCCGGAGCGCATACCCGCAACGGAACCCGGACTGGCTGGCCCCGCACCTGCCCGCCGTCCTGATGGAACGACACGCGGCATACACGGTGGCGAACGATCGCGCCCTGGCGTCCACCCTGGCGGCGGCGACGTCCGGCGATGAGGACCGCGCCCGCCGCCTGTTCACCACGATAGGCCGCGCGCGGACCCACAGCCCGCACGCCGATGACGCGTTGGCCGCGATCATCGACGCCGACCCATACCCGATGGCTGCCGCGGCAATCACCGCCGCCGCAGCCACCGCTGTTGCCCTGGACCACGTCCTGGCCGCGAGCCTGACCAAGACCGGTACGACCCTGACCGCCGACCAACTCCAAGACCTGTACCGCCTCATCCCCACACGAGCACGGCGGCATCTGCTGGCGGCCACCGCCGTCACCCTGCTCCGCACCTACCTGAACCACCACACCGTCGACCTCAACCACCCGGACACCCTGGCCGTCCGCCACAACCTGGCCGACGTGTTGTCACATCAGGGTCGGTACGACGAGGCGGCCGACGGGTTCCGGGCAGTGTTGGCCATCCGTGCCGAGGTGCTCGGTCCCGACCACCCCGACACCCTGTCCGTCCGGCACGACCTGGCCGACGTGTTGTCAGATCAGGGTCGGTACGACGAGGCGGCTGACGAGTTCCGGCCTGGTGCTGGCGGCCCGTGCCGAGGTGCTCGGTCCCGACCACCTCGACACCCTGCGGTCCCGCTACGGCCTGGCGGTGGTGTTGGCGGAGCAGGGTCGGTACGACCAGGCGGCCGACGAGTTCCGGGCGGTGTTGGTGGCCCGTGCCGAGGTTCTCGGTCCCGACCACCCGGAGACCCTGGGTACCCGCCACGGCCTTGCCGGACTGTTGGCGGAGCAGGGGCGCTACGACCAGGCGGCCGAAGAATGCCGGACGGTGTTGGCCATCCGTGCCGAGGTGCTCGGGACCGAGCACCCCGACACCCTGGTCACCCGCCACAACCTGGCCGGCATACTGGCCCTGCAGGGCCGCTACGACGAGGCCGCCGACGAATACCGGTGGGTGTGGGCCACCCGTGCCGAGGTTCTCGGCGCCGATCACCCGAACACTCTGCAATCCCGTCACAACCTGGCCAGCGTGTTGGCGGACCAGGGCCGCTACGACGAGGCAGCCACCGAGTTCCAGGCGGTGCTGGCCACCCAGATCGAGGCCCTCGGCCCCGACCACCCGAACACTCTGCACTCCCGCCACAACCTGGCCAGCGTGTTGGCGGAGCAGGGTCGGCACGACGAGGCGGCCACCGAGTTCCAGGCGGTGCTGGCCACCCAAACTGAGGTCCTCGGCCCCGACCACCCCGACACCCTGGGCACCCGCCACGGCCTGGCCGGACTGTTTGCAGCCCAGGGCCGTTACGACGAGGCAGCCGACGAATACCGGTGGGTGTCGGCCACCCGTGCCGAGGTTCTCGGCGCCGATCACCCGAACACTCTGCAATCCCGTCACAACCTGGCCAGGATGCTGGAGGAGCAGGGTCGGTACGACGAGGCAGCCACCGAGTTCCGGGCGGTGTTGGCCACCCAGACCAAGGTCCTCGGTCCCGACCACCCGGACACCACCCAGACACGCAAATCCATAAATCTGCTCACCAAGTACCAGAAGTAGCGACCCACCAAAGACGGATGATCAACAGTCCGACGAAGCGAGCCCTGCTGAATCCCGTCCCGCTTGGATACCGCCGACTTCTGCTTTGCCCACGACAGCGAGGTCAATCCTGGATCCCGCGCCCGAGAATCGTTGATCATCGCTGCCCGTCGGGGGCTATCATCCCTGGTGATGGCGGAGTTCGTGCACGTTACCGGGGTGCGGTCGGCGCGCGGCATCCAGCGTTCGGGAATCGCGGCGCGTAGCCATGGGTGGGCTGGTGGGCGTGGCGTGTACTGCATGCCGGTGCTGTCGTCGTTCACGCTGACCTATCAGTGGGTCCGTGAGCTGAGGCGCTGGCATGCGGGCGTGTTGGTCGCGGTGCAGTTTCGGCTGTCTGACGATCAGCCGGTGACTGTCGGGCGTTTCGGTGTCCCGCCGCGTGAGGCCACCGCTTCGCAGGCTGTTGCGGCGGTGCGTGAGCTCGATGATCCGCGTGGTTACGAGGTGTTCGTGCCTCGCGCGATCAGTGTCGGTGAGGTACGTCGGGTCCGTGACGTGCCGCAGGGGGTGGGGTGGCGGTACGTGCCGGCAGCCCATGGTCGGCGGCCCTGCCCGTGCCCGGCCTGTCTGCCGCGTGGGGCGTACAAGGTGGCCACGGTGCGCCGCCGGTTCTCTGACGACGAGCCTGTCCGGCCGAAGAGCGAGTTGATGACGCGGCTGCGCGCGGCGGTCACCGTTGACGACATCATCGAGGTGCTCGTTGAGCTTGGTCGAGGTCGACGTGGCGGTGCCGAGGAACTGGCGTACCTTGCCGATCATCCCGACCCGGACGTCCGCGACACCCTCGCAGGTGTCCTGCGGTCCTACCGCGGCCGCGAAGCGCGGCGGCTCCGCGAGCAGCTACAACTCAGCGCTCCATCAGCGGCGCACCCCGACCACCGCTGATCGAAACCGCCGACCCGGGACGGCTGCACGCGGGCCTGGCGAGTCGAACACGCTGTCGCTGAACCCCGCCGACTGAATCACGATCTACCACCACAAAGCCCTGGCAGAGCCACGAGTCTGCACGCCGACAAGGCACGGGCAGGACGAGCGACCACCGGGACAATCACATGAGCCGATCACACCTCAACAGGATAATCGGGCACCGAGACCCGCAACGAGGACAGGCACGATTCACGTCGACACCGTACCGAGGCAACGTCCTCATCCAGCTGCTGAGCGAACGCTCATGCCGATGAGAGGGCGTCACGGTCGCTGTCATCCCGATGTGAGTTCGCCGAGAAGTGGCCGTTGAGTGCCGGCCTGGCCGCGCAGGTCTTGCATGGTGACCGTACTTCCCGATGATGTTCGGACCTGCTGGCGATGCTGATCGTAGGCGGGCTACAGATTGTTGATTCGGGCCAGCAGCTCTGCCTCGGTCAGGTTTTCCAGGACCGCGTCCTGCTTGCGGCCCAGGACCGCCAGCAACTTGTCCTTCTCCAGCTTCTTGGCCGCCGCCGCCTTCGCCGCCTGTTCCTCCGAGAGGCGGACGGCGATGACGTGCTTGACGACCTCCAACTTGGTCTCCAAGGTCGCCTTTGCCGGATTGGCCTCGGTAGCTACGAACGACTCGGTGTCGACGGCCTTGAGTTCTGCGTTGACCGCCTTGGCCACATCATCGAGGCTGAAGCCGGACTTGGCGGTCAGCGGAAGCTCCCACAACTGTTCCGTGGTCAGCAACCCCTTGGTCGACGGATAGCGGAAATTCTCCCGCGTGGCCTTCTCGAAAATGGTCACGGAAGCCTCTCTGAAATATCTGGTTAGGGAGTCAGAACTGGATACTGATCAGGCGGCGCCGGCCGCCGGTCATGGTCACCTTGGCGACCACAGAGCTGCGGACCGTGGAGCTGAAGCCGAGGCCGGACAGCTGATCCGGAGACGGTTCGCACTTGGTGCGGTCGCCGAGAACCTCGAACACCTTGCGGTGCGGTTGCAGGTCGCCGCGGAGGAACTCGTTATAGATCCCTCGCGTCGGCTGGTCGTTCACGCACCCCTTCAGGATGAAGAAGTAGTGCCGGTTGCCGACCTCGTTGTCGTCGAAGTAGTTCGGGGAGTACATGATGGTGGACACCGGTACGAACTGTTCGGTGGTGATTCCCCACAACTCCTTGCCCGCACTGCCCGGCTGTACGTCCTTACCCGGCCGGAAAGCGGTGATCATCCCGCCGGTAACCGTCATCCGGCCCACCTCGACGGTCTCCTTGTGGCCGACCGCGCGCTCGTGGCTGTAATGCTCGACCTTCCCGTTGCTCTCGGTCTCGATCACGAAGCCGACCTGGCTGCTGTCCCGCTTGTGGTACTGGTTCACCTCGATCCGGTACTCACCGTCGGGGACACTGTCGGTCCAGGTAACGTTCTCCACCGGCTCGCGGGAGAGCGTCCCGCCCGCGTTCATGTCGACGTCCAGCTTGTTGCGCTTCTCCTGGTACCAGATGTGGTCGCCGTTGGGTTCGAACACGTGCAGGTCGAGGTCGTCGTGGTTGAACCAGGACAGGCTTACCCGCAGCTTGCCGGTGACGTTGCCGCCGGCCCGCTTGACCTTCTCCCTGATCGAGTCGGTGACGTTGCCGCCGTACGACCAGCCGAAATCGTTGTCCCACTTGAACAACCGCGGAGCCGCAGGGTGCCGGCCGGTCGTGAGACTGACGAATTGCGGCTCGTGGGTGTTGGCGACCCACAGGTCCATGGCGGTGGCGCCGGGCAGGATGTCCTTCATGAAGGAGACCACCGGGATTTCCTCCGGCTTCGCGTCACGAAAGCGCGCACCTGCCGACTTCACGGTGGCCGCCTGCATGAGCAGCCCTTCGATGCTGTCCTTCATCTGCGGCTGTGTGTCGTTGTCAACCCACAGCACGTTGGTTACCGACACATCGGACAGTCGGGCGAACCGTCGCTGCAATGACTCCTCGATGCCCAACACGTCAATGGTCTTCATGGCAGCCTTGACCATGGCCGGGGTGATCAACGCCCTGGAACGCTGGTAATTCTGCGGTGCAACCTTCGACTCGAACGACCGGACCGCCTGCTCTAGGTCGACGCCCGCGGAGAGGTCCTGAACGAGGGTGCCGATCACCGTGTTGCGGAATCGTGCCGCCGGGTTCATGGCGTTGGCGAAGACGAAGGCCTGTCTGTCGGTCGCCTTCGCCCACCGGTTCTGCAGCGACCGGAACTCGGTCACCGCCCGACGATGCTCCGCGCCGCGGTAGAGGGCGTTGTCGTCGATAAGGTCGACGAGGGTGTCCAGAGCGTGCTGGGTCAGCTCGGCCAGGCCGCGCTGAAAGACCTGCACCGCGGCGTCAAAGTTGCCCTGTGCGGCGCCGACGTCTTCGCTGCGATGCCGCTTCTCCACCCGGCCGTGCAGGTGGTGCCACACCTCGACCTGGCCGTCGCGAAGCGTTCGGGTGGTCTTCGTCCCGTACTGCGCCTGAGTGGACCGGAAGATGGTGGACAACGGCAGCGAAAGAACGAACTCGTCCAGAGCGGCGGCGACGACGGAGAAGACCGGGTCAGAGGCCGACACCCCGGACCAGACAGTACGGACCCGTCCGGCGTGGATCTCGACGACGTTGCCGAAGTGCTTGATGAAGCCGCGGCAGGTCGAGCAGTCGTACTCGGATCGCTCGCGGAATCGCAGATTGGTGCCGGCGGGGAAGGAATCGAGAAAGGTGAGCCAGAGTGAGTCCCGGTCGAGGCCGTCGCCGACGGCGTACAACTCACCCTTGGACATGGTGGACAGACGCAAAGTCACATCCGTCACGAAATGCTGGAAATCGCCCACCGCTTCATCCCCCTTGATCGCCGGAGATCTTAACGGAGCGAACGCCAACCGGAGAAACACGTTTCCGGCTTTCCGCAGGTCACAGACGGGCGCCGGTGGCCGGCGGTCAGTCGACCGGAGCGCGTACGGCGGTCGGGTGCCGGGCCGGCGGTCAGCAATTTCGGCCAGTTGGCCGGGGGCGCTGTCGAGTACATCCCGGCTCACGCTGTGGTCGCCTTCTCGGGCACCGGCAGGCACGGGTGGTCGAACAACTTCCCAGGCACACCAGGCTCGCAGCGAGGGACCGGGAGAACGCGCGCCCGCTCGTGTCGCCGGGAGTTGTGCGAGGGCGGGTCCTTTGACTTCCCGTTGAGCGGGGGTGCCCTGTCGCGTTGCGGACGAGGCGGTTGCGCGACGATCGACTGGTGCAACGTTTCGACAGCGTCGCCGGTGATCTGGTGTCAGGCATCGCCGTCCGCGCGACGATCGTCAGTCACGAGCCTTGGGGGGTCATGGCCGAGGTTCTCGGACATGAGTCGGTGGGCGCGTCGGCCGCCGCGCGATTCATCGACAGCTCGTCGGGCTCGTCTCGGGCGTTGACTGCGGAGTACCCGCCAGTCGGCGAGCAGGTCGACGCGGTCGTCCTTGAGATCGAGCGGTACGACCCGCCCGCCTGGATACGTCTTACGACGCGTGCTGCAGATCTACGTGAGTTGCGCTGGCCGTGTGGATGCTGCGGTCAGCCCACGAACCTCAGCCCCGGCGGCGACGGCGTCACCGTCGATGTGCGCAGCAGCGACGGGCCGGGATGCGCATCGTTCGCAGCGCACCGTTCCTGCTTGGCCGAGCGTCTCGATCCGGACTTCCCGGGCGACCGCGCACGGGTCAATGCGGTGGGGCGCGTCCAACCGCCGTACCCACCGACCGGAAACTGAGTGCTCGGACAGCAGCTACGCTTCCGGACGCACATCAGGTATCCGCTCATGCCGCTGAGCGCGCGCTTGAGCTGAGACGAGCGTGTTGCCCGCTTCTGGCCAGTCGGCCACGATGACCAGCGGTATGTACTCCGGTGCCCGGTAGCCGTCTCCAGGAAGGTACTCGATGTGCTGATGCCGGTTGACTGCTCGGTCGTCGGCGGTCTCGGCTTGCTCAGCGACGCCATCGAGTGCAGCCCAAACGATGTCGAGACACTCACGACCAACGGAGAAGTGCAGTGCGGCACCGTCCAGGCTGACGAGCAGCGGGCCGACGGTTTCCGTTTGAACGACGACTCCGCCCGTGATCGTCGCCTCGACGGGCTCGGCAGGTGCACGTAACAGGCCATAGCTGAGCACCGCCAGGCCGGAGAAGTGCGCAGGGGAGAGCTCTCCTTCACCGTCCGCATCTTGACTCTCGGTGCGGTATCGCACCGGGTCCTTGGACGCGGCGTACTGTCACCGCCGACCATTCCCAGAGGCCGACACGCCGTTCGGTACTCGGGATCCTGCCAACGCCAGGCACATGTGTGCGAGGTCTCGTAGGCCGGCAGGGTCGCCGAGGATTTCGACCGATCCGTTGATGATCTCGATGGTGACGGTGCCGCCTTCGGTCGGCACCACGACGCCTACGGAGGCGTCGTACGCGGGCACGATCAGCGAGTTGTCGGTCATGGCGGGCATCTTGCCTGAGGGGATGGCTGCCGCTCATGCCGCTGACACCGGACTCGAACGACGCTCGGGAGCCCAGTTGCGTGGGTCAGCCGGATAAGACCATCGCTGGATCTGGACCGGTGGCAGAGCCGGGTTATTGCAGCACTCAAAGTCGTGGGCCGGGCACGCACGGGCGACTTGACGGTGTGTTGAGGCCGCTGCAGTGCGATGTTCCGCCGGGGCTTCACATCCCTCCGGTCCGCCGTCGTCGGATGCGCGCTCATGCCGCAGTTGCGCGCTACCCGACGGGGCACGGCCTGTTTGGCGGCCAGCGCAGGTTCCTGCCGAGTCGAGTCTGCTGCTGGAACAGCGCCGGGACTGACCGTGCCCTGAGCGTCACCCGAGTGGCTCGCCTTCACCGTCCTGCAACGAACCCGCGGCTGCGGCTAGACGCCGGTAGCGGCCACAGCTACTGAACATGGCCGTTACCAGGCGGTCTGAAGTCAGCCGCTTCGACGGTTGCCGTACTGGCGAGGACTCTGCACCGTGCCGGAACGGCCGTGAGCGCGGCTCGGGGTACGCCCGGTGTGGTTGGCGGTGGCCTTGCCCTTGGACCGGCGTGCCGCCCGGTTCTCGAAGGGCTGTGGCTGCTCCTCGGCTTCCGCTTCGGCGTCAGCGGTGGGATCGTCGCCGCTGGTGGCGTCGGTCATCGGTGTCTCCTCGTTCTGTTCAGGACTGGCTATTCGCGGCGGATCTGAAAGCGTGGCCGCCGCGATACGCAGACGGTAGCGGGCAGGCCGACCCGAGTCGGGACCGACTGCCCGGTTAAACCATCCAGTCACGCCAGAGCCCTCGCCAGGGGGATCCAACCACGACGCCGTCCGAGCACCTGGATTTGCCGCGATCGGCGTGCGGAGTGGTGCTCCACCGCTCACAGGCTGTTGGCGTGTGGCTCCGTCGATTCGATCGCGCCCAGTGTGGTCAGCCGGCCAGGCGAGCAGCCGCATCTCGGCAGGCGCGCCGAGGATTTCGCTACCAGTCAGCGCGTCGACAGTGTGCCTCCTCGGACGATGCGCAGTCACTGCGTGTGCGGCGAGCGGCGCAGGAGCATCTTGAAGGCGGGGCCCGGCCGGGAGGACTGCCAACCGGTGGCCAGTGCCTGACGGACACCGAGAGCTACCGTCCTGGGTAACACGGGTTGGCTCGGCAATCCGAACCAGTTGCCGGGATGGGCGCAGGGCAGCGATGCCACCAACAGAGCGCCTGGTTGTTCCGCCTGCTCGGCGACGAAGGTCAGCGGCGACCAGCCGTTGGCTTGGCAGTAGGTCGGTCTGCGGCGAACCGCCCAGCGGAAGGTGACGCCATCTACGGTGATCCGTCGTGAACCTTTGATAGCCAGTGTCATCCGTACCTCTGCCGGTTTCAGCCGCACGTCCGCGAGCACCGTAGCTGGGATCCGACGCCATCGCGCTATCGATTTGCGGGATCACGACGACGCTCAGGTGTCCGGATCTCCCGCGACCCGCAAACGAGGGCGAACGGTGGGAGAGCAGACTGAGCAGCATGAACCTCGTGGAGTTGACGCGTTGGTCGAGCCGCTGCGTCAGAAGTCGGTGGCCTCGTTAGCCGAGCACGGCTCAGCGCTCCTCGAGGGACGCGCCGCCACCGCCGCGGGTGCAGGTCCGCGCACATCCGAGTTCCTGACCTGTGCAGGTCAGGGTGTCGAGCGTGTTTCCAGTGCGTCGGCACGGTTGGTCAGCTCTGCGGCGATCCCGTCCCAGTCGGGGCCGTGCAGCCAGAGGTTCTGGGCAGCCTCCCGCATCAACACCGGGTCGTCGGGTCGCTGCAGCAGCGCGAGCCGATAGGCGAGGTTACGCACCCATACCGGCAGGAGGCCGTCAACGATCTGCGGGCACAACTCGTGCAGCATGGCGAGAATCGACTCCGCGTCGGCGAAGGTGAGCTTCTCGATGAAGTAGCGCTCGTCATGATCGGCGCTGCAGCGAGGCGAAGCGGCCCGGTACTCGTCGCCATAGAGACACCGCGCGTGGTCCGTCAGACTGCTGTGCACCCTCGGACCCTACGGCGTGATGAAGGTGTGGCGGGACGCCGGATCCTCATCGCCGATAACTGGTCCGCCTTGCGACGTTGCCGCGCGTGTCCGTCGACGTCATCTGCCGATCACCCCGGGCAGCGACCTGGCGTTGCCGGCTGTCGTCGCTGGCTTCGATACGTGGTGTGAAGGCCGTCGGCACCATGTTGTCGTCCCCGCCGACGGCCAGGTGGCGGTATGGAGCACGAGGGGCCCCCAGCGGCTACCGGATCTGGGACAACACGGCCCGCCGCTGGTGGGGCGACCTCTATCAACTGTGTGCGGATAACGCCAGGACATCGCCCGGATATACGTGAGCAGCGCGTCGAGGTCGGCGTGGTTGAGGGCACCGGCCCAGACCTTGCACTCCGGGTTCTTCCCACCGCCCCACTGTTGGGACTCGGGATCGGTCAACGACCGTAGCGCGCCGATCCCTCGGGCTTCGTCGCCGTACGCGTTCGGGCTGGCCTCGGCCTGCCGCGGCGCCTCGCGTTCCAGCCAGTCACTCAATGACCGCACCGCGCTGTGATCTGCCATATCCGCCTGCACCATCAAGTCCGCCACCCAGCTCACCCCGACATGCTCCTGGAACGGCGGCACCACACATGCCCGGCCGAGCGAAGCGGCATTCGTCAACCTCACACGCCGTCGGCGAGGCTGGCACGGCGACCCCGCGCCTGGTGGGCGGCAGGCGCTACCGATGTGCTGGAGATCCGGTACCACGCTGCGGTAGACAGAGCCGGAGTTACCGTCTGCTACGCACACGGCCGGTGGCGCGGCGCGATCCGTCGCCCAGCAGGCACGTTCATCAACGCCGTCGACCCAGCGGCGCTCGCCCGCCACGACATCGAGACGGCCCAGCCAGTTGGTGGTTTGGTCCCGCAAGGATGGTGCTGGCGCATTGCAGGTGCCTCAGCCTGCCGTTCGTGCGGCGGGTGGAAGCAGCGAAGCCGTCTGCGGGGTCGATGATCGGGCCGAATCGAGTGCGATCACATGTGCTGGCTCGGGCAGGATGTCGGGGTGATCTGGGGGAGACGGGGCAGCGGGGTTCAGCGGTCGACGGTGGGAGAGGACTGGCCTCTCGGGAGGGTGCGAGTCGCGGTCGACGACGCTGCCGGTGCGGGCCGGTGGGAGGCGTTGAACCATCTCGTCGGGGTTCTGCTCGAGGTCGATGCTGCCGGCGATGAGGTGACGGCGGGGTCGGCGTTGATGTTGGTGGCTGGCGCTGCGGGGTTGGTGGTCCGGCTGGACCGGCACGCGCGGCAGGCGCCGTGGTATGGCCCGTACCAGGAGTCCGCGTTGTGGCGGGTCGGGGCGCGTTTCTCGGTCGCGTCGTCGGGGCCTGTCGCGATGGCGCTGGCGAGCATGCATGGGGACGGGCGGATCCGGGAACGCGCGGTCGCGGCGATGGTCGGTCGGCCGTGCCCGGAGGTGATGCCGTTCCTGGTGCTGCGTGCCGGTGATTGGGTCAAGCCGGTACGGGACCGGGCGCGGGCCGGGCTGGCGTTGTTGCTCGCCGATGATCCAGGTCGCTACCTGCCGGCGGTGCTGCCGATGGCGTTGCGCCTCGACGCGCGGCTGCGTGGTGGCTTCGCCGTCACCCAGGTACAGGCGGCGTTGCTGTCGAGCCCGGCGGAGGTGTGGCGCGGGCTGCTGGGATCGGGTTGCCGCAGGCAGCGGCGGTTCGTGTTCGACATTGTCGTGGCTCAGGGCTGGCTGCGTCTGCCCGACTACGTGGCCTGCGCCGAAACTGATGCGGATGTGGGGATTCGGGTCCGGGCAGCTGAGGCGGCCTGTCGTGAGGCGGTCTGGACCCGCCGGCATGACGTTCTGCATCGTCTGGCCCGGTCGGTTCGTGCTGAGGTACGGGTGGTGGCGCTGACCGGGCTGGTCCGGGTTGGTCAGGACAGTCAGGTTGCCGCGTACCTGGACGATGACGCGCCGCTGGTCCGGGCGGTAGCGCGGGACGCGGCGCGTCGGATCGGCATCGACGCCCGGGCGCATTACCGGACTGCGGTCAGCGCCGGAGAGCCGGCGCTGGGTGTGATCGTTGGGCTTGCCGAGGCCGGCTCGGCAGCGGATACCCCGCTGCTGCGTCCGCTGCTGAGTCACCCGCACGCCAAGGTCCGTACCCAGGCGGTACGGGGCCTGCGCCTGCTCGATGCAGTTGTCGCGCAGGAGATGCTTCCGCTGCTGTGGGATCCGTCGCCGGCGGTGGTCCGGGAGGTGACCGCCGCGCTGCGGCCCTTGACCGGCGCCCTGCCGCTGGGCTTGCCGTGGGAGCTGCTGGCGGATGGCCGGGTGGAGTTGCGTCGGGCCGGCTATCGCCTCCTGCGTGGCCACGGCGTCGACGTCCAGTTGCGTGCTGCCCTGATGCTCACCCTCGACCCGGACCCACGCCTGGCCGAACGTGGCAAGGCCGACGTGACCTGCCTCGCCCGCGACGGCGCACGAACCACCTGGCGCCGCACCCCTCGGCCACAGCTGTCGGTCACCGCCGCCCAGCACGACGAGCTCGCCGCATTGGCGGCACAAGCGGTGTTGGCACTCGGCGAGGACACCAGCCGGATGCTCACCACGTGGCTGGCGGATACCCGCCCCGACACATGAGTGCGCTCACCGCCTCACAATGGTCAGTGACCGACCCTGGGCTGGCGGATCTGCTCGTGTGCGTTGGGGGACTGCACGAGGAAATCGCCGCCGTTGGATACTCGATGCAGATTCCGGCCGCTCGGCCAGACCACGCGCGACTTGCGGCATGTCCGTGCGTTGCCACCGCCCTAGACTCATTCCCGTCCTCGCCCAAGGCGCGTTGGCTCCGGATGACCGTGCCCATGATCCAGCAGGAGAGGGTGGCAGCCCGTTCGAGCCGGGCCGAGTCCGGAGGACGCCTTGCCGTTGGCGGGGCGTCCTCGAGCCCTTTCCAAGCGGACAGCGGCAGATCCGTGCACTTCGTCATCACCGTCCGCATTCACGGCGGTGAGGCTTTGAAGTCCGGCCCGTCGTCCGGCACGACGAACGGTGAATGCCCTGCGCGGATGATGTCAACGGCTAGGTCGGCGAAGACGAGTGAGAGGTTGTGCCCGTTTGTCTCGATGGCCGCTTCGTGGAACGGGATGCCGATGGAGCGAGACCAATGGTCGGCGTCGGTCGACTCCGTCACGAGCCTCATTCCCGGGTACAGGTTCTGCCATTTCACACCCCATACGTATCCGTCGAGGTCACGGCCGTGGTCATAGTCGATGAGCCGGTCGTCGAGCGACTCGCGCCACACCTGCGGCGGGACGGCGGATACAGCCGTGGCACGGACGCAGTACGTGAACCGGTACCGAAGGTGCTGTGAGGCGATTCCGGTACGCGGGTCGGCGGTCGCGGAGATGAAGACGTCGTAGTCGCGCATGTGATCGGCGAAGCCGTGGAACACGATGGCTTGGTCGAACACCTCGTCAAACGCGGTCTGGATGCCGGTGGTGTCCACCACCAGATCTTGCACCGACCGTCACGCTGGTGGGAACACTCACCCGGCGTTGAGGTCGGTGACGAGGGTACGCAGCCAGGACTGCGCGAGGGCCGGTTCCCGACCGATCGCGCGGGCCAGGGCGTGCCGGCCGGACTGGCTGCGGCCGTAGGCGACCAGCGCCGCAGCCTCCGCAAGAGCCTGCCGGGTGCGTTCGTCACGGCCGGGACCGTCGACCTCGGCCAGCCAGCGGTCCGGCCGTAACGAACGGGTCAACTTGGTCTGGTGGTCGCCGAAGTACGACCAGACGGCACCATCGAGGGACACGTTGACGACCGCTTGCGCCGGCAGTTGCCGCGTCCAGGCGGCTTCCTGCTGCCAGCGATAGGTGTTCGGGCTGGTCTTGCGGCGGACGGTCACGCCAACGAACCGCAGCTTGCGCCGGATCACCGGCCACGGTTCGCGCTGCTCGTCGATCCAGTCTCGTAGCAGGTCGAACAGGTCGGCGAAGGTGTTACCGCCGTCGACCACATCCACGAACGTCACCGGCCGGCGCCGCCGCGCCAGGCTGCGCGGCGTCACCTGTATGCCCGTCAGGATCTCCCGGGCCCGGGCGTGCTCGGCTGGTGTCAACGCGCGCCGTCGCCACCGGCGCCCGGTGCCGGTGGCCGCGCGCTGGAAAGACAGCGGCAGCCGCCACAACAGGCGCCTGCTGTCGCTGGCGAGAGCACCGCTGAACAGGTCGAACATCGAGTCCAGGGACCTACCGACGAAAACCAGATCACCGTTGCCGCTGCGAGCCAGCACCTTTCCAGCGCAGGCCACCAGGTCATCGAGAAACCACAGATCCGGCGTGCTCGTGCCGGCCAACAGCGAACCGAGATCGTCCGGCGAGACAAGGTTCCACCGGAACGGCACAAGACTCCTCGCTTCGGACATGTCCGCGATACTGCCATGATCAACGGCGAACATCCGAGTCCACCGGATTCCAGACAGCCTGAGGTCCAGCGGCGCATGCGCTCGTCCCCGGGCAACTCGCGTTCTGCGGCAGAAGCGGATGGCTGGCTATCACGAACTCGGCGCCTGAAGGACGAGGCGTACTGGCCGGTTGACTCTTGAGGGAATGCGTGCGAGTTGCGAGGCTTACTCGCTATGAGTGCTAAGGGGCGCAGGCGCCCGGGTCAGCCGAGCGATGAGGTCGCGGCACGACGCGAGCGACGCGACGTGCGGATTCGCGCGGAACGGATCGAACTCGCGATGGCAGAGATCGACGACAGGCCGCCGACCGACGACATCGAGTTCGGGCCTGGCCGCGATACGCGCGTTCGGCGCGGCGGGCTGCCTGGCCTTGGTCGAGGTCGGTGACCCGTCCGCCGAGTTGCTCTGGGTAAGCCCTGCCGGGCTTCGTTGTTGGCGACTCGATCGCAGGAGCCGGGGCCAGGGCGATGTCGGCCGGGGCCTGTTACGTGGTCGACGTCGGCCGTGGTGACGAGAACTTCTCCTTGAGCGGGCTCGCTGGCGCCATGATCGAGGGCGGCCTGGACGGAGCGTTGGCGGGTGGTCTCAGCCGGTTCACCGGCGGTAGCCGTCTGCTCGACGGGGTTGGCGGCAGGACTCGAGGTGGCAGCGTGAGCGGCTGCCGGTTTCGGGCTGGGATGCCGATGGGCCGGGCCGCAAGGCCCGGCCCATCGGGCGCGCGTCAGGTCGACGCGCTTATCTGTTCCGTCAGCTCAGCCGGTGGGCGAGGCCGGTGGTGGCGTCGCCGTGCTCGTAGGAGACGAGCAGCGACGTGCCGGCCGGCAGACGCCCGTTCAGTGGCAGGACAAGGGTGTGGCTCTTGCTCAGGGTGGCCGTGGTCTGTGCCAGGACCCGCTCCCCGTCCCAGATGAAGACGCGGGCGGTGCCGCGTTGCTTCACCTGGACGTCCACCGAGACCTTCGAGGAGGTCTGGACGACCTTCTTGATCTTGACCGTGTTGCCCGGTAGTGCTGCGTAACCACCTGGCGCCACTCCGTCCGAGACGGACTGCAGGATCGTCTGCGGTGATTCGACGCTCAGCGCAGCGGTGTCGGGCATGACCGGAGCCTTCGGTGCCGACGGCAGCGCCGGCAGACCCGGCAGGGTCGTGATGCCCCACCGCCACGGGTCGGCCCGCACGCCGCTCCAGGTCGACCAGCCGACCCGGGTCTGCGCGGTCAGGTCCTGCGTGTCCGAGTCGTTGACCAGGATGTTCAGGCCCATCCGCGCCGGGTCGACGGCGTCCGGCAGCACGTCGAACGGCACCTTGACCTCGATCCGGTAGCCGGTGTACGGGTTGCTGGTGACGACAGAGGCGATCTCGAGACCCGGTGCGGTCTCCGGGCCACCCTGGTGGTTGTCCCGCTCCCGGGCGAAGCACGGCGGGTTGCCGTTGGCCGGGTCGTCGGTCGTCGGGAAGAGCGCCACGTTGAACACCGTGGAGGTGTTCGCCGAGTTGCCGCGCGGGTCGATGCCGAACTCGATGTTGTCGTTGCGGCGCGGACGCTTGCAGTCCTCCGGAGGCAGCACGGTGCCGAGTACGTCGTCGGTGATGGTGAAGATGGCGTACAGGGCGTCGTCGGTGTAGGTGAGCTGCGCGGTGCCGGAGATGTCCTGCGGCGGTGCGGCGGTGCCCTCCCAGCGGGTGGAGATGTCGATGACCTCGCCGGTGTACTCGCCCGGGGCGGCCGTGCCGTCGACGGACGGCGCGGTGGTGGCCCTCGGGATCGTGGTGACCGGCACCAGGTTGAACGCCCCCGGCTCGCTGGCGCTGCCACCGTTGTAGCTGGTCTCGATCCGCACCCGGTACGCGCCGTTGTCCGGTGCCCGGTTGGCGGTCGGCAGCGAGGCGTCGGTGTTGGTGACCGTGAAGGTCACCGCACCGCGGGCACCCGGCTGCAGCCCGGTGTACGGCAGCTGCTGCTCCGCCACCGAGAAGCCGGCCGGCACGTGCAGCTTGACGGTCCCGGACTGGACCTGGGTGCTGTGGTTGGTCAGGTCGACCCGGACGCTGCGAGTGGCACCACTGGGGATGCTCAGCAGGGACTCGATGAGCGCGTTGAGCTGCTGGTTCTTGTTGCGCACGGTCCACTCGCGGAAGTCGGCGATCTCCGGCAGCGGCTCAAGGGTGCCCCGGACCGGAGCGGTCGCCTGCACCCGCGCGCTGCTGGTGCCGCTGCCGTCCTTCCGGCTGGTCATCGTGGCCTCGATGCGGAACCGCGTACCCACCTCGAGTTGCGCGGGCGGGGTGACCGTGAAGCTCTTCACGACCTGCTTGCGCGGGGTGAGCGTGCCGACGTCGCCGTTGCCGCTCACCGTCCAGCCGGCCGGAACCTTCAGGGAGACCTTGGCGCCCGGGACGGCCCGCTCGGCGTACAGGACCGTGTCCACGCGGATGGGCTGTCCGGCGAGGACCTCCCAGTTCTGCGGCCGTACGTGGATCTCGGTGCCGAGCGGCAGCCCACCGGGGGCCCGCAGGGTGGCGCCCTGCAGCGCCCCGATGCCGGCACCCACGTTGGGGTTCGGGTACGGGGTGCGGCTGTCGATCAGGTTCAGCCGGTTGCAGCCGATGCTGGCCGGGTCGGTCGTCGGGAAGGCGCTGTTGCCCCAGCCCTGCGACACGTACTCCCGGCGGGCGAAGGTCTGGACCGTGTTCCACCGCTCGCCGTCGTGACGCGCCGACTCGTAGCCCTGCCAGGTGCCGAAGATGACGTCGCTGGACTCGGTCGGCGTGAAGGTGGTCTCGCAGGCCGGGCCGCTGCTGCCGGTGCCGCTGCCGCCGGTCTGGAAGATCCGGGAGACCCGCCAGGGCTTGAGCCCTTCCTTGGTGATCTGTTCTGGGAAGGCCTTCGGGTCGGCCGCGGCGTAGAAGGCCTCCACGGCCAGCATGGCGGCCTTCTGGTGGTTGCCGTGGTTGCCCTGGGTGGCCGAGGGGTTCATCGTGAGGATGACCTCGGGCTTGGTGGTGCGCAGGACCCGCACGATCCGGGACAGGGTCTCCTCGTAGCCCCAGACCTCCTCGGTCAGGGGGGCGCTGGCGGTGTACCAGAAGTCGAGCGCGTCCAGGTTGTAGATGTGGTCGATACCGGACCAGGCCACCGCCCGCCGCTCCTCGGCCTCCCGCAGGATGCCGAGTGCAGGGCCTTCCTCGAGGCCGACGGCGTTCCCGCCGCCCTCGCCGCGGGTGGTGGTGATGACGCCGGCCTTCATCCCCTGGTACTCGTTCCAGTACCCGAGCATGCCGAGCTGGCTGGCCTCGTCGTCGGGGTGCGCGCCGATGAACATGATGTCCAGGTCGACCGGCTTGTCGGACTTCTTGGACGGGCTCTTCGAAGTGGACGTGGGCGATGAGCCCTCGGAATGGGCCTGAACCGGACTGGCCAGGCCCAGCGACAGCAGACCGCACATGGCGATCGTCGCTGTGGTGCGCCATCTCATGGGCATACCTCTCCCTGTGGGGACGAGTACTGCGTCTAGGGCGGGTACCGGCGGGCCGAAGGTCGACAGACGCTTGACTCGCGCCGGGCCTCGATCGCGGACAGCTGTCCGCTGGAGACCGGAAACGGCCTCCGTGCGTCGTGGTTGCTAGACGGTGGTGGTGCGCGTGCCGTCGCGGACCGGACGGTACGCACGATGGGGATAGCGGCTGGTCCACCGTAGAGGTTGATCAACCGGAAGGCCTTCGGGCCGTAACGCTAGGGATGCGTCAGATACATAGTCAAGAGTTTCCAGGGACTTTCTTCCTTCTCTGAATAAAAGATCGCGCTGGTGATGATGCCTGCGGCAGTCCCGCCGCGTGGGTTGATAAGCAAGTTTTGCCCGTATTGAAACCCTTTGATCCTGGGCTGATGCTCGATACGCTGTCCAGGCTGGCCGCGCGTCGAGACAATCCCGTTACTTGACGCCGCCTTTTCTTCTCAGTAGGAAGGAAGGCGTGTCCAAGGAAGCGCCGACCAGCCCGGTCAGCCGCGAACGCTCCCGGGAGATCAAACGCCTCTCGGTGATCGTGGCCGCCCGGCAGGCGCGACTGCTGTCCCGAGTGGACCTGGCCGAGACGACCGGCCTCCCCGCGGCCACCGTGACCGCCCTCGTGCGGGAACTCATCGCCGAGGGTTACCTCATCGAACGGGGGCCGGGTGCTGCCACCACCGGGCGACCCCGGGAGATGCTCGCGTTCAACCCGCGCGCCGAACTCGTCGCCGCGGTCTCACTCGAACCTCCGCGGATCAGCTGCGAGATCGCCGACAGCGAAGGCGTCCTCATCGCGCACCGCACCGCGCGGCTCGGTGACGACGTGGTCGACACCATCTGCGCGTTCGTTCTCGAACTGGTCGGCAGCAACCTGCCGGCGCTGCGCGGGGTCGCGATCGCCGTGCCCGGGGTCTCCACGAACGGTGCGGTACGACTCGCGCCATCGGTGGGACTGGTCGATGCGTGGCCGATCGGCGAGTCGGTGCAGCGGCGGCTCGGCGTACCCGTCGTCGTCGACAACGACGTCAACCTCATGGCTGCCGGCGAGTGCGTTGCCGGCGCCGGGGCGGACGTCACCGACCTGCTGCTGATCCACGTGGCCGACGGCATCGGCGCGGGGCTCGTCCTCGACGGCAAGGTCCGCCGAGGCGCCAGCGGCGCGGCGGGCGAGGTCGGCTTCCTACCCCTGGACAGCGCACCGAGACGCAGTAACCGCGGTGTCGGCGAGTTCGAGGCCCGGTGGTCGGCGAACGCCATCGCGGAACGGGTGGTCGCCCTTAATCCGGGACGCCGACCCGACTCGCCGGTACGAGAACTGATCCAGCTGGCCGCCGCGTCCGAACCGGCCCGCGACTATCTCGACGAGGTCCTCGACGCCTGGACCCGGCTCATCCTCTCCTGCGCCTGTGTGGTCGATCCCGGGCTTGTGCTGCTCAGCGGTGCTGCCGCCGACCTTGACGACGCGCGGCTCGCACAGATACAGAGCCTCGTCTCCGCCGGGACCCCGGCTCCCACCCAGGTACGCCGAGCCACCCTCGGCGACCAGGCGGTGCTGCATGGAGCGATCAGCTACGCGCTGTCGGCCGCGCTTCCCCTGCCCGCGCTGCCCTGACTGGGAGCCTCCAACGTCTCGAAGCCGGAAGGACGCTGGTGGCGGGTGCCACCCGGAGTTTCTTGAGCAGACCTGGCGCGTGCAGGTAAGGCGAAAGGACGTGCTCGCCCTGCACCTCCCGGCGACGGAGCTGCGCCCGAAGGCCGCTGAACTCTGGTCACTCGCACCCGGCGTTGCCGCACTCACCACTGGAGCCAGCCTCACCCACGTCATCGATCCCGAGCACATCGCGCAGATGGCGGCCAGCGTCGCCGCAGCCTCGCAGTCTCGTCTGGTGGCGATCCTTAGTCGGTGTCGGTGTGCGACGAGTGTTGCCGGGGCCAGCCGTTCCCTGCGGGCACGGAGCTACCCGATGAGGGTGCGATGTCGTCGGGTTGGGCTATCCTCGCCGGCGTGGATGACGGCATCTGGCACCAGGACTCCGACGCTTCCCTGGTTATCCGTACTGACTTCTCCCGTTCGCAGGAATGGGCAGAGATTCAGGCAGCGATCGCTGAACCGCAGACCAAGGAAGGGTTCACGGCGTTCGTTGCATTCGTCGATGATCGCGCCTTCGAGAACATCACGCCGCCGCAACTGGTCGAGATGGTGCCCGCAGACAGCGATCATGTCGTCGCTTTCCTCGTCGACGCAGAGACGCTGACCCACCCGGACCGCCCGATCCTGGTGGTAAACCTCGACGACGACGAGGACGACGAGGACGACATGGAGGAACAGGGCGAGGGGCCTCAGCGCAGTGCCACGTTCCGGGTCGTGCCGTCAGAGATGTGGTCGGTGCAGAACAATCTCACGATCGCGAACATGGACTGGGAGGAGTTCGCCGACAACGTGGACGGCGAAGGCATCTTCCGCGGCTTCAAGTAGCACCCACTCTGGTGCGGGCCAGGGCGATACACCAGCAGTTCTTGGTCGATGTCGACGCCAGCGGCTCGCACACGGACCCTCGTACCCGACGCCGGGGGATCTGGCCTACGGAAACGTTGCCCAACGGGCATCAACAGGTCGTCGAACAACATCCGCCATCGTTGGGCGTCTGCCTTGTGCCGGTAACCACCGCTGCGTCATGAGCTGAGCGCGGCGGTCGGTGGTGTGCGAGCTGCCCGCAGCGCGGGGTACAGGCCGGCGATGGTGCCGACCGCGAGAGTGGCCCCGATAGCGACAACGATGGCGATCGAGGGGAGAGCGAACGGCCACCCATTGAAATACGCCATGATGATCGTTGCGCCGGTGCCGAAGGCGCTGCCGAAGATTCCGCCGAGGGCGGACAGGAGCAGCGCTTCGCCGAGGAATTGGACGAGGATGTGGCGGCGGGTGGCGCCGAGGGCTCGTCGCAGTCCGATTTCCCGACGGCGTTCGATAACGGAGATGATCATGGTGTTGGCCACGCCGATTCCGCCCACCAGGAGTGCGATGGAGCCGATGCCGAGCAGCAGACCGGTGAAGGCCTGGTTCGCGGCGTGGCGCGCCGCGAGCGCGTCCGAGGGTCGGGAGACCTTCACTTCCTCGGGTGCCTGGGGCGAGATGGTCGGGGCGAGGAGGTCGCGGATGCGGTCGACGGACGCGTCGTCGGAGCGTTCGTACACTGTCGTCGGGCTGCCGTCGAAGCCGAACAGGGAAGTCGCGACCGCTTCTCCGACAAGCGCGGCGGTGTCCAGTTCGGGCGCGAGAGCGACGGGTTCGAGGATGCCGACGACGGTGAAGTAGCTGCCGCCGAGCCAGACCTGTGTGCCGGGAGTGACGATGCCGAGCCGTTTGGCGGCGGTATCGCCGAGGGCAACGGTCGGGAAGCTCCCGGTGGCGGGATTGAGCCAGGCGCCGGACCGCACTCCTCCGGAGACGACGTCGAGGAGGTTCTGCTCGGCCACCATGGCGGAGATCCCGCCGGTGGCCGCAGGGTCGGACAGTTCGCTCCGGTAGACGGACTCGGTAAGGAGAGCGGTCGAGCTCGCGTCCAGGACGTCGTCGATGAGACGGAGCTTGTCGACGGTGTCCACGGGGAGCCTCGACTGCTCTCCGGTCAAGCTCGTCCCGGCAGTGGCGGTGAGCAGGTTGGTGCCGAGGCGGTTGAGTTCGTGGTTCAAGCGGGCCTGGCTCGAGGAGGAGATGCCGACCACGGCGATCATCGCTGCGATCCCGATCGCGATCCCCAACGCGGACAGGATGGCTCGGGTCGGCCGGGCCCGGAGGCCCGTCGCGGCCAGCGAGAGGACGTCACGGCCGCGCAGGGCGGAGCGTAGCGGACCCGGGTCGCGGGGCGGGGCAGGTGGCCGCTGGGTCTCGGTGGTGATCATGAGGTGACTTCGTTCTGGTCGTTGCTGAGAATCCGTCCGTCGCGAATGGCGATCCGGCGGGGAAACTCCGCGGCGAGTTCGTTGTCGTGGGTGATAACGACGACGGTGGTGCCTTGCTGGTTCAGTTCTCGAAGGAGTTCGACGATCGCGCCGCCGGACGCCGTGTCGAGGTTTCCGGTGGGTTCGTCGGCGAGCAGCAGCGGGGGCTCTCCAAGAACGGCGCGGGCGATGGCGACGCGTTGCCTTTCGCCGCCGGAGAGCTGGTGCGGACGGTGATCCAGACGGTGCCCCAGTCCCACGCGTTTCAGTGCGACGACGGCACGTCGGCGGCGTTCGGCTCTGGGGACACCGACGTAGAGGAGTCCATCTGCGACGTTGTCGACCGTGGTGGTGCCCTCCGCCAGATGGAACTGCTGGAAGACGAATCCGATGCGGTGCGCACGCAGTGCTGACAGGGAACGGTCATCGAGTTCGTTGACGTCGACCCCGTCGATGCGGACGATTCCCGAGGTGGGTGTGTCGAGCGTGCCGATGAGGTTCAGCAACGTTGACTTGCCCGATCCGCTGGGACCGACGATGGCGACGAGTTCTCCGCGATGGATGTCGACGGTGACGCCGGCGCACGCCTGTACGGGCGGGTTGCCGTAGGAGCGATCGACATCAGTGAGGGACACGAGCGGGGTCATCGCTGCGGCACCACGACACGCTGGCCGGCCTCGATATCATCTCCGCTGATCTCGACCCGACCACCCGCAAACAGTCCCGTCTTGACCGGGGCCTTGGTCGTCGATCCGTCGGAGTCGACGATTTCGACACCGAACTGCTGCGGGGTGATCGCGATGAGAGCTTCGACCGGGACCGACAGCACACCTTCTCGCTTCTCGCTGGGGATGCTCACCGACACGGACGCCTGCTGGAACGCTGCGGCCGTGGCCGGGTTGTCCAGCGAAACCACGATCGGGATGACCGTCTGTTTTTGCCCGTTCGCCCCGTCGATCTCGGTGGGGGTACCCACGGAGCTGATCTTCCCCGTCGTGCTTCCCCCTCCGGGCAGCCGCACGGTCACGGGGGTGGCCGGCACCGCGAGCTGCTGATCGCCAAGCTTGACGCTCGCCTCGACCACCTGTGTGGTGGCCGTGGCGTCGTACAGCGTCGTGCCGGGCCCTACGCGCGTTCCTGTGCCGTTGCTGATCTCGCCTACTCGCAGGTCACCGTTGGCGAAGACCACGGAGCCCAGCGGGAGGGCGCCCGTTCTCGGCAGTCCGTTCGCCTCCTGCCACTTCATGATCGCCTCGGCCGTGGCCCATCTGAAGTGCTTGTCCGGTTCGTCGCTGAAGTGGCTCAGGTCGCGGAGGTTCTGTTCCAGCTGTGTCACGTCGGGCCCGTCCTCCATGCCGCTGGCGAAGTCACGCCAGGCCGGTAGCGCGCCGCTCAGGAGAAAGGACGGCACGTCGTCGATGGCGTACAGGCGGTCGCCGCGTTTCAGCACCGAGCCCGACTGGGGAAGGGCGGTCACCGTCCCGTCGGCGTTCGCCTGAATCGAACGCGAGCCGGAGAACTTCAGCGTGCCGGTGACCGTGGTGTCGCCCTGCAGATCGCCCAGGACGATCTCGTCGGTGGTGCGGGTGGAGGCGTGACCGTTCGCACTGTCGTCGTTCGTGGTCGCGTTGGCGGAGTACATCCAGAGCACCCCTCCGGCGATCAACGCGACGGTCGCGACCAGGCCGAGGGCGACGAAGACGCGCCGTCGTCGTGAGCGAGGCGGAGGGTGTGCGGTCTGAGTATCGGTTGCGGCGCTGCTCATCGTCAGTTGCTTCCGGTCGCGGCACCGCCAACGCCGTTGGGCGCGCAGGTCTCGAACGCGTCTACGGGCACATCGCTCGGAATCGCGAGGTCCTCGCCGGGCGCAGGGTCGGCAACGTCCACGCCGTGCTCGCGCAGGCACTTGGCGATCTTCAGGTGTTCCTCGCGCAGCGTGTCCGCCGGGTCGCCCCCGTGGCCGGGGTCGCCCTCGCGGGCCGGCGGCCGGCCGATCTCCGACTGGCAGGCCTTCGCAGCTTCCAGGAACCCATCGTCGGCTTGACTGATCGACTGGCCGCCGTTGTTCGGGTCTGCCATGTCGATGCCTTTGCCACGCATGCAGTTCGAGAACGCCAGCTGGTACTCCTCGAACGAATCGAACGTCTTTGTCTGGTTTCCCCTCGGGGCGGGAGCCGACCCGGTGTCGGCAGTGCTGCAGGCAGTCAGCCCTGCGATCAGCGGCGCGGTCAGTAGCAGGGCGGCGATGTGGCGGGACTTCTTCGAGGTCAGCACGGGTGGCCCCTTGCGGTGTAGCGCCACGGACTCTCCGTGGGCGAACACCAGTGCACCGGCCCCTCCGTTGTCAGCGCGTTCAAGGTTTCTTTTACCTTTTCCCAACGCTCGGTGTGCTTCCCTGGACGGCAGACCGGCGACGAGAGGAGCACCCGTGCGCGTCCTGATCGTCGAGGACGATCCGTACATGGCCGATGCTGTCCGGACCGGTCTGCGGCGGGAGGCGATGGCCGTCGACCTCGCTTCGACGGGCGAGGAAGCACTCGAACTGATCGCCGGGAACGGGTACGATCTGGTGGTCTTGGACCGAGACCTGCCCAGCATCCACGGCGACGATGTCTGCAGGGTCATCGCAGCAGATCATCCCCGCATACGGATACTGATGCTCACCGCAGCCCGAACCCTTGATGAACGTGTGACAGGGTTCGAGATCGGCGCAGACGACTACCTCTCCAAACCGTTCGAATTCCCCGAACTCGTCGTGCGTATCCGGGCTCTGGAACGCCGGACCGAGCCTGCGCGCCCGCCAGTCCTCGAAGCACACGGGGTGCGGCTAGACCCGTTTCGGCGAGAGGTCTACCGCAGCGGGCGCCTGGTTCGCCTCTCCCCGAAGGAGTTCGCCGTCCTGCACATCCTGATGGCCGCTCAAGGCGGCGTGCTGAGTGCGGAGACTCTGCTGGAGAAGGCGTGGGACGCCAACGCAGATCCCTTCACCAACACCATCCGCGTCACCATCTCCAACCTCCGCAAGCGGCTCGGCCGCCCCTGGATCATTCAGACCGTCCCCGGTGCCGGCTATCGATTCGGCGACTGACATGCGCGGCAGGAAGACCGATCGCAACGGGGCCCGCCGGCGGCTCACCCTCCGAACCCGCCTCACCCTCAGCTACGCCGGACTCATCACCGGCTCCGGCGCCGTACTGATCACGCTCGTCTACCTGTACATGAGGTTCGTGCCGAGCTACCACATCGTCAACGACCATGCCTCGACTCTTCCCGAGCAAGGGTCCACCGGTGCTTCCCAGCCGACCAGCGGGATCGCCGTTGCCACCGCCGACGATTTCCTCGACAACCTTCTCATCGCATCGGTCCTCGCGCTGCTCGTGATGGCGCTGATCGGCGGCATCGTCGGATGGCTGATCGCCCGACGCATCGTCAAGCCGCTCAGCGAAATCGGAGACGCCGCGCGACGTGCGACAGAAGGATCGCTCGATCATCGGGTAGGACTCAGTGGTCCGCCGGACGAGATTCAGAATCTGGCGGACACGTTCGACCAGATGCTCGCCTCACTCGAACGCTCCTTCGCGGCCCAGCGCCGATTCGCCGCCAACGCCTCCCACGAATTGCAGAGCCCGTTGGCGACAATCAAGACGATGATCGATGTCGCTCTGTCCGGGCCGGCGCCTGACGTCGACGAGTTCCGCACCGTGATCGCTCGCATTGGCGAGGTGAATCAGAGCAGTATCGAGACCGTCGATGCTCTGCTGGATCTCGCGACGGCAGAACACGCAACCGTCCTGCCAGAAGCCGTTGACCTCCGTGCGATCGCGTCGGAGATCGTGGCCAACCTGCGCGGGGACGCCGCCCGCGCCGGAGTCGAGATCGCCGGCCCGGATGGACAAGCCGTGGCGTGGGGGAGTCGCGTCCTCGTACGACAGGCCGTATCGAATCTCATACGCAACGCGATCCAGCACAACCATGAAGGCGGACGAGTGTCGATCACTTGCTCGTCGACGGAGAAGCACGCCTCCCTGACCATCATCAACAGCGGCGCGGTTCTGTCGCCGGCCGATACGCACATGCTCACCGAGCCCTTCACCCGCGGCACGGGACGCTCCTTGACGCGGGGCAGAGGCCATGGCCTCGGCCTCGCCATCGCTCGGGCGGCGCTCGAAGCTCACAGCCGCGACCTGCTGCTCGCACCGAACGCCGAAGGCGGACTCACCGTGAGGGTGGAGCTGCCAGCCACATCCGACCCGGACCGCGACAGACTGGCTACGTGACCACGATTCACTGAAGGCAGTCCGTCCGATGCCGATAGCTGGCTGCACCTCGCTCGAAGTGCGAGGCCGCCGGATTCGACGTCGTACTCGTCGCCTCATCCTGGCTCGGCGGCCTCGCCCTTCGTCGCTCTCGCGGCCGCAGCGGCCGTCACGTCGACGATCGGGCCCGGCTCGTACGTGTCCAACGCCGTGGTCCGCGAACCGATCCTGCTCGCGGCCGATGTCGCCACGCTCGACCTGGTCTCCGGCGGACGCGCCCGCCTCGGCCTCAGCGCCGGCCACGCCCCGGGCGAGTGGGAGACCATCGGGCGGCCTCGTCCCGATGTCGCCGGGCGGGAGATGACGCCGACGTCGTCGGACTCACCGGATTGACTGGCCACGCGCTTTGTGTTGATCGGCACCGAGGCAGCGATCAGGTCCGCTTGCGGCTCGCGATCTCGTCAGCGAGCTGCTGCACGCGGGCGGGGTCCGCATCCCGGGCAAGGGCGACGTAGTGGTCCATGACGGCCGGCCGGTAGCGCACGGGCATCGTCTGTCCTGGGGAGAGTCGGGCGAGCTCGGTGATCGTGAGGTCTTCGTCTGCGATGCCGCGGAATGAGGAGCCGTCGGCGGTCTCCACGTCGAACATCAGGACCACGCGGGGGCTGCCGTCGCTGCTGACCTCCCGCCAGTCGACGAGTACGCCGAGCGCAAGCGCCCCCGTACGCAGTTCCGCATTACGCTTCCGTGCAGCTCTGCTGAGGAGCGGGTTCGGCGCGACGCCCGGGAAGTCGGGCCCGACGCCGAGCGATTCCCGACTCAGGTCGGGCCTGAGCTGCGCCACCAGGTCGTTGAGCTTCTTCCGACCGAACACCCTGACACCTCTCTCACACCGGTGCCGAAATCCCGGCCTCGCGCTTCGCCCGCACCGCGATCCTAACGTCGCCGGCCATTCCCTGTTGGAGCGCGACGCGAGCAGCCTCCCGTACGCCCCGAACCCGCCACGGTGGTAGGCGCCCTCGTCCTCGGCGCATCAGGCCTCAGCCGCTGCGCATGCCCCGGTCTCGGGGCGGGATCCGATCGTTGTAGGCCCCCGGCGGACCGGAGTAGCGCCTGCCGTCGAGGTACGGCAGTCCGTTGGCCGTGCAGCCGTGCAACCCCAGTGTCTGCTGCTGCATCACCGGAGCCGGTCGGCCACGTCCCGGGCACAATTCGTGACCCATGCCGAGGCGGTGACCGACCTCGTGGTTGACCACGTACTGGCGGTAGCCGTCGATGTTCTTGCCGAAGCCGGGCGCTCCCTTGACCCACCGGGCCACGTTGAGGACGACCCGATCGCCGTTGCGGCAGGAGGTGTAGCCGTCGGGCGTGTCCTGGCACCACACGTCCCGGGTGACGGGGGTGGCCAGGTAGACGGTGAAGTCGGGCTGGCGGCCGGGGCCGACGCGACGCAGTTGCCACCGTCCGCCGGCGGTCCAGCCCTGCGGGTGGGCGAGGGCCTCGGTGACCTGGTCGGCAAACTCGGCTAGCGGAATGCCCTGGATGCCGCGTTCCATCGCGACCTGGTAGCGCAGCAGCTGCCCGGCGCCCCGCCGCCCCGAGGCCGGCTCGCCGTGGGCGATGTCCCACGTGTTGTCGCCCCTCGCCGGATAGCTGACCGGCGGCGGGGGCGGTTGCGCGAGGGAATCGGCGGTCACCGCCGGTGCGGCGGTCACCGTCGGCCCGGGGGATTCGGCGGCCCGCGCGTCCGCGTCGGCGGTCGGGGCGCATCCGGCCAGCAGTACGGCGATCAGCGGTACGGCCAACGGCGGAAACGGAATCCGGCCGGTACGCACCCCGGTGTCGAACGAGCTCATGGTCCTCCGTCCATGTGCCTGCCGCTGGTCGTGGCAGGTGGGAGAAGGACGGCCGACGATCCCGGAAAGTTGATCCGCCGGCGGCTCAACCTTTTCGCGGTCCCGTCCGTCAGAGACGTCGTGAGGCAGCATGGCCAGGGGTGACGCGGAGTTCGTCGAGTTCGTCCAGGCGGCATCGGGACGGCTGGCACACGCCGCATACCTGATGACCGGCGACCATCACCAGGCCGAGGACGCCGCGCAGGCCGCTCTGGTCCGGACGTACGCCTCCTGGTCGAGAGTGCGACGCGACGACCCCTATGCCTACACCAGACGGGTGATGACCAACTACATCGTGGACGGTTGGCGGCGTCCGATCCGGGAGCATCCCACCGACGAGGTTCCGCACCGGCATCGAGATGACGTCGCGGACGAGGTCGCCGCCAGACGGACGTTGCAGCACGCTCTCGGCACGCTCACCGCTCGTGAACGGGCGATCGTCGTGTTGCGCTACTTCTTCGACCTGCCGGAACTGCAGGTGGCCCGCGAGCTGGAGGTCTCGGTGGGCACGGTGAAGAGCACCAGTTCCCGCGCGCTGGAGAAGCTGCGCCAGACCCTTGTCGAGCTTCCGGACACGCGGGGAGGGGATCGATGACCGAGGCAGACCGCCTCCGTGCGGCCATGCAGGCGAACGAACACGCCGAGTGGGGCCGGTTCGACGTCGAGGCCATCATGCGCGATGGCCGTCGGCTGCGCCGTCGCCGCTGGGCGGTCCAGGGCGGCGCCATCGTGCTCGCGATCGTGCTGGTCGTCGGCGTCGCGGTCGCGTGGGACCGACCTCGCCCCCCGGAACCGGCCTCGCCACCGGACCCGACACCCAGCGCGACCGCCACCGCATCGACTGAGGCGACACCCACCGCCGCCGCGACACCCCCGCCGGTGATCGGCGAGGTCGTTCGGACCGGCATCCGGTACGGCGACGAGGAGCGAGTGTTCTACGTCGTCCCGGTCAGCGTGCCCCGCGCGCCCGAGGTGACGATCGGGTTGGGCGCCGGCCGGCGTACCTCCACCGGTCGATTGATCCTGGATTTCCTGGTGAACGACGTCGAGGGTGCCGACCGCCGGCCCGGTTTCCACCAGATCGGGTACGAGCCGTCGGGTGAGGTGCTGCCGGACGACCCGGTGCCCACCTTCGGATACTTCGTCGGTCCCGCCGCGCGGATCGAGGGCACGGCCGGCGGCCAGACGGTCACGGCGCGGTTGGCTCGCTGGAGCGAGGACACCGACGTGGTGATCTTCTGGTTTCCTCCGCAGGCGCTACGGCCGGGGCAGCGCTTGGACGGCATCCGCGCCTGGGACGCAGGCAACCGACGACTCCGATGATGTGCTCTGGGGTCCATATCGGACTCCTGGCGTCATAAGTACACGGATCGGGTGTGACCCTTGCCTCTTCATCGACCGTTCTCTATGGTTGTCGGAAAGCGCTTTCCCGTCCCATGTAGCAACGTCTGAAAGGTGACATCCGATGAGACGCAAAGTCGCCACACGGTGGCTGGCCGGCGGTGCCACTGTGGTCGCAGGTGCCGTCATCGCGCTGGCGCTGCAGGTCCCCAACGCTTCGGCCGCCACGAACCTGAGCCTCGGTGCCGGCGCCGACGGCTCCAGCAAGGCCAGTGGCACCAGCTATGGCAACGTCATCGACGGCAACGCCAGCACCTACTGGTCGCCGAGCGGCTCCACCGGCACGGTCTCGGTCAAATGGGGCAGCGCCACCACGGTGTCCTCGGCCGTCATCGTGCAGGCCTCGGGCGGTGGTTCGATCAGCGGCTGGCAGCTCAGAAACCACGACACGGGCACCGTCCTGGCCAGCGGCAGTAGCGCCCCGAGCACCATCAACTTCTCCTCGACGTCGCTGAAGAAGATCTCCTTCGTCATCACCAGCGGGTCCGGCACCCCTCGGATCGCCGAGTTCGAGACGTACTCCAGCGGCGGGTCGACCCCGACCTCCAGCCCCACCAGCGGTCCGACGGCCGGCCCGACCGGCAACCCAGGCACGCCGACCGGCGCATGGCCGTCATCGGCTGGCTCGGCGAGCATCTCGGGCACGGTCAGCGTCTCCGGCACCTTCGACGGCGGGATGAAGACCTACTGCTGCATCGGTGACGGTGGACAGGGCGAGTCGCAGGACCCGATGTTCAAAATCGCCAACGGCGGCACGCTGCAGAACGTCATCCTCGGTTCGCCCGCAGGCGACGGCGTGCACTGCGAGGGCACCTGCACGCTGCGCAACGTGTGGTGGAACGACATCGGTGAGGACGCCGCCACCTTCAAGCAGACCAACGGCGGCACCTCCTACGTCATCGGTGGCGGCGCGCGCAACGGCAGCGACAAGAACTTCCAGCACAACGGCAACGGCACGGTCAACATCTCCGGCTTCTACCTCAAGGGGACCGGCAAGCTGTACCGCGCCTGCGGCAACTGCTCCACCTCGCACACCCGCCACGTGCGTATCGACAACGTCCTCGTCGACGACATCGACATGCTCGCCGGAATCAACAGCAACTGGAACGACACCGCGACGATCACCCGCGTGGTCGTCATCGGCTCGGCCACCATCTGCGGCAAGTACAGGGGTGTGCCCAAGGGCAGCGAACCCAGCTACCTCGGTGAGGGCTGGAACGACGCCAACTGCAAGGTCAACAGAAGTGACGTCACCTTCCGGTAGTCACCAGACACGCTTGTTGACGAAGAGGCACCCGCCGGCCGGCGGGTGCCTCCCAGTATCTGCTGCACCAGTAGGGGAGCGGCCGGGGCGACCGGTGCCGGCGTACGCCGGTCAGCCCGGCCGTACACAGGGATCGGGGACCGTGGTGGCCGAGGTCCGAGCGGCCTGGCCGTCCACACCGGTTGCTTGTACCCACCACGTCACCGTCGCCGTCCGGAGCCGCCGCACTGTGGCCTGCGCCGAGGTTCCCTGTCCGGTCATGGCCCGACTCGCCGTACGGCCACCCGCTGGCCTCCAGTACACCTGCGCCGCCTCGACTGTGGTGCTGCCGGTGGCCTGGACGACCAAGCTGTAGCTGTCCGCGCCGCAGCGCATGTGCGCGTCGGCCGAGACTGTGAACGGCGCGACCAACCGCGCCGTGGCCGACGGTCGGGGCGCTGTCGGGCGTGGGGTGGTCGGCCGGACCGGACTCGGCCGCGCCGTGGTCGGCCGTACCGTGGTCGGTCGGAGTGCTGTCGGTCCTGCGGTGGGCGGCGTGCTCGGCGCGGGCGGCGGTTTCGCACCGACGGTTCCGCCGTCCTGCCGGGGCGGAGGTGCACCGCCGGAGAGGCCGTCGGCGTCGTCCCCTCGACGGCCCGCCGGGTCCGCAGCCCCGGCAGTCCCCGTCGGCCCGTCGGCCGGTACGCCGGCGACAGTCACCCGGTCACCGGTGAGCGGACCGGGCGTCAGCGCCCAGACACCGGATCCGACCAGGAGCGCCCCCAGGAGGGCGGTCGCGGCCACCCGACGTCGCCGACGCGACCTCGCGGACGCCTGACGACCGGAAGACCCTGCGGTACGCGCCGCCCTCCCGCCTCGGGCCGGCCCGCCGCTACGGGCCGTCGGCGGGTCCGTCTCGGCGGCGGTGTCGTCGCCCGCTTCCACGCCCTGCCCCGCCCCACCGACAGACCCCCCGGACCGCACCGCCACCTTCCCCGACGAGCCGTCCTCCGCCACGTCCCTGGAACCGTCCCCCGACGGACCCTCCGGGGAGACGTCCTCCGACGAATTCCCGGACGAACCGTCCCCCGACGGACCCTCCGGCGAGACGCCCTCCGAAGGGTCCCCGGACGAACCGTCGCCCACCGGATCGCCCGGCGAGACGCCCTCCACCGTCTCCCCGGACGAGACCGCATCGGTGCGGGTCTCGGCCGTCTCGGAGGTGGTCGGGCTCGGCCACGTCGCGTCGACGGCGACGAGGAACGCCGGTGCCGTGTAGGCCGACAGCAGTGCCGCCGGATTCAGCTGGTCCCGCCGGAGCAGCCCGCACCGCCCACAGTCGTCGACGTGCCGGGCGACCCTTTTCCGCAGGGTCGGGGTGAATCGGCCCTGCCAACCCGCCACCAGGTCGGCCAAGGCCGGACAGTCCCGGGCGCCGCTGCGCGCGACGAGCAGGGCGCCGAGCGCCCGTTCCAACTGCGAGCGGGCCCGGGACAGGCGGGCGTGGGCATGGTTGGCGGGCAGGCCGAGGGCCGCGCCGATGTCGGCGGACGACAGGTCGTGGCGGATCGCCAGGTGGACCACCTCGCGGTCACCGGGGCTGAGGGACGCCGCGGCGGCGTGGACGAGGGCGCGCACCTGGTCGGCGTTGACACCCGCCCCCGGGTCGGGAAGGTCAGCGACCGGGTCGTCGGTCTCGCCCAGCGGCCTGGAACGGGCCCCCTCGCGAAGGTGCCGCAGGCACTCGTTGCGCACGATCGCGTACAGCCAGGGGCGGAGCCGGTCGGGGTCGCGTAGTTGATCCATGCGCCGGCCGGCGACGAGGAACGCGTCGTGCAGGGCGTCGGAGGCGGCCTCCGGTTCGTGCACCATCGCCCGGGCGTACGTGTGGAGCCGGTCGGCGTAGCGCCGGTACACGCCCTCCAGCCCGGCCGGGTCACCTCGTCGTACCGCCTCGACCAGGCTCCTGTCGTCCTGAAACGCCGTATCCATCCCTGCTCCCGCCCCCGTCGACGATTCCATTAGAGCGAAGGGGAAAAGTTTCTGAACTTTTCTGTTGGCATCCCGACCTTCGGCTGCTCCTACCGGTGTCACCGCATCACCGACATCGAGGAGACACCGATGACACCGACACGTTCCGTCCACCGACGGGCACCCGTCCGCCGCCTGCTGGCCGCCGCCGTGGTGGCAGCACTCGCCGGTGGGCTCGTCACGTCCACCCCGCTGGACGCCGTCGCCGCGCCCACCCCCGACGGCCCGGCTACGGCCTCCGGCACCACCTCGGCGCAGCCCCTGGCCTTCCGGGTCGACCCGGCACTGTCCGCGCCCCGGTCACCGATCGACCCGGTGGGTCGGCTCGGCACCGACCGGGAGGTCGGGGTGGTGGCGGGGCCGAGCGGGTCCCCCGCCGGGCTGGTCCTCGACGAGGTGATGGTGCGGATGGCCGACCAGGCCGAGTTGGACGCCTTCCTGACGCGCTGGGGTGGCCAGGTCCTCGACTCGTTCGCCCCCGACGACCAGGGGCAGGACCACCTGGTCCGGGTGGACGCCGACCGGGCCGACCCGGCGGCGTTGGTCGGTGACCTGCTCGCCGCCGAGCCCCGACAGTCGGGGGTGTACCGGGTCGGTGACGAGCGGGCGCTGCGGCTGCTCGCACTGGCCGCAGCCGAGTGGCGGGTCGGCACCGAACTGGTCCTCGACTGGCTGGTGGAGCCGACCGGCATCGCCGACGGTGAGGTGTTCGAGGCGCCCGACTTCGGGCACAACGTCTTCGACTGGTCGTTCATGCGGGCCGGGGGCGCGATGGACACCGGCGTCGCGCCTGCCTGGCAGCTGCTCCAGTCCAAAGGCCGGCTGACCAAGCAGGTGAAGTACCTGGTGCTCGACGGCGGGTTCACCCACAACCCCGACTTCCCGGACAAGGTGTCGCTGCACACGGTGGAGTGGGGCAAGGCCAACACCAACGACTGCACCGGCGGTACGCCCTGCCCGTGGCACGGCACCGACGTCGTCCTCGCCGGGATGGGCCGGGTCGACAACGACTACGGCACCGCCGGACCGGCCGGACCCGTGGTGAAGGAACTCGTCGCGGTCCGCAACGGCATCGACTATTGGACGGTGCTGCGCCGGCTGGAGAAGGCCGCCGAGGCGACCCACCCGGACGTGGTCAACCTCAGCTTCACCCGCGACGTCGACCTCGGCAAGTCCCACGCGCGGACCTGGACCGACCGGCGGATGAAGCACGTGCGGGACACCGGCGCGTTGATCGTCGCCGCCGCAGGGAACAACGGTGTGGACATCGACGGCGACACCCTCTACGTGCCCTGCGAGAGCACCCACGTGATGTGTGTGGGGGGCATGCGGGACAACGCGGCGGTGGCGGGCGGGTCGAACTACGGCACCAGCGACCACACCCGCTCGGTGGAGATCTACGGTCCGATGTGCGTCAGGGGCCTCGCCGACCCCGGTACGCCGGGGAACAACACGACCCGCTCGAACGCCTGCGGCACCAGTGTCGCCGCACCGTTCGTGGGTGGGGTCGCCGCCCTGGTGCTGGCCGCCGACCCCACCCTCACCGCCGCCGAGGTCCGGGGCATCCTCAACGACACCGCCCACGTCGGTGGGCTGGGCGCCAAGGTGACCGGCAGCCAACGCCGGATCAACGCCCTGGGCGCGGTCGCCGAGGCGCTGGGAGTGAAGGTCGGCAAGCCGACGGTGACCATCAGCACCCCGAAGACCGGCCAGCAGTTCTGGGTGGGGCAGACGGTGGACCTGTGGGGTTCGGCGACCGACTTCCTCGGCAAGGAGATCCCACTGACCTGGACCAGCAGCGTCGACGGCCCGCTGGCCCAGGGGTCGCAGACCTTCGCGTCGCTGTCGGCCGGTACCCACGTCGTCACCGCCACCGCCACCGACAGCCTCGGCCGCACCGGCTCCGCCGCGGTGACCGTGACGGTGGTGGACAGCCCGACGACGGTGGCGATCATCTCGCCGCCGGTGGGATCGACCCTTCCCGCCGGGCAGTCGGTCGGCCTGGTCGGTACCTCCCACGACCCCGACGAGCCCGGGTCGGTACCCGACTCGCAGGTGTCGTGGACGGTGCGGCGCGGCAACACCGTGGTGTTCCAGAAGAGCGGACACCAGGCACTCCTGCCGGCGGCCACTGTCACGCCGGGGTCCTACACGGTGACCTTCACCGCCGAAGGCGTCAGCGCCCACCGCGCCTTCGCAGTCGTGGCGGCACCGGCCGGCAAGACCGCTCCCACGGCCACGATCACCGCACCGGCGCAGGCCCTGACGCTGACCACTGACGACGGCACTCCCCGGTCGGTCGCCTTCGCCGGTACCGGCACCGACGCCGAGGACGGGGCGATCAGCGGGATGCGCCTGCGGTGGACCGCGTACGGCGACGGAGGTGTCAAGAAGGTCCTCTGCCAGGGCAGCGGAGTGCCCACCGGCGGTCCGGTCGACGACGTCGTGCAGCCGAAGAACTGCTCCGGTTTCACCGCCCCGCTGGGCCTGTTGAACACTGGGACCACCGTCACCACCTGGGTGGTGTGGCTGGAGGTGTTCGACTCCTCCGGTCTGGTCGGGGCGGACTCCGTGCCGGTCCGGATCGAGTCGGTCACTCCCTGACCCCGGCTGCGACACCACCTGCTCCCGGTGGCGTGTCCCGTGTCGCTCCGGCGGCACGGGACACGTCCGGTACGGCCCGGGGGAGGCGTGACGTGGACGTCCACCGGCGCAGTCCAGCGCCGACCGCGACTTCGACCGGGCAAGCCACCTCAGATGTCACCTATCGGTGCAGCAGGCCCCTTTCCTGCGTGCCAAGCGAGAGCAGGCACAGCGGCTGTCCCGCGGCCGTTGTTACAGATCCGATCAACAGCGCCCACCGACGCCGAACTGCCGTAGATATGGCCCTGACCGGGCTAACGCCCGAGCTGACGGTTGAGTTCCTCAAGCAGGTCGACGATCTCCAACCTGCTGGTCGGGGCAGGCAGGACGTGTGTGGTGCCGTAGGCGAGCTCGACCAACGCCGAGCGTAGGGCCGCGAGTTCATCTGCGGTGACATCCGCCTGGTACCACGATGCGTTGGGAGCCGGGACGACCTCGGTGCGCAGTCGCGCGGCAACGGCCCGCGCTGTTCCGGCGTCCGTACCAGTCCGAGTTGCCCACTCGTCGTCGCCGAGGTCGTCCAGAACGATGTCGATGACACTCGCCAACAGGTGCAGCATCTGCGGGTCACCGCAAAGCCGGACATCGGTCGGAGGGATTCGGACGGCGGTGCGGGTGATCGGCACGTCGTCCAGGCCGGCGCTGTTCTCGCCTAGCATGAATTGGACGTTCTGACGTTGCCAGCCGCGCGCCAGCTCCAGCGCGGTCATGCCGTCGGCGCTGACCGAGTCGATAGCGGCACCGGCCAACAGCAGGGCGGCGATGACCCGTTGTTCGTTGCGTTCGACCGCGTGCATCAACGCGGTCCGCCCTTGCTGGTCGAGGGCGTCAACGGCGGCGCCGGCCTGCAGGAGTACGTCCACTGCAGCATGATCTCCGCGCCGGGCAGCTATGACGATCGCTGGCGTACCGTCGGAGCGCTGCTGGTTGACGTCCGCGCCGTTCGTCAGGAGGAGGCGCAGGACCGCGGGTGCGACAGGTTGCATGACCGCAGCGATCAGAGGTGTCTCCTCGTCTGGGTGTGGTGTTGCTCCCGCTTCCAGCAGCACCTGCAGCGTGGAAAGGGCGGCCGGTCGAGGACGGTGCCTTGTACAGGACACGGCCTCCGTCAAGACGCTCCTTCTTGTAGCGGATTCCGCCCGAAGGGCCCCGTGGGAGATGAGGTACTGCACCACGTCCGTGTGGGCTTCGAGCATGGCAACGCGCAGCGGCGTCACGTGGAAGTGTCCGAAGGGTCCGATGCGTGCGCCGGCGTCCACCAGCAGGCCGACGACTCCCAGCCTGCCGCTGCGAGCTGCTCCGATGAGCACCGATCCTTGGTACCGGTTCACCTCGGCGTTCGGGTCCGCCCCGCCAGCAAGAGCCTGTGCAACGGCCACTTCGTCACCGGCTTGCACCGCCTCGACGAGTTGCTGATCGGCAGCATGGTTCATCGATTATCACCTCCCGTCTGGTCAGCAAACGCGCGCAGGCGCAGTCGCGCCGCCACGTGGCCGGTAAACCAATCGAAGAAGTTGCTGTTCAGGCCATGGCCCTCACGGACCGCAGCGCGCCATTCCGGCCGGTCGAGTACGGCGAGGTACTGCTGCACGATGTGGTCCCGTTGTTCCGGAGTACAGCCGTACCGGTTCGGAGGCTTGGTCGTCAGATAGTCGGCGATGATCGCGGCATCGACGTATCGGTTCGCTGCCGGCGGTTGCTGGGCGAGGTGGGCAGCATGCGCGGCCATCACGGCAGGTGCCGGTGGGTAGTGCTCGAGGGTCATGCCCATGCCACCGCAGTCGGCCATGATCCTCAGTAGTCGGCCGGTGTGATCGACCAGGTCGTCGTCGACATCGGTGCCGGTGATCGCCTCGTGCAGGTGCGCTGTGGTGGCAACCTCGCCGGCGAAGTAGCCGTTGAGGTAGTCGCCGTCGCAGGCATGGCGCAGTAGCCATGCCCGTGAACTGGTGGCGCCTTGTCGGCATAGCGCCTCGACGACGTAGACCCGTCCCCAGCTGGTGACGCGCTGGGCGAGCCATATCAGCGCTTCTGCACCTCCACGGCGGCGGTGCAACGCTTCGGCGGCCAACGGCCCGAAATGGTCCGACAGCAGACCGATGGTTTGGATCAGCGGGATGTCGTCCTCGGCCCAATCGGCGGCCAGCAGCGCGAGCCCGACCGTGGCTGCATTGCGATCGATGCCGTGCCGCACCAACCACCGACCGGTTTGCCGCATGCGCCGCCGATCCGCACGCAACGCCGCGGCAACGATGTGGTCGTTGCGCTGGATCGGGACGTAGACCTCGCGAAAGGCGTTGACGAGTTCACTCGCCGTTGCGTCGGGTCGGCTGAAGTGTTCGTCGAGGATGACTGCGACATCGGCCCCATAGAGGCGTCGATCCCTCACCCGCCGGTATGACGGCTGCGTGCGGTGACGGTCTCCGTCCGGATACGGCTTACCGTTGCGAGGTAGAGCAGAGTCGGGATGTTGCTGATGAAGACGCAGAGCGTGTTCGAACAGAGCGATCTGGGGTCCGAGCAGTCCAGGCTCGGTCGTCGCGCTCACCGGCGGACGGAGGACTCGATTCTTCCGATCATGATCGCGATGATCCCACCCTCGCGCGCCCTTCAGCAAGCGGCAGCCCCGTCGAGCGCCCCTGAGCCGGTACCCCTGACGTCCGAAGAAGGCGCAGATAAGCACACGGGACCTTAACGACGTCGCCCACCTTCGGTCACCACCGAAATGCGAGACAGAGTCGAAATCTACGCAGTCCTACCACCCCGAGGCGTACGGCGGGTGCTTGGTGGATTTCGCGCTGTGTCGGCGTGGGGAGAACCGTTTCGCCGACAGATGCGTCCTAACCTGCGTGATGGACGTGGGCGATGAGGATCTGTTGCGCCTTGTCGGTGAGGGGAACTGCGAGGCGTTCGACGCGTTGTATGCGCGTAACGCGTCGTGGTTGGTGCTGCGTCTGCGGAGGCGGTGTCGCGATCCGGAGTTGGTCCGGGAGGTGCTGCAGGAGACGTTCCTGACGGTGTGGCGTGCTGCGGCCGGCTACCGAGGGGACGGTACGGCGGCGGGCTGGCTGTGGACGATCGCCGCTGGTCGGTTGATCGACGCGCGACGTCGCGCGTCGGTCCGTCCGCAGAGCGCGGGGTTGCCGGGCGAGGACGTGCTGGCGTGGTCGCCGTCGGCGGAGGACGAGGTCCTGGCCGGCATGTACGACGAGGAGTTGGCAGGTGCGCTGCACCGGCTGTCGCCGCAGTTGCGAGCGGTGTTGCAGGCGACGGTGCTGGACGGCCTGACAGTGCGTGAGGCGGCGACGCTGCTGGGGGTGCCCGAAGGCACGGTGAAGACCCGGGCGATGCGCGCCCGCCGCGAGTTGCGGGAGGCGTTGTCGTGAACGACTTTCACCCCGAGGCCGAGGTACTGGCGGCGTACGCCGAAGATCGCCTCGCCGACGTCGACGCGTGGTCGGTGGAGGCGCACCTCGACCGCTGCGAAGCCTGCCGGAGGAGCATCACACCGGACGCGACCACGGCCCGGATAGTCGAGGCGGTCGCGATGTCCCTGACTCACCGGCCGTCGGCACCGGGCCGAGTGCGGCGGGGGAGCAGGTGGCGACGCGTACGTGTGTTGGCGGGTGCGGGGCCCGCGGCGCGGACGGCCTGGTTGCTGTCGGTGGCCGTGACCGGAGCGCTCGCCACCGGTACGGCGGTCAGCTCGATGATGGTGCCGTCGTGGCTGCTCCTGCTGATCGCGCCGGTGCTGCCCGCTGTCGGGACGGCCCTGTCGTATGGGCCGAGGACCGATCCGTTGCACGAGCTGATCGCCGGGACACCGCAGGGCGGCCTGCGGATCGTCCTGTGGCGCACGCTGACGGTGCTCGCGGTGGCGGCACCCGTCGCAGTCCTGGCCGGCACGGTGACGCAGATCGGTGCCCCGGTGACGTGGCTGCTTGCCTGCGTCGCGTTGACCGTCACGACGCTGGCGCTCGGCTCGTTGATCGAGCCCACGTACGCCGCGCTCGTGGTGGCGGGGGGATGGGCGGCGGTGGTGCTGGCACCGACGGTCGGGGACCTGTCGGTCGTGTCGGCCCGCGGTCCGGTATGGCTGGGCGTCACCGCGGTCGCCGCAGTGGTGGTGTACGTGCGTCGGGACCAGGTGGGGAGACAACCGGCATGACCATGGTGAACGTCGACGGCCTGCGCGTGGGGTACGGCAAGCGGGTCGTCTTCGACGATCTGGACCTCGACTTGGGGGTGGGCGTGCACGGGTTGCTCGGTCCGAACGGCGCTGGCAAGACCACCCTGATGCGAGTCCTGGCCACGGTGCTGCGCCCCGACCGGGGTGACGTCCGGCTGCTGGGTCACCGCATCGGCGACCCCTCGGGGTTGCGGCAGGTACGCCGCCAGGTGGGCTACCTGCCCCAGGCATTCGGCTTCTACCCGCGCTTCACCGTCCGGGAATTCGTGGAGTACTTCGGCTGGCTGCGGGAGATGCCACCGGGCAGGATTCCACTGGCGGTGGATCGGGCGATCGAGCGGGTCGGTTTGCTCGACCGGGCTGACGACCGGATGAAACACCTCTCCGGTGGCATGCTGCGTCGTGCCGGCATCGCGCAGGCCATCGTGAACGAACCTCGGCTGCTGTTGTTGGACGAGCCGACTGCGGGTCTGGACCCGGAGCAGCGGGTGGAGTTGCGGGCGTTGCTGCGGGAGGTGGGGCTGGACGCCGTCGTACTGGTCAGCACCCACCTGGTCGAGGACGTCGTGGCGGCATGCTCCCGGGTGCACCTGGTCGACGGGGGGCGGATGGTCTTCACCGGACTTCCCGACGAGCTGATCGCGGCCGGCGGCGACGGCGACAGCGGCGACTCCCCGATCGAGCGGGGTTACACGGCGGTGCTGCGCGGCGCGCGGACGGCACCGCGGTGAGGCGCGTGCTGGGGGTGGAGCTACGCCGGGGTACGGCACCCGCCGCCGCGCTGGCGATGTTCGGCATCGGAGTGTGGCTGCTGGTCATCCATCCGGACGACTGGGGCGGCCGGTGGGCGGGGCTGGCGAACTACCTGCGTATGTCGATGCTGGTGCTCTGTGCCCTCATGGTCGCGGCCGGAGCGTGGCAGTCCGGTCGGGAACGGCGGCGCGACATGGACGAGCTGATCGCCTCCACCCCGCGCCCGAGATGGCAGCCGCTGGCGGTGGCCTGGCTGGCCGTGACCCTGTCCGGTACCGCTGGGCTGTTGGCCGCGTTCGCCGGGGCGGCGGTGCTGGTCGCCCGGGTCGCGACATACGCCGGTGGAGGCTGGTGGTGGACGCTGATCGTCGGTGTCCTGGCCCTGGCCGCTGCCGGTGCGCTCGGTGTCCTCGTCGGACGGCTCGTCCCCCTGCGGGTGGCGGCGCCGATCGCCGCGCTCGCCAGCTACCTCGGCCTGGCCGTCGTGGCGTACGGCGACGGCACGGCCTGGGCGTGGCTCTCGCCCCTCTACGGCGGCTGGGCGGCGCACTCCCTCATCCCCGCGCGCATCACCGTGTTGCAGGCCGCCTGGCTGGTGACAGTGACGGCTCTGCTGCTCGCCGCCGCCGCGCGGTGGCGCCGAGCCGCCCTGCTGGCCGGCGTCCTCGCCATCACCGTCGCGGTGCCGATCGTCATCGGGCGGGACACCCGCCACCTCCCGGCCGACCCGGCGGCGCTGGAGCTGGTCTGCACCAGCAGCGGCCCCCAGGTGTGTCTCTCCAGGATCAACGCCTTCCTGTTCGATGACGTCACCGCGGCCGTGCAGCCGGTCCTGGAACGTCTCGACGGGATACCCGGAGCACCTAGCAGGGCGGTCGACGAGGCCGCGAAGCCGATCGGCCAGGCCTTCGGCGAGGACGACGACACGGTCTGGCTCAGCCTCGGCCACCAGTCGACCGCGCTCGGCGGCCTGGCCAGCCCCGACCATCTGCGGGCCGACCTGCGGCAGATCACCCGCGCCGTCTGCGCGGATCCCACCGGGGTACGCAGGATCGACCAGCGGGTCTACTGGACCGACGAGCTGGCCGCCGAGTGGATGCTCGACGAGTCGGCGACCATCGCCGACGCACCCATCGCCAGGCTCCGCGCGATGCCGGAGCACGCGCAGCGAGCCTGGTTCGCCGACTACCTCGCCGCCGCTGACCGATGCGACGAGCAGACTCTGATCCGGCTCGGCCAATGGCCCTGACCCGGCGGTTTCTCCGGCTGCACCTGGCCGCCCGAGGCGCATCGACCTTCGCGGTCGGCCTCGGCGTCATCACACTGCTGGCCGGTGCCGGCGGCACGTGGCTCGCCAGCAGGACCTACTTCGACGGGGCCAACGCCCGGATCCCCATGATCGCGCTCGCACCGCTGCTGGCCGCACTACTGCTCGGGCCCACCCTCAGCGGCGCCGACGAGAACCTCGAACGCAGCACCTCCCTGCCGTGGAGAGCCTGGCGAGCCGGGCACCTTCTCGTCGCCACCCTCGTGACCGCCATAGCACTCAGCCTGGCCGGGCTACGAGAACCCGACACGTACGGTGCATACGCACTGATCCGCAATGCGCTCGGCTGTATCGGACTGGTCGCCGGCGGCGCGGCGCTGCTCGGCGTGCGGCTGGCGTGGCTGCCAGCCTTCCTCTACGTCTGCGCCGTCTACGCTGCCGCTCCGCGCCACACCGGCGGCATTGTGGGGGTCTGGGCCTGGCCGATCCAGACCTCCACCTCGCCAGCGGCGTGGCTCACCGCCATCATGATCTTCGCCGTCGGTGCCACCACCTACCTCCACCGCGGATCCCGCGCCTAGGGTGGAAACCCTCTGCGCCTCGCATTGGGCGAGCGGCCGGGCGTGGTGGCGGAGGAGTCTGGCTCGCCAAGCTCCGGCCGCCAGCTCGGCACCGGTGCGCAGCACGATGCCCGCTGCATAACCCCGAACAACTCACGACCGGGATCACCTAGCGGTCGACCGCTGCCGTCACCGACTGCTCCAGAATGTCGAGGCCCTCGGCCAGTTCCTCATCCGTCAGGTTCAGGGGCGGCATCAGCTTCACCACCTCGTCGGCGGATCCGGACGTCTCCACCAGCAGCCCACGGGCGAACGCCTCCCGGGCGACCCGTCGGGCCAGCGGCGTTTCCCGGAAGGCCAGACCCCACAACAGGCCCCGGCCGCGTGACGTCACTGCGTGCGCCCGGTGCCGACCGGCGAGTTCCGCCAGCCTCGCCTCAAGCAGGATGTCCCGTTCCGCTGTCTGCTTCTCCAGTTTGCTGTCGACCCAGAATTCCTTGAGCGCGGCCGCCCCGGTGACGAAGGCGAAGTTGTTGCCGCGAAAGGTTCCGTTGTGTTCGCCGGGCTGCCACACGTCGAGTTCGGGACGGAAGAGCGTCAGGGACATCGGCAGGCCGTACCCGCTGATGGACTTGGAGAGGCAGACGATGTCGGGAGTGATTCCGGCGTGCTCGAAGCTGAAGAACGGGCCGGTGCGACCGCAGCCCATCTGGATGTCGTCGACGATCAGCAGCACCTTGCGGCGGGCGCACAGCTCGGCGAGGTCGGCGAGCCAGATCGCGCGGGCGGGGTTGATGCCGCCTTCGCCCTGCACGGTCTCCACGATGACGGCAGCCGGTAGGTCCATTCCGCTGCTGCTGTCGGCGAGCATGGTGTCGAGCAGGGTGAGCCCGGAGACCTGGCCTCCGGCGAAGCCGTCGTACGGGACGCGCCAGGTGTTGCCGAGTGGGACGCCGGCACCTGCGCGCAAGGTGGCGTTTCCGGTGACGGCCAGTGAGCCCAGTGACATGCCGTGGAATGCGCCGGTGAAAGCGACGACGGTGTGGCGTCCGGTCACTTTGCGGGCGAGTTTGAGTGCCGCCTCGACGCTGTTCGTGCCGGTGGGGCCGGTGAACTGCACGCGGTAGTCCAGGCTGCGGGGGGCGAGGACCTGCGATGCGAACTCGGCGAGGAAGTCCTGCTTGGCGGAGGTCAGCATGTCGAGGCTGTGGGTGACCCCGTCCCGCTCCAGGTAGTCCAGCAGGGCTCGCTTGAGGACCGGATGGTTGTGACCGTAGTTGAGGGCACCCGCGCCGGCGAAGAAGTCAAGGTAGGCGCGGCCGTCGTCGGCGAACATTCGGCTGCCCCGCCCGTGGCCGAACACGATCGGCCAGCTTCGGCAGTAACTACGGACCTCTGACTCGATAGTCGGCGCCATCATGATGTCTCCTCGGAGTTGGAGCTGCCCGTCCATTACGGTTTCGGAGCCGCGTCGATGTAGCTGCCTGCGTCCACGGCCTGACCTGCCGGCCCTCGGCGACGGGACGCGGTGCTGCCGCCCCGCCGCATGCCATGTGTGGCGGGGCGGGGCGGCATGAAGGCTGGTGCGGTACGGACTTCGGCCGTCAGGCCCGGGCCATGTGCTCCCGCAGGCTTCGCGGCCGCATGTCCGACCACAACGTCCCGATGTGGTCCAGGCACTCCTGCTTCGACCCGGACGTCCCCTCGGCGGTCCAGCCGAGCGGCAGCTCCCGGTCGGCCCACCAGATCGAGTACTGCTCCTCGTCGTTGCGCACGACGCGGTAGACACCGTCGTCAGTCATGACCCCTCCGGCGTGGTCGGGTGATCCGAATAGCTGAGCCCGATGGTGCCGGGCCCACGCGTACCGCCCATAGAGACGAACACGCAGACGCGTCGTGCAGCTCCGTCCCTGTTCGATCGTCCGCACCTCGCGCAGGCTCTCAGGTCACGGCCGATCGCCACCTGGAAGGGGGCTCGGCATGACCGAGCGACGCCATCTGATCTCCATCGAGGACCTCTCCGACGACCAACTGCGCTGGATCGTGCAGCGCGGCGCCGAGTACTCGCGTGGTTCCGCGGGAGCCGACCAGCCCCTGTCCAGGGCGGTCGTCGGCGTGCTGTTCCGCAAGACCTCCACCCGTACCCGGACCGCGTTCTCCGCCGGTGCGCTGCGTCTCGGTGCTCGCCTGATCACGTACGGTCCGAACGACCTGCAGCTGGCCACCGGCGAGTCGGTGGAGGACACCGGCGCGGTGCTCTCCGGCATGCTCGACGTCCTGGTCGCCCGCACCGTCGGGCCGGAGTCCGAGCTTCGGGCGTACGCCGCCCAGAAGCGCATGTCGGTGATCAACGCGATGAGTGCGGTCGAACACCCTACTCAGGCCCTCGCCGACCTCACCACGATCGTCCGGCACTTCGGTCGGGTCGAGGGCGTACGGGTGCTGTACGTGGGGGAGGGGAACAACACCGCCTCGGCGCTGACCCTTGCGCTGTCCCGGTACCCCGGCGCCGAGCTGCACCTGCGTACCCCGCCCGGGTACGGCGTGGAGCAGCGGTACCTCGACCAGGCGGCGGTGTCCGCCCGGCGTAGCGGCGCGCGGGTCGAACAGCGGCACGACCTGTCGGGTCTGCCACCGGTGGATGTCGTCTACACCACCCGCTGGCAGACCACGGGTTCGACGAAGCCGACGCCCGATTGGCGTGACGAGTTCGCCCCGTTCCAGGTCAATGAGGCTCTGATGGCGTCCTGCCCGGGCGCGGTGTTCATGCACGATCTGCCGGCACATCGGGGTGAGGAGGTGACCGGGGCGGTACTCGACGGGCCCGACAGCATCGCCTTCGCCCAAGCCGAGAACAAGTACCACAGCGCCCGGGCGGTCCTGGAGTGGTGCGCCGCCGACCAGCCGAGCGGCGGAGCGGGGCTGTGACCACGTTTCTCGACGACATCCTGACCCACGCCACGACCCGACCCGACGCACCGGCGATCGTCACCCCGGACACCGCCCTGTGCTACGAGGACTTCGCCGCCCGGACGGACCGGCTGGCCCGGGCGCTGGTCGCCCAGGGCGTCGGACCGGAGCAGGTCTGCGCGGTCATGGTTGACCGAGGCCCGGAGGCCGTCATCGCGATGGCGGCCGTGCTTCGGGCCGGCGGCGCCTTCCTCACCCTCAACACCGAGCTGCCCGATCAGCGACTGGCGGCGATGGTCCGCACCGCCCAGGCCCGGTTCCTGGTCACCACACCGGCCCGGGCCGGGCAGCACGACCTCGCCATCGACGGCCCGACCGTGCTCGTCGACGCGCCTGACGTGCCGGCACGCCTGCGACCGTTGTCGCCACGATCGCTGGCCTACGTCAGTCACACCTCCGGTTCGTCCGGGCCGCCGAACGCGGTACTGCTGGAGCACCTCGGCGTCACCAACTACCTACGGTTCATCGTCGACGACTACCACCTCGGTCCGGACACCGTGGTGCTGCAACTCGCGCCGTTCGGGTACGACGCCTCGATCCGCGACACGTTCGCCCCGCTCGTCGCCGGCGGGCAGGTGGTCCTGGTGCCGCGCTCCACCCTGTTGCGCGCCGGTGAGTTCGTCGCGGCCCTGGGCAGGTGGGGGGTGAACACGATCCTGTCGGCCACCCCGACCTTCCTGACGTCGCTGCGGCGCAGCGATCTGCCCGACCTGCGGCTGACCGTGTCCAGCGGTGAGTCGCTGCGACCGTTCCTCGTCGCCGATGGCCGCAACCGGGTGCCCGGACGGCTGATCAACCAGTACGGCCCGACCGAGACCACGATGACCTCGACCCGCTTCGCCGTGCCGCCGGTCCCGGACACGACGCTCGACCTGATCGGGACACCGATCGACGGTGTGAGCGTGCATCTGCTCGACGACGAGCTGCACGCCGTGCCGGACGGCGGTGTCGGCGAGGTGTGGATCGGAGGATGTGGTGTCGCGCGCGGCTACAGCGGCCGACCGGGGTTGACCGCGGACCGTTTCCTGCCGGACCCACACGGCGCGCCCGGCGCGCGCATGTACCGCACAGGTGACCTGGCGCGTCGGTTGCCCGACGGTGGCCTCGTGTATCTCGGCCGCATCGATCGGCAGATCAAGGTCCGGGGCTACCGGATCGACCCGGCCGAGATCGAGGGCACGCTGCTGGCCCATCCCGCCGTCACCGGCGCGATGGTCACCGCGGGTACCGATGCGGGCGGACGGGTCTTCCTCATTGCGCACGTCGCCGCCGCGTCGGCGCAGGTGACCGACGCCGCGCTGCGCGCCCACCTGGCGATGACGTTGCCCCACTACATGATCCCGCGACGGTTCGCCCGGATCGACCGCCTACCGACGACGGTCAGCGGCAAGACCGACCGCAGGGCGGTCACCGTGGACGGGCCATGAGGACGACAGGTGTCGGGCCCACCCTCGCGGACGTGCGCCTGGCCGCCGCCCGGATCACCGGCCTGGTGGATCGCACTCCGGTGCTGCCGCTGGATTCGCGGGTGCTGGTCAAGGCCGAGCACCGCCAGCGCGGCGGCTCGTTCAAGATCAGGGGAGCGGCGAACGCGATGCTCACCCGGTACGCCGACGAGGTGGTGGCGGGTTCCTCCGGAAACCACGGCATCGCCGTCGCCATGGTCGGTGCCGCGTTGGGCATCAGGGTGACGATCGTGATGGCTGCCGGGGCCAGCGACGGTAAGGCACGCACGATCCGGGCACTCGGCGCCAGCGTGGTCCAGGTGACCGGCGGCGTGGTCGAACGCGACCGCCGGGCCGCGGACATCGCCGCGGCGACCGGGGCGGTCCTCGTGCCGTCCTCCGACGACGAGCTGGTGGTGGCCGGGGCCGGCACGGTCGGGCTTGAGGTGCTCGAACAGGTGCCGGGCGTCACGACGATCTTCGTACCGACCGGCGGTGGTGGCCTGCTGGCCGGCGTCTGCCTGGCGGCGTCGGCGCTGTCCCGGCGGCTGCGGGTCGTCGGGGTGGAGCCGATGTCCGCACGCCGCTACGCCGTCTCCGTTGCCCAGGGTGCGCCGACCGAGCTGCCACCGTCCATGACGATCGCCGACGGCCTGCGCGGGCAACGACCCGGTGCGGTTCCCTGGCCGATCATCCGGCACCGGGTCGACGACCTGATCGGCGTGACCGACGAGGCCGTCACCCACGCGATGGGTGTCCTTCGCCGAGCCGGTGTCAGCGCGGAGCCAAGCGGTGCGGTAGCGCTTGCCGGCGCGCTAGGGCGCGGATCTGCCGGCCGTGCGGTGGTGATCGTTTCGGGTGGAAACGGCGCGGCCGGCGGCAGCAGTACGAAGAAGACAGAAGAACCTCCGGCAGAACTGCTGCCGGCGTCAACCGGTGAGTCTGCATGTTCTTCCCTGCGCTGTCTCGATGGTGCGGAGGAATCTCGTAGTAGGCGCATCGCGGCGGAGGCAATTCGAGGAGCGGCTCTATGACCGAACAAACCCCCACCGGGTCAGGAGTGCTGGCGACCATCGGAGCGACACCGATCGTCGAGCTGGTGAAGCTCGACCCCGAGAGTCCGTTCAGGACTTTCGCCAAGTTGGAGTCGCACAATCCGGGCGGCAGTATCAAGGATCGCTCGGCGCTGGAGATGCTGCGAGAACGCATACACGACGGGCGGCTCGTACCCGGCAGATCGGTGGTGATCGAGTCGAGTTCCGGCAATCTCGGAATCGGGCTCGCGCAGGTCTGCGGATACTACGGAATTCGCTTCATCTGTGTGGTGGACCCGCGCACCAACAAGGACAACATCGCCATCATGCGGGCGCTGGGCGCGCAGGTCGAGGTGGTCACCGATGTCGATCCGGCCACGGGGGAGTACCTGCCCGTCCGTATCCGTCGGGTGCGTGACCTCGTCGCGACGATCGATCACGCGTACTGCCCGGACCAGTATTCGAACCCGCTCAACCCGCGAGCACACCATACGACCGTACGAGAGATCGTTCGCGCCCTGCCGGACATCGACTACCTGTTCTGTGCCACGAGTTCCTGCGGCACTCTGCGGGGGTGCGCCGAATACATCCGGACGCACCAGCTGCCGGTGACCATCGTGGCGGTGGACGCGTTGGGCAGTGCGATATTCGGCCCGGCGGTGGGGTGGCGGATGATTCCCGGCCACGGCGCATCGGTGCGTCCGAAGCTGTACCGCAGCGATCTGGCCGACATCGTGGTCCGAGTCGACGATCTCGACGCAATTGTGGCGTGCCGTCGGCTGGCCGCCCGCGAGGCGATTCTCGTCGGTGGCTCGTCGGGTGCCGTCGTGGCGGGCCTGGAGCAGATGCGCGATCAGATCCGACCCGGGGCCACCTGCGCGATGGTCTTTCCCGACCGCGGTGAGCGGTACCTCGACACCATCTACGACGACGACTGGGTCATGACGTACTTCGGTGACGTGTCGCACCTGTGGACCAAGCCTGACATGGAGGTGGCACCATGTTGATTCTCGGAGCAGGTGAGGTCCGTTCCGTCCTCGACGGGGCCGAGCGCGATGTGGTGTCCGCAGTGGAGGCGGCGTACCGGTCGCACGCGTTGGGCCGTACCCGGGTACCGCAGTCGGTCTTCCTCCGCTTCCCCCACGCAGAGCGCGAGCGGATCATCGCGCTGCCGGCCTATCTGGGAGGTGAGACGCCGACCTGCGGGGTGAAGTGGGTGTCATCCTTCCCCGGCAACCTCGACCGGGGGATACTCCGGGCCTCGGCTGTGATGATCCTGAACTCGGTCCACACCGGCGTGCCGGAGGTGATCCTCGAAGCGTCGGCGATCTCGGCCGGGCGTACGGCCGCGAGCGCCGCCCTGGCGGCGTCCACGCTCTCCTCGTCCAGCCCGGAATCCGCGGTGACGCTCGTCGGCTGCGGTCCGATCAACTTCGAGGTGCTGAGGTATCTGCGCACCGTGCTGCCGACGCTGGACACGGTGACCCTGTACGACCTCAGCGCCGAACGGGCGCAGTCCTTCGCCGCCGAGGCACGGTCGGTGTGGCCGACGTTGAAGATCGACGTGGCCGAGAACGCGGCCGACGCCATGTCCCGCCACAAGCTGGTGTGCCTGGCAACGACGGCGAGCGCCCCGCACCTGGGTACCGAGCATTGCCGCCCGGGAACGCTGGTGCTGCATCTGTCCCTGCGTGACCTCACCACCGACTCGATCCGATCCAGCGTGAACATCGTCGACGACGCGGACCACGTGTGCCGGGCCGCTACCTCGCTGGACCTGGCCCAACAGGAAGCCGGCCACCGCGACTTCATCGCCGCCTCGCTCGGCGAAGTCCTGGTGGCCGGTGAGCGATTCGTCAGAAGCGACGAAGCCGTGACGGTGTTCTCCCCGTTCGGACTCGGCTGCCTGGATCTGGCAGTGGCCGACCTGGTCCGCCGTACGGCATCCGGCCGCGGCCTGGGCACCACATTGGACGACTTCCTACCGATGAAGCAGCAGGTGTGCGCATGACTGACATCCTCGAAACCGGCAACCAGCTCCGACTGTCGTTCGAGCAGGAGCAGCTGTGGTTTCTCGACCAGGTCCGGGCCGGCACCCAGGAGTACCTGTTGCACTGGGGATTCCGGCTGCGCGGGCCGCTGGACCGGGCGGCACTGACCGCGGCCTTCACTGACATCGCCGGCCGGCACGAGATTCTGCGTACCCGCTATTCGACGGTCGACGGACAGCCGGTGCAGATCATCGACGAGCCGGCGGCGGCCGACCTCACGGTGGTGGACCTCACCGGGTACCCGGCCGCTGAACAAGACCGACGGGTACGGGAGATCGCCGAGGCGGCGGTGACCACACCGATCGACCTGCGTGCATCAGCCCCTTGGCGGCTGACCCTCGTGCCGCTTTCCCCCACTGACGCGATCTTGATGCTGGTGGTGCATCACATCGCCTTCGACGGCCCGTCGCTGGGCATCCTCGCCCGGGAACTGGGCGCGCTCTACGCGGTCCATGCCGCCAACGAAAAGTCGCCACTGGCGCCGCTTCAGCTCCAGTACGCCGACTTCGCCGACTGGCAACGCCACCGATGGGACGCGAACGACGCGGCGTTCGTCCGGCACCTGGACTACTGGCGTGAGCACCTGGCCGGACTGCCGTCACTGGAACTGCCCACGGACCGGCAGCGCCCCGCCGCCTGGGAACCGGCCGGCGACGTGGTGGCGTTCGCGGTGCCGGCCCCGTTGGCGGCCCGGATCAGCTCCGTGGGACGCGCCGCCCGGGCGACCCCGTTCATGGTGTTCCTGGCCACCTACCAGCTCCTGATCAGCCGTTACGCGGACCAACTCGACTTCGGTGTCGGGGTGTCGACCAGCGGGCGGAACCGGGTCGAGCTGGAGCCGATGATCGGCTCGCTCGCGCAGACGGTGGTGCTGCGAACCGACCTGTCCGGCGATCCCACCTTCGTCGAGTTGCTCGGCCGGGTCCGCGAAACCGCCCTGGACGCCTTCGAGCACAAGGACGTACCCCTGCAACGCCTGGCCGCCGAACTGTCGCCGGACCGCGGCCTGTCCCGCAACCCGCTCTTTCAGGTCGGGTTCGCGGTCCTGAACGGCCAGGGGGAGCCGCTGAGTCTGCCCGGCATCGAGGTCGACTGGGCGCCGACCCCCGTACGCAGTGCCACCTTCGACATGTCGCTTCAGATGACCGAGGAGCCGGACGGATCCTGGGCCGCCCGCATCACCTATCCGACCGCGCTCTTCGACCGGGCCCGGATCCAGCGGATGGCCGACAACTACGTGGCGCTGCTGGAGAACCTGGCGGAGGCGCCGGAGACGCCGCTGCGCGACGTGCCGACCGTGGCCCCCGCGCAACAGCGGCAGTTGCTCGGCTGGCACCCGGCACCGCGGGAAGCGACCGACGCGCTGCTGCCGGACCTGTTCCGGGCGCAGGCCGAGGCCACGCCGGACGCGGTGGCCGTGGTCTGTGGTGACACCGAGCTGACCTACGCCGAGCTGAGGGCCAGGGCGGACAACCTGGCCAGCCTCCTGCGCAGTCGCGGAGTCGGCGCGGAGACCGCCGTCGGCGTCGCCCTGCACCGCGGTACCGATCTCGTGGTCGCGCTGCTCGGCTCGCTTACCGCCGGCGCGGTCTACGTCCCGCTCGCACCCGACCTGCCCGACGAGCGACTCCAGTTCATGATCGAGAATGCGGGCGTCGAACTGGTGCTCACCGACACGGCGCTGCGACAGCGGATGGGGCAGCAGACCCCGGTGGTGGTGCTCGGCGAGCAGTGCGAGGACATCGCCTGCGCCACGCCACCGCCGCCGGTGGCGCTCGACGCCGCCAACGCCGCCTACGTCATGTACACCTCCGGCTCCACCGGTCGCCCCAAGGGCGTCGTGATCAGTCACGGCGGGATCCGGAACCGGGTGCTGTGGGCGGTGGACCGGTTCGGGCTCACCAGTACCGACCGGGTACTCCAGAAGACGACCATCGGGTTCGACGCGTCGATGTGGGAGTTCCTGGCGCCGCTGGTGTCCGGCGGTTGTGTGGTGATGGCGCCGCAGGACGCGCACCGCGACACCGCCGTGATGGTCGGTGCCCTCGCCGCGTACCGGATCACCGTGGTGCAACTCGTGCCGTCCGTGCTGCGCACCGTGGTCGAGGAGCCGGAGCTGGCCGCCTGCGACGGGTTGCGGCTGGTGTGCTCGGCCGGCGAGCCGCTGCCGACCGAACTGTGCGAGCGACTGCTCGGAGTGCGGGAGGTGGAGCTGTACAACACCTACGGGCCGACCGAGTCCTCGATCGACGTGACCGCGTGGCGCTACGCGCGTGGCGAGACCGACGGTACGGTTCCGATCGGTGCCGCGCTGCCCGGCGTCGACCTGTACGTGGTGGACTCCGCCGGCCGGCTCGCGCCCATCGGCGTACCGGGTGAGTTGTGTATCGGCGGTGTCGGCCTCGCCCGCGGCTACGCCGGACGCGGCGACCTCACCGCCGAACGCTTCACCCCGAATCCCTTCGCCACCCGGCCCGGCCAGCGGTGGTACCGCACCGGAGACCTCGCCCGGTGGCGTGACGACGGGGTCCTGGAGTTCGTCGGCCGCCTCGACGCGCAGGTCAAGATTCGGGGGGTGCGTGTCGAACCCGGTGAGGTGGAGGCCGCGCTGCGGGCGCATCCGTCGGTCGCGGCGGCCGTGGTCACCTCCTACCGGTCCGTCACCGGTGACCTGGAACTGGCGGGCTACGTGGTGCCGGCCGCCGGGGCGATGGTGGAGACCGACGAGTTGTCAGGATTCCTCGGCACCCGGCTGCCCGCCGCGATGGTTCCCGCCAGCATCGTCCCGCTGGCCGCGCTGCCGTCGCTGCCCAACGGAAAGGTCGACAGGTCGGCGCTGCCGCCCCCTGGCAGTCGCCCGCCCGGCGACGACCCGGATCACGTCGAGCCCGATGACGTAGCCGCCGGTCACGTCGCTCCACGGACGGAGACCGAGCGGGCCGTCGCCACCCTCATGGGCGAGCTGACCGGGGTCGAGCGGGTCGGCGTCGCCGACGACTTCTTCGTGCTGGGTGGACATTCGCTGCTGGCGATCCGGCTCGCGCACCGGTTGCGTCGCCGGTTCGGGCTGGAGCTGACGGTGGCCACCCTGTTCGAAGGACGGACCGTGGAGCGGGTCGCCGCAGCGATCGACGCGGGCACGGCACCCGACAGCGGGCCGCAGATCGTGCCCGTACCCCGCGACGGCGCCCTGCCGACCTCGTTCGGCCAGCAACGGCTGTGGTTCCTGGACCAGCTCGAACCGGGCAGCGCGGAATACCTGATCCCGATGGTGTACCGCCTCACCGGAACGCTGGACACCGCGACGCTGCGCCGCGCAGTGGAGCAGGTCAGCGACCGGCACGAGGTGCTGCGCACCCGCTACGTCGGGGACAGCGGTGTTCCGCTGCAACTCGTGGATCCCCCCGGCCCGGTGCCCTTCGACGTGGTGGACCTGACCGGCACCGCGGACGCCGCGCAGCGCGCCAGGACGATCGTCGAAGCGGTGAGCGCCCGGCCGTTCGACCTCACCCACGAGCGTCCGCTACGGGTCACGGTCGTGCACACCTCGGCCGACGAACACCTGGTCGCGATCACCCTGCACCACATCGCCTTCGACAACTGGTCGCTGGGCATCTTCCTGCGCGAGCTGAACGAGGCGTACGTGGCGGGGCTCGCCGGTACCCCCTGGTCGACGCAGCCGCTTGCGGTGCAGTACGCCGACTTCGCCGCCTGGCAACGCGAGCGGCAGGCCGACGGCACCATCGGCAACCAGATCGAGCACTGGCGACACCGGCTCGCCGGGCTCGTACCGGTCGAGCTGACCCCCGACCGGCCCCGCCAGCCCGGTCGTGACCTGCGCGGCGAAACGCTGATCGTTGATATCCCGCGGACCACCGGAACGGCAGTGCGGGAGCTGGGCAACCAGACCGGCGCAACCCTGTTCATGGTGCTGCTGGCCGCCTTCGACGTGCTGCTGAGCCGCCACACCGGCCGCACCGACGTCGCGATCGGCACGCCGGTCGCCGGTCGGACGCGGCCGGAGACCGAGGACCTCGTCGGCTTCTTCGTCAACAACCTCGTGGTCCGGGCCGACCTGGGCGGGAACCCGACCTTCCTCGACCTGGTCGACCGGGTCCGCCGCAGCGCCCTGGAGGCGTTCGCCAATCAGGAGGTGCCGTTCGAACACCTCGTCGACGCCCTGCAACCGGACCGTGACCTGTCCCGCAACCCGCTGTTCCAGATCATGTTCGAGGTGCAGCACACCGGCGCCGGTAACGCGGTGTCCACCCTCGCCGGGTGCACCGCCACCGGCCTGGACAGCGGCCTGTCGGTGGCCAAGTTCGACCTCACCCTGTCGGTCATGGAGCAGCCGGACGGCCGGCTGGAATGCTGGTTCGAGTACGCCACGGCGCTGTTCGACCGCTCGACGATCGAACGCCTCGCCGGCCAGTACCTACGCCTGCTGGGCGGCGTGACCGCCGCCCCGCAGGCTCGGATCAGCGAACTGGATCTGCTGTCGGCCGACGATCGCCACACGATCGTGCACCAGTGGGCGGATCCCGACGCGGACCGGCTGGACCTGCTCGACCCGCCCGGCGAACGGCACCTCTCGGTACCGCAACTGTTCGAACGCTGGGCGGCCCGGACTCCGGAGGCGACCGCCGTGGTGTTCGGCACCGAGCGGCTCGGCTACGCGGAGCTAAACGCCCGGGTCAACGAGCTGGCGCACCAGCTCCGTGCGATGGGGGTCGGTCCGGAGGTCGTCGTCGGCTCCTGCCATCAGCGCGGGATCGCCCCGGTCGTCGTGCTGCTGGCGGTACTCAAGGCCGGCGGAGTGTACGCGCCGTTCGACCCGGAACATCCGCCGGAGCGGCTGCGCTACATGCTCGCCGACGCCGGAGCGCACCTGGTGGTGACCACCAGCACGTTCGCCGACCGGTTCGCCGGGCACGACCGGCCGGTGCTGGTCGTCGACGACGGGGCCCGGGCGAGCGGCCGGCCAACGGCCGAACTGGCATCGGTCACCGTGCCGGACAACCTCGCCTACATCATCTACACGTCCGGGTCGACCGGCCGCCCCAAGGGCGTGATGATCTCGCATCGGGCGTACGCGCACCACTGCCGGGTGGTCGCCGACCAGTACGGCATCCGCCCGGGCGAACGGGTCGTGCTGCTCTCGGCGCTCACCTTCGACGTCGCGATGGATCAGATCGGCGCCACCCTGGCCGCCGGTGCCACGATCGTGGTGAGCGATCCGGTCTTCTGGACGCCCAGCGAACTGCCGGCCAAGCTGGCGCAGTACGGCGTGACGATCATGGAGATCACCCCGGCGTACTACCGGGAGATGATGGAGTCCGGCGTGGACCGGCTCACCGCGATGAAGACCGTCAACGTCAGCTCGGACGTGGTGACCGTCGACGACGCCCAACGCTGGGCGGCGACCGGCCTACCCGGCCGGTTCCTCTGCACCTACGGGCCGACCGAGGCGACCGTCACCTGCATGTTCAACCCGGTGTCGGGCGATCTCGCCGACGAGCGCAGCACGGCCACCCTGCACATCGGCCGCGCGGCCGCCGGTACCCGGGCGTACGTGCTCGACGCGGAGCTGCGTCCACTCCCGGTGGGGGTACCCGGCGAGCTGTACCTCGGCGGCGTGCGCCTGGCCCGTGGCTACCACGACCGGCCGGAACTGACCGCGGAGCGGTTCGTGCCCGATCCGTTCGCCACCGAAGCGGGAGCGCGCCTCTACCGCACCGGCGACCTGGTACGGCTCCGGCCGGACGGCGCTGTCGACTTCCTCGGCCGCCTGGACACCCAGGTGAAGATCCGGGGTTTCCGAATCGAACTCGCCGAGATCGAAGCCGTGTTGGCCAGGCACCCCGCGGTGTCCGCGGCTGCCGTCGTCGCGAAGGACGTCGGGCCGGGCGACAAGCGGCTCGTCGCCTACCTGGAATGGCCTCACGACACCGGACCCGACCTCGACGAGCTGCGGGCCTACCTACGAGAGTCGCTGCCGTCGTACATGATCCCGTCGGCCTGGGTCACCGTCGCGGCCCTGCCGTTGTCACCGAGCAAGAAGGTCGACCGGGCGGCGCTGCCAGATCCGAAACCATCCGAACTCGACGGCGCCCGCGGGTACGTGGCACCGCGGGACCCGGCGGAGGAGACCATCGCCGGAATCTGGTCGGACATTCTCGGCGTCGACCGGGTCGGCGTCGACGACGACTTCTTCGGGCTCGGTGGCCACTCGTTGCTGGCCACCCGGGTCCTGGCCCGGCTGCGGGCGGCCTTTGCCGTGGAGGTCCCGCTGCGCTGCCTGTTCGAGGTGACCACCGTGGCCGAGCTGGCGGTGGTGGTGACCGACCTGATCACGGCGGAACTCGACGAGTTGACCGACGCCCAGATGAGCGAACTGCTTTCCCAGGATGGTGCCCTGTGACTGAGACGATCGATCGAGCCGGTTTGCGCGCGGAGTTGCTTCGGCGCAGGCTCGGAGGTGCCGCCACCGCCGTGCCGGAGCAGGGGATCACCCGGGTCTCGCGTGAGACGTCGCCTGCGTTGTCGTTCGCGCAGCGCCGGCTGTGGATTCTCGACCAGGTCCGGCCGGGCGGTACGGAGTATCTGGCCAGCGCCGGCCTGCGCCTGTTCGGGCCGCTGGAGCCCGGCGCGCTGCGGGCGGCGCTCGACGCGATCGTCGCCAGGCACGAGGTGCTGCGCACCCGCTACGTGGTGGTCGACGGTGAACCGGGCCAGGTGATCGACCCTCCGCAGCCGGCCACGCTGCGCGAGCTGGACCTGCGTGGCCTCGACCCCGCCGCACAGGACGAACGGATCGCCGGCTGGATGACCCACGACCGGGCACCCGTCGACCTGGCGACCGGCCCGGTGCTGACCGGAACCCTCGCGCGGCTGGCCGACGAGGAGCACGCGCTGGTGGTGACCCTGCACCACATCGCCTTCGACGGCTGGTCCGAGCAGGTGCTGTGGCGTGAGCTCGACCGGTTGTACACCGCCGCGCTGACCGGCGGGCCGTCCCCGCTGGCGCCCCTACCGGTGCAGTACGCGGACTTCGCCGCGTGGCAGCGCGATGCGATGTTCGGCGCCAAGCTGGACCGTCAGCTCGACTACTGGCGGCAGGCGCTGGCCGGCGCCACCGCGGTGGAACTGCCGCTCGACCGGCCCCGCCCACAGGTCCGAGACAGCGCCTGCGGCGTGGTCCCGTTCGCGCTGTCCGCGCCGGACGCCCGAGCCCTGCACGAACTCGCCCGCCAGTCCGGCGCGACGCCGTTCATGGTGCTGACGGCCGTGTACGCGATCACGCTGGGCCGGTTCGGCCGGAGCAACGACATCACGATCGGCACCCCGGTGGCCTGTCGCGACCGGGCCGAGGTGCAGGACCTGATCGGCCTGTTCCTCAACACGCTGGTGCTGCGCACCGACCTGTCCGGCGACCCGTCCTTCCGCGAGGTGCTCCGGCGGGTCAAGGAGATGGCGCTCGGCGCCTACGCCCATCAGGAACTCCCGTTCGAACGGCTGGTGGACGAGCTGGCCCCGGTGCGCGACGCGTCCCGGACCCCGCTGTTCTCGACCATGTTCCTCTGGGCCAAAGGGGACGCCACGGCCCGCCGCGTCGGCGAACTACGCGCCGAGGAACTCCCGGTCGGCGAGAGCGACGCCAAGTTCGACCTGACCCTGGTGGTCGTCGACCAGCCCGACGGCACCCTCACCGGCTTCCTGAATTACGCCACCGCGTTGTTCGACCGGGACACCGTCGAGCGGTTCGCGAGCCACTTCACCACTCTCGTCGGCAGCATCGCCGCCACGCCGGACACACCGATCAGCCAGCTGGTCGAGTCCCCAGCGGCGGAGCGGGAGCTGGTGGTGCGGACGTGGAACGAGACCGGGGTGGCGTACCCGACCGGCACCCTGCCGGAGCTGTTCGCGCGACAGGTGGCCCGGACCCCGGACGCCGTCGCCCTCCGCTTCGAGGGCGAGGATGTCTCCTACGCCGAGCTGGACCGGCGGACCGACCGACTGGCGCGGTACCTGGTCGACGCGGGCGTCGGGCCGGAGTCGATCGTCGGCGTGTGCCGCCGACGCAGTGTCGAGCTGGTGGTGGCCCTGCTGGCGATCCAGAAGGCCGGCGGCGCCTACCTACCGCTGGACCCCGACCACCCGGCCGAGCGCCGGGACTACATGTGTGCCGACGCCGGCGTCACCATCGTGCTCACCGACGACGAACCGGCCATCACCGGCAGCGGATCGGCACCGGCGAGCACGACCCCGGCGGGGCCGGACCACCCGGCGTACGTGATCTACACGTCCGGCTCGACCGGCCGGCCCAAGGGCGTCGTGGTCACCCACCGCGCGATCGTCAACCGGCTGCGCTGGATGCAGGACGCCTACCGGCTGGACGACTCCGACCGGGTGCTACAGAAGACCCCGTACAGCTTCGACGTCTCAGTGTGGGAGTTCTTCTGGCCGCTGGTCACCGGGGCCACGCTGGTGATCGCCCGGCCCGACGGCCACCGCGACCCGCACTACCTGGCCGACCTGATCGCCACCGAGCAGGTCACCACCCTGCATTTCGTACCGTCGATGCTGCGGGTGTTCCTGGCCGAGTCGTTCGAGCCGCTGCCGTCGGTGCGCCGAATGATCTGTAGCGGCGAGGCGCTCCCCGCCGACCTGGTCGTCGCCGTCCACCAGCGGATCGGCTGCGAGCTGCACAACCTCTACGGGCCGACCGAGGCGGCCGTCGACGTCACCGCGGTGCGGTGCGTGCCCGACACGCCGGTCACCATCGGACGGCCGATCGCCAACACGCGCACCTACATCGTCGACGACAACCTGCGACCGGTCCCGATCGGAGTGCCGGGTGAGCTGCTGCTGGGCGGCGTGCAGTTGGCCCGCGGATACCTCAGCCGCCCGGGACTCACGGCACTGCGGTTCGTTCCCGACCCGTTCGAGGAGTCCGGCGGTGGAGGGCGGCTGTACCGCACCGGCGACCTCGCGCGGTACCTGCCGGACGGCCGGATCGACTACCTCGGCCGGCTCGACGACCAGGTCAAGATCCGTGGGCACCGAGTCGAACTCGGCGAAATCGAGGCGGTGGCGGCGGAGCACCCGGCAGTGTCCGCGGTCGCCGTCGCGGTACACGACGGCCAGCTCGTCGGCTACCTCGTCGCCCGGTCCACGGACGCCGGCGTCGAGGTGAGCGACGTGGCGTCGTTCCTGCGCGGTCGACTGCCCGAGGCGATGATCCCGAGCCACTGGCAGCTGCTGCCCGCGCTGCCCCTGACCACCAGCGGAAAGACCGACCGGCGTGCGCTGCCGGCCCCGACACCTGGCCGCGCCTGGGCGGCCGGAGCGTACGTCGCCCCCCGCACCGAGGCCGAAGGCGTCGTCGCCGAGGCGCTCGCGGCGGCGCTGGGCATCGAACGGATCGGTGTGCACGACCGGTTCTTCGACGTCGGCGGTGACTCGATCCGTGCCATCCGCGCGATCGGAACCCTGCGCCGGGGCGGGCTGAACCTGTCGGTGCAGGACATCTTCACGCACCAGACCGCGGCGCAGCTGTCGACGCTCGCCGACCGGCCGGCGACCGGTGCCGACGAGCCGCCGGTCGGCCCGTTCGAGCAACTCGACCCGGCCGACCGTGACCGGCTCCCCGACGGCCTGGTGGACGCCTACCCGATGGGCCAGGTGCAGGCCGGCATGGTGTACGAGATGCTGGTCAACGGCTCACACCCGGCATACCAGAACGTCACCAGCTTCGACATCGTCGACGACGGCCCGTTCTCGCCGGCCGCGTTGCAGCAGGCCGCGCAATGGCTGGTCGACCGGCACGAGATCCTGCGCACCACGTTCAACGTGTCCGGCTACACCGAGCCGATGCAACTCGTCCACGCGGAGGCGCGGTTCGAGGTGGGCTTCGACGATCTGCGCGAGCTCCCGGAAGCTGAGCAGCAGGACATCCTGGAGCGGTACCGGGAGACGATGAAGCTGGCGATGCTGCCCATCGATCACGCCCCGCAACTGCGCTGGCACGTGCACCGCACCGGGGAGCGTACGTGGGTGCTGACCCACACCGAATGCCACGCCATCCTGGACGGCTGGAGCCACCACTCCCTCATCGCCGAACTGCGGGACACCTACCGGGCGATCCGGGACGCGGACCCCGATGCGCGCAAGCCACCGCCCCCGGGGCGGTACGCCGACTTCGTCAGGTTGGAACGGCGATCGCTGTCGGCCGGGCCGGACGAACGGTTCTGGCGGAGCCGGGTCGGCGAGTACGACCGGATCGCGTTGCCGGCGGACACCGCCCCGGCCGGCCACGGCGCGGTGCCGGAGCTGCGGATGTCCTGGCGGCATCTCGAACCGGGGCTGCGTGCGCTGGCCGCGCGGACGCAGACCTCGCTCAAGGCCGTGCTGCACACCGTGCACCTCGCGATGATCGGCGCCATCACCGGCCAGCGGCGGTTCTTCAGTGGTCTGGTCGTCAACGGCCGGCCCGAACTGCTGCGGGGCGACGAAGTGATGGGGATGTACCTCAACACGGTGCCGTTCGCGGTGGACCTGCGTACGCCCCGGTGGCGCGACCTCGTGCGCGCCGTGTTCGCCGAGGAGCTTGCCGTCTGGCCGCACCGGCGCTACCCGATCCCCGCGATGCAGCGCGCCTGGGGCACCGGTACGCCGCTGATCAGTAGCATCTTCTCCTACCTCGACTTCCACGTGCTCGACGCACAGCAGGACGTGTTCGGCACGGTCGTCGACGACAGCCCCAACGAGTTCACCCTGGTCACGTTGACCTTCCCGGGCGAGCTGCGCCTGGAGTGCCGGGCCGGCTGGGCGACCCAGGAGCGGCTGACCGCCCTGGGCGAGACCTTCCTCGAACTGCTCGCCGCGATGATCGCCGACGACGGCGCGAACCCGATCGACCTCAGCTCGACCCCGGCGCACCGGTTCACCGAGCCGCAGCAGGACTGGCCCGCCCTGCCCGAGGCGTGCGTCACCGACCTGTTCACGACCCAGGCGCAGGCCCGGCCGGACGCCGTCGCACTCGAGTGCGACGACTCGCGCCTGACCTACGGCGAACTCGACGCCCGGGCCAACCAGCTGGCGTGGGCGCTTCGTGAGCACGGCGTCGGCTTGGAAACGCCTGTCGCGGTCTGCATGGACCGCGGGATCGACACGGTGGTCGCGCTGCTCGGCATCCTCAAGGCCGGTGGCTGCTACCTGCCGCTCGACCCCAAGTATCCGGGCGACCGCATCGAGTATCTTCTCGACGACTCCGGCGTCCGGGTCCTGGTGAGCGGACCGAACCACGCCCACCGTTTCGCGACGCGTCCCGGGCTGACCACGCTGAACCTGGACTCCGACTGGTGGTCGGACGGCAGCCGACCGACCACCGCGCCACAGGTGACGCTGTCACCGGAGAACCTCGCCTACATCACGTACACGTCGGGCTCCACCGGACGCCCGAAGGGCGTGCTGGTCCCGCACCGCGGCGTCGTACGGCTGGTGCACGGCCAGGACTACGCGCCGCTGGACGCCGACCAGGTCATGCTGCAAGCCGGCACGCTCGCCTTCGACGCGTCGACGTTCGAGGTCTGGGGCGCGCTGTGCAACGGGGCGCGGCTGGTCGTCTCCCCGGAGACGCCGACCGCCGACGAGCTCGACGAGCTCCTGCGCCGGCACGGGGTGACCGTGCTGTGCCTGCCCACCGGCCTCTTCACCACCATGATGGACGTTCGGCCACAGGCCCTGGCCGGGATACGGGAAGTGGTGGTCGGTGGCGAGGTGCTGCCACCGCTGCAGGTGCGCAAGGCGATGGAACACGGCGTGCTGGTGAGCAACGGGTACGGCCCGACTGAGAGCACCACGTTCGCCACGGTCCACCCACGGATCCCACTGCCGGCGCTCACCGACGTCATTCCGATCGGGAAGCCGATCCACCACACCTACGTGCACGTCGTCGACGAGAACCTCGACCCGGTTCCGTTCGGCGTGCCGGGTGAGCTGCTGCTGGGAGGTCCGGGCGTCGCGCGCGGATACCAGAGCCGTCCGGACCTGACCGCCGAACGCTTCGTACCGGACCCGTCCGGACACGCGCCGGGAAACCGGCTCTACCGCACCGGGGACATGGTCCGCCAGGATCCGGACGGCACGATCCACTTCATCGGGCGGCATGACCACCAGGTGAAGATCCGAGGGCACCGCGTCGAGTTGGGCGAGGTGGAGGCCGCGATCGCCGAGCTGCCCACGGTGCGGGCTGCCGCGGCGGCGGCGTACCAGGGCGTGGACGGCATCCGGCAGCTCGTCGGGTACGTCGTGCTCGACGAGGACGGCCCGGCCGACCCCGCCCGGCTCGGTGACGTGATGCGCAGCCGGGTGCCCGGCTTCCTGGTCCCGACGGCCTGGGTCCGCCTGGACCGGCTCCCCTTGAACAACAACGGCAAGCTCGACCGGGCCGCGTTGCCCCGACCGGTGGCGGGAACGTCGGTACGGGAGTACAGCGCGCCGCGAACGCCCACGGAGCTGGCCGTCGCCGAGGTCTGGACCGAGGTCTTCCACCTGCCCCGGGTCGGCCGTGACGACGACTTCTTCGACCTCGGCGGGCACTCGCTGCTGACGTTGCGGGCGATCGCGATGCTGCGGGACCGGCATGGCATCGAGACGACCGTTCGCACCTTCGTCGAGCACCGCACGCTCGCGGCGCTCGCCGCGTCGATCGACGGCGAGCGGCAGCCGGTCACGGCGTTGCTCTGGCTGCGCCGGACCGGCGACCAACCGCCACTGGTGTGTGTGCACCCCGGCGGCGGCAGCGCGCACTGGTACCGGCGGCTGGCCGAGCACCTCGATCCGAATCTGCCGGTGGTCGCCTTCGAATGGCCGGGCCGCGACCCGGCGACCGGCGCAGTGCCCTCCACGGAGGACATGGCGACCCGCTACCTCGCGGAGTTGCGCGAGGCGGTCCCGCAGGGGCCGTACCGGATCTTCAGCTGGTGTGGCGGTAGCGGGGTGAGCACCGAGATGGCCAGCCGACTGATGGCCGACGGCGAGCAGGTCACCTTCGTTCTGCTCGACCCGGGCCAGGACGCCTGGCAGAAGGAACACCTCTGGTCGGAGTACGGGCTGATCAAGCAGTGTGTGACGAACCTGGAGCGGCTCGACGCGGCGCCGCCGGACGAGGACACCTCGGTGCTCCGGCAGGAGACGCTGGCGCTGCTCGAACACATCGTGGACGACATCGTCGGCAACGACGGGATCACGCTCCCCGAGCGTGGCGCGGGAACGATGTGGCTGCCCGCCGCGCGGATGTGGGATGAGGTGATGGAGATGGTGCTGTCCTACCGGGACCGCCCGTACCCCGGTCACCTGGATCTGATCGTCAGCGACGAGCTGGCGCTGGGCGAGCACGAGGTCGTCAGCTCCGGAGAGAGCTACCACGACTACCTCCAACGGTGGCGCGAGCGGACCGCCGGGCTCCAGGTACACCGGGCAAAGGGTGAGCACTTCTCGGTCATGAAGGAATACGTGGCGGACCTCGCCGGCATTCTGACGGGGCTGATCGACAAGCCGGCCGGCCGACGGTGAACGGTATGTCGACCGCGCCATCTCCCGCACCGAGCACCACCAGACGGGCCCTTGCGGCGGTGTATGCCGCCGGCGCCGGGTCCGCCGTCGGGACCCAGATGACGACGCTCGCGCTGCCGTGGCTGGTGCTGGAGAGCACCGGCTCGGCACCGCGGGCGGGCCTGGTCTTCGCCGTGTCGGTGCTCCCCATGGCGGTGCTCGGATTCGCGGGCGGCGAGGTCATCCAACGGTACGGTGCCCGCCGCACCATGGTGGTCATCGACCTCGCGCAGTTCGTGACCATCGCGTCGATACCTGCGCTGGCCGCGGTGGGCCTGCTCAGCTTTCCCCTGCTCCTGACGATCGTCGCGGTGATCGGCGTACTCGGAGTGCCCTACTTCGCCGCACAACGCGACCTGGCCACCGAACTCGCCGGTCCGGACCCGAAGGCGCTGATGCGGGCGAACAGCGTGCTGGAAGGATGCTTCAACATCGCCGCGTTGGCCGGCCCGGCCATCGCGGGCGTGCTGATCGCGACGCTCGGCGCGGAGAAGGTGCTGTTGTTCGACGCCGTGACCTCGGCGGTGTCGGGTCTGCTGTTGTGGTGGTTCGTCCCGCGTGCGCGGCGGACGGAGCCGGCGACGCCGGCACCGCAGGAGCGACAGAACCCCGACCACTCGGGAATCCTGGCCGGGGTACGCGCATTGCTCCGGGACGACTTCCTGCGACGGGTGATGGTCACGACCGTCAGCTTCGGCTTCCTCATGCGGGTCCTGATGCTCGCGCTGCCGCTGCTGGCGTTCGCCCGCTTCGCCGGCGATGCCAGGGTCGGTGGGCTGCTGCTCTCCGGCTTCGGTGCCGGCGCGATTGCCGGGGCGGCCGTCAGCTATCTGATCGGCAGCCGGTTGTCCCCGACGATGGTCTTCGGGCTGGCCGCCTTCCAGCTCGTCCTGCCCTGGTGGGTGCTGCTGTTCGACGTGCCGGTGCCGGTCCTGGTCGCCGCGCTCGCGGTGTCCGGTGCGGCGCTGCCGTTGTCCAACGCTCCGTTCTTCAGCATCCTGGCCACCCGGTTCGCGGCAGACATCCGGGCCAAGGTGATCCAGGCGGTCATGACCATCAGCAACATCGCCGGCCCGCTGGGCTTCCTGGCCGGCGGGATGGCGATCGGCCGCTTCGGCGTGACGACGACCCTGCTCGTCCTCGCGGCCCTGTCCACCCTCGCTGCGGTCAACCTGGTGGTGGCACTGCGGCACTTCAGTCCGGTGGCGCTGACCAGCCCGCAGCGCGAGCCCGCGACGGCAGCTGCGCGGTAGCCCGCTCGGGCGCGGTGCCCGCGAACCAGGGTCGGGTCCTCGCGCAACGGTTCACCCGACATACGTGAAGGATGTGATGTCCGGGCCGACGTCGGCCCGGACATCACCGTGTGACGACGCGGCGGAAGCGTCCTTGTGCCTGGTCCTCCGACGACGATCGCGCGGGCGTAGCTCAAAGGAGCGGCCCACCCCGACCGCAGGCCAGCTATGCACTGATGGGCGCGGTTGCAGGTTCGCAACCGCGCCCATCAGGGTGGCCGGTGGGGTGCCGGCCGGGCTCGCAGTCTGTCGGGTCGACGCCGTCCTCAGACCGGCGTCGACGGGGTTTCCGTCTCGATCGCCGCGACGGCCAGCAGCCGACCGCCGGCGTAGTCGCGCAGTTCCAGGTCGGCGATCTCGGAGAGCGGGTCGGTGACGTTCTGCCATCTCCGGACGGTGACGGTGAACAGCGAGCCCAGGTCGGCGTTGCCGAAGAAGCCCACCTTCTGATCGATCACCCGCCGCTGGAGAAACTGCCGCTCGGTGCGGCCGAGCCCACGCCACAGACGCAACAGCGCCGTGTCGAAGATCGAGAAGTACGAGGCGAAGTAGACCAGCCCGGCGCCGTTGATGTCCCGTACGGCGTCCAGTGCGTACTCGAAGGACAGCTCGGCCCCGGCGACCGCGAATCCCGGCGGCGCCGGTGTGAGGAAGCTGCCCGCACCGCGGGCGCGGCCGACGAGCGTACGCGGTGAGAACCGATTGGGCAGTCGCGGCAGGTCGGCGTTGTCGAAGCCGTCGGGGACGGTCTCGGAGAGAACCCGGTTGCTGCCCGGATTGCCGCGCGCGATCCACCGGTTGAGCGTCTCCGCGTACATGCACTCCGGGTCCGGCGTCTCGTAGACCTCCGCCGGATCGAGGAACGCGGTCCCGAGGCCGGAGCCGGCGGGTGCGAGCCGGTGCAACGTCAGAACCGAGCCGCCGCCGAACTGGAAGACCCTCGACGTCACCTCAAGCTCGTCACCGAAGGCCAGGCCGTGCGGATGAACGGCCTTCCCGCCCAGGACCCGGTAGTAGTAGAACGAGAGGTAGGTCGGTTGGCCTTCGGCGGTACGGGCGGCGTGCACGTTGGTGCGGCAGGTCTCGGCCACCGATTCCCACGTCCAGTCGCCGATCCGCCCGAAGATCAGAGAGCCGCCGCTGCACATTCCCGGCGCGACGATCACCTTCCGGTGAAGGGCTGTGTTCTCGGGCATCATCTCAGCGCTCCAGTCGTGAGTGGTTCCGGTGCGGTGCGGACGCGCCACTGGTGTACCGCCGCGAGGAAGGCGTCGTTGTCCGAGGGCGAACCGAGCGACACCCGGACGCCCTCCCCGTCGAAGACCCGCAGCTCGATTCCGACCCGGGCACACCACCTGCCGAACGGGCCCGCGTTCTCGCCGAGCCCGAGCCACAGGAAGTTGGCCTGGCTGGCCGGGACCGCGAAGCCGTCGGCCAGCAGGGCAGCCCGCAACCGGGTCCGCTCGGCGATCGTGTGCCGGACCCGCGTCAGGAGCACGTCCTCAAGGGCGAGGGCGGTGACCGCCGCGTGCTGGGCCGGCGTGCTCACCGCAAAGGGCAGCGTCATCTCGCGCAGCGACGCCACGACGCGCGCCGCGCCGATGAGATAGCCGACCCGGAGCCCGGCCAGGCCGTACGCCTTCGAGAACGTGCGCAGGACCACCAGGTTGGGATACCTGTCGCACAGCGCGAGACCGCCGGTTCCCACCGGCTCGTCGACGTACTCGAAGTACGCCTCGTCGAGGGCGACCAGGCAGGTCGGCGGGACGCGATCGAGGAACGCGCGCAACCGGTCCAGGCCGAGCAGCGTACCCGTGGGGTTGTTGGGGTTGCAGATGACGACCAGCCGGGTCGTGGCGGTGATGCGGTCGGCCATGGCGGCGAGGTCGTGCACGTCGTCGGCGAGTGGCACCCGCTCCGAGCGGACCCCCAGATGGTCGGCGAGGACCGGGTAGTACTCGAAGGAACGCCAGGCGTAGACGGCCGTCGCACCCGGCCCGGCGAGCTGGAACACCGCCTGGAGCAACGCACAGGATCCGGCGCCGACCGCCACCCGGTCCGGTTCGACACCGTGCCGCCGGGCGAGCGCCGCGGTCAGCTCGGTACACGCCGGGTCGGGATAGCGGTTGACGTCCCGGCTGCTCGCCGCGACCGCGGCGACGATGTCCGGCATCGGGCCGTGCGGTGACTCGTTGCGCGACAGGGCCCGGGTGACGGCATGGGACGTTGCGGCGGTCGGCTCTGCGGCCTCACGCACGACAGCGCTCCGCGACCAGCTCGGCGATATCGCCGACCGTCGCGAGTTCCAGCAGTTCGTAGTCGGAGACGTGGATGTCCAGCCGCCTGCTGAGCAGGTCCGACAGCTCGACCACGGCGAGGGAGTCGAGGCCGACCTCGATGCGGTCGGCCGTGGCCACGACGTCCTCGGTGCGCATCTGCAGATCCTCGACCAGGATGGTCTTGAGTTCGTCAAACATGACGTGCCGTCCGTTCGAGCTGACCCGTGGACCCGGCACGCAACGCGAGCGCCACGTCCTCGATGAGGTCCTCCTGCCCGGCCACCGCCTGTAGGCGGCCCAGTTCGAAGAAGACGTCGCGTGGGTCGACGCCCTCGCGGGCGGCGACGTCCAGCACCCGGTTCTTGAACCCGGAGAACACTCCGGCCAGACCACTCACCACACTGATCGAGTCGATGGTGGGCGGTGCGGGCATCAGCTCCCGCTCGGCGATGTCCGCCGCGTCCAGCAGCCGATAGAGATCGATGCCGGTGTCATAGCCCAGCCGTTCGAGCACGGGTGCGAGAACTTCCAGCTGTGTGTTGCCGGCCCCCGCGCCGAACCCCCGGGCGCAGGCATCCAGGATGGTGGCGCCCGCCTCGGCGGCGGCGATGGAGTTCGCCACCGCCATGCCGAGATTGTTGTGTCCGTGGAACATCACCGGCACGCTGACGGCGGACCGGATGGCCGCGATCCGCGTGCTCACGTCCTGCGGCAGGTAGTGGCCGGAGGAATCGAGGATGCCGACGCCGGTCGCACCGAACTCGACGAGCCGCGCGCACTCCTCGGCCAGGCGCTCGGGACTGGCCATATGGCTCATCAGCAGCACGCCGTGTGCGTCGACGCCCGCGTCGCGCAGCAGCCCGAGGTGCCGTTCGGCCAGGTCGCTCTCGGTGCAGTGGGTGCCGATACGGACGAGGTCGACGTCGTACGAGGCGGCCAGCCGGATGCTTTCGGTCGTGCCCCAGCCCGGCAGCATGAAGACGCCGAGCTTGGTGGTGGTCAACGCATCCCGGACCACCGACAGCATCGCCTCGTCGCTGAGCAGGGCTCGGCCGGCTTGCAGGGACGAGGCCCCCAGGCCGTTGCCGTGTCCCACCTCGACGACGGGTACCCGGGCGGCGTCGGCGGCGGCAGCGTACGCCCGAAGTTGCTCCCGCCCGAGCTGGTGGCGGACGGCGTGGTGCCCGTCGCGCAGCGTCGGGTCGTGGATCAGGATGCGTTGTCTCGGCGAACCTTCCGCAGCCTGCTGGCTCATGACACGACCTCCATGGCCTCGATCGGTCGGCGTTCCACCGCACAACGCTCGGCGACCCGGATCGCCGCCGAGTTGATGATGTCGAGGTTGCCCGCGTAGGCGGGTATCTGGTCGCCTGCGGAGGTCACCTCCACGGCGATGAACGCCTTGTTGTCGTTCACGATGCAACTCGTCACGGTGTAGCCGGTGGCGAAGGCACGCACGTCGGCGGCGGCGGACGCCACGAGCGGGTGCACCGACTCGTGGGTCAGGCCCTCGCCGACCAGCGACATGGCCACCCTGAAGGTCGCCGGAGGACGAGCCGGGCTGACGTTGAGGATGGCCTTCACGTCCCCGACACCGGTGAACTCGCGGAGCGCGTCCTGAGTGGTCTCCACGTACTCGTCGAGGTTCAGCCTGGTCCCGCGGCCGACGCTGAGCGTCGCGGCGGTCGCGACCACCTCCACGTAGTCGATGCGGTGCGCTCGGGTGATCGCTCGTACGATCGGCACCGATGCCTGCCCACCGCAACTCACCATGTTCAGGTCGCGGTGAGCGGCGGCCTCCGCGCCGTTGACGGTCGGGACGACCATGCGCCCGATCCGGCTGGGTGTCAGGTCGATCAGCAGCGTGCCGAGCGGTGCCAGCGCCTCGGCGTGCTCGGCGTGCGAGCCGGCGTTGGTGGCGTCGAAGACCACGTCGAGCGGTTCGTCGAGGTCGGCAAGTGATGACAGACCCCGGCTGGTGGCCGGCAGCCCCAGTCGGGCGGCCCGCCTGAGGCCCGGGCTGTCGGCCGTCCGGCCAGCGACGAGGCGAAGGTCTAGTGCAGCGGACCGCTCGACTTTCACCGCCAGGTCGACGCCGATGAGCCCGGCGCCGAGCACCCCAGCTGACAGCCGTCGTTCTGAATTCATCGAGGAGATCGCCTTCCTATCCGCGTCGGGACTACGTATTGGTGACGTGCAGAGTGACCGAGCCCAGATGATCGAATTCGGCGGTGTAGGTGTCACCGGAACTCAACGGGACCGCGGCGTGCAGGGCACCGGTCATGATCAACTGGCCGGCCTCCAGCGTGACGCCACTTTCGCCGAGCAGGTTCGCCAGCAGCGCCACCACCGCCACCGGGTTGCCCAGGGCGTCAGCGCCCTGACCGGACGCGACCAACTCCCCGTTGCGACGGAAGGCCATTCGCACGAGCCGGTAATCCAGCTCCGCGCCGGCCGGGATCGAGCGTCCCAGCACGGCCGCGCCGTTCGAGGCGAGGTCGGCGACCGTGTCGCCCAGCCGGATGCGCCAATCCGTGATCCGCGAGTCGACGATCTCGAGACCGGCGATGACCTCTCCGATCGCCGCATGGGCCTGCTCCACGGTGACGCCAGGACCGGTCAACGGCCTCGCCAGCCGAAAGACGATCTCGGCTTCCACCTTCGGCGAGATGAACTCGCCGCGAGCGAAGCACGCACCGTCCGCGCGGACGGTCGAGGCGAACACCGGGCCGTAGTCCGGGGCGTGGACCCCGAACATCTCCTGCATCGAGGCGGAGGTGAGCCCGGCCTTGTAGCCGACCACCCGTTCGCCGTCGGCGATCAGCAGTTCGGTCAGCCGGCGCTGGACGGCGTATCCGCCGGCCGCGTCGAGCGTCGGGCAGGCGTCGGTGAACGGAGCGATCGGCACCCGGTTGCGCCGCGCCTCGTACAGGGCCATGGCCATGCGCTCGGCGTCGTGCTCCGCCAGCGTCGATGCTCCGCCGCTCCGGCTCATCGCGTGGCCACGAAGAGGCGGCTGCCGGGCATTCCCAGGGCGGTACTGGCCACCTCGGAGAAACCGGCCTGCCGGAAGAGTTCGCACCACCGGTCCTCGGTCGGCAGCCGTACGCCCATCGAGCTCTCGTGCAGGTAACTGAAGAGGGCGCTGAAGGCGCGCTCGCCCGGCGTGTCCACGTACGGCACCGCGTCGGTGACCACCAGGGCGCCGCCGTCGGCGAGGTGCTCGCGGCAGGCCCGCAGGACGCCTGCGAAGACCTCGGGATGCGCAGCGACATCGTGCATGACGAAGCCGGCATGGATGATGTCCGCGCCGTCGAGTGGAGCGGGGTCGTCGACGAGGGTCTCGACGGACCGGTTGACCACCGTGAGCCGGTCGTCCACCTGGGCGTGACGCCCGGCGCGTTCGGCCTCCTCGCACGCTCCCGGGCTGAGGTCCAGGGCCACGCCGGTGCTGGTGGGCAGCTCGGTCAGCAGCCGGATCAGCAGCGCGCCCGCGCCGGAGCCGAGATCGACGATGTGTCGGGGCTTGCGGCTGATGATCTCGGACAGCACTCCCGGATAGAAACCGCGCGAGCCGATCCAGCGGGACGACACCGCCACTTGCCTGCCGTCGCGCTGGTGCTGGCGGCCGGCCGCGTCCGGCTCACGCAGAAACCGCTCCGCGTGATCGATGTACGGCCGGTTCGCGCTGAGCGACCAGGAGAGGTAGCCCGCCTCGTACCGCCGGCCCGCGAGCTCCGCGCAGGGCGTGAACGGCCCGGTCTCGGCGTCGCGCTCCAGCAGCCCGGCGGCGGACATGGCGCGCAGGAAGAGGAGAGCGCGAGCTTCGGGAACGCCGGTCGCGGTCGTTGCCTCGGCCAGCGTGAACGGCGTCCCGCGATCGAGTAGCGGCGAAAGTCCCAGATTCTCGGCGATCTCCAGAAGAGTGGCGTTCGCCGCAAGGTCTGCGGCGATGTCACTGACGTCAGAACTAATCACTGGTTCACCCACGTCCTACTGATTCGGCGATCTTTCGGGTACCGACCCTTGCTTTTCCGGTTCCTGTCCGTCCAGTTGGGAGGGCCGGCGACGAGATGACGGCCTCCATCAACCGCTCCTTCCGTAACGGCGGGAATCGACGTTCTCGGCACGGACCCACAACGGTTGTCAATGTGCCACGGAAACACGAATCGCCCGCAGAGAAGAGTCGGCAGACATACGGGAAGGCTGCCGCCACCGGGTCGGCCGCCGGCGCAGCCGGCCGTCACCTCACGGTCAGGACGACCGGCTCTGACGCGACGATGGCGAGTCGACGCTGCGCTATCAGGCTGCGCCGGCGGCCGACAGCGAGTCGACAGCGAGTCGACAGCGGCCTGTTAGTCCGTCGCGGAACCATCCGCCCAGGACATTCCGACGCCACGCCACGCCCCGGCGTGACGACGAAGGAGGCGTGATGGGCGAACCGATGTGGGTCAACGTCATGGCGACCGACCCCGTGCTGGAGGCGGGCGTGACGAGCGTGATGCTCGGGTGCCCGGACATCGTGGTGGTGACGACGCGGGAGAAGGCGGCGGTCACGGTCCTGGTGGTCGACCATCTGGGCCAGGACGCGCTGGATTCGGTGCGGGCGGTCCGCACCAGCGCGGACCGCCCCGAGGTGGTGCTCGTCGTGCCCGAGGTGGAGCCGGCTGACGCGCTGCGAGCCATCGCGGCGGGTGCGCGCGGCCTGCTTCGGCGCCGGGAGGCGACCGCGGAGCGGCTCACCCGCACCGTGCTGGCCGCCGGTGAGGGGGACTGCACGGTGTCGCCGGACATGCTCGACCGGTTGCTCGCCGTGCCGGCGGTTCCGGCCGGCACCCTGGCGTCGAACATCAGCGACCGCGAGCGCGCGGTGCTGCGGCTGATCGCCGAGGGCCGGGAGACCGGTGAGATCGCCAAGGAGCTGTGCTACTCGACGCGAACGGTGACCAGTGTCGTGCATGACATCACGCGACGATTCCGGCTGCGCAACCGGGCCCACGCGGTTGCCTTCGCTCTGCGGGCCGGGATGTTGTGAACGGCGAACAGGAGATCGTGATGGCATCGACTGCACACGTGGTGGCCCCGAACGCCACCATCCGGGCCGAGGTGCTGGCCGCGCTGCGGCGTGCCGGCGTCACACCCGTGCCCGACCCGTCCGAATCACCGGACACCGTCATCGTCACGGCGGTCGACACGGTGCATGAGGCGCTGACGGCGTACGCGGCGCGGCCACCGTCCACGGCGCAGCGGACGCTGCTGGTCGCCGACCGCTTCTCACCGACGGACGTGGTACGCGTACTGCGTTCGGGGACTCTGGTGATGCTCCGCTTCGCCGACGTCACACCGAGCCGGCTGGCCGCTGCGGTGCAGGCCGCCCGGGACGGGGAGGTCCGGCTGCCGCACGAGGTGCTGGTCGGGGTGCTCGGTGGCACCGGTACGCCGAACCAGGCCGAAACGTCCTGGGCGGCCGGCCGGTCGCCGCTGACGCCCCGTCAGACCAGGGTGCTCGCGTTGATGGCCGAGGGCCAGGACAACGCCATGATCGCCCGGTCGTTGCTGTGTTCCAACCACACGGTGAAGAACGTCATCTACGACATGATGGCGCGGATGCAGGTACGCAACCGTGCCCACGCCGTGGCCTGTGGGGTAGCGGCCGGGTTGATCTGAGTCCAGTCGTCCGTGGTGCACACCGGCGTGCAGCCACGGACGACGTGTCACTCGGGTGGGGTTGGTCGTTCCCACGGTCGGCAGCGCAGCAGCGGAGGCTGCTCGGGCGAGGCGAGCGTGCCGTCGTCACCACTCGGCTGGCCGACGGCGGTCAGCGGCCGGCATCCGGTCACCGATGACCCGCAACAGATCGGCCGGCTCGGTCGCATAGCTCAATCCGGATCCGGGCAACTGCACCAGATCGGTGTCGCCGTACGCCGACCAGCCGGCCACTCCTTCCGCCTCGATGCCCTGGTCCAGCCACCGAATCGCGGTCAGCGGACAGCGCAGCGGCGCCGGGTGGGGCACTTGATAGGCCCGCAACGCGGCCAGTTCGGCCCGGAGCGCCCGTGCGCCGGCCGCGACGATCGACGGCAGCGGGATGGTGCCCATGGCCACTGCGGCCGCCAGCACCCGCTCGGTCAGTTCGTCGTCGGTCGGTTCGGTGTGCGCCTCGCCGGCATGGCGACTGAGGTACTGGGGTGCGGGACAGCCCGAGACGAACAGGCGCAGCGGTGCCGGCGCGCCCCGCCGGTCCAGCTCGACCGCGACCTGGTAGCCGAGCAGCGCGGCACCCTCGTGGCCGAACAACGCGAACTTCTCGACCCCACGGCGCTTGAGGTCCGTCACGAGTTCCGCGGCCCGCTCCGGCAACCCTGACGGGAGCTGGGCCGCAGACCGCGTTCCGGGTGCTTCGCCGCGCAGGTCGCCCACGATCGGCGGGCGGACAACGCACCATGGGCCGACGGTGTCGGGCCATCGGTCGAACTGGAAGTCACCGTTACCGGCGCTGGGTATGCAGATCAGCGTTGCGGTGCCGGCATGCGGAGCGGTCCGCTGGTCCAACCATGAGGCCATGAGGAGGGTCGCCTTCGTTGACGGAGAGTAGGCAATTCTTGCTCAACCGTCGTCCCGGGCACCTCCACACCGCTATCGCCGATCGGGTGGGCAGCGGCCGGCGAGGAAAGCGTCGTGATGGGGAGCCGAAAACGGCCGGCCATAGCTTCGTTCCTGTCGGCGGCTGCCGGCACAAGACCCGAAGCAGACAAGGGGTACTGAGTTGCGAGTTTCGATGGTTTCCGGTCCGCGCCTGATCGTCTCGTCGGCCACGTCGCTGGTCGCTGTTGCCGGCGACACGCCGTGGGGCTGATCAGTCTCTCCCGGGCAGTCCGACGGAGGGCCGCCGCAGCGGTGTCCCTCCGTCGGTCAGGTGCCACCTTCCTCACGAAGCCGCAAATGGTTCGGCCATCGCCACGGCTATCTTGCGTGGCCCGGTGAACGGCTCACGGGCGTGAGCCGCAAGCATGTTGTCGACGATCAGTACGTCGTCGCGCTCCCAGTCGAAGCGGCGCTGGGCGGCTCGGTAACAGTCGCGCAGGTGCGCCACGACCTCATCGGGGATTCGCCCGCCGTCGCCGTAGTACGTGTTGGTGGGCAGGTCCGCCTCGTCAAACATCTCCCGCAGCCCCTCGCAGTCCTCCTCGGGCAGCGTGGTCACGTGGAAGAACGTGAGGTGGTTGAACCAGACGGTCTCGCCGGTCACCGGGTGCTGGTGCACCGCCCGGCGGCGGGCCGTCGTCCGCAGGCCGTTGCGCCCGACCCACTGGACCTCCACACCGCTACGCGCGCAGTAGCGCTCGACCTCCGCCCGGTCGGTGGTGTTGAACGCCTGCTGCCACGGCACCCCGAAGCCCTCGGTGAAGTTGCGTACCACCGTCCAGCCGCGCCGGGTGAATTCCTCCAGGACGCTCGGATCGATCGACCGTAGGATCCGGCGGGTGTCGGCCAGCGGCGTGGCACCCTGCGTGTCGGGCGGGGTGATGCAGTAGAAGAACAGCGTCAACGGCCAGGTCGCCTGGTACGAGTTCTCGTTGTGCAGGAAGATCTCCTCGGTCGGTGGGTAGTCCGTCGAGGTGTAGACCTGGCCCTCGATGGTGCTACGCGGTGACGACCGCTCGGCGTAGGACAGCGGCGCTCCGGACACCTCCCGGACGACCCGTTCGAACCCGCTGACGCTGCCGATGTCGAAGCCGCGCAGCAGGACCGCGCCGTGGGTGTGCAGCTGCCGACGGACCGATTCCCGGATCCCGGCGATCTGACTCTCGGCCGGTTCGCCACTACTGGGCGCGGTCAGCACAGCGGGCAGCGTCGACTCATCGCGCGATACCGCGGGTATGAGGCGTACGGGCGTGATGTTGCTCGTGGTCACCGTCGGCTCCCTTCATTGCATCTGGTGGTCGGGTCGGATCAGCAGGGCCCCGGGTCGCCGGCTCCCACGTCTCGGCCGGATCCCTGGCGGCACACGTCGAGCCAGGCGGCCGGGTCGTCGGGGTTGTCCGGGACGCGTTCGCAGATGACGTAGCGCCGTGGTGTCATCGCCGTCGGATACGCCTTCACCGCTGCCAGGCAAGCGGCGTGGGCCTGCTCGGGGGTGCGGATGGCGTCGATCCGCGCCAGATGAGCGACCAACGGCAGGCCGTCCACCTCCGCGAAGATCCTGGCACCGGTCGACGGCAGGCTGTCGTCGAGCAACCGTTGCACCTCGTCCACCTCGATCCAGCATCCGTCCACGAACAGCCAGCCGGGGCCCCGCTGTATCGGGCTGAGCGGGATCGAGTCGCGGATCCCTCGGGCGCCGAGGTCAGCGGACCCGGCCGCGATCAACAGGTTCTCGACCGCCAGGAGCAGCGATTCGACCTCGTCGTCGGGGATACGGCCGGTGTCGCTGCTCCAACAGCCGAGACGCAACTGTCCGTCGGTGCCGTACAGATCGAAGCGGATCAGCGTGGTCCCGGCGGGCATCGGCTGCCGCCGCAGCTGCGTCGTGCCTCGCGCGGCGACCAGCTCATCCGGTGTGGGCACCGGTGCCGTGGCCCGTCCTGCCGCCCGACCGGATTCGATGACAAGGTTGTTGAACAGCGGTTCGCAATCGAATACGACGCCGCGCTCGTGCTCGATGCGGCGTGCGATGGCACTCTGCCGGTCCACGTCGTAACGGCCGTACCGGCTCGCGTCGACCACAGCAGCCCACGCCTGCCGGACCAGCCGGTCGAAGGTGGTGTCGCTGATCGTCAGCGTGATCGACGCGAGCTGCGCGAGGCTGCCGACGTGCTGCCGGAGATGCGGCTCGAAGCGATTGGCCGACAGGGTGGGGAGCACGAGTTCCCGTACGCCGGTCCGGTGCGAGAGCACCGCGCCGATCGCCGCCAGCACGACGCTGGCGCGACTCGTCCTGGTGCGCGCCGTCACCGCTCGCAACGCCATTCCGGCTGCGGTGGAGGTCATCTCGACGGAGACCGACCCGGTGGCGGCGGCGACCCGCGGGACCGAGTACAGGCACTGCGGCATGCGGGAGAACCGGTCTTTCCAGTAACTTAGCACCGATTCCTCGTGCCGTAGGGCCTTGGGCGAACGTTCCAGGGCGGCCAGGTCCAACGGCTGGATCGGTGGTCCGCCGGCCGGTCGTGCATCGCGGTCACGGATCAGGTCCGCGAACTCCCGCTTGATGATCTCCATGGCCTGATAGTCGACCGCGAGATGCGAACAGCCGATCACCGCGGCCTGCACCACCCCGGCGGAGCTGGTGGACGCGTCACCGGACGACACCGCGAGGGCGACCCGGACCGGCAGTTCGCCGATGCGGTACGCCCCCGCAGCGCGCAACCGCCGGGTCAGGTCCCTGGCCAGGCTGGCCCGGTCGACGACTGGTGGGTCAGCGGCCTCGATCGCAAAGACCTCCACGACAAGCTCGCCGGTGGCATGCACGAGCTGCTGCGGTTCGACGCCGTCCACGTAGGTCGTACGTAGCCCTTCGTGCCGCTCGATCAGGACCGCGAGTGCTCGGGCGACGTCATCGACCACGGTCGCGGCCGGAACGTCGAGTTCCCCCGCGACGGCCGCGAAGAAATGCTCCGACTCACGACGCAGCCACTGCAGAATGTTGTACTGGCCGATGTTGAGGGGCCCCTCGGCCGATCGCGTCCCGTGGAACCGCACGCTCACCGGTGGCCGTGGGACCAGGCTCATCGATCGCCCACGACGCCGGGGCGCGCGGGTTCCGGTTGCCTGGTGGGTCCACGTCGTCCGGGTGCTCGGCGCGGCACTGTCGATGTGCCCTGGTGAGACCATGTGCGCCAGACTATTGAGCGCTCCACGCCGCGCAGTAGAGAAGGACCGGCAACGACTCGGGGCTGCGTCGTGTGCGTTGTTCTGCCGGTTGTTCTCTGCGTGTGCCGGCCCCGCCGGGCCATCATCGACCTGCGTCCATCAGGTGTGCGCCGGCCAGGTCGGCCGGGCGGGTCTGCGTTTCGTCCACTCGGCCGGCGCGTCCGGCAGGTCGCCGACCGCCGGGTGGATGACGACGCACTCGATCGTGGGAGGCTCGAATGAGCGTATCGATCCGTCAGCGGATCACCGACATCGCGGAGATGTCAGCCGATCGGCCTGCGGTCGTCGGCTTCGACGAGAACTTCGTGGAGCAGGTACTGACGTGGCGGGAGCTGGCCGAGCGGAGCGGCCGGCGGGCGGACGCACTGGTGGACGCCGCCGCCCGGCAGACCGGTCCGGGCGTGGTCGCGATCGAGGCGAACAACACGATCCAGTCGGTGGTCGACATCGTGGCCGTCCTCTCCGCGGAACTGCCACTGCTGCCGCTGAACCCGGCCTCACCCCTACCCGAGCGGGAGAAGCTGCTCAACTTCATCGGTCAGACGTATGGACGGGCCCGACTCATCGACGCCGAGGCCGACGCGGGACCACCGGCGCGGTCGCCGGCGGCGATGGCCAGCCGGATCGCCTACCTGCTGCCCACCGGCGGCAGTTCCGGCCGACCGAAGATCGCGATACGGCCCGGACCACTCGGCTACGATCCGCACCAGGTGCCGTTACCCCTGCGCCGTCGCGCCGGCTGGCGAGCCGGTCAGCGGCAACTGATTCTCGGCCCGCTGCACCACGCGGCCCCGTTCACCACGCTGCTGGACGGGCTCCTCGACGGCAACACCACCATCCTGCCGCCGTACTTCCTGCCGGCCTGGACGGTGGAGCTGGTCGAACGCTACGCCGTGGAATGGATCCAACTGACCCCGGCACACATGCGCACGATCCTGATGCTCCTCCAGCCCGACCCGGCGTCCTTCGCCAGCGTGCGTACGGTGATGCACACGGCTGCGTCGTGCGACTCGTTCACCAAGAAGCGGTGGATCGAGCTGGTCGGGCCGCAACATCTGTACGAGGTGTACAGCTCGACCGAGAACATCGGCGGCACCCTGGTGCGGGGGGACGAATGGCAACAGCGGCCGGGCACGGTGGGCCGGGGATTCTTCACGAAGATCAGCATCAGGGACGACGCCGGGAACCGGCTCGGCCCGGGACAGACCGGCAAGGTGTTCATGCGCGCCGGCCGGGTCTCCAGAGGAGACGCCTACCTGGGCAGCCAGGTGCTCGAAACGACGGCCGACGGTTTCGCCAGCGTCGGCGACTTCGGATGGCTCGACGCGGACGGCTACCTGTTCCTCGCCCCTCGTCGGCACGATGTGATCAACGTGGGCGGTGAGAAGGTATACCCCAACGAGGTCGAGGCGCAGTTGCTGGAACACCCCGCGGTGCTGGACGCCGTGGTGGTGGCGGCCGAGGACCAGGTGCTGGGCTCTACGGTCGGCGCCTACGTCGTGTGCAGGCCGGGAGCCTCGGTCAGCACCGGTGAGCTGATGGCGCACTGCCGGGCTGGTCTGGTCAACTACAAGGTGCCGACGCGGGTCACGTTCGTCGATCAGGTGCCGCGCTCGGCCGCCGGGAAGCTCGAACGTTGGCGGCTGGCCGGCCAGCGGGGCTGATCGCGGTCACATCGTCACCTCGCCGGCCGGCTCGTTCTTGTTGCTCTGCGTCGTCAGCCGGCCGGCGGCCCGGCGCAACGCGCCCAGCTCGTCGATGGAACGTGAGTGCCACGGGTTGTTCTCCTGCATCGCGAAGGCGTTGGCGGCCTGCACGAAGAAGTGTTCCGCGGTATCGAACTCACCCCGGCCCAGGTACACCCGGCCGAGGCCGAACAGGGCGTGTGCATGAACATTGCGCTCCTGCGTCATCCGGCAGATCTCGACCGCCTCGCTGAAGTGAATCTCGGCAACGGTGAACTCGTTCTGCTCCAACATGGCCCCGCCGAGGCCGATCAGGGCGTAGGACTGGCCGATCCGGTCGTCCTGCGCCCGAGCCAGATCCAGTGCCGACTGGAAGACAGCCTTCGCAGCCAGCGACTGCTTTGAGTCGGCAAACACCTCGCCGAGCCGGTACAACGCCTGGGCCTGAAGGCGCCGGTTACCCAGCTGTTCACCCAGTGCGAGCGACTCCTTCGCCAGGATCTCGGCCCGCTCGGGGGCTCCGAGATCCAGGTGGCTACGCGCGAGTCCACTCAGTACGTGAGCCTGTGCGCCCAGGTCGCCGACTGCCCGGAACTTCTCCAGCGCCTGCTCGTAACGCCGCACCGCCCTGTCGGGTCGACCCTGGATCCGGTCCAGGTGCGCAAGGTTGCGCAGCGTCAATGCCACCCCGGTCTGATCGCCGACCGCATCGAACAAGCTCATCGCGTGCAGCAGGTTCTCGCCATCGTCCTCGGCGTGTTGGGCTACGCCCAGCGAGCCGAGCGACGCCAACACGGCGGCCTCGCCCCGGCGATTGCCGGCCCGGCTGGTGGCCTTCAGCGCGATGTGGTGAGTCGTACGCCATTCGGCGAACAGGCCGCGCCTTTCATGCATGGCAACCGATACGGTGGCCAACTCCCAGCACAGCTCGTCCAGTCCCAGCTCCGCTGCCTGGCGGATCGCCACTTCCAGCGTGATGCGCTCCTCGTCGAACCAGGCGGTGGGATCGCCGAGGAAGCGGTCGAATTCGGCACGTGCGCCGGCCCATCGGGGTGCCGTGCCGTGCAGAACCGCGAACCGCCCCCCGTAGATACGCTGATGAGCCTCCTCGGCGACAGCGAGCAGGGCACCGAGCGATCGGGTGACCGCCACTATGCAGGTCTCCCGGTCGTCCTGCGTCAGCCGGTGCTCGCTTGCAAACACCCGCACCAGCTCGTGGAATCGGTATCGGGGCTGCTTGGTGAGCGCGGAAAGGTGGGCCTCCAGCAGCCGGACGTCCACGAGCTCGTCGAGGAGCGCCGTGGCCTGCCTCGAATCGCAGTCCAGCAGAGCCGCCGCGGTCCAGGCGCTGAACTCGTGTAGCTCCAATGCGCTGAGCAGCCAGAACAAGGTCTGCGCCGGCACGGTGAGGGACTCGTACACGTCAGCGAGCAGCGAGCGGACCGCGACGTCACCGTGGGACAGTTCGTCCAGCCGATACCGTTCGTCGCGCAGTCGGTCCAGCAAGGTGCCAACGGCCCAGTGCGGGTGTGCAGCCAGTCGCACTCCGGCGATCCGCACGGCCAGGGGCAGGCCACCGCACATCTTGGTCAGCGCGACCGCGGCCTCGGGCGCCGCGGCGACCCGCTGCTCTCCGCAGATCTGGCCGAGCAGGCTCAGGCTCTCGTCGGCCGACATCATGTCGACGTCGACGGCTCGGGCGCCCGGGATGCCGGCGAGCCGGCGGCGACTGGTAATCAGCACCGCCGGGCCTGGCACGCCGGGGAGCAGGTCGGCGATCTGGTCCTCGTTGCCCACATCGTCGAGCACGATCAACAGCCGCCGCGTCGCGAGCTGGCTCCGTAGCAGGTTGATCCGCTGGCCGGGTGCGACCGGGATCGCCGCCGGGGCGACGCCGAGTCCGTGCAGGAGGTCGCTGAGTACGGCTTCGGTCGAGCGTGGCTGCGTGGTGCTCCCGTAGAGGCAGGCGTACAGGCTGCCGTTGACGAACGTGGCGCGCAACCGGTGCGCGACGTGCAGGGCCAGCGAGGTCTTTCCACAGCCCGGCGCGCCGGTGATGACCGCGATCGGCACCTGGTTGGTGTCCTCGCTGGTCAGCGTGGACGTCAGGGTTTCGATCAGCGCCGCATGGCCGACGAAGTCCGGCAGATCTGCGGGCAACTCCTGCGGGCGGTGCACGCTCGTGGCGGTCTCGGTTCGCCTGTCGTCCACTTCGCCGCTGATGCTGCTGTCCTGGCTGAGGATCGCGCGTTCCAGTTTGCGCAGGTACTGGCTCGGCTCGATGCCGAGCTCGCCCACCAGATTGGTGCGGGCCGTACGGTACGTCGCCAGCGCCTCTGCCTGCCGTCCCGACCGATACAGCGCGAGCATCCGGAACCCCCACAGGCGTTCCCGCAGGGGGTGCTCCGTGGTCAACGCGACCAGTTCCTCGACCAGTTCCCGATGACCGCCCAGGCCCAGACAAATCTCGGCGCGGTCCTCCAGCGCCATGATCCGCCGCTCCTCCAGACGGTGGGAGACGACTTCGGCGGCCCGGCCGGGCACTCCGCCCAAGGCCGGTCCGGACCAGATGGCGATCGCGCGGTCCAGGTGCGTCAGCGCCTCGTCCAGCCGACCTTTGGCTGCGGCGGACCGGCCCCGGGCGAGAGCGTCGTCGAACATGAGGTAGTCGAGCTGCTGGCGGTCCACCCGGATGGAGTACCCGATTGGGCTGGTGTCGATGATCTCCGGACTGCCGAGAGCCCGGCGCAACGCCGAGATGCAGATCTGGATCTGACCACGCGCGCTGGTCGGCGGGGAATCGTCCCAGACTGCGCCGATCAGCTTTTCCACGGTCACGACATGGTTGGCGGCCATCAGCAAATTGGCCAGCACTATACGTTGCCGCGGGGAGGTTATCGGCACGGGGGAACCATCGACCACGGCTTCCAATGTTCCGAGAACCCGGAACTCGACTCGCACCATGTCGGCCAGCATACGGTATCACGGAACGACGATCATCAATCACGTTTGTTCCGGAAGTTTCTCGGGCGGCAACCGGGCGCACTCGAGCGGGGTCGCGGAGCAGGGATGCCGCGAGTAGTCTCAATTCGTCGGGAGGCGATTTGACCGGTTACAGATCGTCTTACTGATGGCCTGTGATGGACGAAACCCCGCTAAATTCTGAACGATAGTTCGGTCGCTCGATGTCGTGAGGATCCGGCATATCGTGTGGGTCCGGCTTGATCGGTTTGTCCGACCCGCGGGATGAGGCAGCGGTGCTTCGGTCCCGTAGCCCACCAGGCCTGTCGTTCACCGACGCCCGATGGGCGCAATCTGTTCGGCGACAGGGTAGCCGGGCAGGGCCGAGGCCAGAGTCGCGACGGTCGGCCAGTCGAACAAGGCCCGCTCCGGCAGTTGCCGGTCCAGGGCGACGCACAACCTGGCCACGGCCTGCGTCGCGAGCACCGAGTGGCCGCCCAGGTCGAAGAAGTTGTCGTGCCGCCCGACCTCGTCGAGATTCAGTACCTCGGCCCACACCTCGGCGATGGCCCGCTCCGTGGTAGTGCTTGGCCTGTCCTCTTCGACGAGCGACGACGACTGTGCATAGCTGATCTCGTTCATCGTCCATTACCCCCTGGCCGGTGACAATATGGCGTCAAATAGCGAACAGTCGCACGTTCGCCACCCTCGAATAATTGTGGTTCACTCGGCCGGCGTAGGCAAGGACAGGCGGTAGGAAGCAACGGCAGTCAACCACTTCCGGAACTTTTGCCGGTTCTTCTCTGCGATCGCTCAAGCTTCCGTGGCACATTGGCGAATGTTGTCAATCCGCGCCGACGGCCCGGATTGCCGCCGTTACCAAAGGAGCGGTTGATGGTTGGCTTGGCAGAGTTCGCATCCACCCTGCTGGGGCATCCGGCCGTGCGTGATGCCCGGGCGACGACGATCCGCCACGACGATCGGGACGTCACGATCGGCGTGGTCGAGTTCTCCCAGTACGTCAGCGGGCCGGAGCTTCGTGGCTACGTGTGGGACCGGCTGGGTGCGGGCTGTGGATTGGACGGCGTGCTGCTCGTTGACGCCATGCCGCTCGCCGGTAACACGCTCGACACCGAATACGTCCGGTCCGCCGTCATCGCCGGCACGTGCACCCTGTTCGAAGGTCCGGTCGACGGAGTCGAAGAGCGGCTCCTGTCGATCTGGGCCAGCACCATGAACCTCAAGTGGATCGGCGTGCACGACGACTTTCTGGACCTCGGCGGCGACTCGATTGTTGCGGTCGAGGTCCTTGCGAAGATCGAGGACGAGTTCGGCACGGCGCTGGACGTCTACGACTTCATGAGCACCTACCACATCCGCGGCGTCGCCGGCCTTCTGAGCGATCCTCGGGTACTGCAGTAGCAGTAGTTCAGGAGGCGAGCCGCAACAAGTCGGAGTCTGGCTCAGCGACCGTGTATACGGCATCTACGACGGTTACACCGGCGACCACTCATTTGGCTCTGCTGTGCAGACCTCGGGTGCAGCGCCTGCCCCTGCGATTGATGGCTCCGCACTGCACCGCCGGGTCGTGAACGTGGCACAGACCGGATGGTCGTGGGTCGATCAGGCAGGGCTGGCCCTTGGTGGTGACAGCCGAGCAGCGTGCGCGCGGTCGCGCCGGGCCTTCCGGCGGCGGGGCCACCGTCTCCTCGGCCGGTGGCACCGGTGGCACCGGTGGCGTCGTGGGCGTCCGGCGCGGGTGCTCGTCGGCAGCCCGGGAGTAGAGCAGTCGCCCGGCGACCCGCCGGCTGGTGGTGGGTACCCGGACCACACCAATCGGGTCGGGCACGATCCAGGTCTTCGCGTCGTTCCAGTGAACCCAGAGCGGGATCGCAGCGGCGTCGGCCTCGCACAGCAGCTTGCGGCTGGACCACTGCTTGTCGGTGCGGTCGATCTCGATGGCGATCGGTGGTCCGTCGAGCCGTTGACAGACGACGTCCAGGTAGCCGGGTCGGTCAGGGTGTGCTCCGGGTAGACCGGCGATGCTGGGTACCTCGCGGCGCACTCGCCATCCGTGCTTCACGCCCCAGTTCACGACCTGGCGGGTCAACTCGGCGGTGACCCGGACGGCCGACCAGTCGGTGAACTCCAGTGGCGCCAGGTAGCGCCGCAGCGACGCTGTCGCCCGTCGTGACCGCTCCACCACGTCCACACAGGAACGATAGTCCCTGCCGTGACCTCTCGGACGCGCGAGCCGTTCGCTCAGATCGACGCATTGTGAGTGGGGAGCGCGTGAGTGACGGCGTGGGTGACGGTTCGGAGCGGGTTGCCCTGGCCGGCGCGGCCTTTCGAGCAGGGCAGTCGGTCAGCGGCGGCCGGTGGCCAAGGCGACGAGGTATTGTCCGCCGCCCGCGTCGACGCTCGCGGTAACCGGCAGTCCGGGCACCAGCCGGTAGAGCCGGTCGACCAGCCACTCCGCCGCCTCCTGGGCATCCTTTCGGCTTGGACAGCGGGCGACCAGCTCGCGGCCACCCTTGCGTTCGAGTCGCTCGGCGACGGCGATCAGCGATGCCGGTTCCACCACGTGCAGACGCTCCGGCCAGGCGATGACCACCTTGACCGCGCCCTTGCGGGTGTTGCAGGCACGATGCGCGAGCCGCTCGGCGACCTTGGCCTTCCTGTCGGCGGTACGGCTGTCGACGCTGGGACCACGCGGGTCGTTCACCGACATGTGCGGGTCGACCAACTCGTCGCAGACCCAGCATCGCCAACCGTCACGCCTTGCGACGTCTTCGAGAGAACTCATCCGAGCAAACTAGCCTGGCAACCCTCGGCGAACGACAGCCCGGGCCACGGCGAGCGATCAGTCGCGGCTTGTCCGCCTGTGAACTGGTGCTCGCCGTCAGCCGGTCCGCGGATGCCGTCCGGCTTACAGGAAGCGCTCCGGGTCGAAGTCCTCGAGATCGATGATGCGAACCCGCGGAAGCACATTGGTGAAGCAGTCCGCGTCCTCCTCGATGTCGAACACCTGCAGGCCCGGCAGGTCGGCGAAGCCGGCGTTGAGGAACTCCTTGAACCCGACGACCGCGACCTGATGGTCACCTCGCAGGAGTTCCCCGATCTGCGGGAGGAAGTCGCCGTCGTGGCTGGCGAGCATCACGTTGCCGGGGCGTCGGGCGATGGCGTCCAACGTCCGCTGGATGCCGATGTCCACCACCTTCTGATCCGACGATCCAGCGAGCGGGATGGGCCGGTAGTCCATGCTCAGGAGGGCCCGGACGAAGGGCATCGGCAGAGCGCCACCGGAGGCGTTGAGGAAGAACAGTCCCTTCACCGGCCGCTGCCACGTGTCCCGCGCGAAATCCCGTAGCCGCTCCCACCGAGGTCGCTCCGCAGGTGCCGGACGGCGCTCCAGAACACTGTTGCCGAGAGTGGCATCGATGTTCTCCCCGTCCACGATGAGGTACGTGACGGGTTCCGACGTGTCGGGCATAGGAGTACCTCTCGGGTCGAGCAGCGGGCGCGGACCGGTCGAGCCCGAGCGTGTGACGTGCCTGCGGAAGCTGTGCTCGTGGTCAGGGTATGCCCACCAGCGAGGGGGGAACGGAATCGGTGTGGATACTGGCGCGGTGCTCGCACCGGCCTTCTTCCACGTCACTAACTGCCGTTTCGGTGTCGCGTGCGGATCGAACTGCCATCCCCAGCCAGGCGGTCGCGCCGACGAGCGCCACCACCGGGTACGTGCGATACCCAAGGTTGAACAGGAGTATCCCGCCGCCCGCGCACACCACAGCAAGGATGACGTGATACCAAAACGCGCGACGGCCGGACTTGTCCACTACCGATGGCTCCAGATGTGACGAGGACTCGTGCCCTTCCGCCGGCCTGGGGCCTGGAGGCGTCGGGTGACAGGAGGTTGACGCCGGTCAGAGTGGATGAGGCACCGCTGGTGAGACACCCTGCAACTGGTAGCACGATGGTCGCACCGGGTATCACCGGTGCGATATCGGTCGCCGCATAGCGGCCGACCCGAAGCCGCTCGCACAGTCCGCAGGGTGCGCAGCGTGAGCTCTCGGACCGCTCGCCGGTCCTCGCCACCACGTCGTCGCTGGGCACGCGATCGACCCGAGCGGCGGGGCCGCCACACGAGCTCCGGGTGATCCTGCCCTCGTTCACCAGCGGATTGATGTGTTTTCCTGCAACGATGCAAGGCGTGGCAACTGTGAAGACTGTGACGCCCGCCATCTCGCCTCTGGCCGGTGAGCCGTTCGAGCGTGCTGATGCCGAGCGGCTGGCGGGGGTGTTGAAGGCTTTCGCTGATCCGGCTCGGCTGCGACTGCTCAGCCTGATTCAGTCGGCTCCGGAGGGGGAGGCGTCGGTCAGTGACCTGACTGAGCCTCTCGGGCTGTCTCAGCCGACGGTGAGTCATCATCTGCGGATTCTCACTGAGGCTGGTCTGCTTGAGCGTGACAAGCGTGGTGTCTGGGCGTATTACCGTCTCGTGCCGTCTGCCATCGCTGCGGTCGCCGACCTGTTGACCCCGCCCCGCAAACGCGCAACGAAGAAGACCCGCTGACCCCTTCTCTGCTCATGACGGTGGCGGCATCGGCGCATATGATCTGCGGCTCGGACGTGGTCGGCGTGCGTCCGGCACTGGAACTCCTGGCTGTGCGGCGCTGCGAACAGCATGCCCGGCGCATCGATTGACGGCAATAGCTCGACGTCGTCGACGGGTACGCCGATGCCACCGACCACACCCGCGACCACGTCACGCGGGCAGTGGCCCGTCGCGCCAGCGGTCGCGGCGGCCGGATCCTCGTAGCGGGCGGTGCGTGGGTCGAGGCTCAGGTCGCTGACCCGGTGAGGACGACGACCTTGCCTTTGGCGCGGCGGGTCTCGACGCGGGCGAATGCCTCCACTGCCTGGTCGAAGCGGTAGGCGCTGTCGATTCTCACCTGCAGGACGCCGCTGTCGATGAGCGCGCCGAGTTCGCGTAGGTCCTGTCCGTTCGGGCGCATGGACAGGAAACGGTAGGTGAAGCCTCCGGCGCGTGCGCGTCCCCGGGGCCCGAGTGTGGCGAGCCACAAGGCCGCGTCGAGGGCTACAGCGCGCCAGACCGGCATCGGGTAGTCGTGCCGGATCGATCCGGGCGTCGGGGTCGCGGTGACCGTCACGAGCCGGCCGCCCGGGGACACGACCCCCAGCAATGCGGTCAGCTGTGGACCGCCGACGAGATCGAGGATCTTGGTGAACTGCCCCGGGACTGCTTCGATTCGCCGGGATCGGTAGTCGATGACCTCGGTGGCGCCGAGGCTGCGCAGGAGCGGCTCAGAAGCGGCGGAGGCGGTGGTCACCACGTGGGCGCCGACGCGGGCGGCGAGGGTGATCGCGAACATGCCGACCACGCTGGAGCCGCCGGTGATGAGCAGCCGGTCGTCGGCCTGGATCGCGAGAGCGTCGCGGACGGCCTGGAGGGCGGTCGTACCGGCCAGCGGGACGGCCGCAGCGGCGGCGAAGTCGAGCGTGCGCGGCATCGGCGCGACCAGGTCTGCTTCGATGGCGACCTTCTCCGCCAGCGCACCGAGGCGTGCTTTGTTGGTACGGCCGAAGACGGCGTCGCCGACGGCCAGGGTCGTCACTCCGGAGCCGATGGCAGACACGACGCCCGAGAACTCGTTTCCGGGCACGACGGGGAAACGGACGGGGTTGGCGAACCGGAAGGTGCCGGAGCGTTGCAGGATGTCGATCGGGTTGAGGCCGACCGCGCGGGTGTCGACGACCACGTCGTGGGCTCCCGGGACCGGGTCGCTGCGGTCACCGAGGCGGAGAACCTCCGGGCCGCCGAATCCGGTCAACTCATACGCGCGCAATGAAGGTCTCCACATCCGGTCGGTGTCTGCCTGGTCGGGGCAGACGGCGTGCTGTCCCCGGCGGGGTCGGACAGGCGGGCCGGCGGCATGCCAGGCGCCTTTCGCGGAGCGGACGGTCAGGTGCATGGACACCGATCGCCCGACTTCAGTGCCGTCGTTGCACACCGGGCAGCCATTGCCGCAACAGCGCGTCGACATCGGCGCCGGTCGTCGGCGTGCCCAGATCGCTCGCCTCCGGCGAGGCGCGCAGACCGTCGATGAGCAGCCGCAGGTAGCGGGTGTAGGTCTCGGGACGGCTCTGTTGGCTGTGGTGCGCGACCTCGCTGATCATGGTCAGCAGCACGGGGATGTCCTCGGCGGTGACGTCCGGACGTAACGTGCCCTCGGCGCGGGCACGCGCGACCAACTGCCGGATGATCGGCATGATCCGGTCACGGATCTGCGCCAGGTACCGCTCGTCGAAACCCGCCCCCAACTCGACGTCGCGGACACCGCGGTCGGTGGCGTGCAACTCGGCAGCACGGCACAGGAAACGCACAAGGCCGTCCCAGCCGGTCGGCGCGTGCAGTGCCGCCTCGATCGCCGACGCATGCCGTTCCAAGCGCTCCTCAAGAGCGGCCGCGAGCAGCGACTCCTTGGTCGGGAAGCGCCGATGGACGGTGCCGACACCGACGCCGGCCTGCTGGGCCACGTCGTCGTAGGTCGCCGACACCCCGCGCGTGGCGAACGTCTGGCGGGCGGCCTCGATGATGCGTTGCCGGTTTGCCTGCGCATCACGCCGCAGCGCCCGGCCCGATCCCACGGACTCCTGCATGAACCTCACCGTATCAAGTGGAACGAGATATTCCACTTCTGTGGTGTACGCCGCAGCGCGACGCCGACGCCCGGACGCGTGGGCCGGTGCGTAGGCGGGACCGCCGCGGTGATGCCGCCACCGCAGACCGGACTCGGCGATGACCACGTGGGCGATCACGCCGAAGCTGACCACAGCCAGCTCCGACACGGACCCCGACCGTCCATGTTGTACCTTCCGCGGGTGATGAAGTCGTGGCGGGTGGCCGGGGCCGGGGTGTGGGCGGTCGCGGTCAGTGTGGCGGCGCAGTGGCTTGCGTGGCAGGCCGGGCAGGATACGGTCAAGGCGGCCGGGGAACAGCCCGGCGGCGGGACCGCAGTCGCCTACGGCGCGCTCGGCGCGGTGCTGGCCGCGATGCCGTCCGTGCTGCTCGCGGTCCGCAGGCGGGACGCGGTCGCCCGGGTCTGGGTGTGGGCCGCAGCGGGTGGCCTGGTGCTCGGCACGGCCCGGATCGTGCCGGTTGGCGAGCACGAGCTTTATCTGTCGGTGCTCGCCGTGCTGGCTGCGCTGGGCGCGCTCATCGCGCGGAACCGCCGGCCGGCCGAATACCGGACCGTGCCCGCCGCGATCGTCGCCGGGGTGGGCCTGCTGCTGCCCTGGCTGTGGGTGGGCGCGCTCGGCGGGCCTGTCGAGACGGCGCTGGCGGTGATCGCGGCGGGCGCGGTCGGGTGGCTGGCCGCGGCGGTGCTCGCCCCGGCGTACCCCGGGAACGGTGTGGTTCTCGGTATTGGTCTGATTCTGATCACCGCTGGTGTGGGTCAGCCAGGTCCGAGCCTGGCGCTGCCCGCGACGGCGCTGGCCGGGTTCGCGGTCGCCCGGATGCGCGGCCGGCTGGCGGTCGGGGTGCTGACCGGACTCGGCGTGCTCGGGCCGCTGGCGTTCGTGGGTCCGGAGGAGGTGACCGTGATGCTGACCGGCCGGGATGTGCCGATCTGGACCGCGATCGCCGGGGCGGGGACGGCCGCGATCGCGGTCACGGCCGGCGTGGTCTTCCGCTTCACGATTCCCGGGCGAGGGTACGCGGCAGCGCTGCTGCTGATCGGCACGGTGGTGTACGTCGGCGCCGGACAGCCGGGGTTCCATGGTGACCGGCTGTTCGTGATCCTCGCCGACCAGGCCGACCTGTCCGATATCGATACCTCGCGGATCGGCCTGTCAGGCCGGGACGCACGGGCCAGCGAAGTGCACGGCCGGCTGGTCGCGCAGGCCGAGCGCACCCAGGCCGGTCTTCGCCGCGACCTGGACCGCCTCGGAATCGGCTACACCCGGTATTACCTGATCAACGCGCTGGAGGTGGACGCCGGCCCGTGGCTGAGGCCCTGGCTGGACCGTCGAGCCGATGTCGACCGGGTGCTGCTCAGCCCGCACCTGCGGCCCCTGCCTCTGCCGCGCGACACCGACGACGGCCCGGTCGACCCGACGCCCGGCGACGGTTGGAACATCACGGCGATCGGGGCTGATCGGGTCTGGTCCGAGCTGGGGGTCCGAGGCGCCGGCGTGGTCGTCGGCGCCTCCGACAGCGGGGTGGACGGCACCCATCCAGCGCTGTCCGCGAACTTTCGGGGCGGCGACGACTCCTGGCTGGATCCATGGAACGGCACCCGGGCACCGGTCGATCACGGCGGCCACGGCACCCACACGCTCGGCTCGGCGGTAGGTGGCGGCATCGGGGTGGCGCCGGACGCCCAATGGGTCGGTTGCGTGAACATGGACCGCAACCTGAGCAGCCCGGCCCGCTACCTGGACTGCCTGCAGTTCATGATGGCGCCGTTCCCGGTCGGCGGCGATCCGATCGCGGACGGGCGACCTGGCCGTGGTCCGCAGGTGCTGACCAACTCGTGGAACTGCCCGGCGGTCGAAGGCTGCGACCTGGCCACGTTCGTCCCGGCCACCGCCGCGTTCGCGGTCGCCGGGACGTTCGTCGTCGCCTCGGCCGGCAACAGCGGGCCCGGCTGCGCGACGGTGAACCTGCCGCCGGGGCCGTACCCGGATGTGGTCACCGTCGGCGCGACCGACCACGCGGGTGCGGTGGCGGCGTTTTCCAGCCGGGGACCGGGCGCCAAGCCGGACCTGGTCGCGCCGGGCGCCCGGATCAGGTCGGCGTTGCCGGGCGGCGGGTACGGCGAGATGTCCGGCACGTCGATGGCGGCGCCGCAGGTGGCGGGGGTGGTGGCGCTGATGTGGTCGGCGGCCCCGGCGCTGATCGGCGACCTCCCCCGGACCCGGGCGCTGCTGAACTCCACGGCGACGCCCGTGACCGGGCCGGAGACTGGCTGCGGTGCGGCCGGTGCCGGCCTGGTGAACGCCCCGGCAGCGGTTCGCGCCGCCTTGCTTCCGTCCTGACGGGAGCTAGAGCAATGACGCGCCCTTGCCTACCTGCTCAGGCCCCCTCGACCACGATGGAACCGGCTCAGTGTGGATGGTACGCCGCAGCTAGCCGAACGAAGCCTTCATCCAGCGTCACCTGCGGTGACCAGCGCAGTGCCTCTCGGGTCCGGCGTTGGTCGAACCAGTGTGCGGTGGACAACTGCTCGGCCAGAAACCGGGTCATGGGTGGTTCGTCGGTCTGCCGAAGCGCCGACCACAGCCACTCCACTGCGGTGCCGCCGGCCTTCGCTGCGGCCACCGGTACCCGAAGTCTCGGTGGCGCTGTCCCGGCGGCGACGCAGATACGCTCGACGAGTTCGTACACCGTCCGTGGCTCGCCGTTGGTCACGACGAAGGCCTGCCCGTGTACGTCCGCCTCGGGCACCCGGTCGAGCGCGGCGACGAGGGCGTCGACGGCGTTGTCCACGTACGTCGTGTCGATCAGGGCGGTCCCCTGGCCGACCAGTGCCAACCGGCCGGCCTGGGCCCGCTCGACGATGCGGCCCACCAACTGGGTGTCACCCGGTCCCCAGACCAGGTGGGGGCGGATCGCCGCCACGGCGAAGTCGGGCGAGTCGGCGGCCAGTGCGAGCGACTCCGCCGAGGCCTTGCTGCGGGCGTAGTTTCCCCGGGCCCGCTCGGGGTCGGCTGCGCCGGCTCCGGCACCGACCAGACCGGTGCCATGATGAGCGACCGACGGCGAGGACACGTGCACGAATCGCGTCACGCCGGCTGCCTGGGCAGCGGCGAGCACGGTGGCCGTACCGCCGATGTTGATGTGCTCGAATTGTCGCCACGGGCCGGTCATCGACACTTTCGCGGCCAGGTGGACCACGGCGTCGACCCCCTCCGCAGCCGCCCGGACGGCTTCCGGGTCGGTGATGTCGCCGCGGCGCTCGTCGACCCCGGCCAGGCCGCTGGGTCGACGTTGCAGGACGCGGACCTCGTCGCCACGCCTCCGCAACGCGGTGGCAGTGGCACCGCCGAGCATGCCGCTGGCACCGGTGACCAGGATTCTCACAGTCCGCTGACCCTCCCGCCGGCGAGCACTCGTTCCGCCCAGTCCCGTAGCCGCGTGCGGTCGATCTTCGAGTTGTGGCGGATGTCGGTGGGCAGGGACGGGACCACCAACACGGCCGCGACCGGTGGCACGGTCGCGGCACGTACCGCGTCGGCCAGGTCTCGGCTAGCCAGTCGGGCATGGCGGGTCCCGGGCAGGGTCTCGGCGATCACCACGACCTTCGCCACACCGGGCGGTCCCACACCGACCACGGCAGCTCGCGCGATCTGCGGCACCGATTCGACCTGCTGCTCGATGCCGACCGGGGCGAGCACGCCGTCGGAGGTGAGCAGGATATGGGCCAGTCGACCCTGCACCCAGAGCCGGCCTTCGGGATCCAGGTAGCCCACGTCGCCGGTGCGGTGCCATCCGGGAGTGCGGGAGCTGTCCCGCTCGGTCAGCCAGAGCCCGTCGTACCGATCCTTCACATGCCCGGCCCTGACCAGGATCTCGCCGGTCAGCCCAGGAGCGCAACCGGCTTGCTCGGACGGCGTACCGGTCGAGTCCAGGGCCGCGATCGCCACCTGAACACCCGGCAACGGCCGGCCGACGCAGACACCGTCACCCGGCTCGGCCTCGACGATCTCGTCGAGGGTGATGTCGGTGACCGGGAGGACCTCGGTCATCCCGTAGGGCGTGTGCGGCTGCGCCTTGGGCATCAAGGCTCGCGTCTGTGTGAGCAGCGCGGCGGGCACCGGCGCGCCCGCGCTCAGCAGCAATGTCACGTCCTCCAACGCGGTGCGCTGGCGATCGTCCACCCCGTCGCCGGTGTCGACCACGTTGCGTAGCGCGGCCGGTGAGGCGAACACCGCCGAAGCGTCGACTGCGGCCACCGCCTCGGCGAGAGCGGCGGCGGTCAACGTTCGTGGGGCGGTGACCCGCATGTCCGGGATCGCCGACGGGGTGCCGAGAGCCGGTCCGAAGAGTGCGAACGGCGCGAAGGCCGCCACGATTCCGGCGTCGGCGTTCATCCCGAGGCCGAACAGCGCGTCCCGCATCGCGGCGAGCTGGCGGTGGGTGTAGACCACACCCTTCGCCGGCCCGGTGGAACCGGACGTGAACAGCACGGCCGCGTCGTCGTCCGGGTCTGGCGGGGCCGGAAGGTCCCGGACGTCGGCGCCGAGGCGGGCCAGCTTGCCCAGGGTGAGCGCCCCCAGCACGGCGGCGCCAGGTCCGGCCCCGAGCGGCCTTCCGGGCCAGCGCAGGGCGCGGGCGAGAGCGAGTCCGGGGCCGATGGCGACGAGGTGCGAGGGGTCGGCGCTGCGGAGCGCTCGGCTCATACCGCCCAGTCCCAGCCCGGGATCGGCTACCACGATCACCGCACCGATGCGAAGGCACGCATAGACGGCGGCGGTCAGATCGGCGCCGGGCGGTACGAGCAGTGCCACCCGATCGCCGCGACGCACTCCGGAGGCCGACAAACCGGCCCCGATCTCCTGAATGCGTCGCCACAGCAACGACCAGCTGATCTGCCGACCGTTGTTCGCCAGCTCCACCAGAGCGACCGACTGGTCCTCGGCACGCTCCGCCAACGCCGCCCACAGCGGACGCCACGGCGCCGCCGGTTCCGGTGGCGCGATCGGCTCGGCGGGCCGGCGGTCCAGGTCGACCAGCCACTGGGCGACCGCACCGGCGACATCAGCGTCCTCGGCGAGCAGGTGACCGGCGCCTTCGAACCGGTGTACCTGTGCGTGCGGCAGCCGGTGGCGCAGGTCGCGCAGGTGCACCTCGCCGAAGACCGGGTCGCGCGGCCCCCACAGCAGCAGTGCCGGTATCCCCGCCAGCGTGTCCAGATGCTGCGCGACCTCTTGCAGCGCCTGCCAGCTCGGGTGCTCGGGACCGAGCGGGATGTCCGCGACGAAGCCGCCGATCGCCGCCCGTCGGTCCTCACCACGGTAGGGGGCGAGATAGCCCTCGCGGACCGGCTTCGGCAGCCACGGGTTCGCCAATGCGAGGGTGGCCTGCAGGAACGTCTGCGTCCGCACGGTCACCGTCGGCAACACACCGGGTAGTCGGGCCAGGCGGATCAGTGCGGGCGCCGGCGACCCACTCGGCTGGTGCACCGCAGTGTTGGTCAGGACGACACCACGCAGCTGGTCGCGGTGACGCAGCGCCCAACCCAAGGAGATGGACCCGCCCCAGTCGTGCCCGACTGTGACGACCGGCCCGGTGATGCCGAGCGCGTCGGTGACCGTGGTGAGGTCGTCGATCCGCTGCGCCAGCCCGCGTACGGTGCCGGTGCGCTCGGAGAACCCCATGTCCAGATGGTCCACGGCGACCACCCGCCACCGGGGAGCGTCAGCCCGTTGGAACCGGGCCAGCAGGTGCCGCCACAGGTACGACCAGGTGGGATTGCCGTGCACGCACAGCAGCGTTCCCACGGGTTGGATCGCGCTGTCCGAGTCCGCAGCGGCGGTGTCCAGGACATGCCAGGTGCGCTCCACGCCCTGACTGTCCGTCGCCGTGACCCACCGGGACCACGCACTGTCCAGACCGGGCAACCCCAGCGGTGGCCCCTCCTGCCGGCTGCTCACCACACGACCTCCAGCGCGCACGTGTTCAGGCCGGAACCGACCCCCATGCACAACACCCGGTCCCCGGATTGGAGCGATCCAGCCTGCTGGGCCAGGGTCATCGGTAGCGACGCCGGGCCCACGTTTCCCCACAGCGGGAACGTCGCCGGGACCCTCCGATGGTCGAGGCCAAGCCGCTCGGCGACGCCCCGCGTGTGCGCCGCCGACACCTGATGCATGACGTAGAGGTCCATGTCCTGCCAACCCCACGACTCGGCATGCGCCCAGGTCGCCTCCGCGAGGTCCACACCCGCGTCGAGTAGGCCCTTCGCGTCGGTGCGCATCCGCGTGTTGTCCCCGACGCACAACTGGTGATGTTGAGTGGCCGCCCTGCTCACACCGCCGATCAGCCGGTGTTCCTGTGGATGGCTGCCGGCGGCGGCCAACACCATCGCGGCCGCGCCGGAACCGAGGGTCAACGTGGCGAACTGCTCCCGGACGTCGTCGCGGGTGGAGTCGGACCTCCGTAACCGCTCGATGGTCACCTGCTGGGCCTCGCGGGAACTCTCGCCCGCCACGATCAGCGCGTACCGGATCTGCCCGGCGTCGATCATGTTGGCAGCGACCTGGATCCCGTTGACGAAGCCGAGGCAGGCGTTGGCGATGTCGAAGTTCAAGGCCGACGGCGGCAGGTCCAGAGCGTGATGGATCTCGACCGCCGTCGAGGGCTCCAGATGCGCGCGGGACACCGACGTGTTGATCAACAGGCCGACGTCACGCGCGTCGACACCCGCCTCCGACAGTGCCTTGGCCCCGGCCGTCGCCGCCGCCTCGGCGAATCCGAAACCCTCCGGCCACCAGCGCCGCTCCTGAACTCCGGCGATCCGCTGAAGCATCCCTGGGCGTAGTCTCAGCCGCCGGAAGGTCTCGCTCAGCTGCTCATCGAACTCATCAGAGGTGACGATGACCGGCGCCTCCAAAGCCGTAACCGACAGTATCGCCGTGTTTGCGTAGCGATACTCAGCGTTGCCATGCGTCATCCAGCCTCCGCCCGTCGCCCACCCTGAGGGCTCGAAGTTATCCACTCGGCCCCCCACGCACCAACGGTCAGTCGGCATCGCGGCGAACGTCACTCACCCGCGCACGCCCGTCGACATGACGCGGTCCGCCGATTCGCCCGCGAGTGGCGACTGTGACCCGCAGCTGGGCCTACCGCCTCGACCACGGACGGGTCAGGCTCTGCGCGCCAGTTCCGCCTGGTAGGCCGCCTCCAACTGGGCGGCGATCGAGGTGGCGCCGGCTGGCCGGGGCTGGCCCAGGTGCGTCTCCCGCAACTCGTCCATGAACTGGTGCCACAGGTGCGGGCCGCCCTCGTCGAGTATCCGGGCTCGGATACTGAGCTCGGGGCTTACCGGTAGGTGCTGCCGCCCCCATGCGCCAAGCGTCGCGAGCACCGGGACGAGCTGGATGGATCGCTCGGTGAGGTGATAGATGCGTCGTTGTTTGTGTCGGGGGTCCGGGGCTTGCGAGAGAAGGTCGTTGGCGAGGAGGCGGCGCAGCCGGTCGGCGAGGATGTTGGACGCGATCCCTTCGTCGGAGCGTGTGAGCAGTTCGCGGAAGTGGCGGCGATTGCCGAACATGATGTCGCGGATCACCAGCAACGACCAGGTGTCCCCGATCACTTCCAAGGCGAGGTTGATCGGACAGTCCGAACGATGCTCACTCATGAAGCCTCCTGATGCCCCGCGAACTGATTGCAGACTACTCCCGGTTCCCCTAGGCTGTTCGGACCGATTGCATGTTGCAATCGGATCCATGGCCGAGTACCTAGGGAGAACCCATGTCAGATCGCCCGCAAGGAAGAGTGCTGTGGCACGCGACCGTCTCGCTCGACGGCTACATCGCCACCCCAGGAGACGACGTCACCTGGGTCTTCGACCACTTCGACCCGGAGGATCCGACAGCCGCCGCCGTGGTTGAGCGCACCGGAGCCGTGATCGCCGGACGACGCAGCTACGAGGCGGGAGAACGAGACGGCAGGAAAGTGTTCGACGGCGCCTGGTCCGGCCCGCAGTACCTGCTCACCCACCGCCCCACCGAGCGACCGCTCCATGGTGTGGCAGTCCGTGCCGGCGACGTCGAACCTGTCGTCGACGAAGCCCGGATCGCCGCGACAGGACGGGATGTGCTCATCATCGGCGCGGACGTCGCCAGCCAGTGTCTGGCCGCCGGCCTGGTGGACGAGGTCATCGTGCACATCGCCCCGATCCTGCTCGGCGACGGCGTACGCTTCCGCGGCCCCGATAAGCACATCCATCTCACACTCATCGACGTCAGCCGCCACAAAGAGATCGTCACTCTGCACTACCAAGCCGGGATGGACGGACCGTCCCGTGCGGCGCGAGCGAGCCTGGCCTGATCAGCCCAAGATCCGTGGCCGACTCGGGCCGCATGCGGCGCTTCTGCTCCTGGGACGGCACCGCTCGACCTCGTGCCGGCAGCCCATGCCCGGATCGTGTGGCCTTGCGGACAGGTTGTCCAGGAAGGCGGGGGATCGATGCTCCGTCCGGACGGGCGGCACGGATCGACGTCAGTGCACTGAGGGTGTTCGCGGCGCGCTGACGCCGTCCGACGACGTCCCGGAGTGAGAGTGCGTCAGAAACTGCTGACCAGCTTTACGAACGCCTCGTCGATCGTGGCGGGATCGGTGGCGTCGTAGGCCTTGCCCGACGACGCTTTGGCGATCTTGTCCAGGGTGGCGAAGTCCGACTCCCGGTCGAAGGCGATGCAGAACACCTTCACCGGACGCTGCGGGTCCAGGGCGACCTCGTCGAGCAGGCGGGTGAGGTCGTTGTCCTTGGTGTACTCGTTCTTGCCGTCGGTCAGCACGACGATCGCGTTGATCCGCTGCGGGTCGTACCGGTCGAGCAGCTCCCGGTGTGCGGCCCGGACCGTCGCGTAGAGCGCGGTGCCGCCCTCGACGTGCAGGCCGTCGATCTTGCGGGTGATCCGCTTCTGATCGAACGCACCGAGAGGAACCTCCTCACGGTAGGGGCTCTTCGGCCGCTCCCGGGTCTCCGAGGAGAAGGACCAGAGCCCCACCCGGTCTTCGGAGTTGAGCAACGCGAGACCCTTGCCCGCCGCCGCCGAGGCGACCTGGAAACGGGTACGGGTGCCGACCATCGCCTGCATCGACCCTGACGTGTCCAGGGCGATCAGGATGTTGGCCTTCTTGCGGAGGGTGTGCCAGCCGTCCAGCATCGCGCCGACCACCTGCGGGGCCGGGGGCTCGAAGTAGGTCAGCCCGCCGGTGGGCTCGTCGCCGACGCTGGCAAGCAACTCCGCCGAGGCTCGGCGTTCGTGGTCCCGGAAACCGAGGCGGGCGAAGCTCTCCTGCTGGGCGTCCTCGGTCAGGAAGGCATGGAAGTCGTCCGCTGCCGCGCGCTGCCCCTCATCGGCGGAGGGCAGCACCACGAACGGGTGGTCCAGGTTGAACGTGCCCTCCTTGGGGTGGACGGCGACCAGCGGGACGTTCGGCCGGAGGCCCCGCTCCTGCCCGTCCTGCCGAGGGCTCAGCGTGCCCGTGTTGTAGAGGTCCACCAGCGCCTCCTGCAGGACGATGGCACTCATGTCATCCGTACGACCCGCCAGGTCCGCCTCGGCGAGGCTGCGCAGCAGGTCCACCGAGTCGTCGCTGTAGTGCGCCACGTTGGCCTCGATCCGGCGCACGAACTGGGTGACCGCTGGGTTGGCCAAATCGGACCGGGTCAGGTCGCTGGCCCGTTGCACGGCCGCGTAGTAGGTGGCGATGGTCGCCGCCAGCCCGGAGGTGGACAGGTTCGGGTTGTCCTTGCCGAACGTGAACCGGCCCCACTCCGGCTTGCCGAAGCCCGCCCACCCGTCCCGCCCGGACAGGCCCAGGATCTCCCCCCAACCCAGCGGCCCGCGCTGGCGTACCAGCTCGGCCTTGGGCTGCGGCATCGCGATCACCAGCGGGCTGTTGGCGATCGACGGGTAGCGGTCCGGCGTCTGCGGCGCCCGCCCGGCGGCCTCGTCGAGCAGCCGCAACTGGCCGGTCCACAGGCTCGACGTCGGCAGCCAGACCTGAGGTTGCGGCAGGCCGGTGTGGGTCCATCCGGTGGCCAGCGCCTCGGTGGCCTTGCCCGAGTTCAACGCGCTGACGTGCACCTGGGCGCAGCCGCCGCCGTCGATCGACCGGGTGCTGCTGTTGTAGCGCTCAGCCAGGTCGACCAGCAGCTCCGCCTTCTCCGTGGAGGAGTTGACCTGGAGGGTGATGGCGCAGTCGGTGCGGGGCCCCTCGCTGCCTGCTTCGCGCTGTTGGACGAACACGAAGGCTCCGACGATGACCACCAGCCCGGCGGTGACGGCGGCGGTGTAGGGCAACCACTGCCGTGTACGCGTAGCGGGTGGGGTCATCGGGACGTCCTCCTCGGCAGACGGCTGGTGGCAGTCAACCTATCGATCCGGCGCCAGCCGGCGCCCAGACCTCCACCGTACCGAGTCATCCGTGGTCGGACCGTCCCCCGACCGCCGTCGCGACGAGCAGCCGAACCAGGTAGACCACGACGAAGGTGACCGCCCCGACTGCGGCGGCCGGGCCGATCGCGCTCGACGCGACGTAGCCGCCGGCGGCGCCCACCGAACCGAGGAAGAGTGCGGTCGAAAGGCCCCAGGCGTCCAGGGACTCACGCCGCAGTCGCCGCAGCGCGCCGTCGGGCTCGGCGCCGACGGCGGGCTCCGTCACGGGCACGTGTTCCGGCCGCGTCGGCCGGGCCTGGGTCGGCACCGTCGGCTGGGCCGGAGTCCGCGACGTCGTCGAGTGCGGCTGCGGTGCCGTCGGCGTGAGCTGGGGGAGCGGGTGGTTCGGTGTCGGCGCGCCCGCTGTCTCGTTGCCTACTTCGAGCAGGTTCTCCCGATGTAGCGGCTTGGTGAGCGTGGCGTCCTGTCGGAGCAGCCGTACCAGTACACGTTCGGCACCCGGCCGATCCGCCGGATCCTTGGCCAGGCACTGCCGAATGAGTTCGTCCAGTGCGGCAGGCAACGCGGGCAGCTCGGGTGGATCGTGCAGCACCCGGTGCATCACGGCGAAGAGCGAGTCATTGCCGAACGGCGGCTGACCGCCGGCAGCGAAGGCGATCGTGGCCGCCCAGGCGAAGACGTCGCACGGTGGACCGACCGCCTCGTTACGGAACCGCTCGGGCGCCATGTAGGCGGTGGTCCCCATGACTCGGCTGGACGCCGTCTCGGTGACTCCCAACGCGCGTGCGATGCCGAAGTCGATCACCCGAGGGCCGTCCTTGCCGAGTACGACATTGTCCGGCTTCAGATCGCAGTGCACCACGCCGGCACCATGGATCGCGGCGAGTGCGGTGACGGTGCCGACCGCGAGCCGGTGTAGGGAGTTACCGGTCACCGGGCCGTGCTCGCGGACGTGTCGGTGCAGGGTCGGACCCTCGATGAATTCACTGACCACATAGGGCTGCTCGCCATCCACCTCGGCGAAGAGCACCTGCGCGGTGCAGAACGGAGCGACCCGGCGTGCGGCGGCGATCTCCTTCACGAACTGCGACCGGGCCCGTGGATCACTCAGATCGGCGTTGATCATCTTGACCGCGACCCGGTCACCAGCGTCGTCCTCGCCGAGATAGACGACCCCCTGTCCACCCGCGCCCAGTCGGCCGATCAGCCGATACCGGCCGGCGGTGACCGGATCGTGCGTCCACAGTTTCGCCAATCCTGGCACCGGCGTGCCGGCCAGTTCTGACATCCCGACTCCATCAGCGTCGTGCCCGGCCACCTGCGGCGCAGGACACGGCCATCGTGCCATGTCCGCCGCTGGTGACCGAGAACTCCGACCACGGGCTGAGGTCGAGGAACGCCCATTCGCAGGGGACGGGACGCTCGCGTGCCGCATCGAGCGTGTGGAAGCCGGTACGCCCGTCGCCGTTGGTAGCCGAGCCTGGGGCCCAGAACGCGACGCCGCCGAGTGAAGCCATCGGCGGTGCCTTCCCTGCCTGCGATACGACTCGCCAAGATCAGGGTCAGGCGACGCCGAACAGCAGGGCGGCAGCGATGGTCTCGATCCAGAAATACCACCAGATCGGGTAGAACGCAGTGGCCTTGTCGGCGATCCGGGAGAACATCCGGCCGAGGGCCATTCCGGCAAGGGCCGCTGCGACGGTGATGACCGCGCCGGTCCGGATATCGCCGATGTCGAGCGCCGCCGCAGCCAGTACGGCGGAGATCGCCAGGCCGAACCCGCCGTAGACCGCACGGATCTCGGACCGGCTTTCTGCTGAATCGATGACGATGCGGAAGGGACGGGCAAGTGCCGCAGGCGCGGCGAGCGCGTAGACGCCCATGCCGAAGAAGAACATCCCGACGATGATGATGACCGTTGTCGTCATTCGCGCCCTCGAACCGCTGGCGTCGTGCGGCGCCCGCAGGGGCCGGACGCGAGCAGGGCCGTCCCCGCCGACAGGACGAGCAACGCGACGGCGTCGACCTGCGCCACCCGGACGACCTGCTGGTTCAGCGATGGGGTGGTCAGCACGAGAAGCAGGAAGGTGCCGAAGCTGGCCGCGTTGATGGCCACCGCGGCGGGGCGCAGGTGCGGGCGGAACGCCGAAACGATCACGGTGACGCCGACCAGGGCCAGCAGGATCGCCCGATGCCGCATGAGCGTCTCCAGGTCCACGCCCGTGACGTCCACGCCATAGGCCGAACGGGCCCAGGCCGGCGACACGGCGCCAGCGCCGGGCAGCACGTTGAGCAATCCGGCCGCCACAAGGAGCCCTTGCCCCAGTCGCCGTCTGATTCGTCCTGGTGGGCGCAGCCCGCGTGTTGGCCGTTCCTCTGCGGTTATGAGCACACGTGCGATCATCGGCTTCGTGGCCGATGTCCCGCTTCCAGAAACGTGTCGTGCCGAGCAGGCAAGAATTTGGATCTGGCTCGGACAGGCGGCCTATCTGGGGCCCTCACTGAGGCTGAAGGCGCACTCCGGTTCCGTGCACTGCTTCGCGTTGGGCGTCGACGGACCGTTCACGCTACAAGCCGACGACATTGGTGAACGGCGTACCCGCAGCGCCCTCATTCAGGCGCGAACACGACACCGGGTCATCGCGGACGACGGCCGGATGCTGTTCTTCTACCTCGACCCTGGCTCGGGCCTGGCGGAGGGTGTTCGCGCTCGGATGACCGAACGCACCTCCTCGGTCGGGCTCGACTATCAGCACGAGTCGTCGCTGATTGGTCACGTACAGGAAACCTCGTTCCCCGATCCGGCCCGACTGCGGGAATTCGTCGACCCTCCGAACCCTGGCGCGATGGACGAGCGGATCCGCACCGCGATCGGCATCATGCGTGCTCACCCTGACCAGAAGATGAGCGCGGCGCAGCTCGCTGCCGAGGTGCACCTGTCGACGTCACGGTTTCTGCACCTGTTCTCGGCGAACGCCCACACCAGCTTCCGCCGGTACCGGTTGTGGGCACGGATGCTGCACGTCGCGCTCGCGGTCGGCGAAGGTATGGACCTGACCCGGGCGTCCATCGAGGCTGGGTTCGCCTCGCCGGGGCACTTCAGCGACAGCTTCCACACCATGTTCGGACTGACCGCGAGCAGGCTACTTTCCGAACACACTCGGCTGGTCGTGCTCGACACGCGATGACATTCACCTGGTGTCCGTACGCCAGTTGAAGAAATATGACACAAGGTGTCAGGTTTTGCGTGGAGCATAGGTTCATCGGTCGGCGCCGGTGATGGGCGCGGACCAGGGCACCGATAGATACGGAGAGACAGGGACCTCCATGCGCGAAACCCCAGAAGATCTCGAAAAGCTCCAAGCCCTCCTTGACACCTCCCTCGCCGGCTCCACCTCCCACCTCCGCTCGATCATCAACACCGCACGCACACTGAACGCGGAGCAGCTCACCCAGGTCCTCACCGGTATGTGCACCCTTGCTCTGTCGAGCGTGACGGCGAAGGGCGAGCCGCGGATCAGCGGTGTGGACGGGCACTTCCTGCGAGGCAAGTGGTACTTCGGTACGGCGCGCGACGCCGCCAAGGCGCGCCATCTCGCGGCGCGACCCGCCGTCAGCGCCGCACATATGCGCGGTGAGGACCTCGGCGTCTTCACGCACGGCACGGTGGAGATCCTCAACCCCCGCAACGGCGACCAGGCCACGGACTGGCCGGACGTGCTCGCGTACTTGAAGGACTTCTACGGCGACGACCCCTTCGACTGGGACAACGACGTGGTCTACTACCGGCTGCATCCGCACTGGATGACCGTCTATGCCCCGGACATCGCCAAGCTCACCGTGGCGTCCCAGCCCTGATCCACAGCACGGGCCAACCGATACGCCTCCAAGATCTGCTTCGTCAGAGGTCTCGTCGCCGCCTAGCCAAGGGCGGACCGTTCAAGCCGGGAGACGGCCCGTTCGCTTCGGACAGACCGATAGCATCCGCGACGCCCTGGAACGAGCTACAGCTCGTCGGGAAAGAGAGCACTGTCAGAGGGTGCGTAACCGCGGTACCGGTAGGAGTAGATCTCACTGGCACACGCATCGGCGCTCCCAGCACGAGCCCCATGAATCGTGCTGACCTTCGACCATGCCTACGTGGCAGCTCTGCGTCCCATGAATCTGATCTTTCCCGGGCTCCCAAGCGGGCCGCCATCCGTACCTGCCGCGCAGTGCACGGCGTGGGGCCACCTACCCCTGAGGGCCAACTACGTCGTTGAGGCGGGGCGGATCGAATGCCAAGGTCAACGAGCTGTGGTAGGCGTAGGAGCTGCGCTGGGTTCGCGGCTGATCGGCCGGCTCTTCGTCACCCGTCCAGACCTTCACAGCTCGATAGGCGAAACCGTCCTGGCTCGCCACCTCGGCGCGGAAGAGAACGTGCTGCCCGCGGGCCAATTTCCGGTATCCATCCAAGGCAATGGCCGAGAAGTGGACCCAGCACCCGCCCGGCACATCCGGGCCGTCGATGACACCCCAACCTGCTTCGGCATCGAAGGTGCGTACTGAACCAACACTCGCCATTGGCCCAGTCTGCACGACACCCGTCGACGTGGTCTGCCAAGTCCGCGTCCGCATCTGCCACCGAGCGGGCGCGCCGTTGCGGCCGGGGGCCGTCATCGATCTGAGACGAGACCGTGGTCGTAGATCGACGTAACGCTGCGATTGTCGGAGCATGGCCGTTCACCCGCTGGCGACGGCGCGGCGGACCACCGCGTCGTTGAGCGCCGCTCTATTGGTACTGGCAGGATTGACGTCCTGCACACCCGCGATCAAAGCCGTCACCGGACTGACCGCGGATGCTGACGGCCGGCCGCTCGCGGCTCTAGCCTGGTGCGCGGACCAGCCGCCGGACGTCGTGGTTCTCCGTATCGCAGACGATCTGGCCTCGCCGTCCCCGTCCGATGCACCGACTCCGTCGTCCAACTGGCCGGAGTGGCGGTACGACGTGCAGCAGCGCGACGCGACCTCACCGGCCACCGTTGAGCTGACGGGCTTCCCGCCTTCGCCGGGCCCTGACCTGGGCACAGGCTTCCGAATGCGCGTACTCACCAGGAACAGCAGCTTCACCTCCCACGACGTGAGCTTCCGGCTTCCTGAACTGGCCGACCTGAAACCAGGATCGGTCTTGATCACCACTATCGAGACCAACGAAGAGGTACAGAAGACCGTCTCCCGTGACGAGTTCGCACGCCTGGGAAGGAACGCCTGCTGAACGCCGGCACAGGGCAGTCATGACACAAGTCCTGGGGCAGTTCGAACATCGGATGGGACCGGGGTGGCTAACCGAACCGGTCAGCGAGCTTCGTCAGCTTGGTGACGTACGCCGCCCAGTCGTAGTCGTGGGGGACGCCAGAGTTCTCCCGCCGCAAGCCGATCGCCCTGTCGTGCTGCTCGCGCATGATGTCGGCGTGCCCGGCGTGACGGGCGAGGTCGGTGGTCACGTGGATGATGATCCTGTGCAGCGTCACGTCCCTTTCGCCTGGGCGCCACCACGGCACATGCCCTGGCGCGTCGAGGGGTAGCTGTTCGATCGTCTGATCCGCGAACACCCCGACGCGGCGATACAGGTTGATCAGCCCATTCTTCGTCTCGCCCTCCCGCGCATACCAGTCTGCCTGCGGGTCTTCCTCGAACGCCTGCATGGGGACCAGTTCCTCAGGCATCGGGAACTCACGCCCGAAGGCAGGCCCGAAGTAGCCGGCTTCGACATTGAGGCAGTGCTTGAGGACCCCCAGCAGGTTATTGCCGGTCGCGGTGCGGGGCAGTCTGGCCTCGCGTTCGCTCAGCCCGTCGAGCTTCCAGATCAGGTTATCGCGAGTCGCCTGGAGGTAGTGGTGCAGCGCAGCCTTCGGGTCGCCCAGATCAGCCATGCCTGCCAGTCTTCCTGATGCGTCCGAGCCATTTCTGCGAGGCGACCGGGAATAGGCAGCTTGATCCGCTGGGCCATCCATCGCGGGCTGACGCGCGTACCGATCTCCACGCTGGCCTGCTGACGCCCGGTATCGGTCGGCACCGATCTCCGGGCCGTGTCGGGCACCTGTCCGGCGCGGCCCGCCCCACCGACGGCTCCGGCCTGGTCGGCAACAGCCAGTCCCGGGTGGTGATGCCGGTCAGAGGGGTGAAGCCCAGGTGGCCGGTCGGCAAGTCGCCGGGTTCGGCGATCGTGACGCCGTGCTGGACGCGTCCGCTGGTGCGTAGATCATCATGCGAGATACGGCAGAAGCGATGGGCTCCCACCCGAGCTTTGGGTGATCCTGCCCTCGTTCACCAGCGGATTGATGTGTTTTCCTGCAACGATGCAGGGCGTGGCAACTGTGAAGACTGTGACGCCCGCCATCTCGCCTCTGGCCGGTGAGCCGTTCGAGCGTGCTGATGCCGAGCGGCTGGCGGGGGTGTTGAAGGCGTTCGCTGATCCGGCTCGGCTGCGATTGCTGAGTCTGATTCAGTCGGCTCCGGAGGGGGAGGCGTCGGTCAGTGATCTGACTGAGCCTCTCGGGCTGTCTCAGCCGACGGTGAGTCATCATCTGCGGATTCTCACTGAGGCTGGTCTGCTTGAGCGTGACAAGCGTGGTGTCTGGGCGTATTACCGTCTCGTGCCGTCTGCCATCGCTGCGGTCGCCGACCTGTTGACCCCGCCCCGCAAACGCGCAACGAAGAAGACCCGCTGACCGACGCCATCGGAGACCGCCGTCAGGCAGCGGAGCCGGTGCTCGACTGCGGTCGCCCGATCCGGGGCGTCCGCCTGAGACGGCACCGAGGCGTTCGCAGATGTCAGGGTCAAGGTGTCCATCAAGGGGTGCGGCCACCAGCGGTCTGCCGCGTGCGTTCCCTTCGACCGAGCCGCCTCGTCTCCACCGGCCCGGCGGATCGGCAGCCACGGACCTGAAGTCGCTTCCATTCCAGGGATCTGCCGTCCGCGCATCGGGATGCAGCCTGCGGGACTGGCCATTCGGCTCGACTGGGGCCGAGGATCGAACGCCCTCCGAAGCTCTCGTCGACAACCGTGATTGGACGTCGGCAAAAATAGACCAGGGCGGGTGGCAGGTTGGTCCACACCGTCCGGCTGACGACGACTTCCTCGAACCGCGATCGGAGAGACGCCAGCAATCGCTGGGCCGATGGGGCCCACCGGGCGTGAACGTAGGCGAATGTGGTGAAGACGCCGGCCGGCTGCAAGACGGTTACCACCTCAGACAGTACGTTCCGTTGCAGTTCTTCGTCGAAAGCCGCCCATGGCAGGCCACTGACCACGACGTCGACCCGGTCGACGCCGCGTTGCACGAGCACCTCGCGGAGGGACGCGGCGTCCGCGACCGCGATGTCGACAGCGGGATGAAGCATGGCCAGTCGCTCGGCGAAGCGAGGGTTGATCTCGATCGCGAGGTGTCGGCCCGATCCGGCCAGGCGCTGCTGGATGGGCGCGGTGAAGGCGCCGGTTCCAGGGCCGAGCTCTAGGACGACGGGACAGCCCGTCGCCGGCACCGAGGCTGTGGCCAGCTCGGCCAGTGCCGGACCGCTCGGCCGGATCGCTCCGACAGTCAGAGGGCTGCGCAGGAACTCGAGAAGAAATGACACAGGTATTGCCCTCTATCGCTCGGTAGCTGAACCGGCTGGAGGCGTCGCCATTCACTGGGTCATGGATTGCCGCCGGTCAGGGTCTCGGGTCGTTCGTTGCGATCGAGGCTGGACCATCGTGGACGGGACAACAATGGTCTCCCGATCCCAGGATCGACAGACCTACGAGCCGCAGGAGAAGCGTGAGGTCGCCGGGCCCTGCGGTCGGGCCAGGTCGACGCGTCCTGACACCCGGTTCCGCGCTCAGGCCGTGCACGCCGACCGGAACACCACTCGACGCACTATTTGCACTCGCTGGGTGGCTTCTCCACATCGACCCTAGATTGTGGTGTTGCGCTACTTGCAAAGACTAGACCGCGATGCGCAACCATCCCTTGACAGCGTTGCATATGTCCCTACGATCGTTGCAAACATGTTAACGGTCGGGGCGGTCGGCGTGGTCCGACCGCCAACTCGATGGAGGAGGGCACATGTCCACAGCACGTCCTCGTCGTACAACTCCGCCAGGTAGCCGGCTGGGCCGGCCGCTTCTGGCCGGCCTGACGGTCGCCGGAACGCTGGCGGCCGTGGCAGTCATGGCTCCTGCGGCGGCAGCGGCGCCGTCCACACCCCTGGGGCCCGAGGTGATCAAGACCGAGCAGGCTCCGGGCGGATACGCGGTGAAGTTCCGCTACCAGGCGCCCCAGGACGTCACCGCCGTCCATGTCTACGGTGACTGGACCTACACAAAGCCCGACAGCGTCGTCTGCAACGACTGCGGCGACGGCCGTCTGCCATGGGATTGGCAACCGGGCGACATCGCGGGTACCCCGTGGCGCACGATCGCCATGGAGCAGGGCTCCGACGGCGTGTGGGAGACCACGGTCCCGCTGCCGGCGGGCACGTTCCGCTATGCCTTCACCCACAACTGCGTCAGCCCGACTGCGGGCGGCTGCACCCTGCACCACGACCCGGCCAACCCATGGGAGATCTTCCCGCAGTATCCGGGCGCCCCCGGCGCGGTGCGCAGCACCATCTGGGTGCCGAGCAGCGCTGAGTTCCCGACCTACGACACCGATTACCAGAAGCCGACGGCACCCCACCAGGCCGGTACGCTCGAATCTCGCCGCTACGCCTCACCCGGCTCGACCAACCCGCCCGGCGTCCACGACATGGTCGTCTACACACCGAACGGCTACGACCCCAACCGGGCAACCCCGTACCCGACCCTGTACCTCAGCCACGGCGGCGGCGATCACTCGACCGCCTGGACGATGCAGGGGGTCGCCCACTACATCCTGGAGAACGCGATCCGGGATGGCGTGGCGCAGCAGATGGTGATTGTCTCCACCGACTTCAACGGCCTGCCCGGCGGCAACCAGGGTTACGCCAACCACCTCCGCGACATCGTCTTCCCGTACGTGGAGCAGAACTACAACGTCTCGACCCGTTCCGTGGATCGCGCGTTCGGCGGCCTCTCGATGGGCGGGAACCGGGCCACCACGATCCTGTACGACAACACCGAGCTGTTCGGCTACCACGCCATCTGGAGTTGGCCGGCGGCGGCCGCGAACGCGGCCCAGGTCGAGCGCATGAAGACCGTTCCCGGTGGCATCCACATCGGCACCGGCCTGCAGGACCGTCTGGGCAACACCGCGCAGTTGTCGATCGCGCGGGTCGCCGCCCTCAAGGCGGAAGGCGTCGACATCACCGAGTACAACGTCGACGGCGTGCACACCTGGCACGTCTGGCGTCCGCTGGTGAACTACTACCTGCGCACCATGGCCTTCCGCACCACCACGACCGGGATCGAGGTCGAGACCGTACCGGCCGGCAAGTCCGGCAACGTGCGGGTGATCGCGACCGCGACGGTGGGCACGGTGAGCACCAACGCCGCCTCGCCGACGGGCAAGGTCGACTTCTATGCCGGCGACATTCACCTCGGTTCCGCCCCGGTCCGGCACGGCGTCGCCCAGTTCCGCAAGGCGGTCAACGGCGCGTTGCTCGACGCTCCGGTGGTCGCGCAGTATCGCGGCGACAAGCTGTTCAACGAGTCGTGGAGTGCCGCGCCGGACGCCGGCTGATCCGACCCGGTTCCGGGCCCCGAACGGCCTTCCATCATCGTTGCATATTGAGCAACGCGCTGAATGCGATGCGCAATCGGGCCTTGACAGCGTTGCATATGTCACTACGATCGTTGCAACTGCGTTAACGACTGACGTAGTTCTGGATCAAGCCGACACACAGTCCGTGAAGGAGAGGTAGATGTTCGTGGCACGTCCCCTTCTCACACACCCGCCGCATCGGCGGCTGACAAGATCCCTGGTGGCAGGTCTCGCGGTCGCGGGAACGCTCGTGGCCGGCGCGGTCGCGGCACCCGCGGCGGCGAAGCCCTCGGCACCCCTGGGCCCCACAGTGGTCAGCACCAACCAGGCACCGAGCGGGCAGGCGGTGACGTTCCGATACCGGGCTCCGGCCGGCGTCGACACCGTCCACGTCTACGGCGACTGGTTCTTCTCCCGCCCGGAGAGCGTCGTCTGCAACGACTGCGGCGACGGCCGCCCTCCCGCACAGTGGCAGCCCGGCGACATCGCGGCCACCCCCTGGCACATTCTGCCCATGGAGCTGAGGGCAGACGGCGTCTGGGAGGCCACCGTCCCGCTGCCCGCCGGCACGTACCGCTACGCCTTCACGCACGACTGCACCAGCAGCACCGCCAGTGGCTGCGCCCTGCACCATGACCCGGCCAACCCGTGGCAGATCATGCCGCAGTACCCGGGTGCGCCCGGTGCGGTTCGCAGCACCGTCTTCGTCCCGAGCAACAAGAAGTTCCCCACCTACGACACGGACTACCAGCGGCCGGTCAAGGCCAACAAGGCGGGCACGCTGGAATCGCGGCGGTACGTCTCGCCGCTGTCCACCAACCCGGCCGGCGTCCACGACATCGTGGTCTACTTGCCGCACGGCTATCGGGCCGACCGGGCCGTGCCCTACCCCACCCTCTATCTGAGCCACGGCTCGGGCGACAACTCGACCGCCTGGACCATGCAGGGGGTGGCGCACCACATCCTGGAGAACGCCATCACCGACAAGGCGGCCCAGCAGATGGTGATCGTCTCCACCGACTTCAACGGCCTGCCCGGCGGTAACCAGGGCTACGCCAACGAACTACGGAACAACGTCATCCCGTTCGTCGAGCAGAACTACCACGTCTCCACCCGGGTGGAGGACCGGGCGTTCGGCGGGTTCTCCGCCGGCGGCAGCCGAGCCTTCACGATCCTGTACGACAACACCGAGTTGTTCGGATACCACGCCGCCTGGAGTTGGGGCGGCCCGGCGGCGAACCAGGCGCAGATCGACCGAATGAAGGCCATTCCCGGTGGCATCTACATCGGCACCGGTCTGCAGGACCGGCTGGGCAACATCGCCCAGAACTCGGTGGCGCGGGCCGCCGCACTGCGCGCGGCCGGCGTCGAGCTCACCGAGCACAACGTGGAGGGCGTGCACACCTGGCACGCCTGGCGTCCGCTCCTGAACTACTACCTGCGCAACGTGGCGTTCCGCACCACCGACACCGGTCTCGACGTGGCGACCGAGCCGGCCGGTCGTTCGGGGAACGTCAAGGTCACCGCCACCGCGACCGTGGACGCGGTGACCGCCAACGCCACCACCCCCGGCGGCAAGGTCGACTTCTACGTGGGCGAGACCTACCTCGGGTCCGCACCGGTCAAGAACGGTGTGGCCCGCTTCCACAAGGCGGTCAAGGGCACTCTGCTGGACGGACCGGTGGTCGCGCAGTACCAGGGCGACAAGCTGTTCAACGAGTCCCGTAGCACTCCGGTGACCATCGGCTAGTCCGGGTCACGGACCCGTGGTGGCACCTCCTGGCAGAGGTGCCACCACGCGGATCCGTACCCGGTGCGTCCCCGGTCCCAGGGCCGAGGTGGCGCGGGTCAGTGCGCTGCGACCGCCTGTGGTGTGTAACCCATCTCCCGGGAGATCAGCGTCGCGGTCTCCAGGAGGAGCGGAAGGCTGTCCTTCAGTGTCTCCAGGCTCGCGATGACCTCGATCGCGGTCATCGAGATGGCGGCGATGACGCGCCCGCGGGAGTCCCGGATGGGTGCCGCGATGCACATGACGTACGCGTCGTGCTCACCGTTGTCCGCAGCCCAGCCCTGCTCGCCGACGTGGACCAGCTCGGCTTCGAGCGCGTCTCGGTCGGCGAACGTCGTCTCGGTGTACCGCTCGAAGACGACGTGCGAGAGCAGCCGGTCGCGTTCGTCGCGGGGTAGGTAGGCGAGGATCACCTTGCCCACCGCGCTCGCGTAGATCGAGACCGCCCGGCCGACCCGGGAGGGCAGCTTGACCGCGTCGAACGCGGGGCTGTCCACCTTGTCGATGTAGACGATCTCGTCCCCGGTCAGCTGGGCAAGATGCACCGTGTGTCCGGTCTGCCGTTGTAGCTGACGTAGATGGGCCGCGGCGAACTGGCGCAGGTCCATCGAGCCGAGTGCCAGCTCGGACAACTCGATGAGCCCACTGCCGAAGACGTACGTTCCCGCGCCGGTCTTCCGCACGAACCGGGCGGATTCGAGCGTCTGGAGGATCCGGAGCGCGGTCGACTTGTGGACGCCGAGCACCTCCGAAGCCTCGGTCAGGGTCAGCGGATGCTCCGCCGACCTGCGGATCAGGTTGATCGCGCGCTGGATCGATTGACCCATCGTTACACCCCCTCGGTTGCGACATGTGCAATGTATCGGATGTGATGCGCAACCGCTACTTGACACCGTTGCATATGTCCCTACGATCGTTGCAAGTCACCATCGAGTGCCCCGTCCCGCTAACTCCGTAACTGGGGAGTAACGATGAGAACCCACCCCTTCCGTCGCCGCACCCTCGCGGCGACCAGCATCATTGGCATCACAGCGGCCCTGCTGACCGGCTGCGGCTCTGGCAGCGGCTCCGAGGACGGCGTCACGACCGTCACGTTCGCCGCCTCGACCTTCGGCGACCCCGGGCGTGGGCCCCAGTTGCTGGAATGGCTCGACGAGTTCAACACCAGCCAGAGTTCGATCCGGGTCGCCGCCGCGGCGGTGCCCTACCCGACCTTCGGACAGACCGTGCTGACCCAGATGGGCAGCGGTCGAGGACCCGACCTGATCCGCTTCGACATGCCCGAGTTCGAGGCCGCCTCGGACGCCGGCCTCATCGCGCCGCTCGACGACGTGATCGACACCAGCGAGTACAAGCTGTTGGAGCAGCCGGACAAGTTCATGGTCCACGACGGCGTACGCCACGGCGTCATCTTCGAGGCGTCCAACTACGCCATGTTCTACAACGCCGACCTGATCCCGAACCCGCCGACCACCTACCAGCAGTTCTTCGACACGGCCCGGACCCTGACCAAGGGCGACGTCTTCGGCCTGGCGTTCCGGCAGACCGAGGCCGAAGAGGCCGGCGTGTGGCAGGACATCTTCAACTACGTCTACGGCTTCGGCGGCGCGTGGTCCGACGGCACGAACCTGACGATCAACTCACCGAAGAACCTGGAGGGCCTCCAGGCGTACAAGGACCTCTACGACGCCAACGTGATCCCGCGCGGCACCGACGCGGCGACCTTCCGCCGCATGTTCGCCGAGGGCAAGGTCGGCATGGAGCTCAACAACGGCGGCTACGTGACGGCGACCCGCGGCCAGAACGAGAACCTCAACTTCAGCGTGGCGCCCATCCCGTTCCCGGTCCGCAGCCAGGGTTCGATCCTCGCGCCCATCGTGATCAACAAGGCGAGCCCCGCGCAGGAGGCGGCAGCCACCTTCATCCGCTGGGCACTGGAGCCGGCCAACCAGGTCAAGCTGCAGGAGATCCTGGGCGCCAGCAGCGTTGCGACGGTGACCGAACGCAGTGCCGAGTCCCTCGCCGAGACGCCGTTCCTGCCGGTCTTCGACGAGCTCACCCCGTCGAGCCTGCCGCAGATCGTGCTCGGGTTCGAGGCCAAGACGCCGGACATCCGCAAGGTCGTGGTGCAGAACGTGATCGCCGCCCTCCAGGGTTCGGTGGATCTCAAGACCGCGTTGGACCGCGCCCAGCAGCAGGCAACCGAACTGGTCGGTTGACCAGCGACGCCGCCGGCGCGAGACCGTTCGCGCCGGCGGCGTCCTAGCGGACAAGGAACGAATCCGATGACTGTGCTGGAGCAGCAGACCAAGGTGCCTCGCTCCGAGGCCCGGCGTCGACGCGGCCCCCGTCGACCTAGCCCGCAGGGAAGCAAATGGACGCCGTACCTCTTCCTGGCGCCCGCGGCCCTGTTCATTTTCGTCTTCCAAGCCGTCCCGCTCGCGCAGGAGATCTTCCTCAGCTTCACGCGTACGACGTTGCTGAACCCCACCGAGAGCACCTGGGTGGGACTGCAGAACTTCGTCCGCATCTTCGGTGACGAGGACTTCCACCGCACCCTCCTCACCACCTTCGTCTACGTGGTCGTCTGTGTCGTCGGCGCGGTCGGTGCCGGTCTCGCCATCGCCCTGCTGCTCAACAGGGGGTTCCGGGGCCGGGGGATCGCACGCGCCCTGGTGACCGTGCCCTGGGCGGCGCCGGGCATCGCGGTCGCGCTCATCGCGACGTGGATGCTCAACCCGCAGTACGGCATCGTCAACCGCTTCCTGGACGCGATCGGGCTCGGCGTGCCCGGCGGCGCCATCCTCGACAGTCCGAGGTACGCCCTGCCCGCGATCCTGGCGACGACCATCTGGCAACTGTTCCCGTTCACCTCGGTGGTGCTGCTCTCCGCGTTGCAGTCCGTCCCGCACGACCTGACCGAGGCCGCGACGATGGACGGTGCGGGCCGATGGTGGACCTTCCGTGCGGTCACCTGGCAGGTCATCAAACCCACCGTCGGGCTGCTCGCCCTCCTGATGACCATCTGGTCGCTGCGACGCTTCGAACTCATCTGGCTGATGACCAAGGGCGGGCCGGTCGGCGCGACCGAGACCCTCGTCATCGACCTCTACTCCCAGGCGTTCGATTCCAAGGAACTCGGGTCCGCCGCGGCGATCGGCATGGTCGGCGTCGTCATTTCGCTCATCGTCATCATGGGCAGCCGGTTCGTCGCCCGCGCCGTCGAGAAGGAGGACTCCCGATGAGGCGGCTCCGTATCGGTCTCACCCTGCGCATCATCACCGTCCTCGTGGTGCTGGGGCTTGCGGTCTTCCCGCTCTACTGGATGTTCGTCACGGCGCTGACGAGCAACGCCGACCTCTTCGGCGAGAAGCCCCGACTCATCCCGGACTTCTCCCAGTTCGCGGTCTTCGTCGACGCGCTCGCCGACGGCAAGGCGACGGGCTGGCTGCTCAACAGCCTGGTGATCGCCGCCGGCACGACAGTCCTCTCGATCGCCCTCGGCATCCCGCTCGGCTACGCGTTGTCCCGGTTCAAGTTCCGCGGCAAGGCCGTGATGACCATCGTGCTGCTGTTCACCCAGATGCTGCCCGAGGCGCTCATGGTGGTGCCGCTGTTCGCCCTGTTCCGGCGCTTCGACCTGCTCGACTCCCTCACCGGGCTCATCCTGGCCAACTCGGCCTTCGTGCTGCCGATCGTCGCGCTGATCCTCAAGGGGGCGATCGACGGCATTCCGCACGAGTTGGACGAGGCCGGCCGGGTCGACGGAGCCCGTCCGTTCACCGTGCTGACCCGCATCAGCATCCCGTTGATCGCACCGTCGATCGCGGCCAGCGCGGTCATCGCGTTCTTCCACGCCTGGAACGAGTACGTCTTCGCGGTGACGTTCATCTTCAACCCGGAGATCCAGCCGGCCTCGGTCGGCATCGCGAATTTCATCGGTGAGCTGGGGACACCGATCCAGACGGTGATGGCGGTCGCCTTCATGTTCACCCTGCCCGCCGTCGCCTTCTACCTGTTCGCGCAGAAGTACGTGGTGGCCGGCATGACCGCCGGCGCCGTGAAGGGTTGATACCGCATGAAGATCGTTTCAGTCGACACGCTCCTCGTCGACTTCTACCGCACCAACCTCGTGATCGTCCGGGTGACCACGGACGAGGGGATCGTCGGGCTCGGCGAGGCCACCCTGGAAGGTAAGGAACGCGCCGTCCAGGGAGCGATCGCCGAACTGGCCGAGGCCGTGGTGGGTCTCGACCCGACGCACATCTCGCGCATCCTCTACGAGACCGCCCGGGACTGGTACTGGCGCGGAGGACCGGTCATCATGACCGCGTTGAGCTCGCTGGAGATGGCGCTCTGGGACATCTCGGCACGGGAACTCGGTGTCCCCGTCTCCCGGATGCTCGGCGGCGCCACCCGCGACCGGGTGCGTGCGTACGCGAACGGATGGTTCTCCCGGGCCTCCACCCCGGCGGACTACGCCGACGCCGCGCGGCGCACCGTCGCCAGCGGGTTTCGCGGCCTGAAGTGGGATCCGTTCGAGAACTACGACCTCACCATCACCAGCCGACAGCTCGACCGGGTACTGGCCCAGATCGACGCGGTCCGGTCCGCTGTCGGGCGCGACGTCGAACTGTTCATCGAGGGCCACGGCCGGTTCGACGTGCGCCACGCCATCAAGATCGCGCGCGAGATCGCGCAGTTCGATCCGGTCTGGTTCGAGGAGCCGTGCCCGCCGGACAACCTCGACGCCCTCGTCGACATCCGCCGCGCCTCGCCGGTGCCCATCGCCGCGGGGGAACGCTGGTTCGGCCGGCAGGGCTTCGCCCCGGCGCTCGCCCGCCAGGCGGTGGACTTCGTCCAACCCGACGTCACCCATGCCGGCGGAATCTCCGAACTGGTCTTCATCTCCACCCTCGCCGCGGCCCACTACGTCGGTTTCGCCCCGCACAATCCGAGCGGACCGTTGAGCACGGCCGCGACACTGCAACTCGGCGCGACCCTGCCCAACTTCAGGTACCTGGAGATCATGGCGACCGACGTGCCGTGGCGTTCGGAGATCACCAACGAACGCCTGGTGCTGACCGAGGAGGGCGACGTCCTGATCCCGGACGCCGTCGGACTCGGCATCGAACTCGACCTGGAGGCCATCGCGGAACACCCGTTCACACCGCACCCCGTGCGGATGTTCCGGGACGCCGTCTACGTCATCCGCCCGACGGACGAATGCTCCTTCTTCAACCTGGGAGCCGGTGCATGAGCCTGCACAGCGAGTCGAACTGGTTCGGCACCGCCGCAGAGGCACTGCCGGACGACGCCGAAGAGAGCATCCTGATCGGACGGATCTGGGACCCCGCCGCCGGCGGGCCGTCACCGGTGGTGGTGCGAAACGGCGACGTCTTCGACGTCAGCGCCCACTTCGCGACCGTCTGCGACATCTGCGAACTGCCGGACCCCGCCGCCGTGGTGGCCACGCTCGACGGCGAACGGGTCGGCAGCTTCTTCGAGGTGCTCGCCAACACGGGGGCGGACGTCCGTGACCAGACCCGGCCATGGCTACTCACCCCGGTGGACCTCCAGGTGCTCAAAGCCGCCGGCGTGACCTTCGCGGTGTCGATGCTGGAGCGGGTCATCGAGGAACGCGCCCGCGGCGACCTGGCTCTCGCCGCCGACATCCGTCAGCGGATGCTCGCCGACGTCGGCACCGAGCTGCACGAACTGTCGCCCGGCTCGGAGGAGGCGGCCCGGCTCAAGAACCAGCTCGTCGCCGAGGGGATCTGGAGCCAGTACCTGGAGGTCGGCATCGGACCGGACGCGGAGATCTTCACCAAGGGGCAGATACTGTCCGCCATGGGCACCGCGGTGCCCGTCGGTGTACTCGCCGCGTCGACCTGGAACAACCCCGAGCCCGAGGTGGCGCTCATCGTCGCCTCGACCGGTCGGATCGTGGGCGCGACGCTGGGTAACGACGTCAACCTTCGCGACGTCGAGGGGCGTTCCGCGTTGCTGTTGCCACTCGCGAAGGACAACAACGCCTCGTGCGCGCTGGGTCCGCTCATCCGGCTCTTCGACGAACGTTTCGGGCTGGACCGGGTACGCGGGCTCGAGATCGGACTGGAGATCCGGGGCGTGGACGGCTTCCACCTCGACGCGGTATCCGAGATGGCGCAGATGTCCCGTGAACCGGAGGCACTGGTACGCCAACTGATCGGTCCACACCATCGCTATCCCGACGGCGCGGTCCTCATGCTCGGCACCATGTTCGCGCCCATTCAGGACCGGGACCATCCCGGTGAGGGGTTCACCCACAAGGTCGACGACGTCGTGCGGATCAGTTCGCCGGCCCTCGGCACTCTGGTCAACCGCGTTCGGCACGCGGAGGAGTGCGAACCCTGGGACTTCGGGGTACGCGACCTGATGCGCAATCTCGTGAAGAGGGGACTGTTGTGAACGTCGTCAGCACCACCGACCCGAGGACCGGGCAGCGCCGGGACACCGACCTGCGCGAGACCAGCGACGCTGACCTGGCGGCGTTGGTCTCCGTCGCCGCCTCCGCCGAGGGATGGCTCGCGGGTCTCGGCCGGCTCGGCCGGGCCGGACTGCTCGAGGCGATCGCCGACTCGCTGGAGTCGCATCGCGCCGACCTGGTCGCGACCGCCGACGGCGAGACCGGTCTCGGTGCGGCCCGGCTCGACGGCGAGCTCACCCGATCGGCCGTCCAGTTCCGGATGTTCGCCGACGTGCTGCGCGACGGCGGGTACCTGGAAGCTGCCGTCGACCGTGCCGCCGAGACGGCGCTCGGCCCGGCACCGGACGTCCGGCGGATGCTCGTCCCGGTCGGCCCGGTCGCCGTCTTCGGTGCCAGCAACTTCCCGTTCGCCTTCTCCGTCGCCGGTGGTGACACGGCCTCCGCACTGGCCGCCGGCTGCCCGGTCGTCGCGAAGGCGCACCCGTCCCACCCGCTGACCTCCCATGCGTCGGCGATCGTGATCCAGTCGGTGGTGCGCAGCATGGGCGGCCCCGACGGCGTGCTGGCGCTGATCCACGGCCAGGCGGCCGGACGGTCCCTGGTGCGTGAGCCCGCCATCCGGGCAGCCGCCCTGACCGGCTCGATCGGCGCGGCCCGCGCGATCCAGGCGGCGATCGACGAGCGCACCGACCCGATCCCGCTCTACGGCGAACTGAGCAGCGTCAACCCGATCATCGTGCTGCCTGCGGCGGCCGCCGAGCGGGGAGCGCAGATCGCCGAGGGGCTGTTCGCCTCCTTCACCGGCTCCGGCGGTCAGTTCTGCACCAAGCCCGGACTCGCGTTCGTCCCGTCCGACGAAGCGGGCGACCGGCTCGTCGGGACGCTGCGGGAGAAGGTCGGCGCCGCCGCCGGAGCGGTCCTGCTCAACGAGGGCATCCGGGACGCCTTCCTGGCCGGGTCCGCGACGCTCGAACAGGCCGGTGCCCGCCTGCTCGCCCGACCCGAGGTCGACGCCACGGCCGGCTTCACCGTGTCACCGGTGCTGCTGGAGGTCGAGCTCACCGAACTGTCCGCGACCCTCGCCGACGAATGCTTCGGCCCGGCCCTGGTCGTGGTCCGCTACCCGAAGGCCGCCGACCTGGACGCGACGCTCGCGGTCGTGCCGCCGTCGCTCACGGGGTCGATCCACGTCGGCGCCGACGAGGACCGGGCCACCGTACGCGCGCTGGCCGACCTGCTCGCCGCACGGGTGGGGCGGCTCGTCTTCGACGGCTACCCGACCGGGGTGCGCGTCTCCTGGGCGCAGCACCACGGTGGCCCCTGGCCGTCGACCAACTCCCTGCACACCTCGGTGGGCGCCACCGCGATCCGCCGATTCCTGCGCCCGCTGGCCTGGCAGAACGCGCCGGAGTGGCTGCTGCCCGAGGAACTACGCGACGGTTACACCGAGATCCCCCGGCGGCTCGACGGCCGCCTCGACGCGGGCCGCCGCTGACGGGACGAGGGCGTGGTCGTCGCGGAACCGGTCGGTCCCGCGACGACCAGCGTCGGAGCAGGAGAACGTCGGGCAGTAACGGATCACCAGGCGCAGGGCGCGTAGTCCTTGAGGAAGCAGCCGTACAGGTCTTCGCCCTGTTCGCCACGGACGATCGGATCGTAGACCCGGGCCGCGCCGTCGACCAGGTCCAGCGGGGCGTGGAAGCCGTCCTCCGCCAGCCGCATCTTCGTCGGGTGAGGCCGCTCGTCGGTGATCCAGCCGGTGTCGACGCTGGTCATGAGGATGCCGTCGGCCAGCATCTCCTGGGCGCTGGTCCGGGTCAGCATGTTCAGCGCGGCCTTGGCCATGTTGGTGTGCGGGTGCCCTGGCCCCTTGTAGCCACGGCCGAACTGGCCCTCCATCGCCGACACGTTCACCACGTACTTGCGGCGGGCGGCCGCTGCGGCCATCGCCGGTCGCAGTCGGCTGACCAGCACGAACGGCGCGGTCACGTTGCACAGTTGCACTTCGAGCAGCTCGACCGGGTTCACCTCGTGCACCCGCTGCACCCAACTGTTGACCGGGTCGAGGTCCGGCACCAGACCGCCGGCGTCGATGGCGCTGGCTGTCGCGATCCGTTCCGGCGAGGCGGAGCCGCTGGTGAGCGCCAGTGCGGTGAGCGCGTGCGGGGTGATGGTGGGCGAGGTCGGTGGGGCGATCAGACTGCCCGCCGGGTCGCCCCGGCCGGCCGGTTTGGCGAACGTGATCATCTCGGGGAGTGGGCCGTCCGGCAGGGCCGCCGCCTCCGCCGCGACGAGGTGCGCGTACGCGGCGGGCGTGCGGCGGACGGTCTGCGCCGCGTTGTTGATCAGGATGTCGAGTGGTCCCTGGTCGCTGACCGAGTCGGCGAGGGCGATCACCTGGGCGGGGTCGCGCAGATCGATCCCGACGATCCGCAGGCGGTGGAGCCACTCCCCGCTGTCGGGCATCGCGGCGAATCGACGGACCGCGTCGTGGGGAAACCGTGTGGTCACCGTGGTGTGCGCGCCGTCGCGCAGCAGCCGCAACGCGATGTACATGCCGATCTTCGCCCGACCGCCGGTGAGCAGTGCGCGTCGACCGGTCAGGTCGGTACGGGCGTCCCGGCGCTCCCGGTTCAGCGCGGCGCAGGGCGGGCAGAGCTGGTGGTAGAAGGCATCCACATCGCGGTAGCGCTGCTTGCAGACATAGCAGCCGCGCGGGTTGTGCAGCACACCGGCCGTGGCACCCGCAGTGGGGGAGACGAGCGGGTTGCCCTGGGTCTCATCGTCGATCCGGCCCGGGGCACCGGTGGCGGTGGCCGCCGTCACCGCGCGGTCGGCCGCCGCGATGGCATCCCGCCGTTCCTCGCGCCGCCGCTGCTTGATCGTCTTGTAGAGCCTCGCGGTGGCCCGCTGCACCCGCACCACGTCGGGGTGATCGGGAGGTAGGTCCTCCAACGCCTCGAAGACGCTGAGACAGGTCTCCAGCCGGGACGGGTCAATGCGGTACTGACCGTTTTCCGTGTCTTTGTCTGCCGTCATGCCGTCGCTGCTCGTCCCGTTCCCTGCGCCGGATCCATCCGGCCCACCCCAAGTCCGACCCGGAACTGTACGCACCGCGCGGCCTCCGACGCATCCCCGCGCCTGTCCACCGGCCCGGAGACCGTCGAAATCACACCTCGACGAGGTGTCCTCGCCGTCGAGGAGCCGTTCACCCCGCACGGCCCACGCTGCCGGTGACCTGGCGGCGATGGACTCCGTGTCACTCAGTGCGCGCGGCGGTAGTGCATGGCCACCACGCCGCTGTGGAGCGGCTGCGCCGAGACCAACTCGAGCCGGCGGGGGCCGGGCAGCCCGCCTTCGTGAAGCGTCGGGCCGTGACCGGCGATCCTGGGATGGATGAGCAGCTTGTACTCGTCGATCAGGTCCAGCCGGTCGAGTTCGGTCGCGAGCTTGCCGCTTCCGAGCAGGACCCCGGCCGGGGTCGTGTCCTTGAGCCTCTGCACGCCCTCACGAAGATCGCCGTCGATGTGGTGGCTGTTGGCCCATGGGAAGTGGTGGCGCGTCGACGACACCACGTACTTGGGTTTGGCCTCCAGCTTGACCGCCCACTCACGCAGGGCCGGCGGCGCCTGTTCGTCGCCGCGGGCGACGGCCGGCCAGGCGCTCTCCATCAACTCGTAGGTGACGCGGCCCCACAGCATGGCCCCGGCCTCGTCCATGAGACGGGTGAAGAAGGCGTGCGTCTCGTCGTCGGCGATCCCCTCCTGGTGGTCGACGCAACCGTCCAGGGTGAGGTTGAGGCTGAAGGTGAGCAGTCCCATGGCCGGCGAGTCTAACGCCGGACATCGCCCCACCCGGGGAACTCCGGTCCGGCGACACACATGAGGCGAGTCGCGCGCAGGACCGACCGATTGACCGGCCGATCCGGCGCGGGCCGCAGCATCCGACACTCGTGACGTGGGCCTACCCGAGCGACGGTCCGCTGGTACGACCGACCACACGGAAGGACCCCATGACCGCGACGGCGATCGAGAAGCCCGACTTCACCGGGCTGCGCGCGATGTACATCAACTGCACCCTGAACCGGTCTCCCGGCCGTAGTCACACTCAGGGGGTGGTCGACCGCAGTGTGGCGATCATGGAGGCGAGCGGTGTCAGCGTGGATCAGATTCGCGCCGTCGACCACGACATCGCCACCGGCGTACGACCCGACATGACCGAGCACGGGTGGGACACCGACGAGTGGCCCGCGTTGCTGACCCGGGTGCTGGCGGCCGACATCCTGGTGATCGCGGGTCCGATCTGGCTCGGCGACAACAGTTCCGTGACCCGCCGGGTGATCGAGCGGCTGTACGGCTACTCGGGTGTCCTCAACGAGCAGGGCCAGTACGCGTATTACGGGCGGGTCGGTGGCTGCCTGCTCACCGGCAACGAGGACGGCCTGAAGCACTGTGCGATGAGCATCCTCTACAGCTTGCAGCACATCGGCTTCACTGTCCCGCCCCAGGCCGATGCGGGTTGGCTCGGTGAGGTCGGCCCCGGGCCGTCCTACCTCGACGAGGGTTCCGGCGGGCCGGAGAACGACTTCACCAACCGCAACACCGCGTTCATGACCTACAACCTGCTGCACCTCGCGTCGATGATCCGTCGCGCCGGCGGGTTCCCGGCCTACGGCAACCAGCGCACCGCCTGGGACGCAGGAGTTCATCCGGACGCCGCGAACCCCGAGTACCGCTGACGCGACGGCCGGCCACCGGGACCGACCGGGCTCTCGCGTCCGTCACACACCACGAACAGGATGGGGAACGACGATGGTCACGATCAGTGACACCTTCGACCACGGCGTCCCGTGGGAGGCCGCCTACGGCTACTGCCAGGCGCTCCGGGTCGGCGACACGGTCTACGTCTCCGGCCAGCTCTCGCACGACGACCAGGGCATCGTGGGCGAGAACGACATCCACACGCAGTGCGAGGTGACCTTCGCCCACCTCGACCGCGTGCTGGAGCACTTCGGCGCGACTCGCCGTCAGATCATCGAGACCACCGTGATCCTCACCGACCTGCGGGAGAACTTCGGCCCGGCCGCTGCCGCGCACCGCGCCTACTTCGGCGACCACCGGCCGACGAGCACGACCTTCGGGATCGTGGAACTGGCGCTCCCGGGCCAGGTCGTGGAGATCGGCGCGGTCGTTCTGCTCGACCTGCCGCGCTAGCCCGACCGTGCACCTGGTTCGACCGGGTATCCGGAGCAGGCCGCAGCGTTCGCCACGTGGGACCCACCGGACACGCCTACGCTCGGGGTGCGCTCGACGGGTGCGGCCGGCCGAACCGAGGACCCGACCACGACGACCGTCACCCTCTCGTGACAGCGCCAAGGATGTGAGTAGCGATGACAAGCCCGCACACGACGAGCTGGCCGAGCCTGCGGGTCTCGGACTGGACCGCCACCCGCGACACCCTGCACATGTGGACCCAGATCGTGGGCAAGATCCGCATGGCGCACGCCCCGTTGCTTAATCACTGGTGGCAGGTGACGCTGTACGTGAGCCCGCGCGGGTTGACGACGTCCGCCATCCCGTACGGGACGGGAGCCTTCGAGATCGAGTTCGACTTCATCAGCCACCGGCTCGACGTTCGCAGCAGCGACGGCGGCACGCGGAGCCTTCCGCTCCGGCCGATGCCGGTCGCCGAGTTCTACTCGCGGGTCATGGCCATGCTCGACGAGCTCGGGATCGAGGCACCGATCCGACCGCGCCCCAACGAGGTCGACCCGGCGATCCCGTTCGCCGAGGACCACCAGCACGCCTCCTACGAGGGGGAGGCGGCGGCCCTGTTCTGGCGACAGCTGGTGCAGGCGAACCGGGTGATCGGCGAGTTCCGGTCGCACTTCGTGGGCAAGGTCAGTCCGGTGCACTTCTTCTGGGGCGGGATGGACCTCGCCTGCACCCGCTTCTCCGGCCGGTCGGCTCCGCCGCACCCGGGTGGGATGCCCAACTGTGGGGACTGGGTCATGGTCGAGGGCTACTCCCGCGAGTTGTCGAGTTGTGGGTTCTGGCCCGGCGGTGGTGTCGAGGGCGCCTTCTACTCGTATGCCTATCCCACACCTGACGGGTTCGCCGAACAGCCGGTCCGCCCCGACGGCGCGTTCTTCAGCACCGAGTTTCAGCAGTTCCTGCTGCCATATGAAGTGGCGCGTGCGGCACCGGATCCGGACCGCGCGGTCGCCGAGTTCCTCCGCACCACCTACGAGGCCGCCGCGAACCTCGGGCACTGGGACCGCGCCGCGCTGGAAGACGACCCACTGCGCTGGCAGCGCACCGACGCACCCTGACGACCGCCGCTGGTGTCGGCACCCACCGGCGGCTCGAACGGTCCACGGCACCGCACGGCGGTCTAGCTGAGCCGCAGGTCCCCGTCGAAGTCGATCCTGGCCAGCTCGGCACGCGAGGTGATGCCCAACTTGGGAAAGACGTTGGCCAGGTGGTGGCCGACCGTACGGGGACTGATCAACAGCTGCGCCGCGATCTCCCGGTTGGTCAGACGGTCCGCAGCCAACTGCGCCACCCGCAACTCCTGCACGGTCAGCCCCGCAGCGGTCGAAGGATCGGCCCCACGCCGGTCGGTCAGCGCCAGCTCGCGCAGCGCCCGCCCCCGCAGGGGGCCCGCGCCCAGGCGGTCGAAGGTCTCGGCTGCGGCGACCAGCTGAGTACGGGCGTCGGCCCGGCGACGTGCCCGCCGCAGCCACTCCCCGTACAGCAACCGGGTGCGGGCGTACTCGAACGGCTGCGCCCCCGCTCCTGCGACGTCCAGGGCGGCTCGGAACGAGACCTCGGCCGCCGAGCCGCCCTGGACGAGGGCCCGGAGACGATGACCAGCCGCGCGGGCCCAGGTCGCCCCTGACCGCTGCGCCCACTCCTGCACCATGGCGATCTGAGACTCGGCGACGTCGCCGTCACCGACCTGCACCGCCGCTTCGACGGTGTCCACGGCGGCGAGCAACGCGAAGGTGGCATGGGATGCCTCGTGGCCCGACTCGACGAGGCACAACAGGTCGCTCAGCGCCTCCTGCGGACGACCCTCGAACAGCGCCGCCCGGCCACGAAGCCAGTACGCCGATGCACTGAGCGCCCGCACCCCACGCGGCACCGAGACCTGCAGGATCCGACTGGTGTGCTCGTCGACGGCGCGATGGTCGCCCGGGCCGCAGCCAGTACGCCCAGGCAGCTGCGGCTCTGCGTGGCGAGGTGCGCCACCCCGACCTCCTCGGCCAACCGCAGGCCCTCGGCCGCCGCCACCTCGGCTGCACCCCACCGGCCCGCCGCCGTGTCCAGGACCGCGATCTGCGCCAACACCAGCGCCAACGCAGTGAGCTCGTGTCGACGTCGCAGCTGTGCGGCCTGCACGCGCAGCACGTCGAGCAGCCGAGCCTCCACGCCCCAGACCTGGGCCAACGGTACGGGCGGAAGCAACTCCCACGCGACCGTACCGAGCCGACCGACGGCATCGCTGGCCAGCTCCGGGGACGGCGGGGGAAGCTCGCCGCTCAGGTCGTAGCAGGACCACCAGTTCCGCAGCACGGGCATCAGCCCCGACATCGTCGCGTCACCGTCGGCGTCCACGGCCCGCAGCCGGTCAGGCCCGCTCCATGGTGGCGTCCCGCGGCGGAGCCTCGGCCAGCGCCCGATGCGCCGCCTGCCGATCCGAGAAGGGGGAACCGTCGTGGACGGCTGCCGGGATCAGCGGATGCCGGAACTCCAGGCGGGCACCCGAGGCGCGGAGCAGACCCGAGCGCAGGGCCGCGTCCCAGGTGGCGGTGTCGACGCCCCAACCGGCCCCCGCCCGGTGCACCACGTGCCGGTCGCCCCGACCCTGGGCGGCAGCCAGCAGCAACGCCCGGGTCGACGGCTTCAGGGCCTCGAACCGTGCGCGGAATGCCCGCCGCAACCGTGGCCCCACCGACACCGTGTTCCCGGACGGCGACAGCGTCGCCTCGCCGTCGGTCTCGTGATCGAGGCCGGGCAGCTCGTGCAGCGCCAACGGGTTGCCTCCCGCCGCCTGCACCGTCCGCTCGACGAGCGTCGCGTCGGCCCCCGGCACGACGGCGCTCACGAGCCGGCGGGCGTCGTCGTCGGCCAGACCGCCGATCTCCAACGTCGGCAGCCCCTCCCACGGCCCCGAGGCAGGATCCTCGTGTCCGGTCAGCAGCACCGCGACGGGCTCCGTCGCCACTCGACGAGCGACGAACCCGAGGCAGTGCGCGCTCGCCTCGTCGACCCACTGCGCGTCGTCCACCACGATCAGCACCGGTCGCTCCCGCGCCAGGCCGGACAGCAACGACAGCACGGCGGCACCGATGAGGAAACGGTTGGCCGGGTCCCGGCTCAGGCCCAACGCACCCCGCAACGCCGCAGCCTGCGGGACCGCGAGCGTCTCCAGCCGATCCAACACCGGCCACAGCAGTTCGTGCAGCGCCGCGAACGCGAGCCCTGCCTCCATCCGGGTGCCCCGACACCGCAACACCGTCGCGTCGGACGCCGCCTCGACGGCGTACTCCAGCAGAGCGGTCTTGCCGATGCCCGGCTCACCCCACAGCACGAGCCCGGAACCCGCGCGATCCGCCGCCCGATCCAGCAGCCGGTCCAGCACCGCGGTCTCGGCGCGCCGTCCGAACAGCTCCATGTCCCACCCCAGAATGTCGCGCCCGGCCGTGATGGCACCGCCGTTTTCAAGGCTATAGCCCGGTCTGCCCCATCGCGGACGACCGATCGACCGACACCGCGTCGGCCACACTGCGGCACACTCGATCCGTGACCCCTTTCCGGCCGTACCGCTGCTTCTCCCGGCGGATCGGTCCGTTCGCGCTCGACCGTGTCGGGCGCGTCACCCATGACAGCGCAGACAGGTCCGAGGCGTCAGTGACGCGGTGTCACGAACGCTGGTGACGTGGTGTCACTGCTCGTAGCCGGCCCGCACCGAATACTGGAGGACGTATGGCAGTGAATGTGAAGGATGTTCCCGAAGCTAACCGGTACGAGGCTCGGGTGGAAGGTGAGTCTGCGGTTGCGGGTTTCGCGCAGTACATCCGTACCGCGGAGTTGATTGCGTTCGTGCACACGGAGGTCTCGCGTCAGTACGAGGGCAGGGGAGTGGGGGCTGCCCTGGCCCGTGCCGGCCTGGACGAGGCCCGCGCCGCGGGTCTGTTGGTGTTGCCGACCTGCCCGTTCATCGCGGGGTGGATCGCCCGGCATCCCGATTACCAGGACCTGGTGTACCAGTCCCGCAGCCACCCTCGCCACCCGTAACACCAAGGGCTTCACCGACACGGGGATCGGCGTCGTCGATCCCTGGCAGGAGCCGTCCGCCTGAAGCCACTGTTCGGTCTGCCGAGACCGCCCACTGTCCGGTCCGTGCGCCGGGCGGCGCCCATCAGGCATATGTGTCCCTTGTCGACACAGCTCCCGGCGTTGCCGGGGACGACCTGGTGGCCCGAATGGGGACTTTCGGCGGTCCGGCCGAGGGATGTCATGTTGGTCGGTGGGGAGGCGTACCGGCGTCACGCCGCTCCGGTGATGACGGCGATGAGGCGAGGTACCTGGTGCGCGGCGGGAACGTCTGCAAAGAGATCATGGTCGTACCTGGCCGGTTCGTGTTGACCGGAGCGATGACCCAGGAACGCCACTCGACTGCGTTGGCTGTGTCGATTGCCACGCCACCACCGGCCGACGGCACGCTGGTGCATCTCATCGAGGAGTCGCCGCGTTCGGCGGTGGGGTTGGACCATCTGCGCAGTCAGCCCTTTACCGATGCGATGGTGCTGGTCCCGGGAGACGTCGATCGTTGGGCGACGGGAGCACGCCCGCTTCCGGATGACCCGGAGGCACTGGGCGGCCTGGCCGATCTGTACCGGATGCAGGTGCAGGTGCCGGTGGGCAGTGCCCGTTCGCCTCAGATCGTTCCGGTCGGCGTGGATGGTCGGGAGTCGTCGTGGACGGACGCCGACGCGGTACGCGTGTTGCCGTGGTCGCAGGTCGCGGGACGGGCGGTGGTGCAGGCGGCGTACGCGCGTGTCGTGGCGGGCGAAGAACCGGGTCGGCGGCGGCTGGACGGCGTGTTGGCCGACCTGGCGAGGATTCAGCAGGGCTTGCGGGTAGCGATCCCGCCAGGGTCCCTGGCGGCCGCTGTCCACCTCGGGTGGGCCGGCACCCGAACGCAGGCGGCGGAGCTGGTGCGGCGGGTGCTGCCGGTCGCCGTCTCGGAGTTGCCGGAGGTGGTCGGTGAGGCCCCGGAGGCGGTGGACGCCACCGTGTTGCTCGACGCTCTGCGAGACAACCCGGGTTCGGCCGCCCTGACGTGGATCCGGCAGCCCGGTGGGGCACCGACGGTGGCGTGGCTGCTCGGGGACGGCGCGGAGGTGCGGTGGATCGGGGCGCTGGAGTCACAGGGTGCGGGAACCCTCATCGGATCGATCGACGACCGACGGTTGACCGCGCTGCGCGGCGGCCTCACGGCGGTGCTGCTGGACAGCGGTGGTGTGCGCCTTCGACCAGCCAGGGCGACAGAATCGATCATCGCGCAGGCCCGATCCGCTCCGGCGTCCGGTCAGGTCTCCGACGTGGTGCGACCTCGTCTCGCCGAGTTGCGTCGAATGTTGATCGAACGCTCCGGTGAGCTGACAAAGCTGCGCTCTGAGATGGTGACAACCGAAGCGGACAGGGACGCGGGGAGTGCGGCAGCCTCGGCTGAGGCTGCCGGCCTGACCGGGCGGGAGCGAACCCTGCAGGCGGAGATCGCCCGGCTGCGCGCCCGCATCACCGAACTCACCAGGATCGCGGCTGACTTCCGGGTCGAGGCGACTGAGATCGGTCTGGTCAGTCAGATCAGGGTGCGGCAGTGGAGGGACGGTGGTCCGGGTTGGCTCGTTGTGCCGGTGCTTGTCGATGGGACGGGCGTCCACGGCCTGCATCCGGAGACCCACGAGCGGACCGGGGACTTTCGCCTGGTCGACGGTGAATGGCGGGCTCGGCTGCGTGGGGGCAGCGGGATGCCGGGCGAAGACTTTCGTCAGGACGACGAATTCTGGGAGGGTATGTGGGTCGGCGACCGGGCCTCGCTGCCAGGCCCGATGGACGTGGACGCGACGGTGGATCCGGCCCTTCTGCCGGTGGTCGATCCGGTCTCTCTGCCGGTCCTCGACTCGGACAAGCACTGGCAGCCCCCGCAGAGAGCGGCGTTTGTCGGCACGCTCTCCACCACCGGGAAACTGGCGGTGATGGGCCGCCTCGTGAAGCTGAGGCCGGTGAGCCGTAGCACCACGGTCGGATACTGGACCGACGACACGAGGGTGTGGGTGCAGCTGCCGGATGGCGGTCGGGTCATGGTCGTCTACCCGCACCCGGTCTTTGGTCTGCGTGGCACCAGAACGAGAATTGTTGAGGGCTGGCGGCGGGTACCCGGCGTGGAGGCGACGGCCGTTCGGCGGGGCATTCCGGATAGCAAGGGTCGGCTCTCCGTAGACGGTCGCCGGATAACGCTGAACGGCCTCGGCGGGACTGAGGTCGAGTACCGGTACGACGCGACGACAGTGTGGCTGCTGCTGCCCGACGGCAGAAAGATCATGGCTACCCATTCACATCCGGTCTTCGACCCGGCGGCGGCCGGGCCGGTGACGGAGGCGGGCTGGTCACGCGAACCGGGCGAGACGGCCACGTGGCACAGCGGCAAGATGTCGGGGAGTCGATTCTGGGTGAACCACCGCCGAGTGGTTCTCGGGTCCGACGTCTACTCCGATGCCGATGCCGATGCCGATGTCCGGTACACGTATGACGCGACGACGGTGTGGCTCATCTTGTCGCGTGGACAGCAGATCATGGTCACCTATCCATACCCGGCCTTCTACCCGGCTGGTGCCAGCCCGGTGGTGGAGGAGGGCTGGCCGCGGGAACCGAGCGGCACGGCGGCAATGGCCCGGCTCGGGACCGCCGGTGACAGCGGATTGGATGTCGACGGGCGGGATGTTCCGTTGTGGCCGACACAGGATGAAAGCTCCATCAGAAGTCAGGTCGCGTACCGGTTTGACGAGACGACGGTGTGGGTGCGGTGGCGTGATGGCCGGAAGGTCATGGTCACCTACCCGCATCCGGTATTCGGTCCGGCGGCAGCGGGTCGGGTGGTGGTGGATGGTTGGCGTGACCCCAACTACCTGATGGTCTCTGACAACTGGCCCGAGCCGGGCGGCGGTCCGATGGAGCTGGACGAATCACTGCAGGCGACGGTGGTGCCGGTGGGCAGTGGCGAGCCGAGTCGGCTGAGGGGCGATGGCTGGATACCTCCACAGGAGGCCGCGTCCTCCGCAATGCTCCATAGCGGCACGATGAGCGTGAAGGGCCGCTCGGTGCGGCTGCCCACCACGTACGGCGATACCGAGGTCACGTACTGGGCTGACGATACGAGGCTGTGGGTCCTACTGCCGGATGGCAGAAAGGCCATGGTCGTCTATCCGAATCCAGTCTTCGGCTCCGGTTACGATCAATCAACCGTGATCGGAAGCTGGGAGTGGCAGCCGAGTGGGCTCGCGGCGGCGGCTCGTCCCGGCACTCTGGACAGGCAGAAGCGGCTCGCTGTCGACGGCCGCGTCGTGCTGCTGGCCGGTCACCTCGAGGCCAAGGCCGAGGTCGAGTACCGGTATGACGCGACGACGGTGTGGGTGCGTTCGCAGGACGGCCGGGAAGTCATGGTCACCTACCCGTATCCGATTTTCGACCCGGCGGCTGCGGGACCGCTGATGGTGGAGGGCTGGCCCCAGCAGCCGAACGCGATCGCGGAATTCAGAAGCAGCAAGCTGGTGCAGGGACAGGTGCGTGTCAACAACCGTGTCGTGCAGTTGGGGAGGAAGTACCCCGACAGCCCGCTCGACTACGCGTACGACGCGACGACCGTATGGGTGCGTTTGGCCAATGGTCGGAAAGTCATGGTCACCTATCCCTATCCCGTCTTCGACCCGGCCGACCGTAAGCCGGAGGTGGAGGCGGGCTGGCCACGGGAACCGAGCGCGCAGGCGGCGATGGCCCGGCTCGGCACAGTCAGTGCCGTCGGCCAGATCTCAGTCGACCGGCTCCTCCTGTACTTCGGGAAGAAGATCGGTGGGACATCGTCCCAGGGGCCGGTCGCGTACCGGTTTGACGAGACGACGGTGTGGGTGCGGTGGCGTGATGGCCGGAAAGCCATGGTCACCTTTCCCTATCCGGCTGCTGCCCCGGCTGCTGCAGGCCCGGTGGTGGTGGATGGTTGGCGTGATCCCAACTACCTGATGGTCTCTGACGACTGGGATGGTGGTCCGGCGGATCGGGGTGAGAACCCGGTCTCGCTCGATGTGCTTCGCCGGGACGAGGAGTTCCGGGCGGACGTGTGGCACGGCAATGAGGAGGAGTCACTGCCCGTCCCGATGGATGCCCCCGCAACACCCGCGGCGAGTGTGAGCGACGCGGAAGCCAGCGATGACGAGCCGAGTCGACTACGCGAGGATCCGTGGCAGCCGCCGCAGAGCGCACCGTCCACCGGCAAGATCCGCAACCGGAACTTGCCGGTCAAGGGCCGCGACGTGCGGTTGAGATCGAGTCACGCGGGCGCCACAGTCGACTACTGGGCCGACGGCACGACGGTGTGGGTACGGCTGCCGGGTGACGAGCGGGTGATGGTCGTCTACCCGAACCCGATCTTCAGCCCGAGTAGCGACAAACCGAGAGTCCTGCGGGGCTGGCTCCGGCAGCCGAGTGAGCTGGCGGCGGTCCGGACCGGCACGGTGACCGCCCAGCAAGACCTGGTCGTCGACAATCGCCGGGTAGCGCTGCGCGGACATATCGCGGCCAAGGCCGAGGTCGAGTATCGGTACGACGCGACGACGGTGTGGGTGCGGTCGCAGGATGGCCGTGAGGCCATGGTCGCGTATCCGTACCCGACGTTCGACCCGGCTGCCGCCGGACCGGAGGTGGTGGCAGGTTGGCCCCGGCAGCCGAGCCTGACGGCGGAGTTCGACACCACCAAGCTGTCGGGCGGACGCCTCTGGGTGAACAACCGACGGGTGGATCTGGGATCGAAGAGATTTCCGGATGTCGAGGTCGAGTACACGTATGACGCGACGACGGTGTGGGTGCGGTGGCCGGACGGCAGCACCGCCATGGCCACGTCCCCATCTCCGATCTTCGATCCGGCCGGTGCGGGACGGGTGGTGGTGGAGGGCTGGCTGTGGGAGCCCAGTGCGACGGCGAAGCTCAGCTCGGGTCGGCTGTCGAAGGGACGATTGCGGGTGGACAACCGCGTTGTGCGGATAGGAACGAGCTACCCGGATGCGACAGTCGAGCTCTGGTCTGACATGAATGCGTTGTGGGTGCGTTGGACCGATGGCAGAAAGGTCATGGCCACGTATCCGTATCCGGTCTTCGACCCGACCGCCGGGCGGCCAGTGGTCGTGCAGGGCTGGCCGCGTGAGCCGAGCGGGCAGGCGACGGCGGCCCGGCTCACCACGTTGGAGCACAACGGACGGCTCCAGGTCGGTGGGCGTCGGGTAGAACTACGGCAGGTCGGCGGCGAACTGACCCCGGGTCTGGTCGCCTACCGGTATGACGCGACGACGGTGTGGGTGCGGGCGCGCAATGGCAGGAAGGCCCAGGTGACCTACCCCTACGCGGCCTTCGATCCGGGTACCGCGGGTCCGGTGCTGGTGCAGGGCTGGCGCGACCCCAACCATCTGATGGACGACCCGGTGGGCCCGGACGGCCTGCTGGACTGGGACGGAAGTCCGGTGGACCCGGCTGAGGATCCGGTGTCGTTCGACGTGCTTCGCCAGGACGACGACTATTGGAACGGTATGTGGCAGGGCGGCGAGACCGCGTCCTCCGCCCCTACGGATCCGGGCGGCACGATGGACCCGGCCGCCATGTCCGTGGTGAGTCTGGCTGACCTATCGATGGCGGACGCCCCGACAGCGCCGGCGGCGGGTGTGGGCGACGCGGAAACGGTGGTCGGCGAGCCGAGTCAGCCGAGGGATGAGCGGTGGCAGCCGCCGCGGGAGGCTCCGTCCGTCGGCAAGCTCCGCAACGGAAATCTGTCGGTCAGGGGCCGCGACGTGCGGATGGGGTCGCGGGTCGGCGGCGTCACGGTTGACTTCTGGGCTGACGGTACGACCGCCTGGGTGCGTCTGCCGAATGACAAGAAGGTCATGATCGTCTACCCGAATCCGGTCTTCACGTCGATGAGCGTCAGACCGAGAGTCCTGGAGGGCTGGCTGCGGCAGCCCAGTGACCTGGCGGTGGCTCGGACCGGCACTGTGACTGCCAATGGTGCGCTCACCATCGACGGCCGCAGGATCGAGCTTGCCAAGCGCGTCCCGGCGAAATCCGAGGCGGAGTATTGGTATGACGCGACGACGGTGTGGGTGCGTACGCCGGATGGCAGCAGGGTCATGGTCGTGTTTCCGTACCCGGTCTTCGACCCGGCCGCAGCCGGGCCGGAGGTCGTGGAGGGCTGGCCCCGCCAACCGAGCCCGACGGCGGAGTTCGACACCACCAAGCTCTCGGCAGGGCGCTTCTGGGTGAACTTCCGACGCATCGATCTCGGACTGAGGAGATTCCCGGACACCACGATCGAGTACACGTTCGACGACACGACGGTGTGGGTGCGTCTGCCGGACGGCAGGCAGGCCATGGTGGCGTACCCGAAACCGGTTCTCGATCCGGCGAGTGCGGGCCGGGCTGTGGTGGAGGGCTGGCCGCGATTTCCCGGTGTGACCGCGAATTCCAGCTTCAGTCTGTTGTCGAACGGACGTCTGCGGCTGAACAACCGAGTCGTGCCGCTGGGCGTGAACTATCCGGACGGGTTTGTCGAGCTCTGGTCCGACGCGGACACGGTGTGGGCGCGCTGGCCTGACGGCCGAGAAGTCATGGCCACCTATCCGTACCCGATCTTCGACCCCACCGCCGGGCGAGCGGTGGTGAAGGAGGACTGGTCGCGCGAGCCTGACGGGCAGGCAACGGCGGCCCGTCTCGGCACGATCGACAAGACCGGGCGGCTGCAGGTCGACGGGCGTCAAGTACATCTACGCGGACTGGCCAGTGGCGATCTGCCCTCAGGTCCGGTCGCTTACCGATATGACGCGACCACGCTGTGGGTGCGGGCGCGCAACGGCAAGAAGGCCCAGGTGACCTACCCCTACGCAGCCTTTGACGCGGGGACTGCAGGGCCGGTCATCGTCAATGGCTGGCGCGATCCCAACCATCTGATGGACGACCCGGTGGGCCCGGACGGTCTGCTGGACTGGGACGGAAGTCCGGTGGACCCGGCTGAGGATCCGTTGTCGTTCGATGGGCCTCTCGAAGATGACGAGTTCTGGGATGGCATGTGGCTTGGCGGTGCGGAAGTGCCGTCGGCCCCGGTGGATCTGGGCGGGACGATGGGTCCGACCCGTCTGTTGGTGAATCCGCTCGATCTGGTGATGGCGGATGCCTCGGTAGTGCCTGCGGTGGGTGACGAGGAAGCGGTGCCGGATCAGGTGCGGGATCGATGGCAGCCGCCGGAGGGGGCACCGTCTAACCGCAAGATCAGCTCCGGGAGACTGCCGGTCAGGGGCCGCGATGTGTGGGTGAGGTCGCACTACGGCGATGTCAGGGTCGACTACTGGGCTGATGGTACGACCGTGTGGGTGCGTCTGCCGGGTGACGAGCAGGTAATGGTCGTCTATCCGAACCCGGTCTTCCGCTCGAGTGGCGTCCGCCCGAGAGTGGAGCAGGGCTGGCCGTCGCCGCCGAGTGAGTGGACGGTGGCTCGGACCGGCACTCTGAACGTCGAGCAGGAACTTGTCGTCGACAATCACCGGGTCGGGCTACGCGTAGGCATCGCGGCCAGGTCCGTGGTCGAGTATTGGTACGACGCGACGACGGTGTGGGTGCGCTCGCAAGATGGCCGGAAGGCCATGCTCACTTATCCGTCCCCCACGTTCGACCCGGCTGCCGTCGGACCGGAGGTGGTTCGGGGCTGGCCCCTGCAGCCGAGTGTGACGGCGGAGTTCGACACCGCCACGCTGTCGGCGGGGCGCATCGAGGTGGACGGCCGACGCGTGCAGCTCGGGTCCTTGAGAAGTTTTCCAGCTGGGACGGTCGAGTACACGTACGACGCGACCACAGTGTGGTTTCGGTGGCGTGATGGCCGGAAGGCCATGGTCGCATACCCATCTCCGGTCTTCGATCCGGCTTACGCCGGGCAGGCGGTGGCGGAGGGCTGGCCGTGGGAGCCCACCGCGACGGCGAAGGTCGGCTCTCACCGGCTGTCGAATGGACGACTACGGGTGGACGGCCGTCTCGTCCAGTTGGGGAGGATCTTGCGGGACGGCGACGTCGATGTCTGGTCTGAGGCGGATACGTTGTGGGTGCGCCGGACCGATGGCACTGAGGTGCTGGCGATGTACCCGTATCCGGTCTTCGACCCGACAGCGGGGCGACTGGTGGTGGAGCAGGGCTGGTCGCGGGAGCCGGGCGAGCAGGCGACGGCGGCCCGGCTCGGCACAGTGGGGCGAAGCGGGCGGCTCCACATCGGTGGGCGTCGGGTGGAGTTGCGGCAGCTCGCTGACAGCGTGCCCCCGGGTCCGGTCGCCTACCGGTTCGACGCGACGACGGTGTGGGTGCGTGGGCGCAATGGCCAGAAGGCCCAGGTGACCTACCCCTACCCGGCTTTCGACCCGGCCGATGTGGGGCCGGTGCAGGTCGATGGCTGGCGCGACCCCAACCATCTGATGGACGACCCGGTGGGCCCGGACGGCCTGCTCGACTGGGACGGTAGTCCGGTGGACCCGGCTGAGGATCCGGTGTCGTTCGACGTGCTTCGCCAGGACGACGACTACTGGGACCGTATGTGGCAGGGCGGCGAGATCGTGTCCTCCGCTTCTACGGGTCTGGGCGGCACGATGGACCCAGCCGCCATGTCCATGGTGAGTCCGGCTGATCTATCGATGGCGGATGCCCCGGCAGTGTCGGCTGTGGGAGTGGGCGACGCGGAAGCAGTGGTTGGCGAGCCGAGTCAGCTGAGTGAGGAGCGGTGGCAGCCGCCGAAGGAGACGGCGTCCGCCGGCAGGCTCTCTACCACCGGCACCCTGATGGTGATGGGCCGTGAGGTGCGGACGAAGTCGAGGTACGCCAACGTCTGGGCCGAGTACTGGACCGACGACACCACCGTGTGGGTGCTTCTGCCGGACGGTGATCGATTCATGGTCGTCTACCCACAATCGGTGTTCGGCCCGCCCGGCGTGAGATCGACGTTCGTTCAGGATTGGCTACGGGAGCCGAGCACGCAGGCGACGGCCGCTCGGCGCGGCTTGACGAATAGTGCGGGTCGACTTGTCATCGACGGCCGCAAGGTGTCGGTGGGTAGATACCGTCATACCGAGGTGGAGTACCGGTATGACGCGACCACGGTGTGGTTCGCTCTGCCGGGTGGAAAAAGGGCCATGGCCACCTATCCGTATTCGGCCCTCATCCCGGCTGCTGCCGGACCTGCGGTGGAGGATGGCTGGCCACGACAGCCGGACGCGACGACGGAGTGGGGCACCGGCAAGCTGTCACGAGGAGAACTGTGGGTCAACGACCGGCGGGTCAAGTTCGGGGATGAGAAGTACCCCGATGCGCAGGTCCTGTACGCGTTCGACGCGACGACGGTGTGGCTGACTCTGCCGGATGGCAGACAGGCGATGGCCACCTTTCCGTACCCGGCCTTCTATCCGATCGGTGCGGAGCCGGTGGTGGTGCAGGGCTGGCCGCGGGAACCGGGCCCAGGGGCAGCGACGGCCCGGCGCGGCACCGTGACGCACGGCGGTCATCTGTCTGTGGACGGGCGCACGATTGCGCTGGGAGAGACAATCGATGGGACGTCGACCGAGGGCTTGGTCGGCTTGCGATTCGATGCGACGGCGGTGTGGGTGCGGTGGCGTGATGGTCGGAGGGCCATGGTCACATTCCCGTACCCGGTCTTCGATCCCGCTGCTGCGGGCCCGGTGCTGGTGGATGGTTGGCGTGATCCCAACTTGTTGATGTCCTCTGACCGCTCGCCCGAGTGGGACGGCGGCCCGGCGACATCGTTGCCCGTCTCGATGGATTCGGACGAGCCGCTGAACGCGACCGTCCGGCCGGCGGTGAATTGGGCGGGCTGGCCGCCTCCGGAGGAGGCAGCGGCCACCGGCGAACTCCGCAACGGAAAATTGACCATCCAGGGTCGCGTCGTGCAGCTGAGATCGAGGCACGGCAGCGGCACCGTCGAGTACTGGACTGACGACAAGACGGTATGGGTACGGCTGCCGGATGGCGACGAGGCCATGGTCGTTTACCCGAACCCGACTTTCGGCACGAGTGGTGCCGTGCCGACCCTGGCGCAGGGCTGGCCGCAGCAGCCGGGTGACCTGGCGGCGGCAACTCGTTCCGGCAGGCCGGACAGCGGTGGCCAGCTGCGTCTCGACGGCCGCCGCGTGTCGCTGGGCGCACACTTCGCGGCCGGGGATGAGGTCGAGTATCGGTACGACGCGACGACGGTGTGGGCGCGTTCACCTGGTGGCACAGAGGTCATGGTTTCCTATCCGTTCCCGGTCTTCGATCCGGCTGCTGTCGGTCCAGTGGTGGAGGACGGCTGGTCACGCCAACCGGATCCGTCGGCGCGGTTCATCCGCGCCGCCCTGAAACAGAAGACTCTGAAGGCGAACAACCGGTTCGTGCGTATCGGGGAGCGCTATCCCGATGCCACGGTCGACTACACGGTGGACGCGACGACGGTGTGGGTGCGGTGGCCCGATGGTCGAAAGGCCACGGTCACGTTCCCGTACCCGGTCTTCGATCCGGCGGAACGGAAGCCGGTGGTCGTGGAGGGCTGGCCGCAGGAGCCGAGTGAGCAGGCGACGCCGGCCCGGCTCGGCACGATCAGTGCCGCAGGTCAGATGTCAGTCGACAAGCTCATGGTGTATTTCGGGCAGCGGATCGGTGGAAGATCGCCGCAGGCCGTGGTGGCGTATCGGTTCGACGCGACCACGGTATGGGTGCGGTGGCGTGATGGTCGAAAGGCCATGGTCGCGTACCCCTATCCGGCTCTTACCCCGGCTGCCGTAGGCCCGGTGGTGGTGGATGGGTGGCGTGATCCCAACTACCTGATGGTCTCCGACGACTGGCCTGAGCACGACGGCGGCCGAGTAAATCCTCGTGAGGAGCCAGTCTCGCTCGGCCCGCCCGTGAGCGCTCAGTCGGCGGCAGCCGTTCACGAGAGTGCCGCTGTCGCCGAGGTGTCGGTCGGCCGTGGTCGCCGTGGGGTAGCCGACGACCGGGGTGTGGTGGTGGTGGGTGAGATGGCTCGGTGGCGGGAGTGGTCGCAGGCTTCGGCGGTGGTGGCGGCGGCGCGGTCGTCTGCGCGTCCGGTGGTGGTGGTCGATGCGGGCGAGGGCCTGGGGCCACGCAGTGCGGTGCTGTCTGCCCTCGGCATGGTGTTGTTGCAGTTCGGCCGCCGTCGACAGCAGCCGCTGGTAGTGGCGACGGGGCTGGTCTCCGAGGTGACGACGGTGGTCGGTCGTTACGGGTTGCCGGTGATCGGTCCGGATGGTGCGGGTCCCGATGCGAGGTGGCAGGTTGTCGGTCCGGATGGGGTGGTGCACTGGTCGGCCCGGGCGTTCAGCATGGCCTCGTTCGCAGCCGCCGGTGAGGTGTCGTCGAATGCGGTGCAGCGCGCCGATTCCGAGGTGCTGACGCAGTGGTTGGCGCAGCCCGACTGGCCGGCGGCGGAGAGTTTCCTCCGTGAGAACACCGGCGATCTGCTGCATCCGCAGATCCGGCAGGAACTGGTGCAACTGGGTGAACAGGATCCGGCCAACCGGTTGCTGCCGGTCTTCACGACCATTCTTGACATGGTGGGGGAGAACAGCCGCGCGGTCGATCCGGCCGACTCCCGGTATCGCGCTCCGATGGCGTTGGGGCCGTACGCGGTGGAGCCGTTCGACGGGGTGCGGGGGCCGTTGTCGGTGACCTTCGCTCTTGACTATCTGGAGCCGAAGCCCGATCCGGCGCACCGCAAGCCCTGGGACGACCGGCTGCTGCGGCTGATGTATCTGGACCCGCGAGCTCGTGATCGGGCAAGGCTCCTGGCTGCGGGGGTGCTCGGTGAGCAGCGGGGGCGAGTCGATGACGGCAGGTGGAACGCGACCGTGTTCGGTGCGGTGACCACTGCGCTGGGAATGACCGTGGAGCAGGCCGAGAAGCCATGGCCCGTGGGTGCCTGGGGGAAGGCGTTGGAGGAGGTGGCCTGCTGCGAGGCGAACCCGGAACACCGGACGTACTGGATTCCCCGGATGGACGAGTTGCGTGACCTGGTCTCGGTGAACGGAATTCCTGGGTGGATCGACGGTCCGGCGCCGGCACATGGGCAACTGTTGGAGGTGCTGACCGAGACGCTCGCCAGCTGTTGAGGCGCCTGCGCCGTACCGTCTGCCCGTTCGTGGGCGACCGAGCCCCCGTGGCGGGACGAGGGTCGGCGGAGCGTATCGATCAGAGATAGACCACCCGGCTGCGGCGGTCGGCGGTGACCGCGTCCAGTCCGGGCGCGTCGAGGTCCACGTAGAGCTGGAGCAGTTGCACCACCGGGTCGAGGTTGACCCCGGCCGGGAGCGGAAGGTTGATGGTGTCGTTGTTCGGCCGGCTCGGTGAGCTGGAGGCGTCCCACACCGCGCGGACCACGTTGCCGTCCGGGCCGGTCGCCTCGACCTGGGCCCGCAGCGTCTTCGGGGTGCCGGTGGCCTCGATGACCGCGGTGAACGATCCGGTCGCAGGGTCCTTGGTCACCGAGAGCTTGACGCCACCGACGACCTGCACCACGGCCCCGATCGTCAGGCCGCGCACCGCGAAACTCAGCGTGCGGGCCAGCCCACCGGTGAACCCGGTGGAGGCCGGGTTGGGGGCCACGAAGACCTGGCCGTCGGTGAATGCGTGCAGGTCGGACTCGCACTTGTACGCGCCGCCCTTGGGCAGCGGCTGGTACACGCTGGTGTTCGTCGCCGGCTCCGACTGGGTCAACGTGTAGGAAAGTCCCACGTCGTCACCGGAGACGTTGTGCGCGTACAGGTTCGGTTCACCATCAATGTTGATCACCTCGAACTGCACGCCACCGGTCTGGTACGGGTCGGAGGTCTGCCCCCGCTGCGCGAGCACGAGCATCGGCAGGACGTTCGCCGCCACGCTCGCCACCTGCACCAGGGAGCCCAGCCAGTCGTCGAGCCCGGCCAGGCTGGCCCGTGCCGGCTGCACCGCTGCGGGGCCGGGAGCCGCCGTCGCGCTGCCCGGTGCGGCCAACCCGACCGTTGCGGCGGCACCGCCGAGCACGGCCGCGCCCCGCATCACGTCCCGGCGACTCACCGACCGACGACGGTGCTGTTCGTCCTGCATCTCCGACCTCCGCATCCGGCTGTGGTGTGCCGCGAGGCCGGTGTCGCACCCGTCGCCACACCGTGGGTAAAGGTGATGTTACTTGCGGTAAATATTGAAGTCCATCGTTCGACGGGGTGGGTTCGTGTTCCACCACGGGACGATGAACCACGGCACCACGGTCGACCAGGATGCCGGTCACTCGCCGGCGCGGAGCACCTCGCTCAGCCGGTCGCGTCGCCGCAGCGTCGCCTCGACAGGTACGACTGCGGCGGCCGCCGCCACCAGCGCCACACCTACCAGGCCGAGCAGCCACCACGGCAGGACCGTCGTCGGGTCGGCGGCTTGGCCGGTGAGCATCCGCAGTTCGAGCGGGCCGAGCGTCAGGTGCGCGAGCAGGGCCCCGAGTAGCGGGCCGCACACCGCGGTGACCACGACCGGCGGGAGCACCTCTCCGGCGGCGACCCAGCGTGCGTCGCGTGGCCGCAGGCCGAGGGTCCGCAGCCGACTCAGGGTCTGCCACCGTTCCGAGGCACCCGCGGCGGCGGCGAGTGTGAGGCCGAGCAGCCCCAGCGCCAGCACCATAACCGCAGCCGTCCACGCCAGCCGTAGTGTCCCTGCGGTCAGCGGCGCCTCTCGCTGCGCACGCTGCACGTCCGTGCGCAGGACGACGTCGGCGGCGACGCCGCTGTTCGACACGGCCTGCGCCGCACCGGGGCCGGTCACCCAGACGGTGTTGGGAACGGCGGACAGTCCCGCCTCGGCGAGGGCGGCGGCGTCGACGATGACGACGTCGCCGGCACCGCCGACGGGGGGAGCGGTACCGACCGCGGTGAGATGGATCGTCGGAGCGTCGTCGCGTGACAACTGCAGCCGGGTTCCGGTGGGCAGGTCGCCGGTGCCCGATCGGACCAGCGCGGGGACGCCCGTGGGGCCGGCCCCGGATGTCGTGAGCCGGGCCAGCGCGGGCGCGTCGGGCAGCGGGGTGGAGGCCAGCAGACGCTGGAACGCGGCGGCATCCACGATGACCAGGCGTGGAGTGAGTGGAGTCGATTCGGTGAAGACGCGTGCCGATTCGGTCACCTGCGCGACGACGACCTGCCCGACCCCGGGTGCGGCCGCGATGCGTTCGGCGAGTGCGGGCGTCGCGGCCGCGGCCGCGGCGTCGGCGCCGACGTCGAGACGGGCGTCGGCACCGACGGTGCTCCACGCGCCGTCGGTCAGCCCCCGGGAGATGGTGGCGCCGACGACAAGCGCGAACGACGCCAGCGCCATGGCGCTGACCAGCACCAGCAGCGGCAGCGCCCGACCAGCGGTGGTGGCCGCCCGGGCGGCGGCGAACACGGCCAGCGGGCGGCGTGACCGCAGGGCCTGTCGTAGCCCGAACCGCGCTCCGACGGGCACCAGCCGCAGCACGACCAGTGCGCCGGCGAGCGCGCCCAGCGCGACGGCGCTGATCGGGAGGACCAGGTCGCCGGTCAGCTCACCGGCCTCGCCGTCGGCGGCGACGGGCAGGAGCCCGCGCTGGTGCAGTGTCACGACGGCGGCGAGTGCGGCGATCACCACGGCGGCCTCCACGGCGGCGCGACGAAGCCGGCCAGTGGCCAGGATCCAACGCCGCGCGGCCGGGTTGGCGGGTTGGCGCCGGTCGCGACTGGCGCGGGCAGCGGCGAGGATGCCGAACACCGGCCCGGCGACGACACCGGCCAGGACCACAGGGACGGCCCAGGTCCAGGACACACCCGGTACGGCCGCGCGGGCGAGTGCGAGCCCGACGGCGGCGGCCGACACGGACACCACGGCGGACTCCATGATCAGTTCCGCACCGAGGTCGGGGAGCGCCGCACCGCGCTGCCGGGCAGCGGCCAACGCCGGGGTACGGCGGCGGACCAGCAGGTCGGCGGCGAGCAGCAGGACCAGTACCGTGGCGGTCAGGACGCCGGCGAGCAGGACGGCGGCCTGGACGGAAGCGGCGCTGATCTGGGTACGGGTGTCGCGCAGGACGCTGTCGAGCGACGATTCCCACTTCAGGGAGTCGTCGCGTACGGCTGACGAGCCGGAGGCTGCCTTGAGCTTGACCACCTGGCTGGCGAGCGTCGCGGTGGCACCCCAGGTCAGCGCGTCGGGTTCGGGGGCGAAGTGGACGGTGCGCCGCAGCTGGTCCTGGTCGAAGGCGAGCCGGGCGTCCGGCAGCGACTCGGGTGACAGCAGTCCGGCGAACCGGGTGGTGCCCACGCCGTCGGCACCGGGCAGGGGGCGCAGCAGCGCCGGGGCGAGTCGCCAGGCGGGGTCGGCGCTGTCGGTGGGCCGGTAGATCCCGCTGATCCAGATGTCCTTGTCGTTGCCCTGGCCGTCCTGGGCCGGGAGGCGATCGCCGGGGCCGAGGCGGAGTGCGGCGGCGTCGACCTCGGAGAGGCCGACCTGCACCGGCCAGGGCGGCCCGTCGTAGGGGATCTCGATGGACCGTTCGGGGACCGTGGGGCCGGGCGCGCTGCCGGCGATCCAGGTCACGTCCGGGCCGCCGCCGTCATCGGCCAGGTAGGTGAGCTGGAAGGTACGCGGCAGGTTGCCGCCGGTGATGGTGAGGACCGGGCTGTTGACCACGGCGATGGGCGGCAACAGCGCCGCGTCCAGGTCGGGCCCGAGCGCGGAGGCCGCCCGGGCGCGGAAGTCGTCGACGTCCTCGGCGAGGCGGGATATCCGGAACCGGCCGCCGGTCGGCCCGTCGTCGCGTTCCCAGTCGGCGTGAACGAGAACGTTCGCGTCGGTGCCGGCGCGGCGGACCGTGTCCTGGACCGCGTCGTCGGCGGCGGCACGTACCAGCGCCGGTACGGCCCCGGCGAGCAGCGCGACGGCCGCGATGACGGTGGCGGTGAGCAGCAGCGCCCCGGCGTCGGTACGGCCCCGGCCACGGACGCTGGGCCAGTGCGGCGCCGGCCGCCGCAGGGTCAGCCACCGGGTCACGGTGCCACCCGCAGGTGCGCGGCGTCGGCCCGTCGAACCTGGACGCTGACCACCGCGGCGACCGCCAGCAGGCAGCCGGCCAGCAGGACGGCGAGCAGCGCGGCCTCGGCCGGCCACGGCCAGTGCGGCTGGACGGCCGGGATCGGCGCGGCGCCGGTGTCGGAGCGGACCAGCAGGGGAGCGACGAGGCCGGTGCCGAGCGCGCCGACGGCCGCGCCCACCGCGAGCAGGGGTAGCAGGATGACGGTGTGCTGACCCAGGAGCACCATTCGGATGCCGCGCCGGGTCATCCCCAGGCCCCGCAACCGCGCCACCTCCACGGCGCGGACCTGCAGATCGCAGGTCACGTGCAGCACGACACCGGCGAGCAGCAGCAGCGCCGAGGCTCCGACGAGGAGCCGCAGCGCGGCGGGCAGCGCGGCCTGCAGCGGGCCGCCGGTGAGACGGGTCGTCTCTGCCTCGCGGGTCGTGACGGTGCCCAGGTGCAGGGCGGCGGCCCGCTCGGCGACATCGGGACCGGCGGGGTGACCGACCCACCAGGCGTCGACCGGGAACGTCAGGTCACCGGTGACGGCACGGGCGCGCGACAGCATGTCCAGGTCGGCCAGGACGGCGACGGCGCCGGGGGCGGACGGCACGGTCGGCACGACCTCGGTGACGACGATAGGGACCGGCGTGGTGCCGACCGTGACGCTGAGCCGGCTGCCGATGCCGCCGACCGCGTCGGCGAAGCGGGCGGAGACAGCGACGGGCACCGGACCGGGGTCGGGGAAGGCGGTGGCAACGAGGGTGCGGGCGGCGTCCGCCCCGCTGAGGTCGACGGTCGCCGCCAGCCGCAGCGCGGTCTGCGTCGGCGTGGCGGCGAGCACGACGCTCGGGTCGCGCAGCTTGGTCGGGATCGGCGGCGCGGACGTGGCGGTCCACCCCGATCCCTGCGCCGATCCGGTGGACGGCACGGTGAGGGTGACGGCGAGGGCGATGCGATTGCCCACTGCGGCGTCGGGGTCGGCCGTGACCGGCAGGGACACCGCGACGAGGTGCAGTCCGTCGGTGGCCGCGCACGCGGGCAGCCGGTGTGCCCGGCCGTCGAGCGGCACCGGGGGACCGGTGCAGGGCAGGCGTAGACCGGTGGCGTCCTGCAGCAGCAGGTGCGGTGTCACGGCGAGGGGAGTGTCGCCGGTCGCGGTGCCGCTCAGCAGCAGCGGGGCACCGGCGGCGACAGGGAGGCCGGTGGTGCGGGTCGGCGGGGCGAGTCCTGCGCCGACGTCGGTCCAGGTGCGGTCGTGGTCGAGCCGTCCGCGCAGCAGCGTGTCGGCGCGGGTGGTGTCGACGGCGACCAGGCGCGGCGCGTCGCCGGCGGTGCCGAGCCACTGACCGACGGCGGTACCCCGGTCGAGGACGGGACTCACCGCCCCCGAGGTGGCCGCGACGACGTCCGCGCCGTCTCCGGGCGACGGCGTCGCACTGAGGGACAGTGTCAGGTCGGTGCCGACGGAGAGCGCGGCCTGGTCGCGCTGCGACTGGTGCCACGTGGTGTCGAAGGCGAGGCCGAAGGTCGCCGCCGCGCAGGCCAGCCCGACGAGGAGCCCGGCGGCGACCGCCTGGGGTCGGCGGGCGGCCTCGGCCACCGCCAGCACCACGGCCAGCCCACGGGCGCGGTACGCCAGCCGGTCGGCGCCGCGCAGGGCGGGCAGGACCACCCGCAGCGCCAGGGCGGCGCCGGTGGCGAGCAGCAGCGCCGGTGCGAGCATCCGGACCGCGTCGGCGCGGGGGCTGGCGGTGGTGGGCTGCGCGTACAGCTGCCACCACGCGGTCGCGGCGAGGGCCGCGAGCATCAGGTCGGCACTGGATCGGGCCAGCAGTTCGCGGCGGGTGCGTCGGTCGCCGGTCGCCGGGTCGGGCCGGATCGCCAGGACGGTGAGGACGGCGGCGAGCGCCAGCGCACCGCCGGCGACAGCGAGAATCTGGGCGCCGGTGACGGCGGGCCGGGCGGTCAGGCCGGCGGCGTCCAGGGCAGGCAGGTGGGTCAGGCCGGCGTGCAGGGCCGACGAGGCCGGGACTGCGAGCACGGCGGCGACGGCGGCGACGAACCCGGCGTCGAGTGTCGCGGTGGCCGCGAGTTGGCCGCGGCTGGTGCCGAGGGCGGTCCGCAGGGCGGTCTCGTCGGCGCGTATGCCGGCGGTGAGCCGGCCGGCGAGGACGAGTGCCGTCGCGGTCAGGACACCGCCGAGGACGGCGATGGCGAGCACGAGAGAGGCGGTGGCATGCCGTTGCGCGTCGGCGGAGCGCAGGGTCAGCGGCAGGTCGGAGGCGACCCGGGCGAGCCGGACGCGCTCGCCGAGGGTGCCGGCCAGCCGACCGTCGGCACTGCGGACGGCCCCGGCCACGATCTCCAGGTCACGGCGGGTGGCGTGGGACAGGTCCGGATGGGCGGTGACCTCCATCCGGTCGACGGTGGCACCGGTGGTGAGCAGGTCGCCGAGGTCGACGAGGAAGGGGCCGTAGGCGTTGACCGGCTGCCGGAACCGGCCGTCCTGGTAGCCGGTCGCGGCGCCTGCCGCAGCCAGCGGATCGCGGTCCCAGCCACGCCCCGGCACCGGGCGCACCACACCGACGACGGTCACGTCGACGGCCGGGACGGGATCGTGGGCCAGCTCGGCGCCGAGACGCACCCGGCGACCGGGGGTGAGGCCGAGCAACTGCGCGGTGGACTCCAGCACCACCGCGTCCCCACGCTCGCGCGGCCAGCCCCCGGTGACCAGCTCGGCTCGGGTCGGTAGGTCGTCGAGCCCCGACAGGTACGCCTGGGCCGGCACGGAGGTGCCCGGAGCGAGCCCGGGCGGCAGTGCCCGCAGCACCGTCGACGCTCGCGCGGTGGTGGTCACCGGGAACGGGGCGAGCGCGGCGGTCACCACGGTGCGGGTGTCGGCGGCGACGGACCGCGCGTCCGGGCCCTCGACGGTGCCGGTGTAGACGGTCACGTCGACGTCGGCGGGGACGGCGCGGGCCATGGCGACCTCCAGCGCCCGCTCGGTGGTGCGGGTGCTCAGCAGGGTGCAGGTGCCCAGCAGGGTCGCGCCGACCGTGACGACCCCGATCAGGGCCGCCAGCAACGGCCACTGCGCGCGGGCGCGCCGGCCGACCAGCCTCAGCATCGGCGCGTCACCCGGCGTCCGGCCCGGGCTCGTCCGGCTGCCCGGCCGCCTCGTCGTGGAGCTGCCCGTCGTGGATCCGGACCACCCGGTCGGCCAACGCCATCATCACGGGATCGTGGGTGGACACCAGGGCGGTGACGCCTTCGGACTCGACCACCCCGCGCAGCAGGGCCATCACCGACAGGCCCGTCTCCGCGTCCAGTTGCCCGGTGGGCTCGTCGGCGATCAGGAGCCGGGGCGAGGCGGCCAGCGCGCGGGCGATCGCCACCCGCTGCTGCTGGCCGCCGGAGAGCTCGGCCGGCCGCTGCCGGGCGTGATCGCCCAGCCCGACCAGCTCCAGCAGCAACGCGACCCGTCGCTCGCGCTCGGCCGGGGCGACGCGTGCCAGCCGTAGCGGGGCGGCGACGTTCTCTGCGGCCGACAACACCGGGATCAACCCGAAGCTCTGGAAGATGTACGACACCTTCTCGCGCCGAAGCCGGGACAGACCGTCCTCGTCGAGCGCGGTGACGTCGGTGCCGTCGACGTGCACGGTGCCGGCGTCCGGGCGGTCCAGTCCGCCGATGGCGTTGAGCAGGGTCGTCTTGCCCGACCCGGACCGGCCGACCAGCGCCACCATGGACCCGGCGGCCACGTCGAACGACACGCCGCGTAGGGCGTGTACGACGCTCGGCCCGGTGCGGAAGCGCCGGTGCACGTCGCGTACGCGCAGCAGCGGCTCACCGCTCATTCGTCGTCTCCCGAGGGGCGGATCGTGATGTGGTCGGGTTCCAGGGCCAGCCTGACCCGTCGGGTCAGCGCCAGCGCCTGACGGAAGTCACGGGGTACCTGCACCCGCCCGGCGCGATCCATCACGGCGTACTCCTCGGCGATCATGTGCGTGTCGCCCACCGCGTCGGTGGTGGCGCGGCGCAGCACCTCGCTGCTGGTGCGCCCGTCCCGGATCGCGACGGTCCGCTCGACCTGGCCGCTGACCTGCGGGTCGTGGGTCACCACGACCACGGTGACTCCGTAGCGCCGGTTGACGTCACGCAGCACGCCGAAGACCTCCGCGGACGTGGCGGCGTCCAGCTCGCCGGTCGGCTCGTCGGCGAGCAGCACCCGCGGCTGGTTGGCCAGCGCCACCGCGATCGCGACCCGCATCTGTTGCCCGCCGGAGAGTTGCCCGGGTCGCCGGTCGGCGCAGTCGGCGACACCGAGGCCGTCCAGCAACTCGGCCGCGCGGTCCCGGCGCTCCGCCTTCGCGGTACGCGCCGCCGTCATCGGCAGGTCCACCATCTCCCGTGCGGTGAGGTACGGGATCAGGTTGCTCGCCGTCTGCTGCCGCACGAACCCGACGGTGCGCCGGCGGTAGTGCACCCGGTCCGCGCGGGACATGCTGAGCAGGTTCCACCGGTCGACCCGGACCCGCCCGGCGGTCGGGGCGTCGATGCCGGCCAGGATGGACAGCAGCGTCGACTTGCCCGACCCGGAGGCACCGACGACAGCGACCATCTCCCCGCTGTCCACGGCCAGGTCCAGTCCCTGAAGTGCCTGCACCTCGATGGAACCGGTCTGATAGATCCGCACCAGGTTCTCGCAGACGATGAGCGCGTCCCGACCGAACTCGGGCGCCCGCGCGGCTGGCTGCGGCAGGGACAGCGGCGTACTCGACATTCCTTCCTCCGTCCCGGTCGTGCCGACGTCGAGCCGGCCCCGGGACCCCTCTCCGGCCCACCGTTGGGCACGTGGTGTCGCCCGGTCGGTACGCATGGGCCGATGTGTCGAGAGCCCCGATTGCCCGCGTTGACGCAGATTGAAGCAGTCTCGCAACCGGCGGCGGCGTTGACCATGCCCCGGGGCGTCGTTCCTGCGATCCCGGACGAGGATTCGACCGCGAATGCGTCAACGGGCCGACGGCACAGGGGATTGCGCCTTCGTGCGCCGAGTTGTTCGCGGCCGGTGAGCGCGGCTACGACCACCTGCCAGAAGGCGCTCCACCGGCCGTCACCCGAGCAGGTCCGCCTCGCGGTATGCCAGGGTGCGCTTGTCCGGCTTGCCGCTCGGCCCCACCGGCACCCGTTCGATCGTCTGGATCGTCTGCGGGGTGGAGGGCGCCCCGAGGGTCTGCGCCACCAGGTCACGCAGCCGTGCCGCGTCGGGTGTGTGGCCGGCGGCCGGCACCACGTAGGCGTGCACCGCCTCTCCGGTGAGGTCGTCGGGGCGGCCGACGACGTAGGCCTCGGCGACCGTGGGGTCGGCGGCGAGGACTCGCTCGATGGGGCCGGCGTACACGAGGGTGGCGTGCACGATGATGACGTCCCGGATGCGGCCGAGCAGGTGCAGGTAGCCGTCGCTGTCCAGGCGGGCCAGGTCACGGGTGCGGACCCAGCCGTCGACGAAGACGTCGGCGGTCTCGACCGGGTCGTTCCAGTAGGCGGCGGCCTGCGCCGGTGTGCGCACGAAGAGTTCCCCTTCGGTGGCGGGGCGGCCGTCGGCGTCGCGGATGGACAGGTCGGTCACCGGAGGTGGTCGGCCGACCGAGGCGAGCGCGGTGGGGGAGGCCAACATCTCGGCTGGTGTCACCATGGTGATCATGCCGGTCTCGGTCTGGCCGTAGCCGTGGAAGATCACCGGGCCGAGGACGTCGAGTGCTTCGGTGAGCCGGCCCGGCGCGAGGGGGGAACCGGAGACCAGCAGTGCCTGCAGGCTGCTCAGGTCGGTCGGGTCGGCGCGGTGGTCCTGGACGAGCTGGTGCAGTTTGCCGACGGTGATCACACTCGCGGTCGCCCGGTTGCGGCTGATCATGTCGGGGAAGCCGGGGGACCGGTCGGCGATCAGGGTGCCACCGGCGGTCAGGGCGAGGATGGCGTACTCCAGCATCACCTGGCTGCTCAGCGAGCCGAAGACGAGGTAGCGCTGGAGGCGGGGGGCGAGGTCGGCGATCGCCGGTGGCCAGCGGTCCGGGTACGGGACCCAGGCCGCGCTCATCGCCGCGTACGTCTGTGCGCAGCCCTTCGGGGTGCCGGTGCTGCCGCTGGTCCAGGTGATCCGGGCGATGTCGCTCAGGCGTCCGGCGGCGACCAGCCGGGTCCCGGGGTCGGGTGTGGCCGCCAGGTCGGCGACGTGGGCGTCGGTGACGAGCAGCGGGTTGTCGTGGAGTTGGTGGGCGAGTTGCGTCGCAGGCAGGTCGGGGCGGATTCCGGAGACCCGGGCGCCGACGGCGAAGGCCGCGATGATCGTCGCGAAAGCCTCGGCGGTGACCCCGAGTCGCAGGGCCACTCCGACGCCGGGGCCGGCTCCGGCGGCGCGTAGTCCGGCGGCGATCCGGTGGACCAGTCCGGACATCTGCGCGGCGGTGACCGTCCGGTCGCCGTCGTGGAAGACGGGCCGGTCGCCGCCGGTGGCGAGCAGGTCCAGGACGGGCTGTGGCCAGATCTCAGTCGGCATCGGACAGGACGCCCTTGAGGAAGAGCACGAGTGGCTGGTGGTGGACGGCGGGAAGGTCCCAGTGGTTCTCGAGGTTCTCGGCGAGGTGGTGCACCGCGACGAGCCGGCCATCACGGTGGACCCGGATGACCGGGTGCAGGTAGCTGGCGTCGTGAGCGCGTTCGGCGTCGTTCTCGGCGATCCGGGGGACCGTGACGTCGAAGGGGTCGACCTGGTCGTGGTCCGGTCCGTACTCCAGGGTGGCCACGATGGCGAACGGTGCGGGCCCCAGGCCGCCGTCGTGCAGGTAGTCGACCGGTACCTCCTCGTGGTAGCGCGCGGTGTCGCCGGAGACGGTGACGACGTCGCCGAGCACGGCGAACTGTTGCCACAGCGCCGAGGTCCGGTTGAGTCGGGTGATGACGGCGTCGGCGATCGCCTCGGGGGTGCTGTCCAGCGGGGTGGACGGCCAGGGCGTGTCGTGGTGGCGGGCGGTGAGGATCCGGTGCAGGGCGCGGACGCCGTACCGGAAGCCGTGGATGAATCCGCTGGTGGAGCGTTTGAAGTCGCGTTGTTGGGTGAGGGTGCCGGCGAAGTGCAGGCCGGGGACGTTCACCGACTCGTAGGCGGAGGTCTGTTCGGGGAAGCGGTCGTTGTGCACGAGTCGCGGTCGGGCGGAGGGGTCGAAGATGCTCGCGTCGAACCGGAATCCGGTGCAGAGGATGATCCGGTCGTAGTCGAGGTGCCGGGTCGACTCGACGGTGCGGGCGTAGCGGAAGTCGATGCGGTAGCCGCCGCCGTCGCGTCGGGTGATCCGTTCGATCGTGCCGTCGAGGACCGCGTTCTGCGACTTGAGTTGGTAGGTGTCGAGGAAGTTGTTGTTCACCGCGCGCAGGTGCCCGACGTAGTGGGACTGCCAGGCCAGTTTGATCGAGTGGGGGCCGGCGACGTGGATGACCGCGGCGGTCTCGACGAGCGCGTCGGCGGTCTCGAAGGCCGAGTTGCCCTTGCCGATGATGAGCACGCGCTGGTTGACGAAGTCGTCGGGGTCGACGCTGACGGTGTCGTACCGTTCGGCGAGTGCGACGCCCTCGATCGGCGGAACGTAGAGCTGGGAGACGCCGGTGGCGACCACGACCCGGTGGGCGGTCAGGGTGTCCCCGTCGGTGGCGACGGTGAACAGTTGACCGTCGCGTGCGACCCGGGTGACCCGGGTGTCGTATCTGACCCGTAGGCCGCGGGCGAAGTCGGCGAGGTATCGCAGCAGGTCGTCGGCGTCGGGGAAGTAGCGCCGGCTGTAGTTCTTGAACAGCAGCGCCGGGTCGTCGGTGAGCAGCGAGTTCCAGTCCGCGCGCAGGTTGAACTCCGGATCCTCGGAACCGGTCCAGATCTTGTTGATCGAGATGAGTTGCCGGTGCCGGGGATAGGTGGCGAAGAAGGTGCCCGGTGCCCGGCCGGCCTCCAGCACCAGATAGTTACGACCGTCGCGCTCCAACAGGGCGGCGAGCTGGAGTCCAGCCGGTCCGGCTCCGATGATCAGGTAATCGAGCGGCATGCGGCGCACCGTAACGAGCTGATCTCAGAGCGTTCTGAGATTCCGTCTCTAGGGTCCGGTCGCATGACGAGAGAGGTAGATCTCGCCGCCCCGCTGCGGATCGCCGACCTGATCGCCGCGCGCGACCCGGTCACGGTCGTGGTCGGGCCGCAGGTCCGGCACCGGGTCGCGACCGCCCGCGCGTTCCTGTCCGACGTGCTCGGCGACGACCGCGCGGTGTACGGCGCCACCACCGGCTTCGGTGCCCTCGTGGGGTACGCGGGCCGGGCCGAGCTGCGCGACCAGGCCGACAACACGCTGGCGCATCTCGGCGCGGGGCAGGGCCCGGACCTGGCACCCGAGGTCGTCCGCGCGACCCTGCTGATCCGGGCCCGGTCGCTGGCCAGAGGCGCCTCGGGGGTGTCCCCGCACGTCATCGACGCCCTCACCGCGATGCTCGCGACCACGTTCGTCCCTGCCGTGCCCCGGCTGGGGTCGGTCGGTGCCAGCGGGGACCTGATCCCGCTCGGTGCGGCCGCACAGGCCCTGCGTGGTCGCGGACACGCCTATCTCGACGGGGTACGACTGCCCGCCGCCGAGGCGCTGGAGAAGGCCGGTCTGACACCACTGCCCCTGGACGGCCGCGACGCCCTGGCCCTGGTCAACGGCACGTCGCTGACCACCGCGGCGGCGGCGCTCGCCCTGGACTCGGTGCGCGCCTCGCACCGGGCGGTCCAGGTGCTCACCTGCCTGCTCGCCGACCTGCTCGGCAGCGACCCGCAGTTCCTCGACGCCCGACTCCTCCGGGCCTACGGCCATCCGGGCGCGATCGACGTGGGCGCGTACATGCGCCGGGTCAGCGCCGGGCTCGTGCCGTCCGGCACACGCCCACTACAGGAGCCCTACAGCATCCGCTGTGCACCGCAACTGCTCGGCGCGGCCGAGGACGCCCTGCGCTACGTCGACTCCGTCGTCACCGCCGACCTCGACGGCGTCAGCGACAACCCGTTGTTCTTTCCCGACGAGGACCTCGTCGTGCACGGCGGCAACTTCTTCGGCCAGCCGGCCGCGTTCGCCGCCGACCTGCTGTCGATGGTCGTGGCGCAGGTCGGCAACCTCGCCGAACGTCAACTCGACCTGCTCGTCGACCCGCACCGCAACGGCGGTCTGCCACCGATGCTGGCCGCCGGACCGGGACAGCAGCACGGACTACAGGGCGTGCAACTGGCCTCGACCGCGATGGTCGCCGAGATCCGCCGTGACGCCGTGCCCGCGAGCATGCAGAGCCTGCCGACCAACCTGCACAACCAGGACGTCATCCCGCTGGGCACCCAGGCCGCGCTGCGGGCGCTGGACCAGGCCCGGCTGCTGCACCTGCTCGTCGGGTCGCTCGCGGTAGGGCTGCGCCAGGCCGCGTACGTCGGTGCGCGTGCACCCACCGCGCCTGGCTGCGCCGAGGTGCTGGCCGCGCTGGTCGCGGCCGTACCGCCGATCGACCCGGACCGGCCGTTGGACGGTGACGTACGGCGCGCCGCCGAGGTCATCGCGACTGTCGACGTTTCTCTGAACTCTCTCACCTGAGGTGGCCGCTGTGACGCTTGACTACCTGATCATCGGGGCCGGGCCGGCCGGCCTGCAGCTCGCCGCCCGGCTGGAGGCCGACGGTAAGCACGACTATCTGGTGCTGGAGGGCGCGGACATCCCGGGGGCGTTCTTCGCCCGCTATCCCCGCCACCGGCAACTGATCTCCATCAACAAGCCGCACACCGGCTCGGACGACCCCGAGGCGAACCTGCGGCTGGACTGGAACTCGCTGCTCAGCGATGATCCCGCGCTGCGGTTCACCGGCTACACCGAGCGGTACTTCCCGGACGCCGAGGTGATGCTGCGCTACCTGGCCGACTTCGCCGCGAAGACGGGCGCAAAGGTCCGCTACGACTCCCGGGTGACCTCGGTCGCCAAGGTCGACGGCATCTTCGAGGTCCAGGCCGGGCAGACCTACCGGGCGCGGCGCCTCATCGTCGCCACCGGTGTCTCCCGGCCGTACACCCCGCCGATCCCGGGCCTGGAACTCGCCGAACAGTACGCGGACATGTCCGTGGACCCGCGCGACTACCTCGACCAGAAGGTCCTGATCATCGGCAAGGGAAACTCCGCGTTCGAGACCGCGGACAACCTGATGGAGACCACCACGCTGATCCATCTCGCCGGGCCGAGTTCGGTCCGGATGGCCTGGCGGACCCATTACGTGGGGCATCTGCGCGCAGTCAACAACAACTTCCTGGACACCTACCAACTGAAGTCGGCGAACGCGATCCTGGACGGCGACGTTCGACGCATCGAGCGCGACGGCACCGGCTTCCGGGTCACGTTCGCGTTCTCCCGCGCCGACGAGGTGACCAAGGAACTCTGGTACGACCGGGTGCTCGCCTGCACCGGATTCGCCTTCGACCCGTCGATCTTCGACGACACCTGCCGCCCGGAACTGACGATCAAGGACCGCTTCCCGGCCCAGACCTCCGCCTGGGAATCGGTGAACGTCCCCGACCTCTACTTCGCCGGTACCCTCACCCAGCAACGCGACTTCAAACGCTCCACCAGCGGATTTATCCACGGCTTCCGGTACGCCGTCCGCGCCCTGCACAAGATCCTCGAACGGCGGTACGACGACACGCCCTGGCCGTCGGCGGCGCTGGACGCCACCGCGCAGTCGATCACCGACGCCGTCATCGCGCGAGTCAACCGCACCTCGGCCCTGTGGCAGCAGTTCGGCTTCCTCGCCGACGTGGTCACCGTGGCCGGACCGCACGCGCGCTACCACGACGAGGTACCGGTCGACTACTTCACCGAGACCGGCCTGCGCACCGCCGACCACGACTACCGGCACGCCTTCGTCGTGACCCTGGAGTACGGCCCCGAGCACGACCAGGTCGATCCGTTCGACATCACGGTCAGCCGAGTGGCCCAGAACGTCGTCGGTCAGGCCCACGCCGCCGCCTACCTGCACCCCGTCGTCCGCTATCACCGGGACGGGCAGGTCGTGGCCACCCACCACCTGGCGGAGAACCTGGAGAACCAGTGGGACCGACCCGACGTCCACGTCGCGCCGCTGACCGCGTTCCTCGACCGCTGCCTGAGCAGTGCACAGGGCTGACATGCTCACCCTGGACGGGACGCAGCTCAACCTGGCCGACGTGGCCGACGGCGCGCGGCGTCGCCTGGACCCCGTGCACTGGGACTTCTTCGCAGGCGGGGCCGGCGACGAACGGACGCTGCGCGCCAACGAGGACGCCTTCACCCGACGCTGGATCCTGCCCCGGATCCTGCGCGGGACGCGCGACCGCGACCTGCGGATCTCACTTCTGGGCAGTCGAGTCTCGATGCCGGTGCTGATTGCGCCGACCGCCTTCCACCGGCTGGCCCACCCCGAGGGAGAGGCGGCCACCGCGCGCGCCGCCGCCGACGCCGGCACGATCATGGTGGTCAGCATGGCCGCCACCCGGCCGATCGAGGAGATCGCCGCCGCCGGCGGGCCGCTGTGGTTCCAGCTCTATCCACAGTCGGATCTCGGCTTCACCGCGGCCCTGGTCCGGCGGGCCGAGGCCGCCGGCTGCCGCGCCCTGGTCGTCACGGTCGACTCGCCCGTGTTCGGCCGACGCGAACGCGACCTGCGGCATCGCTTCGTCGACCTGCCACCCGGACTGGTCTGCGAGAACATGCGCGACCCGAGCGGCCGGGTCCGCGACATCGAGATGAACGCCGGGCTCGACTGGGAGCGCATCGGCCGGCTGCGGGAACTGACGACGCTGCCGATCCTGCTCAAGGGCGTCCTGCACCCGGCCGATGCCCGGCTGGCCGTCGCACACGGCGTCGACGGTGTGCTGGTCTCCAATCACGGCGGCCGACAACTCGACGCGGCGGTCGCCACCCTCGACGCGTTGCCCGGGATCGTGGCCGCCGTCGAAGGCCGACTACCGGTGCTGCTCGACGGCGGCATCCGCCGGGGAACCGACATCCTGGTGGCGCTCGCACTCGGCGCGACCGCAGTGCTGATCGGACGCCCGGTGCTCTGGGGCCTCACCGTGGGCGGCACCGACGGCGTACGGCACGTCCTCGACCTGCTGCACGCCGACCTCGACCGGGCGATGGCGCTGGCCGGCGCCGCGCGGCCCGGCGACCTCACCGCCGACCTCGTCACCACGGCGGCCCCCGGATGAGCACCCCGACCGTCCTGACCGTCCTGGCGGTGGGCGGCGCGGCCTGGACCGTCCCATACTGGCTGCCACCGGCCGTCGTCCGGCTCCGGGAATGGGTCTTCGCCAGAGTCAACGGCAGCGAGGGCATTCCGATCCCGGGCCCCACCGTCGGCATGGACCACTTCGAGCGGGTGTACGCGGACCCGGCCGCCGACGGCCGCAGCCGGGGCGCCGGGCTGTCGGACCTGTTCTGGTACTGGCTGGCACCTGGGCCGCACATGCACCAGGAACACCTGGAGCCGGGCGAGCGCTACCGGACGGTCGCCGCCACCACCAGACGGGTCCTGGCCATCCGCCGAGAACGCGCCGACGCCCTCGCCACCGCCGCCACCCGCCGAGCGCTCGACGAACTGCCCACCGACCGGACCAGCCACGTCCGGCTGCGCGACCTGATGATGCCGGTGTGGGCCGAGGTCTACCACGAGCTGGTCTTCGACGAGGTGGCCACACCCGCCGCCCGGGCGCTGATCGTCGCCAACGCCGACGACGTGGTCACCGCGCTCAAGTGCCTCGGGCCGCGCCACATGCACCGACGCGACCGGTTGACCCGACACCTGCGCGACCGGATCGAGGCGGGCACGTGTCCGGTGACGCTGCCACCCCCGTTCTCCGCCCAGGACACCGCCTGGTACCTGCAGGGCGCCTTCTTCAACACCGCGATCGTGCAGATGTCCGAGGCGATGGCGCACGTGCTGCTGGCGCTGGCCACCCATCCCGAACTTCAACACGATGCCGACGACGACGCGCTGGATCGGGTCATCGACGAGACACTGCGGGTGTACCCGCTCTTCGGCGTCGCCCACCGGATCACCTCGGCGCCGATCACGCTGCCCACGGGGCTGTCCCTGCCCACCGGGTCGGTGCTGCTGTTCAACTACCCGGCCTTCCACCGAGGGGGAGCCGCCGCCGACGGCCGGTTCGCCCCGGACCGCTGGCGCACGCTCGCCCGCGGCGACGCACACTTCATCCCGTTCGGCGTCCCCGCCAACCGGGCCTGCCCGGCCCGCGGCACCGCGCCGGTGATGATGCGCGCCGCGACCCGCGAGGTCCTGCGCCGGTACGCCCTGACCTCCTCGGCCTCCCACACCCGGTCGTTGCCCAGCCGGGGCCCGGCCTACCTGACCCCGCACGGACACCCCGGCCCGGGGCGGCTGCGGCTGGCCGCCATGCGGCTGCGGGACCGGTGGGCCGACGTGGGCCGCAGTGTCCGACAACTGGTCTTCGGCACCTTCATGGTCGTCGACGCCCGCCGGAAACGGTTGTGCACCACCTACTTCGAGAAGGCGGTCCGATGACCCCCACAGAGCTGGCACCACGGTTCTTCATCGCCGTCACGGTGATCCTGATCTTCTGCAAAGGCGTCGCCTGGCTTCTCGGCAAAGCCGGCCAGCCCGCCGTGGTCAGCGAGATGCTCGCCGGCGTACTCCTCGGTCCGTCGCTGCTCGGACTCCTCCTGCCCGACGTGCAGAACGCCCTGTTCCCGGCCCCCCTGCTGCCGGTCCTCTACATCGTCGGTCAGGTCGGCCTGGTGCTGTTCATGTTCCAGGCCGGCTACGCCTTCAGCGCCCACCGCGTCACCGGCCTCGCCGGCACCGCCGGAGTGATCTCCCTGGCCGGGGTCGCCGCGCCGCTCCTGCTGGGGGTGCTGCTGGTCCTGGTGACCGCCGACGCCGTCCCGATCAGAGCCGACGGCACCTCACTCGGGGTCTCCGCCGCGTTCGTCGGCGTCGCCCTGGCCATCACCGCGTTCCCGATGCTGGCCCGCATCATCACCGAGCACGGCCACGCCGGCACCCGGCACGGCACACTCTCCCTGGCCAGCGGCGCGATAGACGACATGGCCGCCTGGATCATGCTCGCCGCCGTCCTGGCCGTCGCCTCCGGCCGAGCCGGCCCGGCGATCGTCACCGCCGGCGGCACACTCCTGTTCGGACTGCTGCTCTGGCTCGGCGGACGTCCGCTCACCACCGCGCTGATGACCCATCGTGGCCTCAACGACCGCGCCCGACTGCTCGGCACCGTCGCCCTGCTCTTCCTGGTCGCCTGGTACACCGACGAGATCGGGCTGTACGCGGTCTTCGGCGCGTTCGCCGTCGGCGTGGTGATGCCCCGCACCGACAACACCGACACGGTGGTGAACACCCTCACCCCCGTCGCGGCGACGCTCTTCCTCCCGCTGTTCTTCACCTACTCGGGACTGCGCACGGAATTCGGACTCCTCGGCTCACCGCCGGTGCTGCTCTTCGCGCTGGCCTGCGTGACCGCGGCGATCGTCGGCAAGTTCGGCGCCTGCTGGGCCGCGGCCAGACTCCGCGGAGAGCCGTCGGGTGTCGCGTTACGCGTCGGCGCGCTGATGAACGCCCGCGGCCTGATGCAGCTCATCGCGCTCAACGTCGGGTTGGAGGCGGGCATCGTGAACCCGGCCCTGTTCACCGTGCTGGTCCTGGTCGCGCTGGTCACCACCCTGATGACCACGCCGATGCTGAGCTGGATCGCACGCCGGGAAGCCCGACGCTCCGACACCACACACCCGTCCGCGATGGCGGTTTCACATAGTTGAAGAGACAACTATTGGTTATTGCATCGGCACTGATCTATGGGATCGTGGACATATGCGGGGGGAAAGATCGAACCGGCTACTTCTGGTCGAGGACGACGACGACCTGACCGAGTTACTCACCGAGACGCTGGGCCACGAAGGGTACCTCGTCGACCGGGCCTCCGACGGCCACCGCGGACTCCATCTCGGGCTCACCCGACCCTACGACGTGATGGTCATCGACCGTAAGCTGCCCGCACTCGACGGCCTCGACCTCGTCACCCGGCTCCGCGCCCGTGCGATCCCCGCCCGGACCCTGATGCTCACCGCGCTCGGCACCGTCGGCGACCGGATCGCCGGACTCGACGCAGGCGCCGACGACTACCTGATCAAGCCCTTCGACCTCGACGAACTCAGCGCCCGCGTCCGGGCACTGTGCCGACGCGCGACCGAACCGACCCACGTACTCCGCATCGGCGCCGGGCTCCTCGACCTCGCACCCCGCGACGCGGTCCTGCCCGACGGCACCCGGGTAGCCCTGTCCACCCGCGAATTCGAGCTACTGCGGGTCCTGGCAGCCCAACCGACCACCGTCCACCCACGCACCACACTGCGCCGCAAGGTCTTCGAAGAAGCCGCCGCGGCATCGATCGTGGACACCTACGTCTACTACCTCCGACGCAAACTCGGCCGCGCGGTCATACGCACCGTGCACGGCCTCGGCTACCGCCTCGGCACGCTCTGATGGACGCAACCGACCACGCGATCCTCCGACGGACCCGACTCCGCATCGGCCTGCTCGTCGGCCTGACCATCGGTGCCCTCCTGCTCTTGGCCGGCGGCATCTCCTACGCACTGCTGGTCCACAGCCAGGAAGCACAGATCCAGCGCGAGCTGGCGTGGGGCACCGCACACGGCACGATCGCCGGCCCACCCGCCTGCAGCTGGATCTTCCACTACGACGGCATGACCGTGCAGACGGGCCTCAACCCACCACCACCGGGCTTCCCGTTGACCGACGCACTGGACACCGTGGCGACCACCCGGACCACCGAGACCACCACGCTCACGCGCAACGGCACCACCTACCACATCCGCACCGAAGCCCGCGGCGACCGCGTGATCCAGGCGGTGTTCGACGCCCGCTTCCAACTCTCCGACCGCCGGCACCTCCTGCTCGCCCTCAGCCTCGCCGCAGCGGTCGGACTACTCGCCGCCATGCTGACCGGGGTCATCGTCGGACGCCGAGCCGTCGCACCACTCGCCGAAGCACTGACCCGGCAACGCCGCTTCGTCGCCGACGCCAGCCACGAACTGCGCACCCCGATCGCCCAGGTACACACCCGAGCCCAACTGATCGCCCGACGAGCCCGCAACGACGGCGCCACCACGAACCTCGACGATCTGGAACGGCTGATCGGCACCACCCGCCGACTCGGCGAAGTCGTCGACGACCTGCTGCTCTCGGCCCGCCTTGCCGCAGCCCCCGCCGACCGGCCACCAGACCCGCCGGTCGACCTCACCTCAATGATCACCACGACGGTCGCCGCCGAGACCGAACGCGCCGCCGAACGACAGGTCACCCTCACTTTGGACACCCCCACCGACCCACTGCCGGTGCCCGGTGTCGAGTCGGCCCTGCGCCGCGTCGTCGGCGAACTTCTGGCGAACGCGCTGACCCACACCCCCGCAGGAGGCCGGATCACCGTGACGCTGCGGACCGTCGACAACTGCGCCGAACTCGTCATCGCCGACACCGGAAAGGGGTTCGACCAGGCGGACGCCAGACGGATCTTCGACCGGTTCCACCGCGGCCCAGGCTCCGGAGACCGCCGATTCGGCCTCGGACTGGCCCTGCTCCAGGAAGTCGTCACGAGCCACCACGGCACCATCGAGGCCGAGGGCCATCCGGCCCGAGGCGCCCGCTTCACGGTGCGCCTGCCGATGCGATGGCCGATCTCCACGGGCAGAGCCTCGCGGATCAGGAACCTTCGGACCCGGCAGCTACGAGTCGGTACGTGAGCACCGGATCGCGGAACTGTCTCTCCGCCGTCCTACCCGGCCGTTACAACGGAACTGACGAACCAGGCACCTGACCCGACATCGATGGGCTCGTCGACCCAGGGTTGCGTGACGACCGCGATGTGCGACGTCATCGGCCACACGTTCATGATCCAACCATCGGGCGTCATGTCGACGTGCGCCCGTAGTGGCTCCACGACATCCGGCGGCAGGCCCCACGACCGCTCCAGGAGGTCGTCTGCGCCGAACTTCTCCACCAGGTTGACCACCAGCACGGTCACAACCTAATGGCGGCAGCCGGTCATTTCATGATCGGCAGGACGCGGCACCGTACAGCAGCTCGATCTTGGCCCTTGAGGTCGAGACGCCGCGGCGCAAGCCGTGGTCGTGTCGTCCTCACGATTCCTGGTCGCGAGCGAGGCGATGCATCCAGGCTGCCCGGGGTAGACCGCCCGGTCAGGGCCTGCCCGCCTGGTAGCTTCCTACGGCAAAGCCGGCCCCACCGATGGAGATTGATGATCGCCGAGTACGTCCGCGATGCGGCAGCCACCGCTGTCGTCTTCGGATTCTTCGCCTCCAGTTGGTTCGGGTGGGCACAGGAAGCACCTCCACCGCGCTGGCGTAAGCCACTCGTCGCCGCCTCGATCGCGGCCGTGCTCGTGCTGGTGGCCGGGGCGCTCGTGACCTGGCGGCACTGGTCGGATGGGACGGCGTTCACCGCGGAGACCAGCCGCACCTTCGGCATCGTGGTCGGCATCGAATTCGGGCTCGCGGCGCTCGGCGCCGGCATCCTTGCCGCCGTACGCCGCCGCGACATCATCCCGGCCTGGATCGCGTTCGTCGTCGGCGTACACCTGTTCCCGGTTGCCGCCATGATCGGCTACCCGCTGATCCACGTGGTGGCGGCGCTGATCACGTTGGTCTCGCTCGCAGCCGTCCCGGTGGCCCGCCACCGAGCCCTGCCGGTCAGCGCGGTCACCGGGGTCGGCACCGGCAGTGTGCTCCTCACGGCTGCCGTCTCCTCCCTGATCATCGCCCTGCTCGGCTACTGAGCCGTGTCCCGCTCATAGGGCTCCACGACGAGTCGGATACCGGGACTTCTACAGGCGCGCCACGATCATGTGGGCACACCGGATCGACTCGGTATGCGTGGTGTCGACCTCCAGGTCGTACACCACGCCCCGGTGAACCATGTCGGCCTGCGCGACGGCCATCCCTCGAATCCGGTCGCCACGGGCGATCTCCCGGCCGGCGGCGACCTCCGCATCGCAGCGGACACCGACCCATCTCACGTCCAGGCCGTCGAGTACGGCCCGCCACCGCTGCTGAGACCCGGCACCGCCGAGAAAGACGTCATCGATGATGACCCGGGCACCGGCCCCAGCAGTCGCGGCGACCCCGGCCATCCACGCCTCCTGGAGCCGGTCGAACTCCGGCCCGACGATGACGGTGCCGTCTGCGGCAAGCTCGATACTCTCCGGCGAACGCCTGGTCGCGGGCATCGCCTCGATAAGCCGGTCGACCCCCGTGGCGAGCCACGGATCCGGCAGGATCGCCTGAAGACACCGGATGATCCCCGACTTTCCTGAGCTCGATCCGCCGTTGAGCACGATCACCTGCGTGGGCATGTGCTCACGGTACGGTCCCGCACATGCAGTGTCGCTGGATATCTGGGAGTGCCCGCGATCAGTGCCCTACCGCCGGGCCGCGGTGGCCCGCTGGCGTGCCGATTCGTACAGCACGACAGTCGCGGCGGTCGCCGCGTTCAGGGAGCTGGCGGACCCGACCATGGGGATCCGGACGAGCTGGTCGCATGCCTCGCGCCAGCCGGAGCTGAGGCCGGTGGTCTCGTTGCCGATCAACGCCAGGGTGGGTTGTGTGAAGTCGTACTCGGCGGCGTCCAGATTGCCGCGCTCATCGGTTCCGATGATGCTCATGCCGATTCCCTCGGCCCGGACGTCGGCGACCCAGGACAGGACGGCCTGGTGGGAGGGCACCCGGACCACGGGCAAGGCGAACAGCGAGCCGGTGCTCGCCCGGACCGCCTTCGGGTCGTACACGTCTGCGGCGTGGCCGGTGACGATGACGCCGCCGGCGCCGAAGGCGTCCGCCGACCGCACGAGGGTCCCGATGTTGCCGGGGCTGGTGGGTCGATCGAACACGACGGTGAGCATGGTCGGAGCGACCGGGATACGGCGCAGATCGTCCTCCGGCAACGCGACCACGGCCAGCAGCTCGGGAACCGTGTCCGCCTTGCCTCCCAGGTCGTGCATCAGGTCATGGGAGACGGCGAACTTCTCGGCCCGGACCGCGTCCAGGGTCTCGCGTGCCCAGCCGGACAGTTGAGCACTGGTGTCATAGAGCAGCTCCCGGATCTGCCAGCCGTGTTCGACGGCCATGGTGATCGGGCGTACGCCCTGCACGAGGAACTCGCCACGCCGCTGCCGCTTGGTCCGGTTGCCGAGGAGAGCTTCCCACTGCTGGAACCGCGCATTGCGGCCACTCACCCGCAGCACCATCGCCTACCCCGCCTCCGTGCTCGCCCATGCCCTGCCTGCCACACGTCACCGGCCTCTGGCTCCCCGAGGAGACCTTCGGCCAGGCGCTCAGGACCGGACGGAACGAGTCGCCACGGCGTCGCGGTCGGTGCCGTCCCCGTCCGGACCGAGGGCATCCTGTCCGAGACCCCGACGAATCGCGATCTCCACGGGTGAGTATGCGCCATCAGCCCGCTCCAGCTCGTATGGTGCGGCTGGCATCAGCGGCGGCTGGGCCATGAAGCGAGGCCGCGCGCCGTGGTGTGGTTGCGCCGCGTGCACCAGGAACGGGTGGCACAGGAAGACGTCGCCCGGAGATCCGGTGGCGAGGGCGAGCGGCCGGTGCTCGGACGCCGCCACCAGGTCAGGCGCGAGGGCCAGCCCGCTCGCGCCGTCCTCCCCGTACTTCTCCAGCACTTTCGGCACGTCGAGGTGGGAGCCGACCCGGATCCGGGTCGGGGCGTCCTTCTCACCGACCTCACTGAACAGGAACAGCATCAGCAGTGCCCGGCCATGGGAGCGCACATTGGTGAAGTACCAGCTCTCGCCCTCCGGGAGATAGCTGCCTTCGATGTGCCAGCCTGCGTCGTCCGGCTCCTCTTCGTGCGGGAAGCGCAACGGGAACGTGCCCAGCGAGTAGCGCGGCTCCCAGCGGCCCGCGCCGACGAGCAGGTCGTACGCGTGATGGAGGAACGGCGAGTTGGGAGCGGCGGCGAACGGCCCCTGCGCCATGCCGGGCACCCAGTGCACAGGCTGCGTCCACGTCACTGGATCGTCCGGGTCGCAGCCCGTCTCCCGCCACAGCAGCCGCGCGCAGTCCGCTGCCACGCGCGGCGCGACGGCGCCCTCCAGCTTGACGAAGCCGTCGCGAAGAAAGCGGGATACCAGGGTCGTGTCATCCATACCCCCATGGTGCGGCGGTGCCGGTCCCGGTCACCCGACACATTCCGCACCGCTTGTGTCGGGTGCTGCCCGGGGCGCCGCGAGAAGGGTTGTCGGACAGAGGCTCGATGATCTCGACACTGCGTCCGACCGTCGGAGGGAGCGAACACGTGGAGACCCGCATCGTCGACCATCCCGAGTTCCGGCTCGTGGGGCACGCGGCCCGTGTCCGGCTGGTCCATCACGGCATCAACCCGCACATCGAGCGGCACATCACCGCACTGGCGATGGAGGAGCACCTGCGCTTGAAGGCTCTCGGCAACACCGAGCCACGCGGCCTGCTCGCGGTCAGCGACGACCTTGACCCCGACTACGCCGAGGGCAGCGAGCTGACCTTCCTCCACGGGGTCGCCGTGTCGACGGGTACGCCGGTCCCCGGCGACCTCGACATCATCGACGTTCCGGCCGGCAGATGGCTGGTCATCCGGACCACGGGGCCGCATCCGCAGACCCTGCAGGAGGCATGGGCCACGGCCGCGACAGCGTGGTTCCCGTTCAACCCGTGGCGCATGCGGCCAGGTCCCGAGATCGTCGCGGTGCACGGGCCCACGAGTGACGTCGGCACCGTGACCTCTGATCTCTGGCTGCCCGTCGAACCGTCGTAACGACCTGCTCAGCATCCAGACAGTGCCAGGGGCCCGGCCCGGCTGCCATCAGGATGACCCGGCTGCGGCAACGGAGCAGCCGCTCTCGCGTTGCGCAGTGCTCTGCCGGTTCCTGCGGACGGATCGCTCCCGGGGGTGCAACGAAAGGGCCCTCCGGTTCCGTTCTACCTCCGTACCGGTAGTTCTTCGAAGGGTGTCAGATGCGCGTGAAACGACTCCTGATCGCCGTGGTGGCGCTGGCCGCCGTGCTGGTGACGGCCGCTCCGGCCGCCGCTATCAGCGGCGGTGGACGGGCCGGGCCCGGTGAGTTCCCGTGGATGGTCCGGCTCCTGCCGGTGGGTTGCGGTGGAACCCTCATTCACCCGCAACTGGTGCTCACCGCCCAGCACTGCATCGATGAGCAGCCCGGAAACAGCGTGACCGTCGTCTCCGGCACCGTCGACCTCAAGCACCCACGCCGGACGATGACCAGATCCACCGCCCATCTCGGCGGAGCCGAGTGGTGGAATGGACCGGACTGGGCGGTGATCAAGTTGGAGCGGCCACTTGACCTGCCGGTCGTGCGGCTGGCCGCCGAGCCCCGTCAGTTGCAGACGCTGACCGTGACCGGTTGGGGCACGAAGAAGTCGGGCGGCCCTCAGGAACGCTTCCTCAACAAGGTGGAGTTGCCGTTCCTGCCGGACGAGCAGTGCTTCGACGACCCCTGGTGGCAGGAACACCCCGAGTACCCGAGGTCGACGATCTGTGCGAAGTCGGTGAACCAGAAGAGCCACTGCCCAGGTGACTCCGGTGGGCCGGCCCTGCACCGGCTCCCCAACGGCACCTGGGAACAGGTCGGCATCGTGAGCGCCGGCTCGGACTGCGACTGGGACATCGGTGAGGAACCGGTCCCCGTCTACACCGACGTCGCCTATTTCAGCCAGAGCATCCAACGCGCCGCCGACCACCTGCTCTCAAGCTCCAGCTGATCACCACCGGCAGTGTCAGCCCGACCGGTCACGGCGCTGACGCTCGCGGCGGCGCCGTGACCGGTTCAACCCTGAGGCCGAGTACGGGTTGCTCACGGCCCATCGTGGCCGTGTAGATGGCGCTCGTCGTGGTGGCGTGCGATCAGTTGGTGTTCATCGGTGGGCTGGATCCTGATGACCGCGGTTGTCGTCGTGCCGGTCTCCGCCGTATCGCTCGACGAGCGTGTCACCGATCGAAGCCAGGTGGGCTCGCACACCCGGAGGGCCGGTCACCTCGATCCATTCGACCAGCCCGGCGAGCTCGCCGGCGAGTGTGTGTTCGTCGTTGCCGCGGATCACGACCTCGATGCGGCCGTCGGTCCTGGGACCTCGGACCTGGAGTCGACTGCCGAACCCCATCCGGAGCACGCCTATCCCTTGGGGCGTGCACACTGCCTGGACTTCGAGGGGCGTACGTCTGCGGTCGATCTCGTCGGCGATCGCGCGCCAGCTCTCGGCGAGGTCGAAGTCCTCGGGCCGGTGTACGGGGTCGTTGGTCGGGTCGGCGGACGACACGCGGTCGATTCGGAAGGTACGCCGACCGGCCTCGGTGTCGGCGACGAGGTACCAGGAGGGGCCTTTGACGACGAGGCCCAGCGGGTGGACGGTGCGCTCGGTCTCGGTGCCTTCGCGGTCGACGTAGCCGAGCCGCACCTGGACGCCGCGGATCACCGCGTCCTGGAGGGCGCCGAGGAAGCGAGGCGGTCGAGGCTCGACCCGGCTCGACCCCCATCGCTGCGGGTCCGTGACGAGCGACGACGCTGCCGCCTCGGCCTGCACCCGGAAGGGTTCCGGCAGCGCCCGGAGAAGCTTGCGCAGCGCCGCTTTCACGGCTGGCGTCGCGGACGAGGCCGGACCGGCGACCAGGAAGAGGGCGCGGGTCTCACCTGCGGTCAACCCGGTCAGGTCGGTGCGGGCACCGCCGACGAGGCGCCAGCCGCCGCCTCGGCCCTGCACGGAGTACACCGGGACCCCGGCCATACCCAGGGCGTCGAGGTCGCGGCGGGCGGTGCGCTCGGAGATCTCCAACTCCCGGGCGACCTCCGCTGCGGTCACCTGCTCGCGCTGTTGCAGCAGCAGGAGGATGGCCATCAACCGGTCGGCTCGCACTCCGGCAACACTTCCACGAAAACCGGTCAGGAGGTGACCGGTATCGGTCGGCATGATGCCGGCATGACGATCGATTTTCCCGAGCCCACCCGCGTTTCGGTCAACGGTGTGGAACTCGAAGTCTTCGAAGCCGGCCGGCAGCACGCGGGGAACCCGATCGTGCTCTGTCACGGCTGGCCGGAGCACGCCTTCTCCTGGCGCCATCAGATGCCCGCCCTCGCGGCAGCGGGCTATCACGTCATCGTTCCGAACCAGCGGGGCTACGGCAACTCGTCCCGACCCACCGAGGTCACCGACTACGACATCGCACACCTGTCCGGTGACCTCGTCGCACTGCTCGATCACTACGGATACGACGATGCCACCTTCGTCGGCCACGACTGGGGTGCCGCCGTCGTCTGGGGCCTGACCCTGTTGCACCCGAAGCGTGTCAACAGGGTGATCAACCTGAGCCTGCCGTACCTCGAGCGCGGGGACAAGCCATGGATCGAGTTCATGGAGGAGGTGCTCGGTAGCGACTTCTACTTCGTCCACTTCAATCGGCAGCCGGGCGTCGCGGACGCCGTGTTCGAGGAGAAGACGTTCCAGTTCCTGCGGAACATGTACCGCAAGGACGTGCCTCTCGCGGCGCCGCAGCCGGGCAACGTGTGGATCAATCTCGCCAGAATGGAAACCCCACCCGGTGAGCCCATCCTGAGCGACGGCGAACTGGCCGTCTTCGTCTCGGCCTTCGAATCGACGGGATTCACCGGCAGCCTGAACTGGTACCGGAACCTGGACCGCAACTGGCATCTGCTGGCGGACGCGGACCCGATCATCCAACAGCCCGCCCTCATGATCTACGGCGACCGCGACATGATCGCGAGGTCTGCAAGACTGACGGAATTCGTGCCGAACGTGGACGTGGTCAGTCTGGATTGCGGCCACTGGATCCAGCAGGAAAAGCCGGAAGAAACAAACGAGGCGATCCTTACGTGGCTGAACCAGCGATATCCATCGGCGCAGTGACTCTGGATCATTCGGGTCCGCCGCACCTGGGCCGGGATACCGTCATCTGCCGCCTCCCGCGCGCCGTGCAGGGGTTGCGGGTTGTTCACGACAGCGGTGGGGACCGCCGAGCGGGCGGTACGGTTCGACGATGCCTGCCAGCGTCACACAACCGATGATCTTTGTCGACATCGACGGCGTGCTCATTCCACTGCGGTCTCGACCGGCTGATCCCGCTCATGATGGGGGTGGCTTGGTCGGCGACGGGCCCGATTGTCGCGGGAATCCTCTGCTGGAGCGCCTCGATCCCGAGGACGGTCAACGGCTACTCGCTCTCTCCGGTGAACTGGTCTGGGCCAGCACCTGGATGGATGAGGCGAACGATGTCGTGGCACCCCGGCTTGGCCTCCCGTCTCTGCCCGTGGTCGACTGGCTCGACGACGACGGGGAACCACCGCGCGGCGTGCACTGGAAGACCGCATCGGTGGCGCGGTGGGCGGCAGGGCGACCATTCGTCTGGCTCGACGACGAGACCACCGATGCCGACCGGCGTTGGGTCGATGCGCACCACCGGCAACCGGCACTGTTGCACCGCGTCGATCCCTTCCTGGGACTGACCCACATCGACCTTGCAACGGTGCGTCAGTGGCTCGACCGCCGAGCCGAGTGACCGACTGGAGGTGCATCTGCCGCGACGTACTCGGTGCCGCAGCTGAGTTCGGTGCCTGTCACTAAAGGCCGAGCGTTGTGATGGTGCGGCACCGCGAGGCGAGGCTCTTCTGAGGGCATGTGCCTGGGTGCCCCAAGGCACCCAGGCACATGCCTGCGCTGTACCGCGTCCGGGCGGTGTTCAGGTCTGTCGGATTGACTGCGCGGCGGCGATCACGGTGTCGAGTTGCTCGGTGCTGAGTCGTCGGGCTTGCCAGGCCAGCGCGGCGATTTCCGAGCTGGCCGGGTGCACCCGCGCGTCCTCGACGACCGGTCCGATCCCGGTGAGCGCGACCATGTCGCTGGGAAGGTAGCCGAGCAGGTGCGCGAACGCCGTCACGTACTGCGGGGTGATGACGACCCTGCCTCGGCCCAAGCCGAAGATGGTTGCTTCGGAGACGTACGGACCGTCCCCGACCTCCTTGAGGAGCCGCGCGGTGGACGCGCGGATGTTGCGATTGCGTAGGAGGCGCAGCAGTAACGCTGCCGGTGTGTCCGGGTAGTCGTCGTAGCTCGGCGCAGGCTCGGTCCCCGGTGGGGTGGGCAGCGACCCGATCAGCGCCTGGAGTTGACGGCGTTCGTCGGTGGTCATCCGGATGACGTGCCGCAGGACCGTGCCGACGTCCCACGGCGCCATCGGCCAGGCGGAGGCCAGATCGCCGGGTACGGGCAGCCCGGCGATGACGAAGAGGTCGGCAGTATGGATGCCGAGCACCGGCGCCAACTTCCGGACCAGGTCGGGACCGGGCACCACACCGTCTCTGATGACCGCGGCGAGTTCTCGACCGGACACGTCGGCGTCTCGAGCGAGAACCGCCCGCATCTGCTCGATCGATGTGTCGAAAGTCGGCCGACGCTGCGACAACAGACGCCACAACCGCACACCGAAAGGCGACTCTGCCATGCCGTGCGACACTACCGTCACCGGCACGTACCAGCCCGGCCGTACCCCGACCCGGCCGTACCCCGATCTGCCGGTGGCAGCGCGATGTACGCGGCGGCGGGTGAGCTACCGCCGGAGTTTCTCCGGCCAACGTCGCTGTTGGTCAGTCTCCGGGACCGGCGTACCTCGGGCCTCACCGATGACCTGCCAGTCGGCGTCGAGGGGAACGCCTAGTCGGGCGAGGCAGGCTGCGGCGATCAGTGATGCCCGTCCGATACCGGCGCGGCAGTGCACCGAGACGTGTTGTCCCTCGGCCATCCGGTGATTCCGGAGGTCAAGGTTGGTGAGGTACTGGAAGCTGAGAGCACCGCCGGTGGCTGTCCTGATGAGATGGACTCTCTTCGAGTGCCTCGTGATCATCGCCTCGACCTGGGCATCACCACCCTTGCGCAGCTACTGCCGGGACTGCTGGCACCCGTCGTCAACTCGGTGCGTCTTGAGAGCCTCGGGGCCGTGGCCCGGACGGTCTAGCCTGAAGACATGTCCGGCTTGCCAGACTCGATAGAGGACACCGCGCGCGAGATCGGGTTCGGTCGGGTGGAGCGGGCCTTCCGGCCGACCTACTCGCTCACCATCACTTCGACATTGGCGTTCCTCGGTTTCGGAGTGCTCTTCGGCTTCGCCATGACCGCGGTCACCACAACGGTGGGGATCGTGGTCATGGGCGGCCTGACCGGCGCTGCCATGCTGGGTGTCGGATGGGGGGCGGTGGACACCTGGCGGCTGATCCAGCGCCGGTTCTACCTGTGCGAGGGCGGCCTGCTGGCCGCCGAGCATCACACCCGACTCACCCACGCGATCGCCTGGACCGACATCGCCGAAATCTGGCGTTACCACCTTCGCTTCTACTCCGAGGGCGGCGCGACGACGATGCATCGCTGCCGGCTGCGGCTCACCGACGGCACCAGAATCAATCTGGAGAAGCCGCCGCTGGTCGACGGTGAGGAACTCTGCGAGCAGGTAGAACGCCGCTCGGCGTCGGCCCGTCTCCCGCAGATGCTCGCCGAATTGGAGTCGGCTGGCCGGGTCGAGTTCGGTCCGCTCACGGTGACCCCCGACGGGATCGCCTCGGCCGGGGCGTACGCGGCCTTCTCCGACATCGCCGTGGTGCGACTGCGTCGGGTTCGGCTCACGATCTCGACCCGCGACGGACAGAAGCCGGTCTCGGTCCCGGTCCGTAGGGTACCGAACCTGTGGATGCTGTTGTTGATCCTCGAACGCAACGGCCTGCCGCTCGACATTCATCTGTACCGGACAGCCTGAGCACCTCGGGCGGAACCAGACTTACCGACAGGAGACGTTCCGGGGGCTCGCTCGGGGGTCGTCGCTGGGCGATAAGCTCGCCGCCGGCCTAATACTCCAACGTCACTTGGCTTCGGCGTTGGGCGTGGCGTGGGCATGAAGACGGCCACCGCGTTGATCATCGATGGTTTGTGAGGACAATCGAAGA
>NZ_JBITKL010000014.1:0-166614 GCF_044460945.1 Micromonospora sp. NPDC049903
TCTTCGATTGTCCTCACAAACCATCGATGATCAACGCGGTGGCCGTCTTCATGCCCACGCCACGCCCAACGCCGAAGCCAAGTGACGTTGGAGTACTAGAAGAGCGTCGAACGAGAACTCCGGGCGGGAGGACCGCTAGTGACTCGTTCGGAACGCAAAACTGATCACCGTCACCCGAGTGGGTCTTCCCTGGTCAAGGCCGTGGCGGTTGACGAAGACCACACCGCGTGCGTGTGGGCACCGAGCGGATCGTGAATGATGCCGGCCTTGCGCTGGACGATGTCCCGACTGCGCCGACACCAATCTCGACAATTGGTGGGAGCTACTCGACCGCCGGGAAGGGCGCTATCGCACCGAGGTGGATACTTGACGCACGGCCCGGCCGAACAGAGCGAGCCTGTTCGACCGGACCAGACGAGCGTCATTTACGGATAGTTGGTGAAAGACCACGTCTGGTTGATTGCGTTGGCGCAGGTGTAGACGGCTGCCCTCGCGCCGGCGGCGGTGCTGGCACCGTCGACTCCAAGACACATCGAGGTATTCTTGCGGTTTTTCAAGTAGAAGAACGTGCTATCAATTGAAGTTACGAGCCAGTCTTGGTCGAAGCTGGAGGAGGGGTTGACGATGACTGCGGACGTGTTGGAGGCGGTACTAGCACCCGCGGTTCCTAGATTCCGCACTACGCCGTAATTCTGAAGGGTAACGAAGCCGGCGTCGTTCACGGGGAACCAGCCCTGGAGCGCGTTGGCGCTACCGTTCTGCTGACGGACGACGGCGTTGTTGGCGAGACTGTCGGCCTGCAGGAACTTGGAGGAATTTCTGTTCCTCACCGCATACGGAGTTGCGGCGAGTGACTTCGACTGGGACAGGACCACCGAGATCGGTATCGGAGCCCTGTCGTCGGCCTCAGCATGCGCGACGGCCGGGCTAACGGCAACCGCCAACGCCGCAGTCATCGTCGCCGAGATCACTGCCCTCATTGCCCTGTTACGCACAGCCACTCCTCCCCGTAGTCACTCGGTCGCCCCGAGTGATCGCTTGGCAGCGAGCTTGTCAGACGACCCGCCTTCATGCAATAGGTGTCAGTAGATGCCTTGAAGATGATCACGGGCTCGCTGGCAGAGTTGCCGATGCAGACGGAAGCGGCGGTGTAGCAAGAGCAGCTCGCCTGCCCAGCCAGCATGCTCGCTGCTGCAGGCCGGCACTGCCGCCGCCATTTCCGGTAGAGAAGCTCAACTAGGCCGACACCCCTGCATGTGCACTGAGCATGCGCCCACAAGGGGGTATCGCCAGCGGGAACGCTGTCCCGCTGGCGATGGCGGCACGTCCGAGTCGTTCCGCCACCGTGATAGCGTGCTTCAATGAGTTCAACACCCAAGGGTGCTGCGGCTGGGCATGTTGTTCGCGTTGCCGATTACTACGACGACAACACCCGACGCTTTCTGCGGGTTGCCGAGAGCCCGGGCAGCGACGCTATTCACCGCGGGGTATGGATGCCCGATGTCGCGGGTGTGGCGGAGGCGGCGGATACCGTCAACCGCCTAATTATCGAGCGCCTGCGCGGACACGTGCCTGCTGAAAACGCAAGATTGCTCGACCTTGGGTGCGGCGTCGGTGCGACCATGGTTCGCCTCGCCCAGCAGATCGACGGGCTGGTATCTGGCGTAACGATCAGCCGAGTGCAATCCGAGATTGCCGCGAAACGGTTCGCTCGCGAAGGACTCACCGATCGCTGCCAAGTGATCTGCGCCGACTTTGCCGAGCTACCCGCAGAGCCGCACTATGACGCAATGGTCGCCGTCGAGGCGGTCGTGCACTCACCCTCTCTGGAGAACTTAATCCCGTCTCTCGTGGACCGGCTGCGCCCTGGAGGTCGCATTATCCTGTGCGATGACTGGATGACCGACAAAGATCGCGGGCTTGCCGCTCGGGATCGTTGTCTGGATCAGTTCCGCGCCGGTTGGCGTATAGGCAGCTTGCACACCGTGGCCGAACTGGCTGCCATGTCCAAGAGCGCTGGCATGCGCATCGTGGAGGACTTGGATCTCACCTCTTACTTGCGCCTCGGCCGTCCCCGTGACCGCGCGATCAATGTGATTGTAGGTGCCACGTCCGTGGTGCCACGGGTTCAAAACCGTCTTGTCGAGATTCCGTTCTGGGCGAACATGATTGGCGGATCAGCCTTGCAATACGGGTTGTCGCGACGCTGGCTGGAGTATCGCCTGATCGTACTCGAAAAGGCATGAACAGTTCTCGGTAGTGCCTGATTTGTTAGTGGGTACTCGAGAAGGGCTATGACGTCGGTTGGTGGTAGTAAGTGCGGCGTTGTTGGGCGGGCAGCTGGTTGGCCTCGGGCCAGGCGTGGGGTCATGATGTTGATTACGGCCCAGCGGATCATGGCTCCGGAGGTGGCGGGGTCGCGTTCGTAGTCACGGGCTAGGCGGCGGTGAGCGGTGAGCCAGACGAAGGTCCGTTCGACCGGCCATCTTTTGGGAAGGAAGACGAAGCCCTTCTGGCCGACGGGTTTGACTTCGCCGAACGCCAGGAGCACATCCTCGAAACCACCGGCTGGACCGTTACGCACATCTTGCCCGGCGACGGCGATTTCGAGACCACCGCCCCGTTCGCTTACCCCGTCGGGCTCACCGCCCACGGCCATCCCGATCTGATCACTGCGCCTCTACCACCCGAGGTCGCGCACACCCTGCTCAACGACCTGGCTCAGCGTGTCTACTACAAGGCCGAACGTTTCACCCACGGCCAACGGATCAGTGACCTCATCGTCGGCTACGACGCGATCATCATCGACGGGCCACCTACCGACGACCTGCATCCCGGGACGGCAATCGCCCGCTATGGGCACGACCAGATCCGCCTTCAGCAACTGGTGTGGCCCGACAAGAAGGGCCGGTTTCCCTGGAACAGCGGGTATGACTTCGAGCCGCGAGCGCAGCCGCTGATCGCACACCTGTAACGCCCAGACCTGACCGCCGCGGTCGCCGACCCCGCCTGTTCGCACCGGCGGGTGACGCTCGCCCTCAATTAGGGGCAACCCCACCATCACCGGGCGCGGCGGAGCGAGAGTGCCGGCTCCCGGGTACCTCGCCGGGAGTCGGCCAAGGGGGCCGCTGCTCGCGCTGCCCAACCGCGCCCGGAACGCCGCACGTCGTCCACCGCGTCACCGACGTTCTCGCTTGCTCGCTGTCCCCGGCCGACGAGAATGATTCGGGGGCAGGTGCCGGTAGACCGAACGCAGTGACCTGCCGATTCGTGCGGCGAGCAGCTCAAGATCGATGTTCGGCTCTTTGCGTAGCCAGTAGGCCACCGCCTCAGAGGTGCCCGTCGGCACTGTCTCGTCGCCGTCGCTGTCGTCCCCGACGTCATCGCAGGTGCCGTCGGTCCGGTCGTTCCTGGTGGTCAGGTCCGTATCGTCAGGGCTATCGCGAGGTGATGTGGCGGGGCCTGCAGGTGTGCTGTCCGCTGTGCGATCGGTGCGGGACGCCAGGTCTTATACGGCGTCCGACGGGCAGTACCCGTCGTCTCTAGCGTACGAGGAGCGATGGCCTGCTGTGATAGCGGGCCATTTGGCTCGGATACCTGGGGCGCCGGACGGGTGACTTCTCGTCGCAGCCAGCGACGACGACGGCGGACCTCGTGGTGCGCCGTCAGCAGCCGCTCTGGTGCGAGGTCTGTGGAGATGAGTGTCGTCAGACCGTGGTAGTCGGCGGTGGCCGTGAGTTGCTGCGCGATCTCGTCGAGGTCGTAGACGTGCACAGCGATGTCGGCGGTGCTCGGGTCTACGGCCGTGCGGATCTTGCGATGGAGCACGGTGGCGATCGCGTGCTGGCGGCGTTCTCGCGAGATCGCGACGCGGGCTGCTTCCAGGGATTCGTATAGGTCGAGGCCGTCGGCTTTGGCGATCGAGCGGGCGCGGATGGTGATGGCGGGGTGGCGGAGCCAGTGGCCGATCAGCTCGTAGGCGGGTGGGGTGGGTGGGAGGTCTCCGGTGGCGCGGAGGCGGTCGCGGCGTTGGTTGCCTGCGTGCATGAGCCAGACGAGGTAGCCGAGGGCGGACATGGCGGCGTAGAAGCCACCGAGGAGATGGTCGGGGTGGACGATCCAGTTGAAGGTGACGGCTGCAGCGGCGATGACGGCGGACAGGATCCGGGATGCCAGGGCGCGTTCGCCGAGGCGACGTCGGACGTCGGCGTTGGCCATGACAACCACGCCGCCGAGTTCGAGGGCGGCGACGGCGGGAATCGCGACGAGGATCGGGATGTCGAGGGTGTGGACGCTGCCGGTGACCTGTCCGACGAGGGCGACGAGGAGTACCAGGACGTAGAAGGCCTGCCGCATGCGGGCGGTGCGGCGTACGGCGGTGGCCAGATCGGCGTCGAGCGCGTCGCGGGACATCGCGCCGGTGCTGTGACGTCTCGACGACGCGGGCCGACCGCCGAACTTCGGTGCGGTGCCACCGCCCACTGAGGCCGCCGTCGTCGCGGTCGTGTCCCCGCTACTGCCGGAGGGGGCGGTGTAGGCGCTGGCGCCGTTGCCTGCGGCGGTCTGGTTGGAGGTGCCGTGGGTGGCGTCGGATGCCGTCTCGGAGTGCCGCGTCATGAATGCCGCCCGGCGTCGCGTGGTCGAGCGTGTCCGGGGCCGGTTGCTGGGTCGGTGGTGAGCTGGTCGGCGAGGTCGAGGGTGTCCTTGCTGGGGGTGGCGTCGATGTCGTCGAGCCGGTGGATGAGGGTCTCGCGCAGGGCACGGACCTCGTCGAGGTGCCCCAGCGCGGCGTGGGCGCGCATCGCCTGTTGGTAGACGGGTTCGGCGTAGGGGGCGTGGCGGATCGCGGCCTGCAGCACGGTGACGGCTTCCGCCGGATCGCCGGTGGCGGCGGCGAGGGCGAGGTGGGCGTCGAGGGCTTGGCGGCGGATCTCCTCGCGGTGGACCTCGATCCATTCGTAGTCGAATCCGTCGGCGAGAGCACCGCCGTAGGCGTCGACCGCGGTGCGCAGCGCGGCGAGCCGGGTGTCGGGGGCGGTGGCGCGGTGCGCGACGCGCAGGGCGTCGCGCATGCGCCACAGGTCGACATCCATCAGGTCGCGGGCGAGGGCGTAGCGGCGGGCGGGATGAATGAGGTAGCTACCGGGTCCGCCGGTGCGGGTCAGGGTCTTGCGCAGGGCCGACACGTAGGTGTGCAGGCGATGCGGTGCCTTCGATCGTGGGGCGTCGGGCAGCAGGTCGTCGAGGATGGCGTCCTGGGTGGCGTCGCCGTCGTGGACCACGAGGTAGACGAGCAGTTCGAGGGCCTTGGCGCGCAGGGGGATCGTGGTGTCCATCTCGACGATGCGGGCGGTGCCGAGCGTGCGCACCGCCACGAGGCCGCCGGACTGCGTCGTGTCGGGTTGATAGCTGTGTCCCGACGGCGCTACTGCCTGCCGGCCGCTGGGGAACTCGGCACCTTCTGGTGCCGAGTAGGCGCTGCCCGCTGCGACGGTGCAGGCGTGGCCGTCGTCGGGCACAGCTTCTGCGGTGCCGTCGGCGCGCGGGCCGGGTGGCGGTTTCGGAGCGGCGGGGAGGTCGACCGACCGGGTCGACGGGGGTTGTCCCGTGTGCGTCTCGGCGAGGGTGGTGACCAGGTCGACCGTCTCGGTGGGGGTGAGCACGGTGAGCCGGCCGAGATCCGCGGGGCCGGTGGCGTGACGGCTGGTGCCGTCGGCGGTGGTGGTGCCGTCGGTGTCGACGACGAGGGTGTCGCCCTCGGGCCAACGGCCGAGCAGGACGCCGTGGATGTCGAGGCGGTTCCCTTGGGCCAGGAGCGCGGCGACGCGGGCACGTTCGTGGCGGGCCGCCGCGTCGGCGATGAGCAGCACCGGCGGCACCGGTTCCTCGTGGCCGGCGTCGGGGAGGTCGGCGACGGTGTCGACCTCGTGCTGGTAGAGCAGCCGGGTGCGGTGCAGCGCCTGCGTCTCGCAGAGGTCCAAAGCGGCGGCGAGTCCGTCGGTGACGGTCAAACGGGGACTCTCCGGCAGCACCGAGGTCTCCAGGAGGGCGGCGGCGGTCGTCGCACAGATGACCACCGTGCCGCGCCCATGGACGGCGGTGGTGGCGAGGGCGGCGGTCAGGAACCCTCGAACGGCCGCTGGTGCCCCGGGGCCGGTCAGGCCGAGGCCAGCCGGTGGCCATGCCGCCGCCACCGCGTTGTCCCGCCCGGGCACCACCGGCCCCCGCCCGCCAGCGAGATCCTCCTCGCGGATCGACTCACCGACTGTGCCGGCTGACGCTGGACGGTCGACGCCCCCCGAGGAGATGGACCGGTCGTCCGTCAGATCGGCGCTGGGGGAGTCGGTGCCGAGGATGTCGACGTCGTCTGCGGTATGCCGCCGACGTAGGCCACGTCGAATGTGGGTGACGACGGCGGGCAGCGGCGCGAGGTCGCCATCGCCTCGCCGCTGCTGGCCGGGCAGCTGTGGCCGGTAGCGGCGGCGCCGCAGGGCCCAGACCAGGGCGGCGGCTGCCGTGATCGCGGCGGCGAGGCCAAGGTCCACCCAGCTCCCGTTCCCCACCGTGATGCCCTCGCCCGTCGGGCCTGAACGGCTGCCAGGCGACGACGGGCTGATGGCGGGCGGTTCCGAGACGGACGGGGCTGGCGGGGACGGGGCCGTGGAGCCGGAGTCCACGGCGCCGTCGCCTGGTGTGTCGGCTGGTGGGCTTGGCACGGCGGTGGGTTCGCCCGGCTCGGACGGACCCGGGGCGGGCGAGTCAACGTCGGATTTGGAAGGTTGGGGAGTGGTTGGGGGGACCGCGTCTTGCGGTAGGGCCAGGGTCCAGCCGGGGTGGATCAGGTGCGGGTTGGTGAACGTACCGCCGACGATGGCGAAGTGCCTGCCGCGGTTGAGCGCCCAGATCTCAGGCCAACGGTCGGCGTCACCCAGCCGCTGCTCGGCGATCGCCGACAGCGTGTCCCCGCGCCGCACCACACAGATGTCGCCCTGCTCGGACGCCCCGCTCCAGCGGGTGGCAGCAGGCCACGCCGTCCGCGAGGCATCGGCTGCGCGGAAGCCATCGGTGGTGGCGCCGGTGAGGCTGGCCGTTCCGTCCGACGCGAGGTCGCCGTCAGTCGAGGCTCGATCGGACTGCGCCGCAGTGGCCGTGACCGCCCGCGTCGCGACCGACACCGCTCTGCCTTTGTCTTGCTGCGCCTCGGTGGTGCCCTCAGTCGGCGCTGCGTCGGGGTACGTGTCGGTGACTGGGGCGGCGTGTGCGGCGACGGGCAGGGCAGCAGACGTGACGGCGCTGGCACCCAGCACCGCCGCGGCAAGCCCCTGCACCGGACCGGGCAGACGCACCGCGAACCGCCACCGCACCCGAGCCGCGAGATGCCGACGCGCCCGGTGCGTGACGAAGGCGCTGAGCAATGCCCACAGCACCCACGCGGCGGCCTGCAAAACCATCGTGAGGAACCCGGAGGTCAGCGGCTGGTGCAGCCACGCCTGCACCTGCCCGACAGGCGGCACCGAGACAACCGGTCCAGCTACAAGATGCAGTACCACCAACGGCGCTGCCGCGACCACGACCGCCGTCACAACCGCCACCGAGAACCGTGCTCTCACCCCGCCACCTCCTTCCCGGACGCCTCATTGGCGGCCGTAGTGGTGATGGCACAGACCGTAGGAGCGAGACGGGATCGTGAGCGAAGTTCCGCTGCTGACAGCACCTCACACCACCTGACACGACCTCACACCAGCAGGTCAGCGTCGGAACGCCGCATTGGGCGGCCGAGTCGTGTGGTAGTTCGGCTGAGAGGATAGTGAAGTGATCGCGGCCAGGCGGACGGGCGCCGCTACTGAGTCAGAAGCACGCCCACGGGCATAGTTCGCCGCCCGAGAGCCAACGTGTGTCGCTGGCCATGGGCTTACCGCCTCCGCGCGCCGATGCTCACGCTCAGCCTCCGTCACGCAGTCGGCCGACGCGCGGAATGCGGCGGAAGCGCGCACATGATCTCGTGGAGAGTGGCCTGCGAAGTCCGGGTACGCAGACCTCCCATCGGCGGGCACTATGTAGTCGTGGCTCCTGACCAACTCGTAGGCTGCTTCGTTGTGGAGGTTGGCTTCCGCCAGGCGTGGCCATATCTCGGCTTCTGTGACAATCGATCGACGCCGCCGCAAGAGAGCCGCCTCTACCTGGACACCGATTGGTGTATCGAGGCCGGTTCCCGTGTTCGGGGCACCGCTGACGACGAGGCCACCTGGCTCACCGCTGCGCTCACCCTCAACGGCGCCACGATCGCAGAGGCCCATGTCGCGGACGACGGCACACTACTCATAGCGACGACTGACCGACGGTCACTCGTCGCGTCGGGACAGCCGGAGGTAGCGCCGATCGGCGAACCGTGGTGGCTCTCCGGCTCGTCCTCCAGGTAGCTGTGCCATCGCACTGCTTTCGGCACGTCTGCGCGTCGAATCATCTAACGCAGCGCCCCATCTGCGGCAGAAGCGTGCACTCACCTTGGATAGCCGCAGCGGCGTGTGGGGCGGCGGCCGGATTCGCCGATGATCTTCTGCAATGATGGCGACGTGATCATCTCTGGTTACCTGGACGGGTATGAGCCGCCATTCCTGCGGTCACCGTTGATCGATGGTTCTCAGGTGATGGCAGATGTTCTGTTCTGGCCGGCTTTCCTCTACACCGTGGGCGGATCCGCGTCGGCGCCGAACGCGTTCGGCGTCGACCTAGCTGACCTGGACGAATTCATCGACACTCTCGTCGACCCGCACAGGTGGCCGGTGTTCTCTCTGGCGCTTGCTGGACGCGGCCGCCTGCACGTCATCATGCGGAACTTCCCCGGCGAGGGCGGCGTCGACTACGTTTTGGATCCAGGTAACGGCGGCGACTCAATCCCGCTCGCGGCCATGGAAGGGCACTTTCGAGGGCCCGCGCTTGCTTGGCCAGAGCTTGTTGCCGCTGCGCACCACCCAGACCAGGTTAACACCGGGGCTGAGCGGCTGCTCTTACTGCTGCCAGTCTGCGCAGACAGCAACCGCCCGAGCACAGCCATTGACATGGTGACGGCGGCCCTGACCTCACTCGGCGCCGGCTCCCATGCGCGTCAGGTGGGAGCCGAGTTGCTCAACAGCCGCCGATACTGGACTCCAGCGTGTCAGTGGGCTACCGCCGACGGCGTACTGGTCTGTCTCGGATCGCACGCATACCGCAGCCTCGGGAGCGAGCTTTCACCAAGCGACCTGCGCCTCATCACGGAAGCATTCACTGCGCTAGGTCCCGGACGTCCGTAGCCGCGACTTTGCACTGTTCTCGGCCACGAGCGGACACCGACCTGGCGCACGGTCTGCGGCTAGATCCGGATACCTGCGAGGTACGATGCTTCAAGACGGACGGCGGTGGATTGCTACGTGTGGGTGACTCATGCTGGCGGAGCGTCAGGCAGCGCGAACCAGCGGCCTTCAACCACCTCGCGTAGGTAACCCTCTCGAACAAGTTGGGTGCAGGCCCCGACGAGGTCCTCAATGCTGTAGCCGTAGTCGGCGGCTTCGTTGAGGAACCAGCGAACTCGCCAGGCATCGAATGCTTCAACCTCGCGCCCGAGCAGCGGATCGGTGACCAGATCGACGTCGACCTCCCTGCCATCGGAACTGATCATCCGGCACCCCGCGCCGTGGACGGTGTACCCGATGCCGCTACGGGTAAAGCCCTCCTGGGGCAACTCCCGGCGCGACCGGACCGCTGCCAGAAGATCCGCGATGTCTGCGACGGGGGACAAGTCGGCGAGTAGCCGACCACGTATCTCGTGCAGGGAAGCGGCGAAGCGCAAAACAGCGTCAACCGACGAAGCATCCCGGGCCATACGCCCCAGTATGAGTGTCCTGCCCACAGGTGTGATCACTGCCGCGGCAGGGGCGTCGGACATCCGCTCATCGGCAGATCCGGACGCTACATGGGGCAGTGCTGTCATTACGTGAAGTGATCATTGGGTCTTCTGCAACCGATGTCGGGTGGCCCGGCAGGTCAGGCCGGAAACACCCTTAGATCCACAGGCCCGTCGACCGGCCTGGGCTCGGCCGTCGTCGAGTCTGTCGCCGTGTTGGATCGACGTCTACTTATCGGGTATGCGCTACGTGGGCGAAGCTGCGCTGGGCCAGGTCAGGCGTGTTTGTCCGGCGTGGTGCTGAGTGGAAGGTCGGGTGTGAGGTCGGCGGTGGTGAGTCGGCGCATGTAGCGGTCGGACAGATCGGCGGCAGCCGCATGCTCGCCCAGGTGGCTGAGGATGTCCACGGCTCGTTGGTGTAGGTCGGCGTTGTATGGGTCGACACGGATGCCGGCCTGTAGATGGGCGAGCGCCGTGCGGGGGTCGGGTGCGGTATCGGCGAGAGCGGCGTAGGCGTCGAGCACTCTGCGTCGGGCGGCCTCTCGGTGGGGTTCGAGCCAGGGCCATGTGTGTCCGGTGGCGAGGTCGCCGGTGTAGGCGGTGATGACCGCCTGCCAGGCCGTGGTGGTGCCGGTGAGGGCGGCCGACGCGTGGTCGGCGGTGGTGTGCAGGTGCCACAGGTCGACGTCGACGTGGTGGGGGTGGAGGCGGTAGCGGTCGCCGGTGCGGTCGAGAACTGTCACGCCGGTGGCGGTGCGGGCGGTGGTGCGGAGTTCGCTGAGGGTGGTGTAGAGGCGTCCGGTGAGCCGGTGTGCGGGTAGGCCGGGCCAGAGCGCTTCGGCCATGAGGTGGCTGTCGGCTCCGTCGGCGTGCACGGCGAGGAAGACCAGTGCCTGCCACGCCGCGGACCGTCGCAGGACCACTCGGGAGCCGTCGATGAGCAGCTCCGGTTCGCCCAGCACGCGTAACCGCATACCCGGCGGCGGGTTGCCGCGTCGTGGGCGGGCCTGGCGGGGTATTCGCGTTGCCGGTGTGGTGGAGGTGTCTGGGGTTGGTGGGTTGAGGTGGCCGGTGACGGTGAGCAGATCCGCTGCGGCCACCTCGTCGAGCACACACATCCGGTGTGCCGCCGTGGCGTCGGAGGTGCGGCCGTCGGCGTCGATGTGCCATGCCGGCGCGTCCGGCCACGACCCGAGCACGACAGGCGTGGCCGCGCCGGTGACGAGCGTGTCGGTAGGGGGAGCATCGAGGATCAGCACCGCCGGCAGCCGCCCACCCGATCCCCGCGCTCCTGTCGCCGGCTTCGACGGGGCCAGCAGGGTGGTGGAGTGCGCGACGGTGTCGACGATCGTCAGTCCCGACCCGGGCCGTAGCCGCTCGGCCGCGGGCCCGAGCAACATTTCGCCCGCGCGGCGGGTGATCACCACCTGCGCGTCCGGTTGTCGCATCGCGGTGAGGAGGACGCTGACCAGCAGGCCCCGCGCGGCGTCGAATGCGCCTGGTCCGACCAACCCCACTCCCGTAGGCGGCAACCCCACCGGCAGCACCGCCGCCGGTACGGATACAGGGCGGTCGGCGGTGGCGGCGGTGATGGCCGCCACGGTGGCCGGCAGAGGCGTCAGATCCGCCCCGTCGTTGTCGGCGGGGCGTGAGTGGGGGCGGTAGCCGCGGCGGCGGCGTAGCCACATCAGCCCGACCGCGACCGTCACCTGGTCGGCGACCTCGCGGGGCAGCCACCCACCGGCCACAGCGACACCGCCATCAAGCCCGGCCCGCTCACCCTCCACCGGCGTGGGAAGACCTGTGCTTCCCGTCGGTGGCACCGCGTCGACGCCGACAGCTGGTGTGGCGGGGGTGGGGATGGTGAGCGCGGCGGCGCCGGCGATCCCGGTCGCGGTGGCCTGCCACGGAGTGGGTAACGGCAGGCGACGCAGCCACCGCACGCCCGCCCACATCCGCACCGCGACGCGGACGGTGATGATGTAGGCGACGAACGCCCACAGCAGCCACGCCAGCACGACCGCCATCAGCATCAGGTTCTGGCCGGTCAGCGGGTCACGGATCCACTGCCACACCACCAGCCGCACCCCACCGCCCGGCGACGGCCACCCCACCACCATGACGAGCAGCAGCGGCGGACCGGCCAGCACCACCACGAGCACGACGAGCGACACGACCTGCCGCGGCCAACGCATCGTCACCCACCTCCTACCGGACCGCGTCCCAGCACGGCGACGGTGGCGGGGACACCCTCGTCACCGGGCGACCGCCACCGGAGCGGGGTGGATGATGCGGGTCCACAGACGACCCAGCCACCACACCCCGACCGCGACCGCGTAGATGACCGCCAAGATCCCCGTCGTGCCCGGACCCGCCAGCGCCGCGATCAGGATCGCCACCGGCGCGCCGAGGACCAGCCGCAGGACCAGCCGCGACACCAACGCCGTGACCACCCCGACCCCGATGAGCAGACCACCGAACCGGCCGCCGAAGTCGATCCACACCAACATGTGCGGCCACCGCTCCGCCGTCACCGACCACTGCAGCACCAGCATCCCCATCGTCGCCGTCACCACCGACGACACCGGGAACGCCAGGAACTGAGACCACCCACCCACCGGCGTACGCCACTGACGTACGGCGATCAGCGCGAGTACCGCCGCCACCACCACGATCGGCACGATCGGCACCACCGACCAGCGCAGGAACGGACCCAGCTCCATGCCGATGTACTGGCTGCCCACCACCGCGTACATACACGCCACGGCGACACCGAGCCAGGAGGCGGTGAGGATGCCGGTGGCGACCTGCGCCCCCGGCGACAACGGCAACCCGGTGTCGGTACGCGACGCCAACGCCGCACCCAGAACCGTGCCCACACCGAGACAGGCGAGCATCGCGAAGACGGACGCCATCGCCAGCTCGCCCCAGTTCAACGTCGCCCACTTCCCCATCGCCGCGCTGTTCCACACCGGGGTGAACAACATGTGCGACACCAACGCCAACGACGCGAACCCCGACACCGCCACCGCCGCCGCCCGCCCCACCGACGGCAACGGCTCCACCACCACCTCCGGGCCCTGGCCCGGACTACGCGCGCCGGCGTCTGCCGCCCCCTGCGCGGCCGCGAGGGGAGGATCCCGCACCAACAGCGGCGTGAGACCTGTGTCGGTGGCCAGCACCTCCGCCACCAGTCGCATCTGCGCCGTCCCACCCGCACACCACAACCCCGCCACCGTCGCCGGGCCGACCTCCGCCGCGTCCACCGCATCACGGACCAAACCGGCCGCCCGTTCCAGGACCGGACGTGCCGCCTGCGTCAACACCAGGTCGTTGACCACCACCGCCGGACCGGACGGCACCGCAACCGTCACCGCCGCATGCGCGAACAGGGCATGCTTCGCCGTCCGGACACTCGCCGTCAACGCCACCTCCTCACCGGTCCCCGCAGCGACCGGGACGGGGGAGAGGGCGGCGGTCATCGCCGCGTCGATGGCGTCACCACCGGCATCCGGGTCGGCGAGGGTGGAGAGGATCTCGAAGCCGACCGCAGTACGGCGGACCACGCTCACCTCGGCGCCGCCGCCCAGGTCACACACCACGATGACCGAACCCACCGGCAGAGGCACACCTCCGGCGAGCAGGTGCGAGGCCACCGCCACCGGCGCCTCCACCAACCGGGGCTGCGGCAACCCTGCCCGATGCGCGACGTGACGCAGCCAGGTACGACGCCGCGGCCCCCACCCCGCCGGCACCACCAACCGCACATCCTCCACCGCAGCGCCGGCGAGCCGTCGTGCCTCGTCAGCGGCACGCCGCAGCGTGACCGCCACCAGATCCGCCAGCGCTATCTCCCTACCGGCCACGCTGACTTGCTCATCCGCAGGGCGACGGGGGACAGGAACGAACCTCTGCGGCTGCGCCACCGCCGCCCGCCACGCTTGCTGCCCCGTCACAACCGACCCGTCATCGGCGACCAGCACCGCACTCGGTAGTCCTGGCTCGCCGTCGAACACCAGCGGCGACCACGACCCGTCCGGCCACGCCACCACACCCGTCGTGCTGGCGCTCCCACAATCGATCGCCAGCCGTACCTGCCCCGATCGCATACGCCATAGTCAAACATGAATGACGTCATCACGTGAGGGCGCAACTACGTACAGCGGCAGCCATCGGGTCAGGAAGTGAGCCGGGCACACCTACGCCTGTCACGGCACAACGGGGGCGACGGCAGACTGATTGATCTGCGTACCTCGGGCAGATCCCGGCACTTCTCCTGCAACGTAAGCGGAGCAGAAGCCAGAGATGTCCCCGAATCCTCCCGGACGACGAGCGGCCGCACGGTCCATCCGGACGCGCCGTCCGGCGACCAGTGCCATATGCCCACGCCTTCCAGTCTTTGGCCGTCGATACCTGGCAGATATCGACGGCCGAGGCGATCGACCCGGCGGAGGCCGGCGACGACGCCACGACTCAATCAATGCGGGACGGCGAGCGTCACTCAACCAAGGCCGTGTCGCCGGTGTCGTCGCCGACAGCCCGATCCATCACGACCAGAGGCAGAACGATCATCCGCGCGCTCGTACCTACCGCGACCCAGTAAGACGCGGCCTGAGCCGTCGACCTGGCCGAACGCCGCGAGTCACGCCACTCGAAGGCGGGTGTCTGAGGCACTGTCCGGCCCCAGCCGAGAATCGCCCGGAACGTGATGCGAAGGCACCACGCCGTGCGCCTGCCATCTCACAAGGGGCCGTCGGCGGGGGATCACCCACGCGTGGGCGGGGAACAACCTGGTCGGCCTGACCACTCACGCTCTCCCGGCGGTCTGCCGATGGCGTAGCTGTACAGCGTGGCCCGCCGGGGTTTGCTGGCCATGCCCGCTTTCGCGGGTACCTCTAACGAGCATCCAACGCTGTTAGTTACGGCAACTTCTGTCGAGAGTTCTCGACCCAAAGGGTTGGTCCGGTGGAGCTGCCCGGGCAGAGGGTGGTGGGCCGGTTTGCCGGGCAGGTTGGTCAGCGGCTGAGCCTCGGAACCCGAACCCCCATGGCGAACCTCACGGTTCGGGTTTACCGGCCGGACAACTCGCTGCTCACCAGCGCCAACATCGACACCCGGTTCGGTCTGGACTTGCCGGCGCTGACGGTCTCCGGTGAGCACCGTATCGAGATCACCACGTTCAACCGGGAGACCGGTGATCTCACGCTCTTTCTGTCGACCGAAACCGACGCAGGCGACTTCACCGTGGACGGCGCGAACAAGACGATTACCATCGCGCGGCCGGCGCAGAATGCACGGCTGACGTTCACCGCCAACGCCGGTGACCGAATCGACATGAACATCGTCGCGCTCGGACTCGAGGGCGGCGGCGCCTTCTACTACACCCTCGTCGGCCCGGACGGGCGGGTGCTGGCCAACCACTGGTGGCCGGTCCGGTTCCGGGAACAGTTGCCCACGCTGACCGCCACGGGCGTGCACACGCTGGTCCTCGACCCGGGCACGGGCGCCACCGGCACCATCGAGCTGGGCCTGAAGAACCGCACGACGCCGTTGGTGCCCAGGACTGCTGACAGGAAGGCGCTCACCGAGCCGCGACCGGTCACCCCGGTATGCGACACGGAGCCGGCGACCGCACTCGTTCCGTCGGCGCCAGCGCCCGGGCAGGCGGACGCGGCGCCGAAGCCAAAGCCTGCGGCCAGCGCCTGTCAGGTCGCCACCGGCTGGAAGCCGGACGCCCGACACCTCGACGGCGGCGATTGGGTCATCGGGGAGTGGACTCCGCCGCACCGTGATCGCGCATTGCAGTTCCCGGTCGGGATGACCGGCGTGGTCGGCAAGGTGCTCGACACCCGGGGTCAGCCGCTGGCAAAGGTCACCGTCAGCGCGGCCGGCAAGCGCGCCGTCACCGACGCTAAGGGACGCTTCGCCCTGGCCGACGTGCCCGGAGGCCATCTGTCGCTGCGCGTGGACGGCCGCACCGCGGAGGGCGAGTACGGCGTGTTCGACATCGGTGTTGAGGTCGAGCGCGGCCAGGTGCTCGTCCTGCCGCACACGATCTACCTGCCGGAGATCGACCCTGCCGACACGGTCCAGGTGCCCAGCCCAACCACGACGGAGGTCGTGCTCACCACGAAGGCGATCCCCGGCTTGGAGGTGCGCATCCCGGCCGGCACGGTGATCCGCGACGCGGACGGCAACGTTGTCCGGGAGTTGAGTCTCACCCCCGTGCCCATCGACCGGCCACCATTCCCGCTTCCGCCGACGAAGGTACCGGTCTACTTCAGCGTCCAACCCGGCGGCGGGGTGCTGTTCCCCGAGGGTGCCACGATCGTCTACCCGAACTACACCAAGGAAGCTCCGGGCACCCGGACCCAGTTCTGGAACTACGACCCGGACGGCCGCGGCTGGCACATCTACGGACACGGCACGGTCTCCCGAGACGGCAAGCGGATTGTGCCCGACAAGGACGTCAGGTTTTACCGTCTGACCGGTGCGATGACTGCTGTGCCGGGGATGAATCCCCCGCCGCGCGCCCCGGTGGCCAACGGCGTGCGGGTCGCGGATCCGGTGGACCCGGCCACAGGCCTGCTCGTCGACGAAAGCGTCGACCTGGTCATCGACGACATCCTGCCAATCGAGATCAAACGGACGTACCAGCAGGGCGACCAGGACGCCCGAGTCTTCGGCATGGGAATGAACTTCAACTACGGTATCTTCCCGTGGTCACCCGGTAGCATCGGCAACTTCGACTTTCAGACGTTCGACCTGATCCAGCCGGACGGCTCGAAGATTCACTACACGAGGACAACGCCGGGCACCGACTACGCCGGTGCTGTCTTCCGGGCCGCACCGACTTCCACAAAGTACGACGGGTCTACCGTGGCCTGGAACGGCGACGGCTGGGACGTCACGCTCCGGGACGGCACCGTGATCGTCCTCGGCGACGAGGCACCCGTCCAGGCGATCCGCGACAAGTATGGCAACACCACCACCATCACCCGGGCCACGGCCGGTCCGGGTACCGACGGCAAAGTCCGGCAGAACGGCGCCATCACCCAAATCACCTCCCCGAGCGGCCGCTGGGTGCGGTTCAGCTACGACTCTGCCAACCCGCCGCGCATCAGCGCCATCGAGGACAACATCGGGCGCCGGGTCAGCTACACGTACCACGGAACCGGCCACCTGAAGACGGTGACGAATCCAGACGGCGGGGTCACCGAGTACACCTGGGATACGGCTGGCCGAATGAAGACCGCCCGCGACCCACGCGGCACCGAGTTCATGGTCAACGAGTACGACGACCAGGGCCGGGTCGAGTCGCAGCGGGCCGCAGATGGCGGACTGACCGAGTTCGAGTACACCACCGCTGGCGGCGCCATCACCGAAACGCGGATGACCGACCCCTGCGGCCACGTGCGTCGGTTCACGTTCAACGCCCACGGTGCGGTCCTCACGGACACCCGCGCCTTCGGCACCGGCAGGGCGCAAACTGTCCGGACCGAGTACGACGACAGTGGCGTGCGTCCCGTAGCCACGGTGGACGCCCTCGACCGCCGCACCACCTACGACTACGACGACGCGGGTCAGGTCCAGGAGATCACGTACCTCGCCGGCACGCCGCAGGCCCGCTCCGAGGTGTTTGAACGAAACGGCCCGCACGGTGAGCTGACCAACTTTACTGACACGTTCGGCAACAGCACGAGCGTGGAGCTGGACGGGCGCGGCGCCACCAGGAGCGTCACCGACGCGACCAACCGCCGTACCACGTACGAGGTCAACGCAGCCGGACTGATCACCAAGGAAATCGATCCGGGGCAGCGCGAGACGACGTACGAGTACGCCGACGCGGACCCGGTGACCATCACCGATCCAGATGGGCGGAGCCTGCGGGCCGGCTTCGACGCGATTGGCCGACCGGTGTACGAGGTCGACGGCCGCGGTGCCGCCACCGAAACCGCCTGGGCGCACCACGGCAAGGCGCGTTCGGTCACCGACCCGCTCGGACACACGACTGTTTTCGAATACAACGCGAACGGCATGCTCCACATCGTGACCGACCCGCGGGGCGGCGAGACGGTCTACGACTACAACGAGATGGATCTGCTCGAGAAGATCACCGACCCACTCGGCAGGGCCGAGACCTTTGGGTACGACCGAAACGGCAACCTGACCCGGCACACCAGCCGGCGGCAAATCGTCACCGAGCACGACTATGACGAGCTGAACCGCCCCGGGCAGACTCGCGTCGGCGGGACCACGGTCGACTACACCTTCGACCTGGCCGACCGGCTACGCGGCACCACCGACTCACAGGCCGGCACGACCACGCTCGAGTACGACGACTTCGACCGGGTACGTAGCGAGATAACGCCGCAAGGCACCGTCAACTACAGCTACGGCACGACCGTGCGAGACCGCACCATGACGCTGCCAGACGGCGCCACCCGGCATGTTTACGACGCCAACGGCGCCCTCAGCGAGATCCATCGCAACGGTACGCAGGTCACCGCCATCACCCGGGACGCCGTGGGCCGGCCGGAGCGGGTAGGGGCGCCCGGCGAGGGCGTGCACCAGGTCTACAACTACAACCACGCGGGCCAAGTGAAGTCGATTACCTACCAGGCCGGAACGACCGTGCTGGGCGAGCTGGTGTACGACTACGACGCTGCCGGCCTGCCGATCCGGACCTCCGGTAGCTACTCTCGTCCAGTCCTACCCGCGCCGTTCGGGCCCGCGACCTATGACGCGGCCAACCGGATCGACACCTTGGACGACGTCGATGTCACCTACGACGCCGACGGCAACCTCACCTCCGATGGCGAGACCACGTACACGTGGAGCCCGCGTGGCGAACTATCCTCACTGAGCCGCCCGGGGTTGTCCGCCACCTTCGGATACGCCACTGACGGCCGCCGCACCGCCCGCACCATCGGCGCAGCTACCACGAACTATCTGTACGACGGGGCCAACCCGGTGCAGGAAAAGGTGGCTGGGGCGGTCACGGCGACGATGACCGGTGCCGGGTTCGACGGCTGGCACCTGCGCGAGTCGGGCGGTACGACCAAGCGGTTCCTCACCGACGGCGTGGGTAGTAGCGTGGCGTTGGTCGACGACGCCGGGGCGGGGGCGCAGTACGCGTACGACCCCTTCGGCACCACCAGTGTTACCGGTGACGACGGTGGCAACCCCTACCGCTACACCGGCCGCGAAGACGACGGCACCGGGCTCTACTACTACCGGTCCCGCTACTACAGCCCGGTTCTGCGGCGTTTCATCAGCGAAGATCCGATCGGCATCACATCGGGCGAGTCCAACCCGTACACGTACGCCCTGAACCGGCCGACCGCGCTGAACGACCCACTGGGCACCAAGCCGGCGCGTCCCGGCGGCGGGCGAAGCTGTTCGACACCGAACAGCTTCACCCCGGAGACGTTGGTGTAGATGGCCGACGGTTCGCGCAAGCGGATCGCCGACGTGCGGTTGGGTGACAGGGTGTTGGCCGGCGATCCCGAGACCGGCCAAACGGCGGCCCGCACGGTCACCGGTGTGATCACCGGGGACGGCGTCAAGCGCCTGGTGGACATCGCCGTGGACACCGACGGCGACGGCGCCGCCGACGGCACGCTCACCGCGACCGACGGCCACCCATTTTGGATGCCCGAACCGGGTGAGTGGCGTGAGGCGAAGGACCTGCGGACGGGCGACCTGCTCCAAACCGGGGCCGGCACCCACGTCCAGATCACCGCGATCCAGCACCGCACCGACGTGCAGCGGGTCCACAACCTCACCGTCGACGACCTGCACACGTACCACGTGGTGGTCGGTGGCGAGCCGGTCCTCGTCCATAACACCAACGCGCCGCGCATCTTCGCGGTGGGATGCAACGGAGACACCGAGGTCCTGCCGGTGCATGAGATCAACCGAAATCGGTACCCGGATGTGGCCGACAACTTCGAAAACGCTATCCGCAACGGGCACAGCCCGATCGTCACCCGACAGACCGGCCGGTCGAACGTCCGGGCGAACCGCAACGCTGCCCAGGCCGGCGAGCCGCGGCCGGACTCGCTTGGCCGCAACCTGTCCTGGGAGGAGTACCCGTTCGCGTCGACCCGCGAGGGGGGAGCCGGAGCGCAGCTGCGTCTCATCGACCGGACACAGAACACCTCGCACGGCCGAGATTCGCTGTGGCCGTTCCTTCGAGACAACGGCGTTGCCAATGGTGATCGTTACTATGTGCGCGTCAATTGACGAACGGGAGCGCACATGCTGATCGACCGTATCGACGAACTGGTGACGATCGTCCGTGAGCTAGGTCGTCCAGTCGCCTCGTTGCTCGTGCCGGGTATTTCCCGCCGGGAGGTGGAGCGCGCGTACGGTGCGCCCGTGCCCGAGGACGTGGCCACCTGGTTCGGCTGGTGTAACGGAGTTCGCTCCGAGCCCGGGCAGATCCAGGACACCGTGAACCTGGTGCCCGGCTACCGGCCGCTGTCGGCGGCTGAGGCCGCTGCCCTTCGGCCAGCGTATGAGGACGATCCGGTGCTTGGTACGCGGTGGATGCCGCTGCTCGGCGGACCGAGTGGTGACCTCTACGCGGCGGTGTGGTCCGGGAACGAGCGGCCCGGCATCGCCGGCGTGCTGATTGGTGAACCGACCGAGATTGAGTTTGCGGATACCGAACGGCTGGTGGACTTTTTCGTCCGCTGCTATCGGCAGGGCGCGTTCACCGTCGGAAGCGACGGACTGCTGACGATGGACACCGACCGGTACGACGCGATATACGCCGACATCGCCGGCGGCTGAGCCGGCCACACACGGGGGAGGAATGGGTATGGCAAAGGATTCTTCGTGGCGCTGGTGCGGGCGGGTCGCGGCGGCCATGCTGGTCGTCGCGCCGCTGGCGGCAGGTGGATCCGGCGCGGCCGCGGCACCGCCCGACGGCCACATCGTCGTTCCGCACGGCGCCGAGGTGGTCGAAGGGCAGTACATCGTAGCGCTGCGACCGGAGGCTGGCCGGTCGCCCGCCTCGCTGGCCGGCGCGGTGGCGCGCCGGTATGGCGGCACCGTGGTGCGGACGTACGAGGCGGCGCTGGACGGATTCGTGGTGAGAACCACCGAGGAGAGGGCGCGCCGGCTGGCCGCCGACCCGTCGGTGGCGCTGGTCGAGGCCGACACGCTGGTCTACCCGGCGGAGACCCGACCGTACCCGATCTGGAGCCTCGACCGAATCGACCAGCGCACATCGGTGCTGAACGACGAGTACATCTACCCAGACTCGGCCGGTGCCGGCGTGCACGCGTACGTCTTGGATACCGGGATCCGTACCGATCACCGTGAGTTCGGCGGTCGCGCCAGCGTGGGCTTCGACGCCATCCAGGATGGCTGGGACGGAGAGGACTGCAGCGTGAACGGGCACGGCACGCACGTGGCCGGCACCGTCGGCGGAGCGACGTACGGGCTGGCGAGCAACGTGTCGCTGGTGTCGGTTCGCGTGCTGAGCTGCGCCGGACCCGGCACGCAAAGCCAGGTCATCGCGGGCGTCGACTGGGTCACCGCCAACGCCCAGCACCCGGCGGTGGCGAACATGAGCCTCGGCGGTGGCTTCTCCACCCTGCAGAACCAGGCCGTCTCCGCCTCGGTCGCCAGCGGTGTCACGTACGTCATCGCCGCCGGCAACAAGGACGCGAACGCGTGCAACTACAGCCCCGCCTCCGAGCCGTCCGCAATCACGGTCGGTGCCAGCAACTCCTCGGACGAGCGGGCGCGCGGATGGGGCGGCACCGACCCGGGTTCCAACCACGGCACCTGCCTGGACCTGTTTGCCCCCGGCGAGAACATCCGCTCAGCCAGCCACGCCACCGCCAGCGCCTCCAGTTCCCAGCGCGGCACCTCAATGGCTGCGCCGCACGTCGCCGGCGCCGTGGCGCTACTGCTGGCGGAGGAGCCGACGCTGACCCCGACCCAGGTGGCACAGCGAGTCATTGCCGCATCGACCGTGAACACGCTGCGACTGGCGAACACCGACACCTCACCGAACCGGCTGCTGTACGTCGGACCGGAACTGTTCGGCCGGACCGGCGATGCCTGACGGCGACGGTCGGGAGCCGCACCGGCCGCACATCCCGCACCGTGGCATGCGCCGTCGGGCAGTCCTAACCGGCCTGGTCGCCGCAGGCACCGCCGCCAGCGCGGCGGCTGGCTGCCGCCGGCCTGACTCGTCGAACAACGCCGACCGGGCCACGCCGCCCGGCACCGGACGACCAGCCATCGACCGCGCCGCCCCGGTCGTCCACCCGGCCGGTGTCGTCTCACCGCCGCTGCCCGCCTGCACCATGACCGCATACGACGTGACCGCCACGAATCGTGTCGGACTCGCAGCGGCCCTGCGTGCGCTGGGCCAGCCCGTGCGCGACGCCATCGTTTCCGTCGCGGTCGGCGGCTCACTCTTTGACGACCGGTTCGGGCTGAGCCCGCCACGACTACTGACGGCCATGCCGGAGTTCCCCAGCGACGTGCTCGATCTCGACTGGTGCCACGGTGACCTGCTCGTGCAGATCACCGCCACCGACCCGACTATCGCCAAACGGGCGTCGCGCCGGTCGCTACCAGGCCTGCGGCCTCGCTGGCGGCTGGATGGCTTTCACCCGCGTAACCGGGGGCCCGGGGTGCGAAACCTGTTCGGCTTTCGGGAGGGGGCCGGCAACCCGGAGGCGTCAGACGCTCAACTGATGGACGACCTCATCTGGGTGAAGCCGGGCGACGGCGAGCCGGCCTGGTGCGTAGGCGGTACTTACCAGGTGGTGCGGCTGATCCGCCTGGCCATGTCGAGCTGGGACGTGGAGTCCACAACTGAGCAGGAAAAGGTCTTCGGTCGACGCAAGGACACGGGGGCACCGCTGGGGCAGGACACTGAGACCGCCGACCCGGACTATGCTGCCGACCCCGACGGCCGCACCATCGCACTGAACGCGCATATCCGCCGGGCGAACCCGCGCACCCCGGACGCGTTGGCGCACCAGATCCTGCGCCGTGGCTGGTCGTACCGGCGCCGTGACGACGCGGCGGGGGAACACCTAGGGCAGATCTTTGTCTGCTACCAGCGGGACGTGGAGAAGGGATTCGCCACCATCCAGCAGCGGCTGGCCGGCGAGGCGCTGGAGCGGTACCTGCTGCCGTACGGCGGCGGCTACTACTTCATCCCACCTGTCGGTGGCGAGTACCCCGGACAGGCCATGTTCACGATGTGACGCCGCACGAAAGGTCGAGTGAGCTCCTTGCATAACGCGCCGGGCCAAAGAGGTCCTAACGAAATGACGTTGGGCGCCTCCTCGGGACGTGAGGGTCGTTCTGTCTGAACGTAAGGAGGGGTGAGCAGCCGCCGTGGATCGTCTCAGACGAACTCTGGGCCGAGATCGCACCGGCTGCTGCCGCCCCGACCGCCCCGGCGTCCTCGGTCCCCGGGCCGCAAGCCCCCTCGACGATTGCAAGGTGCTGTGCGGGATCCTGTTCGTCCCCTACACCGCGATTCCCTGGGGAGTAGCTGCCCCAAGAGCTCGGGTTCGGCTCAGGAATGACCTGCTGCGCCGGTTGCGAGACTGGAATGACGCCGGTGTCTGGCAAGACTCCACGAGGTGCTGCTCGGCAGACTCCGCGCCGCCGGGCAGCTGGACATGTCCCGGGCGGTGATCGACGGCTCCCACGTCCGGGCGCTCAAGGGCGGCCCAAGACCCGAATGGCTGCCTTTCAGGGTCGCGTGGGCGGTCCAACCGCCGTCCGGTGCGGGGCCGGCGCTGACCGTGCCGCGTGGCGGCGCGCGTTCGGCCATGCCGGCGAGGCCGAACTTCGTCGACCGCGCGACACTCGACGCGATGTTGTTCGTCGGCCTCTCCGACGGAGTGGTCGCGCACGCCGTGGAGGACGTTAGGGCGCTGGTTCGAGCCACGCCCGGGTCGTTCCTTGAGACCCGGGCAGAACCGTCGTTACCGGGAAAGGTGACACATACAGGATTGTCGGTCCGAACCGCTTTGGGGAGTATGGCTACACGGACCCGAAAGTCAAATATGCGAAGATCACCGTTTTTCCTGGCTGCTGATTCGGCGTGTTACCAGTGGAGGGTGGGCATAGTCGTCCGTGAAATACTCTGTCCGTTTCGGGGAACATGACGCATTCGTATTCGCCTGCGATTTGGAAGGGTTTTTCGTCGGGTGCTACAGCGACGACGACTTTGGTGCGTTGCTTGAGGCCGAGAACTCTCAAGTCACTTTTAGACTCGTGCGGCCGATCTTGGATGCGCCGATCGAGGCGCTTAGGGGTGATATCGAGGTCCTTGTCTTGGACGCCGAAGGTCAGCCCATGGGCCGGTACGCGCTATGGGGTGCCAAACTAGTCGTCGGAGATGTGCCGGAATATCTAGTCGTCACGGCGCAAACGGGTCTGCCTCCGCATGTAGGGGCCCGCCAGTTGTGGGACAGGTTCCGCGTTTCCCGTCCGCGGCATGGTGAATGGCGCACGCTTCGGGTCGGAGACCGTGAGGCATGGCTGGAAGTGGCCGGACTTAGGTATACCGAGTCTGCTTCTGAAAGGGATTACATGGTTCCCCCACGTGGGATCGTGATGGGAGGTGATGAAGTCAAGGACGTCGCCAGCTTCTTCTGTGCGATTGGCGAGGCTTTCCGTGGCCCAGGAGGATATATCGGGCAGAGTTTTACTGAATTGGGCGAGTCTCTTGAGAATTATCTACAAGTTGCCGCAGTTCGGCTGATTTGGCGTGACATTTCTGTGGCACGGTCTTCGTTGTCTGCAGTAATGAATATTGCTGGCGGGTCAATTTCCAAATTCGATCTGATCCTTAGGGTCCTGTCGCAGAATAATGTCGACGTCGTTCCTGGATAGCGTCCATTCGGTCAACCTGATTTGCGACTTCTGGAAGTGTCGGCGTCGCTTCGTTGTGCGCTGTCGCGCGAGGCCGTCTGCTCCGGTTGATGTCATGGTTGATGTCAGCCGATCATGAAGATTCCCCATCATCGATGATTGGCGCGACGCTGGACATGCCCTAGCGGTCAGGCTTCGCAGGCGTGCGCGCGGGGCCGTAGGCCTGCAGCGCGTGCGCGCGGCCCGGCTTCGGCCGGGCCGTTCTTGATCCTGTATAGCTTTTCTTAGCCAATCGGCCGCTGCGTCGGTGCCAGGGTGGGTGGTCCCGCTGTGGCTACTTGGTCGGCTTGCGGGCGTGTCGCGGCTTTGCTGGCTCGGGTGCTGTTGCTGCGGCGTTGGCTGAGTCGATGCCGGGGTTGGCCTTGTACGTGGCGATGTCGTCGGCGAGGTCTTGGTGTGCCGTGTTGAGGTCGGCGAGTTCCTGCGCGGCGACGTTCATGCCGTGGACGTCTTTGGCCATCATGGCGTCGACGACGCGGCCAGGCTCAGCAGGTCGAGACGTCGCTTCGTGTCTTGCGGTAGCGCAGCCTGCGGGCGCGTGAGGAGCGCCGGTTCGGGTAGGCGGAACACTGGCGTGAACGAGGTGCGGTCCTTGCCGGCAAGTTACGAGACGTCCTTTACTGGCGACAAGCGAGGCTATGCCGCGTTGATCCTCGCCCAGGTTCAGTCACGCCGCCAACGCCGAGACAGCCCATACGCCGCAGCCCAGGACCCGTAGCGCTCCGGGACGTCCCGCCACGGGGCACCAACCTTCGACGCACGCCCTAGGCAGAGGGTCGCTGGTCTAGCGATGGCGGTGGGCCCGGCGACGGTCGGGTCCGCGGCAATCGTGGCTGCTCGGTGGTTCCTCGGCCGACGGGGAACTGACACGGACGTAGCGCTACGAAACCGGACCCACCAGGAAGCGCGACGCGCGTTCATCCACCGACAACTGCGGGCTGGCTGCGTGCGCAGGGTGTGGACCTGGGAAGAGCCATTTGGACTTGAACGGACCGAAAGGCTTGCGGTCGGACGAATTTTGGGCAGAGTGCTAATCGTAGAAGTGTGCGCTACAGGTGTCGGACTACGGATCAGAAGGTTAGGGGTTCGAGTCCCTTCGGGCGCACAAGATCGACAAGGCCTTGACCTGCCATAACGGCGGTCAGGGCCTTGTCTGTTTCTGTCCATGAGGGACGGTTGGCTGCTCGGTGGCTGCTCGTGCGACGAGCATCCCCTGCGTGCCGGACTGTCCGGGGACGTCCGGTCGGGTCCGTGCGAGCTTGACGATGCCGAACTTGCACCCTTCCTCAATCAATCCACGAAAGTTGATCGAATGCGTGGAGGGCGGGGTTCCGCATCTTGCCGTCGACTTGGACCGGTGCGCTTTGCCTTGTGGTGCGAGGTGGTGGGCCTGGGGGGGGCCGCCGCCACCAATGACGACGATCTCGTCGAGCCCTGGGGGCATCCGGATCCGCCGATAAGCGTACGTCGTGCGGTTGGTGATGCTCTCCGTGCCAAGGTCACGCTCGATCCGGGATCGAGTGGCATCCCAGCGCTTCCGTAACCACTCGATCCCGGATCGAGCACGACCTTGAGGCTGGCGAGCGAGTGAGCCGGCGGGACGTTGATCCGAGGCACGGACATGCCGTTGTCCGCGTGCCACGGACGGTGACTGCTCTCGAGCCAACCAACGTCCGGACGTGGCCGAGATGAGGGGGCGTTCGTTGGTGAGTCACCGTAGTGCTGCTGCGAGGTCGGCGGCGTTGTCGAACGCGGGTGCGACCCTTTCGGACTCGTCTTTCGTGAGCGTGACGGACTGGGCGCGGGCCAGCATCTCGGTCGCGGTCTTCGGATCGTGCAGCACCATCGCGAGTTCGGCGCGGTAGACCAGGACCTCCACCTGCTCGACCGGGTCGTCGTCCGCCTGCTGGCGGGCCAACGCGCTGTCGAGGATCCGAACGGCCTGTCCGACACTTCCCCGGGAATCGGCCTGCACGACAGCGTTCGCTAGGGCCTTGGCCAGCCGCCCGGCAGGCGTGGCGGCCGGCATGGGCGCGGTGGCGTCCCGGAAGACGCGGATCCAGTTGCCGCCCGGGTCGATGACGCTGAATCCGCCGATCCCGTCGGCGTTCTTTCGCGCCCTGGGCCGGGTCATCCGCGGTGTTCCGGCCACCAGTACCTTGCCGTAGGCGGCGCGCATGCCGGCGGCGAATGCCCGGTGTAGGCCCTCGATGTCCGCAGTGAGTACGAGACAGGAACCATAGGACTGCTCCGGGTCGAATCCGGCGATCTCGAAGAACTGTAGATGCAGGTCCTCCCGCTGCACCCCCACGCACGCGTTGGGCTTGCGCTGCTTGTACGTGGTGCGGAAGCCGAGAACTCCGTAGAAGGTTTCGATGTCGTCAATGGATGCGCACGGCAGCAGGGGAACGGTCCGTTCGTTGGTCATGCCTCCTTCCTAGGCGTCGGGGGGTGTCCGTCGCCCATGGAAATGGCCGATCGGCGCCTTCGGCCATCCGATCGACTGATGGCTCAGAACGCAACGCTGCCGAGCCGAACTCTCAGCGGCTGGCCAGTGGACCCCGGTGTACGCGATCGCCGTCGAGGCCACCGGCGTGCGGGTCCTGGACGAGGAGTGGGCCGAACCACGGCCAGGTAGATGCATCTCCGGCACGATGCCGCACTACGATGCCCCGCATGCGGAAGGAGACCGGAGTGATCGCGGCGGTGGCGTCGTACGTCGACATCGTCGATCCGAACCTGCCCGACCTGCGGATCGTGACCTCGTCCCGGCCGGGCCGCCCCGCCTCGGTCGAGGCCGGCTGACCTCATGAGCCCCGGTGGCACCGATGCGAGCCTGCTGGAGCTGGTGGTGGGCTTCCTCGTCGCGGTCTCGGTCATCGCGGTGATCACGACGATCCTGCGTCGCCGCAGTGGCCGCCAGGACCTGCTGGGCACCCAGGTACGCGAGATGCAGGCGCGGGCCGCCGCCGCTGCCTCCCCGAATGCGGACACCCGCCTGCGGGACGCGGCCACCGAGATCGCCGAGGCCCGCATTCACGACGCCGCCTCTCGCGCCCCTTCTGACGCCCCTTCTGGCGCGCTGACCTCTGATACGCCTGCTGCGAATGTGGCGTCAGACGCCGCACCCGGAGCGGGTTTTCCGGACGCCACGGCGGTGAACCGGTCAGCCCCGGACACCACTGCTCCACCGCCCGGGTGGCCGTCGGCACCCGCCGGGAACAGCGACGCGATGGCCGACGCGTTCACCTGGCTCCGGATCGCGGCACTCGTGGAAGCCGGGCAGCGCGAGCAGGCCATCGAGCTGCTCAGCAGCACGATGGCCATCTCGGCAGACGAGGCGGAGATGCTCGTCGACGGCCTGAACGACGTGGGCGGCGAGCAGCGCCCCGACTGACCCGCGTGTAGTCCGGTCGGCGATGCGCCAGCGCTAGAAGCAGACCCGGGACGGCCGAGTGCGCCGCCCTCACGCGAGAATCAACGGCCTCACCTCGCCGCAGAGCGATTCGTTCCACCCCAACGCCCCGGGATACCAGGCGATGGCGACCCGGGTGGCCCAGGTACTCCCCCCACTCTGACCACCTCGACATGCCGCAACCGGGCGCCCTGGCCCTGCCACGGGCGCCCCACATCGGCTCGCCCACCACCAAGGGCAAAGGAGTGCGGTACGCGACGAGGTCCGGCGATCGAAGACCCGATTCCCGCCGGAGTGGTCAGACCAGCAGACTCTCCCGCATCCGCGCGCCCAGGTTGATCCCGCCGACCACTCGGGGACCGCTCGGATCGTGTACGTCGAGCGTGTTGTTGCGGCGCATCACCTCACGGACCGAGGGCGGCAGCCGGGGCGGGTCGTCCATGGCCGCGAGGACCTGCCCGGCGGTCGAGATCAGTCGATCGGCCAGCGTTGCGGCATCGGTGTCCACCCGTACCTGGCCGTGCTCCATGCCGACGGTGGTGAGGTCGAGCACCTCGAACACGCGGGTGAGGAGCGGGTTCGGGTCGGTCACCTTGTCGAGCCGAGGTGCGTGGCTGCCGACCACCGCGACGGCGGCGGTCACCTGCGCGTACGGGTGGAGGCCGCACGGCAGCCCGACGAGGGGCCACCGCAGCGCCGGTCCGGCCTCCTTCCACAGCGGCCGGTAGTTGCGGCGGTGCACCAGGAGCCGCCGACCCGTCCGTCGGTACACGTCGTGGGCCTGGGCCTGCAGGTGCGTGTGGGCCTCGTCAGCGGCCTCGCTGACGATCCGGGCCGCCACCACCAGGCCGTCGTCGTCATTCAGCATCCGGGTGATCGCTTCGACCTGTTCCGGGAACCGGGCCTGCGAGCCCGCACCGTACCGGTGCCGCACGTCCCGCAGCAGTGCCTGCTGCCGCTCTGGATCGAGCTGGACTCGCCTGCTACCCAGCAACTGCCGGAGCCAACGCATCTCGCCTCGTTTCAGCCGCTGCGGACCGCGGCAATGCTAGTGCGTCGGATGCCCCTCGTATCGTCTGGGGTGCTGGGGACTCGCCGACCTTGACGGCGATGTGCGCATATCCGGGGTTCTGTGGGGATCGGACTCGAACGCTCCGGTGCGGTGGCGGGACCGCCACCGCACCGGAGCGATTTTCGAGTCTGGTTGCCGAGTTCGAGAGGCCGACCCGGCGCGGGCCGCGTGTCAGGTGAGGTGTCGTGCGAGCGATTCGCCTTCGACGTCGAAGGTCGGCACGACCTTCTGCATCCAGCGGGGCATCCACCAGATCCGCCGGCCGAGGATGAGCATGACGGCGGGAACGATCAGCATGCGGACCAGGAAGGCGTCGACCAGGACACCGATGGCCAGCGCGAAACCGATGGTCTTGAGGATGATGTCGTCGGTGAGGGTGAAGCCCGCGAAGACGCCGACCATGATGAGCGCTGCGGCGGCCACCACGCGGGCGCTGTGGGTGAAGCCGTCGATGACCGCCTGGCGCGCCGGGGTGCCGTGGACGTACGCCTCCCGCATGCGGGTGACCAGGAAGACCTCGTAGTCCATGGCCAGGCCGAACAGGATGCCGGTGAGCAGGATCGGCAGCAGGAACAGCACCGGCCCCTCGGTGTCGAGACCGACGAGTTCGTTGAGCCAGCCCCACTGGAAGACCGCGACGGTCGCTCCGAGGGAGACGCCCACGGAGAACAGGAAGCCGAGCGCCGCCTTGACCGGTACCCAGATCGAGCGGAACACGGCGATGAGCAGGATGAGTGCCAGCCCCACCACGACGGCGAGATAGAGCGGGAACACCTCGGTCAGTTCGTTGGAGATGTCGACGCCGACGGCGGTGACGCCGGTGACCAGGGCGCGGGCTCCGGTCTGGTCGGGCAGGTCGGAGAGCGTGGCCCGGATGTCGGCGACGAGGTCCTTGGTCGACTCGTTCGCGGGGCCGGACTGGGGGATCACCGTGAGGGTCGCGTACTGCGTCGTGCCGAGCTGCTCTGCGAAGGCCTGCTGTGCCTCCGGGGTGTCACTGGTGACGGGCGGGATCACGGCGGTGATGTTGGAGTCGTCCTCGGCGGCCAGTGCCAGCAACCGCTCGGTGGCGGTCCCGACTGCGGCGGCCGGGTCGGTGGCCTGCGCGGTGTCGATGACGACGAGCAGCGGCCCGTTGGCGCCCGCGCCGAAGTTGTCGGCGATCAGGTCGTAGGCGACCCGTACGTCGCTGCCTGCGGGCTTGGTGCCGTCGTCCGGGAGTGCGAGTTGGAGGGAGGCGACCGGGATGGAGGCGACGACGGCAGCCGCGATGCCGGCGACGAGCGCGGGCCAGCGGAGGCGGGCGAGACCTTCGATCCAACGGCGACCGAGGGTACGTGACGTGCCGGAACTCCGGCCGGTGTCGGTCTCCTCGGCGGCGGCGGCGATCTGCTTCTTCACCACGCGGGCGCCGGCGAAACCGAGCAGTGCGGGGAGCAGGGTCAGTGCGATGAGGACGGCGAGCGCGACGGTGAACGCGGCACCCAGCCCCATCTCGGTGAGGAATCCGATGCCGCAGAGGGCCAGGCCGACGAGGGCGATGATGACGGTGAGGCCGGCGAAGACCACTGCGGAGCCTGCGGTGCCGACGGCCCGGCCGATCGCTTCCTCCAGCGGGCGTCCCTGGCGGACCTCGGCCTGGTAGCGGGAGAGGATGAACAGCGCGTAGTCGATGCCGACCGCCAGCCCGAGCATGGTGCCGAGGGCGGGGGTGGTGGTGCTGAGCTCGACGAAGCCGGTGAGGGCGGCGATGGAGGCGGCACCGATTCCGACGCCCACCAGCGCGGTCAGCAGCGGCATCCCGGCCGCGACGAGTGACCCGAGGGTGAGGGCCAGCACGACGAAGGCGATGGCGATGCCGATCAGTTCGGCGATGGCGCCACCGATCTCCACACCGAGTACGTCTCCGCCCACGGTGGCGGTCAGTCCGGCCCGCTCGGCGACGTCGCGGGCGGCCTCCAGCGCCTCCCGGTCCGAGGTGGTCAGGTCGACCGCGCCGCGGGAGTAGCTGACCGAGGCGAAGCCGGTCCGCCCGTCCTCGGAGACGGCCCCTGCCTCGAACGGGTCGACGATCGACCGGACGTTCTCGCTCCTGAGCGCGGCGAGCGAGTCGGACACGGCCTGTTGGTTGGCCGGGTCTGCCAGCGTCTCGCCGTCCGGGGCCTGGAACACCACCCGCGCCGTCGCGCCGTTCGGCACGGCCTCGGGGTCCCGCTCCCTGATCAGGTCGAACGCCTGCGTCGACTCGATGCCGGACAACTCGAAGCCGTCATTCGTCTTGCCGGACAGGGTCGTCGCACCGAGCGCGACGGTGAGGAGCAGCAGCGCCCAGATTCCCGCCACGGTCCAGCGGCGTCGGAACGACCAGCGTCCGAGCCTGAACAAGTGCCATGCCATGCCGTCTCCTCCTGCGTCTCGGTGAACAGGTCCCGCGTGGCCACCTCGCACGGCTCCCGCCGACGAAGTGCGACCTCACGGCCTGTCGTGCCGCAGACGCTAGCACGAAAATATCCGACTGGATATTTTCGTGGTCGTGGTCATAGGATCGGGCAGGCGGCACACCATGCCGACCGCCGATCGCTCTGGAGGTGGGCCATGACCGACCCGGAAAAGCGGGGCAGCTCGAAGCGGGGGCCGTACGCCAAGGGGCTCGCGCGGCGGCAGCAGATCATCGACGAGGTGCTGGCGGTCTACGACCGGCTGGGATACGAGGGCACCTCGCTGCGCGCCATCGGCGAGGCGATCGGCGTGACGCATCCGGTGCTCAAGCACCACTTCGGCACCCGCGAGCAGCTCTTCATCGAGGTGCTGCGGGAACACGACCGTCGTTTCCTCGAAACCGCGTACGACGGAGACGACAGCTTCGTCGAGCTGATCCATCAGTCGACCGAGCACAGCATGCGCGTACCCGGGCTGATGTCGTTGCTGAACAGCATGGTGGCCCACGCCCTGGAGGCCGGCAACGAGCGCTCGCGCGCCCACTTCTCCGAGCGGTACGCCGACCTGCGCGAGAAGATCGCAGGACTTCTCGCCGAAGGTCAGGAGGCCGGGGTCGTACGCACGGACATCGCCCTGGACCAGGCGGCCTCACTCCTCCTGGCGGCGGCCGACGGCCTGGGCACCCAGTGGCTGCTCGACGGGAGCGCCGACATCAAGAGCGGCCTGCTGCTGCTGCAACGCCTCCTCGCGCCGCCGGACCAGCAGGTGGCACAGACCGATGGCTAGGCGACAGCAGGACTAATCGGTGGCCTCCCCACCCGGTTCCGGCCTATGTTTCAGCGAGACCGTCTTCCTGTGCCCCCTCCGAGAGGACATCACCCCGCGTGACCCCGCCCGCTCTGTAGACCTGACCCGTTCCGCGCATCGGTCGCCGACCTCGTCGTCGGCTCTCTTTCCGTGCCTTTCGTCAGGTCTTCAGAGGGATCATGTCTACGCGTCCTCTCATCGTGCCGTCCGCCATCGGTCTACCTATCCGGCTTTCGCCGCCGCCTCCCGATGGTCACTGTCAGTCCGACAACGCCTCCGCCCTCGTCATTCATGGCCTTCCCGAGCCGCTGATCGTGCGGTGGCGCCGGGGAGCGCGGCAGAGGTTCATTTGTCCGGTGCGAAGCCGTCGCCGCGGGCCCGAGCCGGGGCGGGAGATGCAGTGGCCTCGCCCCGGGCTGCATCACGCCTCGGTCCGCGCGTGGTCGCGGGTTGCCGAACGTAGCCGATGGTCGGGACCGGTGCGGTTCCGGCGCCGGAGGTGAACGCGTCCACCGGTCGATCCGGCCGTGGCGTTCGCCGGGGCTGCGACCGTATCGGGCGCTGGTCTGCGCCGCATCGTCGGTCCTGACTTCGGGAACAAGCGTCCCTATCGGAGCCTGATCGCGCTCCGGTAGGGACGGCGCACCCGTCTGTGGCTACGTCTTGTGATCGCTCTTTACACCGAACGTCTCCGATGCCTACTGTTCGTGCATCGACTGGCTTGATTACGGGGGTGTCAGGTGGCTGGTGACCGGACGGGTGCGTCTCGGCGTTGGTGGACAGTGGGGTTGACGCTGGCACTGGTGTCGTCGCCGCTGGCAGCGCCCACCTCAGCCGGGGCGGCAGCGTCCACCTCGACCGAGGCGCCACCGCCACCGGCGGCGGTGACCTCCAACGACTACCTCAGCGACGGTGCGCCGCGCGGCGGCGTCGGACTGCCCGGCACGTTCGAGGTGATCCCGCCGACGACCCGCGCACACGAGGTGAAGGAGTACGCCTACAGCCTCGAATCCGGTGTGGTGAGCGCAGCGGAGACCGTCGCGGCGCGGCCGACGGACCACGGCGCATCGATCACGGTGGCACCACGGCATGACGGCACCAACGTGCTCCACGTCTGGTCGAAGAGTCACGCGGGTCGGATCTCCACCCAGGTGACGTACATGTTCTTCGTCCGAGCCGACTCCGGTCCCGCCGCCCGCTGGACGTTCGAGGAGACGGGCGCCGCCGCGACCGATGTCTCCGGCCACGGCAACGCCCTGACACTCGGTGAGCCTGCGGTCCGGGTCGCCGGCCGGTCCGGGGTGGGCACCGCGCTGTCGCTGCCGGGCACGACTGCGGCGACCAGGACCGCAGCGATCCACACGCCGCATCCCTTCACCGGCGTGTCCACCCCGATCCGGACCGACGCGAGTTTCACCGTCACCGCCTGGGCCAGGATCAGCTCGACGTCGGGTGGCGACGTGCAGACCGTGGTCAGCGCCAGCGGCTCACGGACGTCCGCGTACCACCTCGGCTATGCCGGCGGTGACCAGCGCTGGCGCTTCTCCATGGCCGCCACCGACACCGACGACGCCGCCCTGCACAGCGTGCTGTCCGACGCGGCACCGACGGTGGACAGGTGGACGCATCTTGCCGGCGTCTACGACGCGAGCACCAAGACGATGACCCTGTACGTCAACGGTGTCGCCCAGGCCGCGACCACGACCCTGGTCGGTGGGTTCGACGCCACCGCGGAGGTGGCGGTCGGCAAACGCAGGTGGAACGGTGGCGACGACGGCTTCTTCACCGGTCTGGTCGACGACGTACGGGTGTACACCTCCGTCGAGACCTCGACGGAGCTGGCGAAGCTGGCCGTGCCGCTGCCGCCGACGGTCACGTTCCCGCATGGCAGCGAGGTCACCGGGGGTGGACAGATCACCGTACGGTTCGACGCACGTGGTGACACGAACGTCATCGCCTTCCGGTACAGCATGGGCGACGCCGGCCTCGGTAGCACGGTGAATGCCGCCACGCCGGGCGGCACGGCCACCGTCACCCTCGACGTCGGCGACACCAGGGGTTCCCGCCCGGTCTACGCGGCGGCGGTCGCCGACGGAAACCGGGTGAGCGACAAGAACGACGGTGAGTTCACCGTGAGGCCGGCGACGAGCCTGTCCGGGAACGTATGGAACGAATACTTCCTACCTTTGGCGGGGGCGGTGGTCCAGTTGCAGCCCGGCGGATACCAGACCACCTCCGCCGCCGACGGCAGTTACGCCCTGACCGGCGTGCCGCCGGGGACGTACACCGTCACCGCCACCTCTGGCGGTGAGTGCGGTCTGTCGTACAGCGCCCTGCTCGAAATCGATGGTCAGGGCTTGACGTTCGACTTCTTCCTGGGCGATTTCGGCGACGACCCGGGCGACGCCTGTTCCGAGTAGCGCAGCGCATCCTCAGATCTGGTTCTCGCCACCGTCGACGTACAGGTTGGCGCCGAGCATGAAGCTGCTGTCGGCGGAGGCGAGGAAGGCCACTGCGGCAGCGATCTCCTCGGTGCGTCCCATGCGTCCGATGGCGATCCGGGCCGCCTCGTTGGCCTTGAAGGCCGTCGCGTTCTCCTCGCCGACGAGTTCGGTGATGCCGGAGGTGTCGATCGGGCCGGGTGAGATGGCGTTCACCCGGATGCCGCGTGCCTTGAGTTCGTTCGCCCAGATGCGGGTGAAGGTCCGCAGGGCCGCCTTGGAGGCCGCGTACGCGCCGAAGCCCGCAGTGCCGCGATCGGCGGCGGTGGAGGCGTTGATGATCACCGAGGCGCCGTGGTTCAGCACCGGGAGCGCCTTCTGCACGGTGAAGAGGGTGCCCTTGACGTTGACCCCGAAGATCTGGTCGAGGTCCCGCTCGGTGATCGTCTCGATGGTCGCGAACGAGGCCGTGGCCGCGTTGGCGAAGAGGACGTCCAGCCCGCGACCGTGGGCCGCGACCCTGTCGTAGAGCCGGTCCAGGTCCGCCGGGACGGTGATGTCGCCGGGTACGGCCGTCACGCCCGCGCCGATGGTCTGCACCGCCTCGTCCAACTCGGCCTCACGTCGGCCGGTGATGAACACGTGCGCACCCTCGGCCACCAGTCGGGCAGCGGTGGCCCGGCCGATCCCCCGGGTGCCGCCTCCCGTGACGACGGCGGTCTTGCCTTCCAGCCTACGCATTTCTGACCTCCCCAAGTTTCCGCACCGATCGGTACGGAACTAGACCGTAGCACTTCTGAACCGATCGGTGCACAAGGGGTAGGATGGTCGTGTGGAGAAGGTGCAACTGGGTCGGCCGCGCGGGTTCGACGCCGAGGCGGCACTTCAGAAGGCCATGACGGTCTTCTGGAAGCAGGGCTACGAAGGAGCCAGCCTGGCCGACCTGACCGAGGCGATGGGCATCTCCCGCACCAGCATGTACGCGGCCTTCGGCAACAAGGAGCAGCTCTTTCACCTGGCCCTGCAACGCTACGAGGAAGGTCCCGGCGCCTACGTCGTCCAGGCGCTGGGAGCACCCACCGCCCGCGAGGTGGCGACCGCTTTCCTCACCGGTTCGGTTCAGGCCAACACCCGGCCCGGGTGCCCCGCCGGCTGCCTGGGCGTACAGGGCGCACTGGTCGTCGGCGAGACCGGTCAGGTCGCGCGCGACACCCTGGCCGCCTGGCGCGCCCGAGGTCAGCAGCACCTCCGCGACCGGTTCCAGCTGGCCGTCGAGAAGGGGGATCTGCCCGCCGACGCCGACCCGGACCTGATCGCCCGATTCGTCATGACGATCGCGAACGGAATGGCCGTGCAGGCGGCGGGCGGCGCGACACGCGAGGACCTCCAACGCGTGGCCGACGCCGCCCTGCGGCACTGGCCGCCGACCTGAGAGGTGGGTAGATCTGTTGTCGTTGGAGCGACAACAGATCTACCCACCTTCGGCGCATCCGGCCCTGCGGGTGGGAGTGATGAGTTGTCGCGCCCGCGCCCGTCATACCTACGTCAGGACACGACGAGGCATGAGGATGGCGTGATGGAGGAGCGGGGCATGAGCGGTCTGGGCGAGGTCGACGAGTCGGCGTTCTCGGGGCTGGCGGAACGGCACCGGCGTGAGCTGCACGTGCACTGCTACCGGATGCTCGGATCGTTCGAGGACGCCGAGGACACCGTGCAGGAGACGTTCCTGCGAGCCTGGCGGAGGCGGGAGACCTTCGAGGGGCGGTCGACGTTCCGGGCCTGGCTGTACCGGATCGCCACCCACGCCTGCCTGGACCTGCTCGCCAAGCGCCGCCCGGAGCCGGCGACCGGCGGCGAGGTGCTCTGGTTGCAGCCCTACCCGGATCGGCTGCTCGACGAGTTGACCGCCGGAGGCGCGGACGAGCCGGAGGCGGTCGCCGTCGCGCGGGAGACGATCGAGCTGGCGTACCTGGTCGCGGTCCAGCATCTCGCGCCGCGCCCACGGGCGGTGTTGATCCTGCGGGACGTGCTCGGCTGGCCGGCGAAGGACGTCGCGGAGCTCCTGGGGGACTCCGTCAACTCGGTGAACAGCGCGTTGCAGCGGGCCCGCGCCGGCATGCGCGAGCACCTGCCCGCCGAGCGCCAGGACTGGACCGGCGGCGAGGAGGACGCCGGCACGCGCGAACTGGTACGCCGTTACACCGACGCCAGCGTGGCCACCGACATCGGTGGACTCACTGCGCTGCTGCGCGAGGACGTCCGCTGCTCGATGCCGCCCACCCCGGGCCTGTTCGTCGGTCGCGACACGGTGGTCAAGGACTGGGTCGACAACGGCTTCGAGAACATGACGAACCTGCGCGGCGTCCCCACCTCGGTGAACCGGCAGCCGGCGATCGCGTTCTACCACCGGAGGGAGGGAGGAGCCGCGTACCTGCCGCTGACCATCGACGTCCTGCGGATCAGCGGCGGAGCGATCACCGAGATCATCACGTTCCACGCCGACCAGTTCCCCCGGATCGGTGTGCCGACGTCGCTGCCGGCGGACGACACCGAGCAGTCCCGGTCCTGATCCGGCGCGCAACGAGAGGAGCAACGACCGGCGGAAACGTCGCGACCATCGCCGCCCTCCTCGGGCTGCACCTGGTCCCTGCGGCGGTGATGATCCCCGTCCTCACACGAGAACTCCGGCGTCGTGAGAGCCGGCCGTAAGGGCGGGTAGCGCGTTCTTCCTGGGAGTACTGGGACCAGGCTGTCGCCGGACCGGATACCTACCGTGGTCGACATGGCGAATTCGAGACTCGGGGTCCTGTTCAGCGCGACCTGCGGCGTCCTGTTGCTCGTGGGTTGCTCCGCCGAGGCGGGCAGTGGCGGTGCCGCTTCCGACGGCGCGACGCCGCACTCGGCGACTGCCGCACCGACCGCGACGCCATCCGCTGTGACGCCACCGGCGGGGGCGGGTGACGTGTCGCCGCACCCGTACGTCGGGATGTGGGTGACGGCCGACGGCCACATCCGGCAGATGCTGCTGCCGGACGGCCGGTACGACGAGGCCCGGGGCGAGCGGGAGAGCGCCTACACGGGTTCCTACCAGGTCGTCGGGACCCGGATCGAGTACGTCGACGACACCGGTTTCAGCGCGGACGGCACCTTCGACGGAGACGTCCTGCACCACGCGGGATACGTCTTCTATCGCGAGGGCAGTGACGCGCACCGGCAAGCGAGGACGGACGGATAAGGACCAGGTTGGGTTCGTGGGTCAGCGGAGCCAACGACTGACGGCCAGGGTGCCCAGCAGCCGCAGTGCCTCGGCGCTGCGGCTGTGCGGCTCCGCCCGGTACACGATCAACTGCTGGCCGGGCGCGTCCCGTACGTCGAACGCGTGGTACGACAGCGTCAGCTCGCCCACCGCGCTGTGCCGGAACGTCTTCGCCTCGTGCGTCTTGCCCTGTACGTCGTGCCGCCCCCACAATCTGCGGAACTCCGGGCTCGCGGCACCCATCTGCTCGACCAGTTCCCGCGCCCGCCGGTCGTGCGGGTCGTGGCCGAGGGCCAGACGCAGGTTCGCCACGCACGCCTCGGCGGTACGACGCCAGTCGGCGAAGAACGTCGTCCCGGCAGGGTCGAGGAAGGCCATCCGGACGAGGTTGTCCGCCTCGGCGAAGTCCGCGTAGAACGCGTCGGCCAGCGCGTTGCCGGCCAGCAGGTCGAGTCGCCGGTCGATGACCACGGCCGGCGTGTCCGGCCAGGCGTCGAGCAGTTCCCGCAGGCTCTGCCCGACCTGCGGTCGGGCGGGTGTCGGCGTACTGCCGGGTGAGAGCCCGGCCAGCCGGAAGAGATGGTCGTGGGCGTCCGGCCCGAGGTCGAGCGCCCGGGCCACGGCGGCCAGCACCGACGAGGACGGGTTGCGCTCCCGGCCCTGTTCGAGCCGGGTGTAGTAGTCGACGCTCACCCCGGCCAGCACCGCGACCTCTTCGCGGCGCAGCCCGGCGACGCGTCGGGTGCCACTGGAGACGAGGCCGACGTCGCCCGGGGTCAACCGGGCGCGTCGGGCGGTGAGGAACGCCCCGAGCGCGGTCGTCGGCATGCCACCAACGGTATCCGCGCCGGCTCCGGCCAGGCAGGGTGCGGCACACCCTGGTTCGGTCCGGCCTGGCTGCCGACTCCGCCGCCGGTGACGGTGGAACCACGGAACCCCACCCCAGGAGGTACGCCATGAGCAGCCCCATGCTCGACGAGGCGGTACTGGCGGAGATCGCCGGGAACACCGGTGACCAGCACCGTCCACTGATGTTCGTCAACGCCGCCATCCACACGCTCGACCCGGTGATCGGTGACTTCGCCACGGCTGACCTGTTGGTCGGTACGAACGAGATCGTCGCGGTCGGCACCGGCCTGCACACCGCTGCCGAGGACGACGGCGCGATCGTCATCGACTGCACCGGCCTCGCCATCGTGCCCGCCGTCGTGGACGGTGTCGCCGTCGCCGGCCTGCGTGTTCGTCCGGCCGACCGGGTCGGCGCGCTCACCCCCGGAAACCCGGCCACCTTCGCCCTGATCGCCGGCCCGACCTCCGGCAGGTCCGTGCTGGAGATGATCGTCTGGCGTCCGGAGCAGGCCGCCGCGATCGTCGTCGACGGCGAGATCGCACTGGTCAACGGCCGTCGCCTCACGCCCGCCCCGATCGAGCCCGAGCCGGGACCACGATCGGTCGAGAGCCCCTACCTGGGCATGTGGATCGACGAGACCGGCTTCCTGCACCAGGAACTCACCGCCGACGGCCGGTACGACGAGACGCGGGGCGGCCGACCGCACGCGTACCAGGGCGCGTTCTGGATCGACGGCGACCGGATCGTCTACCGCGACGACCTCGGCTTCTGGGCGTACGGCCGGTTCGTCGACGGGGTCCTGCACCACGCCGGGTACGTCCTGCGCCGCCGGTGATCGCAGACAACGAAGGGAGAGTTCGATGATGTTGTTCAGCGGAGGCACGGTCGTCACCATGGACCCGGCCATCGGCGACCTGGAACGGGGTGACGTGCTGGTCCGCGAGGACCGGATCGTCGCGGTCGGCCCGGACCTGCGGTCTCATCCGGAGGCGGCGGGCGCAACCGTGATCGACACGACCGGCCGGATCGTCAGTCCCGGATTCGTCGACACCCATCGGCACGCCTGGCAGGCGCAGATGCGCCGCAGCATCCCGGACGTGACCGACCTGGGGGCGTACGTGATGTCGACGCTGGCCGGGATCGCGCCCGCCTACACACCCCACGACATGTACGTCGGCACCCGGCTCGCCGCGCTCACCGCCCTCGACGCCGGCATCACCACGATGCTCGACTTCTCGCACAACTCCCGTACGGCGGCGCACTCGGACGCGGCGATCCAGGCACTGGTCGACACCGGTATCCGGGGCGTACACGCGTCCATGGGTCCGCACTTCGGCGAGTGGGATCGCCAGTGGCCCGGTGACCTGGCCCGGTTGTGCGCGGCGTACCAGGGGGCGAACGCTGGTCTGGTGACGCTGCGCCTGGCGGCGTTGGCCACCGACGAGATCGCCGGCCCGGCCCTGGCCTACGGGCCGGAGTTGGCGGCGGTCGCGCGCGATCTCGACCTCGGGGTCAGCGTGGACGCGGTGTTCGGCGTGCCGTCGTCGGCGGCGATCCTGCGCTGGGCCGCCGCCGGGCTGCTCGGCCCGGACCTGACCCTGATCCACGCCACCGGGCTCACCGCGCAGGCGTGGCGCGCGATGGGCGACGCCGGGGTCACCGTGTCGCTGGCGCCGACCTCGGAGGCGCAGATCGGCCTGGAGACGGCGGTACCCGCGATCGACGAGGCGCTGGCCGTCGGTATCCGGCCCGGACTCAGCATCGACGTGGAGGTGGCGCTGGCCAGCGACATGTTCACCCAGATGCGTACCCTGCACGCGATCCAGCGGATGCGCGCGGTGAACGCCGCGTACGGCACGGACACCACGCCGGACCGGATCACCACCCGCGACGTGCTGGACTTCGCCACGACGCAGGGCGCCCGGACCAACGGACTCGGTGACGTCACCGGTTCGCTGACCCCCGGCAAGCAGGCGGACCTGCTGGTCGTCGCCGCCGACGACATCAACACGATGCCGCTCAACGACGCGGTCGGCACGCTGGTGCTCGGTGCCGACGCCCGCAACATCGAGACCGTCGTGGTCGCGGGCCAGGTGCGCAAGCGGAACGGTCAGCTCGTCGGTGTGGACCTGGACGACCTGCGCCGACAGGTGACCCGGTCCCGCGACACGATCCGCAAGTCCGTGGCCAACGCCTGACCCCGCGTCTCACCCGCCCCTGCCCGCACGCCGCGCCCGCACGCCCTGCCCGCACGCCGCGCCCGCACGCCGAGACGCATTCGGCGATCATGGAGTTGTGGTAACCGCGAAAAGGGCGAATCAGGCCGAAACTCTAGCCACAACTCCATGATCGACGAGGCGAGATGCCACCCGCACGCCGGAAGCGGCAGCGTGCGGGTGGCTGCTTCGTGGGGGTGACGTTGGGCGGGCTGCCTTGTGCGGGGTGGCCCGGCTGGGCCTGCGCGGGGATGCCGAGTCGCTGAGTCAGGACCTGTCGGCGACGTAGGTGCCGCAGCTGCCCTGATCTGCCGTGACTCGCGGACAACTCCGAGATTCTGCAACAAACCTGCACATCTCTACTCTTGCGCCGCGAGTAAGCGCTTTCCTAGCCTGAGATTACATCGATGTTTCGCTCTATGGCCAGTTCGAGAGCTTACGAAACTCAGTCACCTGCGGTGTCGGGCTGTGCAGGACGTGTCTCGCGCCGCGCTCACTCCCGAGGAGTCCAACAGTGAGAACCACAGTGCGACACAGGCTTCTGGCCGGCGGTACCGCCGTGGTCGCGGCGGCCGTGGTGGCCGCGGCGCTGCCGTTGACCCACGCGTCGGGTGCGGCGGACGGCCTCGTCGCCGCCTCGGTCGTCGCCAACGCGACCAACCTCAGTATCGGGGCGGGCTCCGACGGCTCCAGCAAGGGCAGCGGCACCAGCTACGGCAACGTGATCGACGGCAACGTGAGCACATACTGGTCGCCGTCCGGCTCGACCGGCCGCATCTCGGTCAAGTGGGGTTCCGCCACCACGGTCGGTTCGGTCACCATCCGCGAGGCGTCCGGCGCGGTCGGGGTCATCGGCGGCTGGCGACTCGTCAACAACGACACGGGCGCGACCCTGGCCAGCGGGACCGGGGCCGGGACGATCACCTTCGCCGCCACCTCGCTGCGCAAAATCAACTTCGAGATCACCAGCGCGAGCGGTACGCCGAGGGTCGCCGAGTTCGAGACGTACGCCTCCGGCACGACGACTCCGCCGACCACGTCGCCGCCGACGACCGGGCCGACCACCCCGCCGCCGACCACGCCTCCGCCGACCACCCCGCCGCCCTCGTCGAACACCCTGTACGTGGCGCCGACCGGCACCGACAGCGCACCCGGCACGCTGGCGAGCCCGACGACGCTCACCTCCGCGATCACCCGGATCACCGCGGGCGGGACGATCTTCCTGCGCGGCGGCACCTACCGCTACTCGCAGACGATCACCATCGGCCAGGGCAACAACGGCACGTCGAGCGCGCGCAAGAACATCTTCGCGTACGCGGGGGAGACCCCGATCCTGAACTTCTCGGCGCAGAGCGAGGATCCGGCCAACCGCGGGCTCGAGATGGGCGGCTCGTGGTGGCACGTTCGGGGCATCGTCGTCGAGCGGGCCGGGGACAACGGCATCCTGCTCGCCGGCAACAACAACATCGTCGAGCGGGTGGTGACCCGCCACAACCGGGACTCCGGGCTCCAGCTCTCGCGGCTGATCGCCAACGCGCCCCGGGACCAGTGGCCCTCCAACAACCTCGTGGTGAGCACGGTGTCGCACGACAATGTGGACTCCGACGGTGAGGACGCCGACGGGTTCGCCCCGAAGCTGACCGTCGGCTCCGGCAACGTCTTCCGCTACACGGTCGCCCACAACAACATCGACGACGGGTACGACCTCTACACCAAGAGCGACACGGGCGCGATCGGCGCGGTGACCATCGAGTCCTCCCTCGCCTTCGGCAACGGCACCCTGAGCAACGGCGGTCAGGCCGGCAACGGTGACCGCAACGGCTTCAAGCTCGGTGGTGAGGACATCGCGGTGAACCACACCATCCGGGGCAACATCGCGTACGACAACGGCAAGCACGGGTTCACCTACAACCGGAACCCCGGCACGATGACGGTGTCGAACAACGCCAACATCGGCAACACCGAGCGCAACTTCAACTTCGACGGCGGCTCCTCGGTGTTCCGCAACAACACGTCGTGCAACAGCGGCTCGAACGACCGGATCATCGGCAACTCCGACAGCTCGAACCAGTTCTGGTCCGGCACCAACGGGTCCCGGTGCTCGTCGTACTCGGGGGCGCTGGGTTGGTCCTTCGCCTCCGACGGCCGGCTGGTCGTGACCTTCGGCGGCCGGGTGGTCACCCCGTAACGAACACGGACGACGTCGGCGTCACCGGTGACGCCGACGTCGTTCACCGGGGGTTCATCCGAGAATCAAAGCCCGTTCATAGGTACGCCTGTTGGTATTCGTGGGCATCTGACGCCTACGGATCGGCCAACATCCCATGCTCACCTGGCGCAACCGGGCACCCGCCCGCCCCGCAACGCGTACACCGTCGGCACCGATCGTCGGGCCCGGCCCGGCTGCGGACCGCGACGATCAGGCCGGGCACGCCCTCCGCGCACCGAGCCGATTGCACGCGTTCAATCGGTACGAGGTCAAATACGTGGTGCCGGTCGGTGACGTGCCGGCGCTGCGTGCCGAACTGGACGCGCGAATGGGCCGCGACAGTCATGGCGACCGGACCGGGTACGGCGTGTGGAGCGTCTACTACGACACCGATCGACTGCGCTTCTACTGGGAGAAGATCGAAGGTCTCCGGTTCCGTCGCAAACTGCGGGTGCGCCATTACGGCGACCGTTTCACGATCACCGACGACAGCATCGTGCACGTCGAGATCAAGCAACGGGTCAACCGGGTCACCCAGAAGCGTCGCGTCGCCCTGCCGTACCGCCTGGCCCGTGATTTCTGCGACCGCCGGGAGATGGTCGCGCACCATCCCGACCAGCGGGCCTTCCTCGAAGAGGTGCTGGAACTGGTCTGCGGACTGGACCTGCGTCCGGTCGCGATGACCGGATACCAGCGGGAGGCGTTCGTCGGACGGGATTCCGACGTCGGCCTGCGAGTCACCATCGACCATCGGGTACGCGGCCGGGACCGCGACTTCCACCTGGGCGCCGAGGCGGAGAACCGCCTCATCGTGCCGGCCACGCTCGCCGTGGTGGAGATCAAGGCCAACGAGCGGGTGCCGTACTGGCTCACCGACCTGGCCGCCCGGGCGAACCTGTCGATCGTCCGGATGTCGAAGTACTGCCAGAGCGTCGAGGCGTTCGGCCGCGCCCCTCGTTCCGTCTTCCACGTGACAGACGACGCCGCCGTCTCCCATCCCTCCGCCTAGAGAGCGCTGATTCTCATGCCGTTCGAATTCCAGGACCTCTCCGGTACGTTCAGCGTCGGCGACATCGCCCTCGCCCTGTCGCTGTCCTTCCTGCTCAGCGCGATGATCGGCTGGGTCTATCGATTCACCCACCGGAACATCTCGTACAGCCAGTCGTACGTGCAGACGCTCGTCATCCTCGGCATGCTCATCTCGCTGATCATGCTCGTCGTCGGGTCCAACATCGCCCGCGCGTTCGCTCTGGTCGGCGCACTGTCCGTGGTGCGGTTCCGGAACGCCATCAAGGAGACGCGGGACGTCGGCTTCATCTTCCTGGTGATGGGCATCGGCATGGCCTGCGGCACCCGGTTCTACGTCCTGGCCGTGGTCGCCGCCGTCGTGATCAGCCTGATCATCGTGCTGATGTACCGCTTCAACTGGTTCGCCGCGAACGTGCAGCGACAGGTGGTGAAGGTGCAGGTCCCGCCGGTGGCGAACTACACCGAGTCCATCCAGGACGTGCTGGTCCGCCACACCAGCGAGTTCGAGCTGGTGAGCATGGAGACGATTCGTGGCGGCGCGTTGACCGAGATCATGTACACGGTGCGGCTCAAGAAGGGCACCGAGCCCGGCGAGCTGATCGCCGCGCTGGCCGAACGCACCGGCGGGCAGCGGGTCACGGTGCTGACCGGCTACGACCAGACGGACCTGTGATGAGGCTCAAGTACCGGATCCCGGTCCGGGTCCGGCACTACTGGAAGTTCCTGGCCGGCTGCGTCGCCTTCCTGCTCGTCCTCACGGTGACGCTCAGCACCGTGCGCATCCGCCCGTACGTCACCAGCAGTGCGGTCGGCGGTGACGTGGTCACCCAGGACATCGCCGGCACCGTCGACCTGTTCGACGAGACCGTGGCACACAGCATCACGCTCGTCTTCCGCGACGCCGAATATCAGCGGATGTTGGACACCTTCTATGCCGAGGGCGAGAAGGACTACATCGAGGCGGACCTGGTCGTCGACGGCACCAGCGTGCCGAGCGTCGGTATCCGCCTTAAGGGGAACTCCACGCTGCGCAGCCTGAGCCGCAACGGCGAGACCCCGCAGGGCGGACCGGGCGGCGCGGCACCTGACGGTGCTGGTCCCATGCTGCCCGGCGCCGATCGCGACGGTGCTGGTCCTCTGCCGGACGGCGTCGATCGCGGCGGTGATGGTCCCGGGCCGAACGGCGGCGGGATGTCGCGGATCTCGCTCCAGGCCGAGGAACCGGAGAACCTGCCCTGGCTGATCCGCTTCGACGAGTACGTCGACGGCCGCCGCTATCAGGGGCACCGGGAACTCTCCCTCCGAGTCGCCGGTATGGGCGGCGGTTCCACGGTGCTCAACGAGGCGGTGACGCTCGACCTGCTCGCTGACGCCGGTGAGGTGGCCCAGGAGTACGCGTACACCAGCTTCACCGTCAACGACCGGCCGACCACCGCCCGCCTGGTGGTGGAACATCCCGACGAGAACTTCACCGCGAAGATCGACGGCAGTGGTGTGCTCTACAAGTCGCTGGCCACCGGCAGTTTCACCGACCAGGGCGACGACCCGACCGCCTACGACGACGACTTCAAACAGATCACCATGAAGGGCAGTCAGGACCTGCAACCGGTCATCGACCTGATCAGGTGGGTCGAGAACGCCAGCGACACCGAGTTCGACGAACAGCTCGCCGACCGGGTCGACGTGGAGTCCTTCGCCCGCTACGTGGCCTGGCAGAACCTGCTGCTCAACTTCGACGACATGTCCGGGCCGGGCCGCAACTACTACCTCTGGTACGACCTGACCAGCAAGAAGTTCACCGTGGTCGGCTGGGACTACAACCTGACCTTCAGCGGTGACGCCGGTCAGGGCCCGCACGAGCAGGGGCGTCTCGGTGGTGGTTTCCGGGGCGGGGGCGCCACCCGTACGATGCCCGGCCAGCAGGACGCCGAGACCGGAGGTAGGGCACGTCCAGACTCCACCGCGCCGGGCACCGACCAGCCGGGCACCGACCAGCCCGGCATGGACCTGCCCGGCGCCGGCCAGCTGGGAGGCGTACCCGGCGCCGCCGACACGAGGCCGGAGCGTGCGGACCGTCCCGACGCCGGGGAGCCCCGTACGGGTGGGCGAGAGGGCGGTGGGCCCGGTGGTGGTGGGCCTGGTGGCGGGCCCGGTGGTGGCGGCGGCCACCTCCTCAAGGAACGCTTCCTTGCCAGCGAGACGTTCACGGAGGTGTACGAGGACGCGTACCGCGAGCTCTATCGGCAGGTCTATGCCGACGGCGCGGCCCTGGCGGCACTCGACGGCATCACCGAGGTGTTGTCGAGCGTCGACGGGCAGGACGCGCAGACTGTGACTGACGACGCGGATCGGCTGCGCACCCTGATCGGTCAACGCACCGAGAGCCTCGCCGCAGACCCGGTGATCACCCAGAGCTGAGTCGTCATGGCCCTCCGTCGATGCCCGGCGGGGCGCCCGCCGACCTGACATGTTCCTCACGTCCGCTCGGGAGGCTGGCTGCGGTCGGGCCGAGAACCGGCCGCAGCGGCCCGGGACCCTCCCGGACCGATCGGACGAAGGGCGTTGTCATGCGCAGGAACCGGACGCTGTTGATGGGTGCCGTCATGCTGATCGCGCTGTCGGCCTGCGGGGCGACGGCAGAGGAGAAGAAGGCGGACGACGGCGCCGGACAGGTGGCCTCGTTGGCCACCCCCGAGCCGGAACGGACCGGTTCGGCGCAGCCGAAGGAGGAACGTCCGCGCGAGCGGCTCGACACCACGTCGGAGGAGTACGAGGCGTTGCTCGGGCCGTACCGCAAGTGCCTGAAGCAGCAGGGCGTCCCGGACAAGCTGACGGCCGGGCACCCCGGCCGGCCGTCAGGAGAGACCAACGCCAAGGAGGCGGAGGCGTACGAGGCGGCGAACCGTATCTGTGAGCCGAAGTACTACCCGCTGCCGCCGTGGGAGAAGGACCCGGCCAACCCGGAGGCGCGGGACTTCGCGGTCGCCGTCGTGAAGTGCCTCAAGGACAAGGGCGTCAAGTACGTGGAGGTCTCCGAGGACGGCGTCTCGCTCGCCTTCGGCGGCGACCAGAACCACTCCCGCTCGATCAGCATGGGCCTGGAATTCGCACCCGAGTGCGAGCGCACGGTGGCCGCGGCGCAGAACTGACGGCGCCCGCCGAGATGTAAGCAGGGGTCCCTTCCTATACACGAGGCGTTAGGAAGGGACCCCTCCTTACACACGAGCACCGGCCGCCGCGCCCTGGGATCAGGCGGCGGCGAGGGCCTGTGTCGGGGGCAGCCGGGCCGCACGTACGCAGGGGTAGACACCGGCGAGCACGCCGATCGCCACGGCACCGCCGACTCCCAGGACCGCCGCCTGGCCGGGCAGCACCAACGGCCAGCCCTGCCAGGCGGAGTACCCGACGGTGGCGAGCAGCCCCACCGTCGTACCCACCAGACCGCCGAGTGCCGCCAGCACGGTCGACTCGGTCAGGAACTGGCTGCGGATCTGTCCACGAGTGGCCCCGAGCGCCCGTCGCAGGCCGATCTCGGCGCGGCGCTCCAGGACCGAGACGACCATTGTGTTGGCCACCCCGATGCCTCCGACCAGGAGGGAGACCGCAGCCAGCGCCAGGAAGAGCACGGAGAAGTTGCCCTCGGTGGCCCGCTTCGCGGCCAACGCGTCGGAGGGACGGCTCACCACCACCGTGCCGGGGCGCTCCGGCGAGATCGTCTCCGCCAGCACACCGCGTACCGCCTCCAGTTGCGACTCCTCGCAGCGTATGTAGATCACCGTCGGGTGGCCGTCGAACCGCAGCTCGCTGCGCGCCGCCGACCAGCCGACCAGCACCGACCGGTCGATGTCCGGGGACAGCGGGGTCTCGGCCAGGATGCCGATCACGGTGAATCGGCGGTCCGCGATCGTCACCTGGGGCGCAGGCTCTCCGGCGGGCAGGTCGGCGATGCCGAGCCGGGTGGCGGCCACCGAGCCGAGTACGACGGTGGGGAAGTCCGCCGTGGCCGGGTTCAGCCAGCTACCGGCGCGGATCCGCGCGTTGATCGTGGGCAACAGGTCCAGGCGGCTGGCCAGTACGGTGAGGCCGGAGCCGTCGGTGGGATCGAGGAGATCGTTGCGGCGTACCACGGTGCGGGTGTTGCCGACCGCGCTGGCTGCCGTGACCGGGCCGATGCGCTGCACCATCCCCACGGCTGATTCCGGCAGCTTGACCGGTGGATCGCGGTCCGGTGCCGCCATCGCCTGGAGGGAGTTCGTGCCGAGCGCGGTCAACTCGGCCAGCAGCGCGGCCTGGCCGGCGGCCGGGATACCGGTGACCACGATCATCGTGGCGATGCCGATGGCGATACCCAGCGCCGACAGCACCGCCCGCAGCGGACGGGCCCGTAGGCCGGTCATCCCGAGCGCGAGCAGATCCGGCAAGGCCAGCCGGGCCGGCCGTGGCGCCCGGTCGATCGGCCCGGTCACCGGTCCGACACCACATCGCCGACCGGGGCGCCCGAATGCACGGCACGCGCCGGGCCGCCCGACTCCACGGCACGCGCCGGGCTGACCGACAGCACCGCGCGGGCCGGGACGGGCGACGACTGCGTGTCGTCGCGGATCAGCCGTCCGTCGCGGATCTCGATCTGCCGGGGCAGAGACGCGGCGATGCCCCGGTCGTGGGTGATCAGCACGATGGTGGTGCCTTCCTCGTGGAGTCGGCGCAGCAGCCGCAGTACGGACTGCCCGGTGGCGGTGTCGAGCGCGCCGGTGGGTTCGTCGGCCAGCACCAGCGACGGCCGGTTGGCCAGCGCGCGGGCGATCGCGACGCGTTGCTTCTCGCCCCCGGACAACTGCCCCGGGCGGTGGCCGGTGCGGTGCGCCAGGCCGACCCGGGCCAGGGCGCGCAGGGCGTGCTCCCGCCGCTGCCGTCGTGGGACCCCGGCGTAGAGCAGGCCGGTGGCGACGTTGTCGACGGCGCTGAGCCCGTCGGCGAGGTGGAACTGTTGGAAGACGAAGCCGATCTCCCGGGCCCGCAGTGCCGACAGCCGCCGGTCTCCGAGTGTCGCGACGTCCTGACCGGCGATGTGGACGGTGCCCGAGGTGGGCCGGTCCAACGTGCCGATGATGTTGAGCAGGGTCGACTTGCCCGATCCGGACGGGCCGACGACCGCCACCAGTTCCCCGGCGGCGACGTCCAGGCTCACGTCGGCCAACGCGGTCACCCCGCCGGGATAGACCATGGACGCGTGGCGCACCGAGAGCACAGGCCCGGTCACGAGGGCACCACCACCTCGGTGCCCTCGGTCAGCCCGTCGCCGGTGATCTCCACCCAGCCGTCGGCGAACAGACCGGTGCGTACCGCGACCAGCCCGCCGGGTCCCTGCACCGCGTAGCCGCCCTCACGCAACGCCACCAGCGCCTCGACCGGCGCGACCAGGACATCGTCGGCGGTACGCCCGGTGAAGTGCACCTGCACCTCTCCGGAGTCGAGGTCGGCGATGGCCTGCGGCTTGTCGACGGCCACCGTCACGGTCAGCAGGGGCGGGCCGCTCGCGATGCCGCTGTCGCTGGCGACGAGATCACGGCCGACGGAGACGACCCGGGCGGGGACCTTGCGGTCGTCGGGCAGGCCGACCTGGATCCGGTCCCCGCGCTTGATGGTGGCGGCGTCGGTGAGTTCGGCACCGACCGTGATCACCTTGCGGACCGAGGTCACCGCCATCAGTGGCGTCTCCGCCTGGTCACCGGGCTGTGCGGTCACCGAGTCCACCCGGACCGCTCCGCTCGCCACCTCGACGTGTCCCACCGGGATTGTGCCGGTGGCCGGCACACCGAGGTCGGTCTGCCAGCGTTTGATCGCCGCTACCAGGGCCGGCGTGAGGACGCCCTCGCCGCTGCGTACCCGATGCGGCGCGGCACCGACCCCTGCGTCGCCGGCCCCTGCCGCACCGGCCCCTGCGGCACCGGCCCCTGCGGTGCCGGTCTCGACGGACTCGTCGTCGGCGACGCTCCGGGCCGGCGACCGGGGCGTCACCCACTCGCCGGGGGACGGCTGCCGGCCGACCGAGTAGCCGAGCGCGCGCAGGTTGTCCGCGACCACCCGGACGTCCCGGCCGACCAGGTTCGGTCCGGCGACGTCCCGGTACATCGGCAGGCTGCCGTAGAAGAGCACCACCGGCCGGTCGTCGGCCCGGAACAGTTGTCCACCCCGCTTGACGGTGGTGCCGGCGCGCGGCAACCAGGTCACCGTCGCCGCCAGGTGCCCGGCCATCGGACGCGTCGGGCCGTACCCGATGCTGCCGGGCAGCGTCCGGGTGGTCGACAGGTCGCGGCGCACGATCGGCGTGGTCGCGACGACGTCCGTGTTCGCCGACACCGGCTGAGCGTCGGCCCGATGCCGGCTCACCGCGATCCCGGAACCCACCGTCAGCACCGCCACCACGAGCACCACGGCGAGCCACCGCAGACCGCGTCGCCGTACCGCCGGATCGGGCACACGCGGTATGAACTCGGTCGGGGCGTCATGCTTCGGATCCATGCCGACGAGGGTGTCCAGCGGTCGTTAGAAACCTGTCAGGTATCGCCGCCGAAGCCCTGCCGGCGGGGATCCAGACCTATCATCGCCGCCATGTGTGCACAGGTTCTGGTCGCCGACGACGATCCTCGACAGGCCGAGGTGGTACGCCGATACCTGACCGCCGAGGGCCATGACGCCGTGGTGGTGCACGACGGCCGGGCGGCGTTGGACACCGCCCGTCGGCTCCGCCCCGACCTGCTGGTGCTGGACGTGATGATGCCGGAGCTGGACGGTCTCCAGGTGTGCAAGACCCTGCGCGGGGAGTCCGACGTGCTGGTGCTGATGCTGACCGCCCGGTCCGCCGAGGACGACATGCTGACCGGACTGGATCTCGGCGCGGACGACTACCTGACCAAGCCGTACAGCCCACGGGAGCTGATGGCCCGGGTCCGTACCCTGCTGCGGCGGGCCAGACCGGGTGCGGCGCCGCCCGCCGGGGCCGGGCTGCTGCGGGTCGGACCGATCGAGGTCGACCCGACCGCGCACCAGGTGTCCGTGGACGGTGTTCCGGTCGCCTGTACCCGGGGCGAGTTCGCCATTCTGGCGGCGATGGTGAAGCAGCCGAACCGGGTCTTCACCCGAGGTCAACTGCTGCACCACACCCGTGGTCTCGACCGCAGTTCGACCGAGCGGACCATCGACGTCCACGTGATGAACCTGCGCCGCAAGATAGAACGTGATCCGCAGCGTCCGGCCTGGTTGGTCACCGTCTTCGGGGTCGGCTACAAGCTGGCCGGCGGTCCGGCGACATCCCGGTGAGCGCCCGGCGGGTGCCGATCCGGCACAGCCTGGTGACCCGGCTGCTGGTCACCTCGGTGCTGATCGCGATCGCCGCGATCACGTCCACCGCATGGCTCGCCACCCGGACCGCGACCCGGGCGATCAGCCAGGAGCAGGGTCGCTCACTCGCCGAGAACACCGAGGTCTACAACGAGCTGATCGGGTACGCGGCCACCCACCCGGACTGGTCCGCGGTGTCGCCGCTCATCGAGCAGCGGGCCGCCGGGCTGGACCGGCGGATCACCCTGATGACCGACGACCGGACGATCGTCGCCGACACGCTCGACGGTCCCTCGCTGGACTCCGCCCGCCCGGCTGCCGTGGTCGATCCGCTGAACCTGGATCTCGGCCTCACCGGCGGCACCGACCGCATCGACCCTCGGGCGGTCGGCCCGTTCCGGGTGCCGGACGACGTCCGCGACGCGCTGCTCGCGAGGGCCAAGGAACAGTTGGCGTGCCTGCGGGGGAGTCGCCTGGACGGGGAGATCGAGCCGCTGCCCGACGGGCGTTTCACCGTCGTGCTGACCACGCCGGATCCGCGCGGGTCGGCAGGTCGATGCGAGGCGAAGCCCATGACGGCCAGCGCCGCCGAGGAGAAGGCGCTGCGGTCCCTGGGGCAGTTGGCCGGGAAGTGCCTCGACCTGGGCGAGGACGAGGGGCTGGAGATCCTGCCCGACTTCAACGCGTACCTGATCAACTACGTCGACGAGCGCAGTGCCCGTCCCGCCCCCCGGGAGACCTTCCGGGTCGACGTGGACGCGGACGAGGCGGCCCGGATCAGCGAGTGTGTGGAGAAGTCGCGGCGGAGCATGCTCCAGCCGCACGTGGCCCCGGCCGTGCTGCTGTTCATCACCGCCCCGGACAGCGGCGCCGACCAGACCACGTTCACGCTGTCCGGCGAGAACACCGTCCGCATCGTCACGGTGACCGGCGCGGTGCTGGTCGCCACCATCATCGTCACGGTGCTGGTCGGCCGTCGGCTGGTCCGTCCGTTGCGGACACTCACCGACGCCGTCGACCGGCAGCGACCGGCCCCGGTCTCCGCACCGGACGAGATCGGACGGCTGGCCCGGGCGCTCAACGACTCGATCCATCGCCGGGACCGCGCCGAGGCGCAGCGACGCGCCATGGTCAGCGACGTCGCACACGAACTGCGTACGCCGCTGACCAACATCCGCAGTTGGCTGGAGGCGGCCCAGGATGACCTCGCGCCGACCGACGCCCAACTGCTCGGCCTGCTGCACGAGGAGGCGGTGCTGCTCCAGCACATCATCGACGACCTCGCCGACCTGGCCGCCGCGGACGCGGGCACGCTGCGGATCCATCCCGAGCCGACCTACGTAGCGGACGTGGTGACGCAGGTGGTGGACAGTCATCGGGGTACGGCACAGGCGGCCGGAATCGCGCTGACCATGCAGATCGAGGACGATCCCGTGCTGCCGGCCGACGCGGTCCGGCTGCGGCAGATCGTCGGCAACCTGGTCTCGAACGCGATCCGGTACACCCCGCCCGGCGGGTCGGTCACCGTCGCCGCGCAGGGCACCGCGATCACCGTACGGGACACCGGGGTGGGCATCGCGGCCGAGCACCTGCCGAAGATCTTCGACCGGTTCTGGCGGGCGGACGGGTCGCGTACCCGGGCGACCGGCGGCAGCGGCCTCGGCCTGGCGATCACCCAGCACCTGGTCACGGCACATGGCGGCACCATCGACGTGCAGAGCACCCTGGGCGAGGGCAGCCTGTTCACCGTCCGGCTGCCGGACACCCCGACGGGGCCGCGTCAGGGATGACGCGACCCCGCCGGTGCGGGTGAGCCGAGGACGGGGGAGGTCACCGGCCCACCGTGTTCAGTGCCTCAGCGCACCCGCAGCTTCTGGTGCACCTCTGCGGTGGGCGCATAGGTCCGGTCACCGGAGTAGGCGACGTGGACCTCGTACGACCCGGCGGACAGCCCGGTGGTCGGCAGCTTCACGACGGCCTTGCCCTTGTTCAGGGTCACCACGTGCGTGGTGCCGGCGAAGGTCACGGTGATCTCGCCGGTCGGCGTCGGGGACTTCTTGTGCTGGGTCTGCGCCCGCACCTCGACGTCGAGCGTGAACGTGCGCCCGGCGGGGACCGACGCGGGCGCGGCCTTCGCCTTGACCTTGGCACGGGCGTCACCGACCGTGTCGACGCCCGTCCAGAGGTAGTCGCGGGCGAAGATCGTGAAGAGCTGGCTCGCGGTCATGCCGTCGTGCGCGCCCGGGACCTGGGTGGTGTGGGCGGTGTACCCACGGGCGCGGAAGTTGTCGGCGATGGCGTTCTGGTTGTTGAGGTTGCCCTCGAAGACACCGTTGCCGAGGAACACGAGGAGGTCGTCGTCGCCGACCGCGTTGGCGACGTTGTCGTAGTCCTGGGCGCTCAGCGACGGGTTGCCGGAGAAGTGACCGTAGTACCCGAACGTGGTCGGGTAGCCCCGGATCACGTGGGCGCCGGTCATGCCGCCGTAGGAGAACCCGCCGTACGCACGGCCGGACCGGTCGGTGGCGACGTTGTACCGGTCCTCGATGAGCGGCAGGATCGTCTGGACCAGGTTGTTGGCGGCGTTGGTCTGGTTGTACGAGGCGAACCCGAGGCTGGTGCCCGTGAAGTGGTTGCCCATGGTGACGACCACGGTGGGCTCGATCTCGCCCTTCGCCGTCATGTTGTCCAGGATGTTCGGGACGTTCGCCGGCACCATGAAGTCGGTCTCGTCACCGAAGATGCCGTGCGCCAGGTACGCCACCTTGTACGGCTTCGCGCGCTTGGCGTCGTAGCCGGGCGGCAGGTAGACACCGAGGTAGTGGCCGCTGTCGCCGAGGATGGTGGTGTACGGGACGTACCGGACGGTGCCCCGGTCCTTGGGCTTGGCCGGCAGCTCGTACTCGGCACGGCTCTTGAGTACCGGGTCGTTCTGCTTCGCCGCGTACGGCACGTACACGGCGTCGAGGACGTCGTTGTTCCGGGTCCGGAACGAGGACTCGCCCGGCGGACGCGGGTTGGTCGAGGCGGGGTCCCAGATGCGCTTGTTCTCCCAGCCCTGGGTCGGGTCCCAGACCCGGTACCAGTAGCTGATGCCGCCCGCGTGCAGCGGCAGCGAGACCGACCAGTTGCCCTTCTTGTCCCTGGTCATGTCGCGGAGGAACTCGGTGCCACCGGCGTGGTACCGACCCGGCTGCCACTCCTCCGGCTGGTACCGCGTGTTGCCGGTGTTCACGTCGAGCAGGGTCAGGTCCCCGGCGAGACGGACCTGGGTGGCGTTCGGATTGCGGTAGACGAAGGTGACCGTGTATCCGGTCGGTGAGTGCTTGTCCGCCTTGACGGTCGCACCCTCCTTGCCCGCAGGCTTGGCCGAGGCGGCGGCCGGCGCGGAGACGACGAGGCCGACTCCGAGTGACATGGTCGCGAGCAACGAGACGGTACGCCTGAGCCTGCGCTTTCCGGTCTCTGTCTTCAACTGAGCACACTCCTCTACAACCGCTTCTCGCGGTGCTGTTCGGATTTCGTGGTCGTGTTCGGACCCTGGCTCTCGGCTCCGGCTACTGCCGCAGGAGCCGCTGAAGGTGGGTGAGGTCTGCGCGACGAGGCGCAGGGTGGTCGGACGTGGAGAGCCTCCTCGTGGGCCACGTGGGCTACTGCCCGGTGGGGGGTTATGACCCGTTTCGGTACTCTGTGGACCTGGTCTGTGCTAAATCGAATTAGCATCGGTAGTGTGGCGGGGGTCGCCTTTCGATGTCAAGGGTGTTCCAGGGCTGTTACGGCTCGGGTCGCTCCTGGTCAGGACCGTGCAGAGATCGACACGCCGTCACCGCGACGGAGCCTCGGCTCGCCCGGGTGGGCGTCCGGCTCACGTCTCACGAGGAGCCCGGTGACGTGCACCGGCGCCGTCATTCGTAGATGCGGAAGTTGTCGAACTCGTAGGCGCCGATACTGGTTGCGATGACCCCCGTGGTGCCGTCCGGGAAGTCCACGGCGTCGACGGTCTTCACTTTCGTGCCGTTGATATAGAGATCGAGCTGATCGCCGTTGCCGACGACGGCGAGGCTGTTCCAGCCGTCGGCGGTGATCTTCTCGGAACGCTCGGTCAGCCGGTAGGAGAATCCGAGAGCGTCGCTGCGCGCCACGAACGAATAGGTGCCGTCTCCGGAGAGCAGGAAGGCGTAATACCGCTTCGGTTGTCCGGACCAGCGGTACATCAATCCGGCCGCGCTCGTGGATCGGCTCCGCTTCGCGATTCGTACGTCGACGGAGACCGGCCTGTCGGTCATGTCGACCGGCACCCGGTCACCGGCGTTGGTGGCGTTGAGCCAGATGTAGCGCACCTGGCTGGAGCCGGTCTGGTTGGAGAGCCGGAACAGGCCCTGGGCGGTGTCGACCTCGCTCCGCCACACGTCGTCGTTGCCGTCCTCGGTGTCGACCCAGAGCGCGTACCTCTGCCGGACCTCGTCCGGATCGCTCGCCGTCGAGGTGAACGGCTCGGTGAACAACGCCTTCTGAAACGGGTCCGACGGCTGCTCCTTGGGCACCAGCGCCGCGATGCCGGCGACGATCCCGACCAGCCCGGCGACGATGCCGATCAGCCCCGGGACCGACCTCAACGCGCGACGGAGTCGCTGCCGACGGGTGCGGGTCACCGGGGCGTCGGTCTCCGGCGGCGCGTCCGGGGAAGGCAGCGCGGTCGGGGAAGGCAGCGCGGTCGGGGAGGGCTGCGCGTCCGGGGAAGGCAGCGCGGTCGGGGAAGGCAGCGCGGTCGGGGAAGGCAGCGCGGTCGGGGAGGGCTGCGCGGTGAACTCCTCGCTGCCGGGTGGCGTGCGCTGCTCGACGATGTCGGGCGTGCCGTCCAGGTCGGCGGGATCGGTCTCGGCGCTTTCTCCCGTCGGAAGTGAAAGGTCCTCTCGGCGGGCCCCGTCGTCGTTGAGTGGGGAAGGATGCTCACTTCTCATCAGTGGCAGTCCTTTCCGGTCGGACGTGGAATTTCCACGATGTCGACGGGGAGTCGGGTCGCCGGGAACGGCGGTTCGATCGGATCGTAGCGAGGCGTGTGGGCCACTCCTGGAATTCGACGCGAATGCGACCCGAGAATGTGCCGTGCGGGCCTTTCGTAGCGCACTGTTCGTCTGACCGACGCCCCGAGGCGGTGGCGTGGTCACATCGCCATACGTTTATGTGTGGTCATGAGTGGACACCCTCACCCGCATCACTGTCACCACGACCACCGGTCCACCGACGAGGCACCGTACGGCCAGGTCGACGTCACCGCGTCCGTCGGTCGACGGGCGTTGCTGGGTGGTGCCGGCGGCATGCTGATGCTGGCCGCGTTGCCGACCCCGGCGCGCGCGGCCACCACCATGATGGCCGACGTCCCCGTTGCGGCAGCCGGGGCCGCCCGCACCTCGGCGATCACCCAGGGGACCACGTTGGTCCACGCCGACCTGCACAACCACACCGTCATGTCGGACGGGGACGGCAGCGCGCAGGCCGCGTTCGCCTCGATGCGCGAGGCGGGTCTCGACGTCGCCGCGCTGACCGACCACGCCACGCTCTTCGCCGTCGACGGGCTCAGCTCGTCGGAGTGGCGGACCACCGGGGAACTGGCCAACGCGGCCGACGACCCCGGTCGGTTCACCGCGATCCGTGGCTTCGAGTGGTCCCACCCGTTGCAGGGTCACATCAACGTCTGGAACACCTCGGACTTCGCCGACCTGCTGCGGGCCGGCAGCACCGGCAGCCTGTACCGCTGGCTCACCGGCCGACCCGGCGGTCTGGCCAGCTTCAACCACCCGGGCCGGGAACTGGGCCGCTTCGACGACTTCTCCTTCCACGCCTCGGCCCGCGACCAACTCGTCGGCCTGGAGATGTTCAACCGCACCGACGACTACCTCTTCGAGGGCTGGTCGTCGGGCCGGACGTCGCCGCTGGTGGCCTGCCTCAACGCCGGATGGCGTCCGGGCCTGACCGGGGTCACCGACGAGCACGGTACGACCTGGGGCTTCCACGAGGGCAAGGGCCGCAGCGGCCTGTGGGTCACCGAGAACACCCGCGCCGCCGTGTTCGAGGCGATGGCCGCCCGCCGCTGCTTCGCCACCCGGGTCTCCGGGCTGCGGGTCGACGCCACGGCCAACGGCGTACGCATGGGTGGCGTGGTGAACGTGACCTCCGGCGACGTGCGGTTCCTGGTGGACATCGACCGGGGCGCGGCCTGGGACGGCAAACCGCTGCGCGTCCAGGTGCTGCGTCCCGGCACCTCGACGCCGACCGTCGTCGACGTCGTCGAGACCGTCAACGGCCGACTCGCCGAGGTCACCGTGCCGCTGCGCGCCGCCGACGGTGACTGGGTGGTCCTGCGGATCTCCGACCCGGCCCTGCCCAACGGCACACCGGGTCCGGTCGGGCACCCCTGCAACGACTTCGGCGTGGCCTACACCAGCCCGTGGTGGTTGCGACCCTGATCCGCCCCGACTCCGGCGGTGCCGGCAGGTCGACCGGTGCCGACGGGTCGAGGGTGACCGCCGTCATCCGTGGTCGACCAGTTCGACGGTCACGGTGACGGTGTCACCCACGTCGAGTGCCTCGGCGGTGCGGACGGCCCGCTTGACCGGAAGGACGTAGCAACCGCGCGCGCTGTCGGGGAACACCGAGGTCGTCCACCGGCTACCGCCGATGGCCGCCCGGACTCGTACCGCACCGAAACCTCGACGCGTCCCGCCGGAGATCTCGCGGATCTCCTCGGACGCCCCGACCGGCAGGCTGACGAAGGTCCAACTCTCGTCACGGCGGGCGGCCCAGGTCCACAACTCACTGTCGAACGTCACGATCACGACGGTCAGCATCACATCCGGGACCGACAGTGCCGACGACCTGCCGGACCGGGGCCGCGTCGCGACCACCTTCGGAGAGGACGCCCTACGGCAACTGCGTGGCGCGATCATGCGCGCCACGCAGTTGCCGTCGGGAGGTGCTCAGTGGGTCAGGACGACGGTGGAGATGCTGCGCGCGCCCACGTTGACCGAGACCTGCCCGCCGTTGACGCTGGTCGGCTGGCTGGCCGCGTTGGCGCTCAGCGAGGTCAGGTAGTGCTCCGCCCGGGTGACGGACTGCGGCACCTGGATCACGGCGTTGTTGACCGCGCTGGTCGAGCGGTTGAGGATCACCAGCGTGGTCTTCCCGCCACCCTGGTACGCGGTCACCTCCAACGGCGAGGCCTTGGAACTCTTGGCCAGGGCGACGCGCTGGTAGCCGGGGCGGACGTACTTGGAGTACTGCGAGAAGGCGTATCCGCGCTTGAGCGGCGCGCCGGCCGTGGTGCCGAAGGCGGCCTCGCCGTCACCGATGAAGGAGTAGTAGCGCTTGCCGTACCACCAGACGTAGGCGGTCCAGTTCGCCTCCATCGACCGGTGGACCGTACGCATGATGTCGTCGAGCGTCTCGTTCCAGACCGTCTGGTTGCCGGGGTTGCCCCAGATGTTGGAGCCGTTGCCGTCGGCCGCGTGCAGGTTCCACTCGGTCATCCACACCGGCTTGTTGTGCTGGTCGGCCAGCGGGTACGACCGCAGTCGCCCGGACGCCTCGGTGCCGTACAGGTGCCCGCCGATGTAGCCGATGTTGTTGCGGGCGGTGGTGTCGTTGAGCGTCGGGTCGGTGTAGGTGTAGTTCAGGTTCACCGCCTCGGCGACCATCAGCTTGGTGTTCTGCACCCGCGTGCCGTGGTCGCGTACGAAGTTGCGCAGCTCGGTGCCGCTCCAGTCCATCGAGTCGTAGTCCGGGTGCCAGTCCGGCTCGTTCTGCACCGAGGTGACGTCGATCGTCACGCCCTGCCCGCGCATGTACTGGACGTAGCTGTTCAGGTGGTTGGCGTAGTCGTCGTAGTAGTCGGTCCGCAGCTTGCCGCCGTTGATCCGGCTGTTGTTCGTCTTCCACGCCGCCGGTGCCGTCCAGGGCGAGGCGAGGATCTTCACACCCGACCCGTACGACTTGGCCGTCTTCAACGAGTTCACATGCGTCGCCCACTCGCTCGACACCGGCGACAGACCGGTCCGCACGATGGACAACCCCAACTGGTTGGCACCCATCCCGACCAACGTCTGCGTCTCGGCAGTCGACCACGCGCTGCCCCAGATCGACTGCGCCGCCCCGAACCCGTCGACCGTCTGGTGGCGGGTGGCGTTGTTGACAGTGATGTCCGCCGCGCCGGTGGGCGGTGGCGTCGTCGGCGGCGGGGTGGTCGGTGGTGGGGTGGGGATGGTGCCGCCGGTGCAGCCCACGCCGTTGAGCGCGAAGATGGTGGGGGCGGGGTTGCTGCCGGTCCACGACCCGTTGAAGCCGAACGAGACCGTGCCGTTGGTGGGGACGGCGCCGTTGTAGCTGACGTTCCGGGCGGTGACGGCGGCGCCGCTCTGGCTCACCGTGGCGTTCCATGCCTGGTCGACGGTCTGCCCGGCGTTGTAGGACCAGGTCAGCGTCCACTCGGTGATCGGATCACCGTTGTTGGTGATGGTGACGTTGGCGCCGAAGCCGCCCTGCCACTGGGACGACACGGTGTAGTTCACCGTGCAACCGGCTGCCGCCGCACCGGCGGGCATCGCCACGGCGACGCCGGCCGACGCCAGGAGTACGGCACCTGCGGTCATCCGCGCCGCATTGTGTGTGAACGCTCTCATTCGTCTTTTCATCGCTGCTCCGGTCCTCCTCGGAATTGGATGCCTCGACCTGCCGTCGGTGACGACGCAGAGACGGGAGCGCTCCCACAGTGCGGCGAAGGCCGCCCAGCTGTGCCCAGGACGGGGGCGGTGATGAAAGCGCTTGCCAGATCGGCACGAATGTATGCCGTGTCAACGATGTGTGTCAATGTTGCGACGTGCCGCCTCCAAGGTGACCGTCCGCAACCCTGCTGTTACTCCGGCCGGCACCCGAGGTGTAAGGAGGGGTCCCCTACTAACGCCTGGTGTATTGAAAGGGTCCCTTCCTTACATCGGGGCGGCGCTGGGGTGCTCACTGCCGGTGACGCGGCGTGCGGAACGGGGTGCCGGTCGGGTGGGGCGGCCCACCCTGGTCACGTGCAGCAGCCGGTCCGGTGCCACGTCCAACAGCGTGCCGAGCGCCGTCCGGGTGGCCGCGACGTCGACGAGTTGGCTCAGCGGGTGCGCCGCCAACCCGGCCGCGTGCAGCGTCAACCAGCACCGCAGCAGCACCCGCCCGAACTCCACCTGCCCGGTCCGGCCCAGCCTCTCGGGCGCGACCAGGACCAGCACGTCACCGCCTCGGGCGAGCGGGTCGTCGGCGGCGGCGAGCAGCCTCGGCAACCCCAGCCGCCGTAGCGCCGGATACGCGGCCAGCGCCGCCCGCAGCCCGTTCGCGGCCGGGCGGGACAGCCCGAGGCAGCGGTCGGTGAGGCCGTCGGCGCGGTAGTCGGGATGCGCGGAGGTGAGCCGCAGCCAGCGGCGTAGCTCGGCGACGACCGCCGGGTCCGCGTACACCTGCCGGTCGGCCTCGCGCAGGAGCGCGCCGAGGCGGTCGGCGTGCGGCACGGTCCGGACGCTGCCGCCGGCCTGCCGGGCGACCGCGTCCACCGCCGCGAGCGCGTCGCTGTCCGGCCCGCCGACGAAACCGCCCCGGTGGGTACGTCGATCCCAGACCTCGGTGGTGCGGAAGGGCGTCGGGTAGCGGCTCGGTGCCGGCCGGAACCGGCCCACCCACGGGTCGTCGTGGTCGGCGACGTACTCCAGCGGCAGGTCGGCGTCGGCGGCGACGATCAGGCAGGTCTCCACGAACGCGCCCAGGGACAGGCGCAGGTCACGGCCGGTGGGATCGGCCGCCGGCAGGGTGTACGCCGGGTTCCACCCGACCCGGATCTGCCCGGGCTCGTACCGCAGCCGCCACGGCTGGGTGTTGTGCGCGCTCGGTGCCCGCCAGCAGAGCGGTTCGAGGGCGCGGAACGCGGCGACGTCCACCTACCGCTCCTTGGCGTAGAAGGTGTAGCCGTGCAACGGGCGGCCACCGAGCCGCCGGTACTGGGCCGCCGACGCCGGATTGTCCCGACCGACGTAGGTGCTGCGCAGCGCGGTGTAGCCGGCGGTGTGCAGGTTGTGGTGCAGGTGTGTGGAGAGCAACCGCTGGTAGCCGCGCCCCTGGTACTCCGGGACCACGCCCTTGACGATCAGCACCGCCTCCCGCCGGTAGCGGCGGCGGGTGCCGAACAGCCGGATCTGGTTGACCAGGTGCAGGTCGCCCCGGACCGCCACCATGAACTCGCTGATGTCCGGTACGCACAGCGTGAACGCCACCGGCTGACCGTCCCGGGTCAGATAGAGCAGCAACGACTCGTCCAGCAGGTACGCCAGCCCGTCGGTCTGCCGCCGGAGCTGCCAGGCGCAGATCGGGGTGTAGTACCCGAGCTGGGCGAAGGAGTCGTTCAACATGCCGCGGAGCAGGTCGAGTTGGTCGTCGAGACGCCGTACGTCACCCCGGTGCAGCTCGATCCGCGCCCCGTCCGGGTCGACGCGTACCGGTGGCGCCGCTTCGGCCGGGGTGGGCACCGGGCAGATCCAGGTGTCGGACTCGAACCGGCGCTGGAACCCGTACGCCTCGTACGCCGCCGCGTAGTGCGCCGGGTTCCAGGCGCTGTCGACGAAGCCGCGCTCGGCGAACCCGGAGGTGATCACGCCACCGGCCTGGTTGGGCAGCAGCGCCACCGGGCCGAAGAGCAGGTCCCGGTCGGCGTCGGCGTGCGCGGAGATCGCCTCGAACAGCGGTCGGGCGGCCGGGGCGGTGAACTCGGTCAGCCCGAAGAGTTGGCACCGGCGGCCGATCTTGGCGTCGAAGGCCGCGTCGGTGTGCAGGGTGGTCCGGCCGACCACCGTGCCGGTGGCGTCCCGCAGCACGTACATCGGGGTGCCGTCCTGCCACCACTGCCGGATCTGCTGGCGCCCAGTGGGCACATGACGCGGCTCGTCGGCATAGAGGCGGTCGGTGAGTCCGAGGAACTCCCGCAGGCCACGGCGGCAGGTGACCCGCTCGAAGCGGTACGCGTCGGAAGTCACCGGATCACCGCCGGGCCGGTCGTCTCCGCACCGAGCGGAGTGAACGTGTCGATGTGGCCCATCTCCGGCCCCTCGGCACGCCAGGTGCCGTTGGAGTACCCGTCCGGCGAGGCCGTGTAGAGCCGGATGAATCCGGCGGTCGCGTTCCGGGTGCCGTCGGTCAGCCAGGCCATCAGCTTCCGGTGGTGGCGGGTACGCGCGAAGCGCAGCATCGCGTCGCGGTCGGTGAAGAACGCGATGGTGCCGAGTGTGAGCGGGAACTGCCAGTAGACGGTGTGCCAGCAGTAGCCGGACATCCGGCGCATGTCACGGACCATCCGGAACCAGTCCGGGGCCAGCCGCAGCAGCACCAGCGGGTTGGCGTAGCGGGTCCCGCCGATGAACATGGCGCCGGCGCGGGCCTGCGCGGGCGCGCGGGAGAAGTCACGGGTACGCATGATCACCTCACCAGGTAGACGTTCTTGATCTTCTGTTCGCCGGTGAACGGGCCGCTGCCCGGCTCGTGCAGCTCCACCCGCAGGTCACCGGCGGTCGGGTCCTCCAGCAGCGACTGCGCGAAGTCCCGGGAGACCGAGGTGAGGTGCCGGCGTACGCCGCTGCGGCAGGCGGCGACGAGCGCGTCGCGCTGCGATTCGGGCAGGGGGCGGCGCAGTTCGATGTGGATCACCGGCCGGGTCTCCAGCGACGCGTCCTCGACCAACGTCAGGCAGAAGCGGTTGATCTCGGCGGCGTGCGGGTTGCCGGTGTAGAGGCCGTACTCGACGTCCTGGGGATAGAGGTTTGCTCCCAGGTAGGAGACGGTGGAGTCGCGCCGGCCGAACAGCAGCAGCACCGGCAGGGTCATCCGCTCGACGGAGACGGCGGTGCGGAACTCGGCCCGGCGGACCGGGTCGGCGTGTGCCAGCTCCACGATCCGCTGGTACGGCACCAGCACCGCCTCGTCGCCGATGTTGTAGCGCAGTCGGGGCTGGAGCACGTCACCGGTGACCGTGCACACCAGCTCCCGACGGTCGTTCGTCTCCAGGTAGGTGGAGAACGGGTTGTACTGGAACACCATCGGCAGCCGCTGCTCGTCGGCACCGAGCAGCTCGGCCCGCAGCCCACGGTCGGTCTGCAACCGCCGCCGCAGCCACACCGTGAACCGGGTCTCGGCACCGATGCCGATGGTCAGGTCCGAGGCCCCGTACGCGGAGCGGACCAGGGCGAACCGCTGCTCCAGGTAGTCGCGCAGCGCCTCGGTCATGCCCTCGCCCCCGCAACTGGCGAAGACGCGGTACTTCCCCCACTCGAAGCCGCCGGCGTCGAGCCGGTCCCGCAGGTGCTTGAGGAACGGCGGGTAGGCGGTCACCAGGTAGTCGTAGTCGGGACCGAACTCGTGCAGCGTGTCGACGATCTTCCCGAGGTCCGGGCCGGTGTTCTTCACGACCGCGATCCGGGACATCGCCGCGCCGGTCGTGGTCCCGGTGGCCCAGGCCCCCATCGAGTACGCGTTGATGACGAACGGTCGGCGCATCGGGAAGACCAGTCCGGTGTAGCCGGCGATGTCCCGGTGCACCGCGCGCAGCTCCTGGTCGCCCCGGGGCCAGTTGAAGGGCCGCCCGGACGAACCGGCCGACTCGTCGACCACCACTCCCCGGGACGGCATGCGTCCCTGCCAGCAGCGTGCGGCGGCGTCGTAGGCCGTCACGTACCCGTGCTTGTCGGTCTCCGGGAAGTCGGCCAGTCGGCGGCGGGCGCGGGCCGGGCGGGTGCGCAGGAAGGACCGGTACGCGGGTACCTGTCGAGCGGCCCGCTCGCAGACCGCCTGGGCGTTCGCCGCGGCCAGCCGGTCCAGGAGCGGGTGGTGCCGCCGGGCCAGCCACCGCCATCCGGCGGGGTGGCGACCGGCGAGCCGGGTCAGCGTGGCGACCGCGCGACCGCCGGTCGCCAGCGTCGTCTGTCGGCACCGCGCGGCCAGCGCCGGCAACGGCGACTCGGCGGTACCCAGGGCGATGTGTCGGTGCGGCAGTTCGGCCATGTCGCCAATCCTGTTCGCGCCGACGCGCCGACACCTGAGCGCGCGGGCCGGACCGGGTTGAGTACGCGTACTTAGGTGCGCGTGGGCGTCGGCACCGGCCCCGGATGGGCGCAAAAACCTAAATCGCATCCACCAGCGTCAAAGGTTGAGGGGTTGGGAGCGCTCCCGTAGCATGCCTGACACGTATGTTAACGCTCACCTAACAATGACCTTCGCGAATGCGCTGGTCGATTCCGTGCTGGGAAGGATGCTTTATGGCTAGATCCAGAATGGTCAATGCCAGTCTGGTGTCGGCCGGCGTAGCGATGCTGGCGACATCGGCGGTGGCCGTCGTCGCACCGCCGGCCGGCGCCGCAGCGGCAGGTTGTTCGGTCACGTACGCCGTGGCGTCGCAGTGGCAGGGTGGATTCGGCGCCAACGTGTCGATCACGAATCTCGGCGATCCGTTGAGCAGCTGGACGTTGACCTGGTCTTTCGGCGCCGGGCAGACGGTGACGCAGTCCTGGAACACCACGTTGACGCAGAGCGGCACGGCGGTGACCGCGAGGAACGTGAGCTACAACGGCGCGATCCCGACCAACGGCTCGGTGTCCTTCGGGTTCAACGGTTCCTGGACGAGCAGCAACCCGGCGCCGACCAACTTCGCCCTCAACGGCGTGGCCTGCAACGGCGGCACCACGCCGACGACCCCGCCGCCCACCACGCCGCCGCCGACCACCCCGCCCCCGACCACTCCGCCGCCGTCGGGTAACTGCTCGCTGCCGTCGTCGTACCGGTGGTCGTCGACGGGTGCGTTGGCGCAGCCGCGGTCGGGTTGGGTGTCGTTGAAGGACTTCACCCACGCCCCGTACAACGGTCAGCAGCTCGTCTACGCCACCACGCACGACACCGGCACCAGTTGGGGGTCGATGAACTTCGGCCTGTTCTCCAACTGGAACCAGATGGGCTCGGCCAGCCAGAACGCCATGCCGTTCTCCGCCGTCGCCCCGTCACTGTTCTACTTCGCACCCCGCAACGTCTGGGTCCTGGCCTACCAGTGGGGCGGCCCCGCGTTCTCCTACCGCACGTCCACCAACCCGACGAACGTGAACAGCTGGGGACCGGCGCAGACGTTGTTCACCGGATCCATCTCCAACTCCGGGACCGGGCCGATCGACCAGGCACTCATCGGCGACAGCCAGAACATGTACCTCTTCTTCGCCGGGGACAACGGCCGCATCTACCGGGCCAGCATGCCGATCGGGAACTTCCCCGGCAGCTTCGGCTCCAACTACACCACGATCATGACCGACACCACCAACAACCTGTTCGAAGGCGTGCAGGTCTACAAGCTCGAAGGCGAGAACCGGTACCTCATGCTCGTCGAGGCCATCGGCTCCCAGGGACGCTACTTCCGCTCCTTCACCGCCACCAGCCTGGGCGGCACCTGGACCCCGCAGGCGGCCACCGAGAGCAACCCGTTCGCGGGTAAGGCCAACAGCGGCGCCACCTGGACCAACGACATCAGCCACGGTGAGCTGCTGCGCACCAACGCCGACCAGACCATGACCGTGAACGCCTGCAACCTCCAGTTCCTGTACCAGGGCCGTTCACCCAACTCCGGCGGCGACTACGGCCTCCTGCCCTACCGCCCCGGACTGCTCACCCTGCAACGCTGAGCCACCACCACGCACCCGACGGGCCTACGACCGGCCCGTCGGGTGCACGGCTGCCGGCGCGATCAGGGTCAGGTCAGAACGTCAGCACGACGTGCGCGACGCCGAAATAGATGATCAGCCCGGTGGCGTCGACGAGCGTGGTCACCATCGGCGCGGAGACGACCGCCGGGTCGATACGGAGCCGTTTGGCCAGCACCGGCATGGTGGCGCCGACGGTGGCGGCCCAGGCGCAGATGATCACCAGCGAGACGCCGACGACCAGGGCGATCTCACCGCCGACCACGACCACGCCGACGACCAGGCCGACCGCTGCCAGCAGCGCGCCGAGCAGCAGACCGACCCGGGACTCCCGCCAGATCACCGCCGGCAGGTCCGAGCCGCGCAACTCGCCCAGCGCGAGAGCGCGTACGGCGGAGGTGGTGGCCTGTGCACCCGCGTTCCCGCCGGTGCCCACGAGCAGCGGGATGAACAGGGCCAGCGCGGTCACCTGCGACAGCGTGGCCTCGAACGCCTGGAGCACGTTGACGGTGAGCACCGAGGCGACGATGAGCAGCAGCAACCAGGGTGCCCGGGAGCGGGCCAACCGCCAGACGCTCACCGCCATGTAGTGACCGGGCCAGGGCGCGGTACCGGCCTGACGGGCCACGTCCTCGGTGTCCGCCGCCTCGATGATCTCCATCGCGTCGTCGATGGTGAGCAGGCCGACGAGTCGGTCCTCACTGTCCACTACCGGCAGGGCGATGGTGTTCGTCTCCCGCATCAGGCGGGCGGCCTCCTCGGCCGGGTCGGTGGCGCGGGCCCGGAAGACGTGGGTGTCGACCAGATCGGCCACCGGCACGTCGGCGGCGCTCAGCACCAGGTCGCGCAACTCCACCACGCCGACCAGGCGGCGGCCCGGGTCGACCACCGGCAACACGTACACGGTCTCGGCCTCGGCGCCCTTGCGCCGCACCACGTCGAGCGCCTGGGCGGCAGTCACCTGCCGGGGCAGCGCGACCGCCTCCGGCGTCATGATCTGCCCGACCGAGCCGGGCGGATAGCCGAGCAGCTCGGCGGTCATCTGTCGCTCGCGCGGCGAGAGCCCGGCCAGGACGCGCCGGGCGACCTTGGCCGGCGCCTCGGTGAGCATGCGGGCCCGGTCGTCCGGGTCCATCTCCTCGACCAACTCGTGGAACGCCTGGTCGCGCAGCCCCACCAGGATGCGCTGCTGGTCCACCGGGTCCAGTTCCTCGAAGACGGCGAGTGCCGGGTCCTTGTCGAGCAGCCGGAACGGCACCCCGGCGGCGACCGCGTCGAGTCGGGCGAGTTCGTCGGCGATCTCGTACGGCGGTCTGCTGTCCAACCACCCACGGATCATCTCGAGGTCGTTGCGGTCGACGAGCTGCTGCAACGTCCCGGTCATCCGATCACCTCCGCAGGTGGCGCTGGTCGGTGCAAAGTTCCGTAGCTACCCGGCACGCATGCCGGGTACGCCGACAATCCGCCCGGCGTGGCCCAGGCCATACCGATGGCAGCCGGGCGTGCGGCCTCGACGGTGGGTGTGTCCGCTCCGTACACCACGATCGCTGTCGGTGACGTGCCGCGACGCCCTCGGTGATCTCCACCACGGTCGCGCCCCGGCCGGTGTCGCTCACCTCGTGTGGAGCGGGCGGGGTGCCGTCATGCCGACGCGCCGCGCGCCGACGCCTGGCGGCCGGGGTCGGCCTGTCCTAACCTTGGCGGTACGAGGGGAGTACTTCCCACGAACCATACCGGTCAGTACGGCGCACCCCGGGTGTGCCTCGGGTGGTTGCCCACGAACGGTGGGTGAAGGAGACCTCGAACATGACACGGTGTTCGAGGAAGGCCCATGCCCGAATTGTCTTACTCCGCCGGTGAACTTCACTCCGTAGGCACGCCGTTGCTCTGGACGGTGACCATCGTCGGGGTGCTGGCCCTGCTGGTGCTCGACTTCGCGGTGACGCATCGCCCGCACCGGGTGTCGCTGAAGGAAGCGTTGGGCTGGTCGGCCTTCTACATCGCACTGCCGCTGACCTTCGGTGCCTGGGTCTGGTCCGAGTTCGGCTCCGAGCCGGGCGTCCACTACCTCACCGGCTATCTGGTCGAGAAGTCGCTGTCGGTGGACAACCTCTTCGTGTTCATGCTGCTGTTGGCGGCGTTCGCGGTGCCGACGGAGCTGGCCCAGCGGGTGCTGCTGTTCGGCATCGCCGGGGCGCTGGTGCTGCGAAGTATCTTCATCGCGTTGGGTGCGGCGGCGTTGCAGACGTTGGACTTCGCGTTCCTGATCTTCGCGTTGATCCTGTTGTTCACGGCCGCGAAGTTGCTGCGGGACGCGTTCACCGGGCACGAGCAGTCGGTGGACATCGGCAACATGCGTTCGGTGCGGCTGCTGCGCCGGTTCATGCCGGTGGTGCACGAGTACCACGGCACCAAGATGGTCGTGCGGGTCGACGGCCGCCGCGCTCTCACGCCGTTGGCGCTGGTGGTGGTGGCGGTCTTCGCCGCCGATGCGGTCTTCGCGGTGGACTCGGTGCCGGCGGTGTACGGCATCACCGAGGATCCCTATCTGGTCTTCGCCACGAACGCCTTCGCGCTGCTGGGTCTGCGGGCGCTCTACTTCGTGCTGCACGCCGCGCTCAGCCGCCTGGTCCACCTCAGCTACGGCCTGGCGATCATCCTGGCGTTCATCGGTGTCAAGCTCGGCCTGCACTGGGCGCACGGCATCTGGGAGGGCGTGCCGGAGATCCCGACTCTGGCGTCGTTGCTGGTCATCATCTTGGTGCTGACGGTCGTGACGATCACCAGCCTGCGCGCCACCCGCAACGTGGTGCCGGGCTCCAAGGAGGTCGTCACCGAACGCCGGTGAGCCTGCCGCCCTCGATTCGCCTACCACGACCGGAACGCATGCCCGGACGGCATGCGTTCCGATTCCCCGGGTGACCCGGTCGGGTCAGCGGACGGACTTGCGCACGTAGAGGGTGCGGGCCCAGGCGTAGCCGACGACGATCATGACGGCACACCAGGCGAGGGCCAGCCAGACGTGCCGCCCCGGGTCCGCCCCGGCGAGCAGTGCACGAGTGGTCTCGATGAAGGCCGTGAACGGCTGCCAGTCGGCGAACCACCGCACCCCCGCCGGCATCGAGTCGGTGGGGACGAAGCCGCTGCCGAGGAAGGGCAGCAGGGTGAAGACCATCGGAGTGTTGCTCGCGGTCTCCACCGTGCTCGCGCTCATCCCCATGGCGACGGCCACCCAGGAGACCGCGAAACAGACCAGGCCGAGGAACGCGGTGAGGACGAGCCAGTCCAGGAGACCGGCGGCCGGACGCAGACCCATCAGCACGGCGACGCCGAGGACCACGGCGAGGCAGAGGACGCCCTGCACGGTGTTGCCGAGCACGTGTCCGGTGAGTACGGCGGCGCGCGAGATCGCCATGGACCGGAACCGGGCGACGATGCCTTCGGTCATGTCCTGGGCGATGCCGATGGAGGCCCCGGAGGCGATGCCGGCGACCCCGATGAGCAGGATGCCGGGTACGACGTAGGCGAGGTAGGTCCGGGTCGCGCCGCCGGTCCCGCCAGCCGGTAGGCCGGCGCCGAGGGTGTTGCCGAGGACGTAGACGAACAACAGCAGCAGGACGACCGGGATGCCGATGACGAACCCGGTGAGCCCGGGATAGCGGATCATGTGCAGCAGGTTGCGGTGGAGCATGGTCACCGCGTCGGCGACGGTGGTCCTGGTGCTCATCGGTGCTCCCTGTTCGAGGCGGCCGGAGTCGTGGTGAGTGCGAAGAACACGTCGTCGAGGCTGGGGGCGCGCACGCTGACGTTCGCGGAGTGGACGTCGTCGATGTCGGCCAGAGCCCGGCGGAGACCGTCGGCAGTGCCGTCGGTAGGGATCTCGTGGACGACCTTGCCGTCCGGGCCGTGCACCACGAGGACCTCGGTGCCGACGCGGGACTTGAGCTCGGCCGGAGAGCCCTCGCCGACCATCCGGCCGCCGTGCAGGACGGCGACCCGATCGGCGACCCGGTCGGCCTCTTCGAGGTACTGGGTGGTGAGCAGGATGGTCACCCCGTCGGCGAGCAGTTCACGGACGATCTCCCACATGGTCTGTCGGCTGCGCGGGTCGAGCCCGGTCGTCGGCTCGTCGAGGAAGATCACCTTCGGGCTGCCGACCAGGGTCATCGCCAGGTCCAGCCGTCGCTTCATGCCTCCGGAGTAGGTGTGCAGAGGCTTCCGGGCGGCCTCGACGAGATCGAACCGGGCCAGCAGTTCGTCCACGCGACGGCGGCCGGCGCGAGCGCCCAGATGCCGCAGCCTCGCCATCAGCCGCAGGTTCTCCTCCCCGGTCAGCAGCCCGTCCACGGCAGCGAACTGGCCGGTCAGCCCGATCGCCGCGCGTACGCCGTCGGGGTCGCGTGCCAGGTCGTGTCCGGCGACGGTGACCGTCCCGGCGTCCGGGGCGACGAGGGTCGAGAGGACGTGCACGGTGGTGGTCTTGCCGGCGCCGTTCGGACCCAGCAGGGCGAACACGGTGCCGGCCGCGACGGTGAGGTCGATGCCGTCCAGGACGGTCCGGTCGCCGTAGGTCTTACGAAGCCCGACGGCGGTGATGGCGCTGCTGCTCATGCGGTGGCCTCCCGTTCCGGTAAGTCGGTGGCGCGGCGGATGACGACGTCGGCATAGTCGGCACGCAGGCGCAGCTCCACGTGCCGTCCGGTGTTCGCGGCGTCGGCGTCAGGGGTGAGTTCGTTGCGTACGCGGCCGTGCGCGGAGAAGGCGTCGATCCAGGCGGCCAGCCCGGCCGGTACGCCGACCTCCACGTCCGCGTGTCCGTTCTCGATCCGGATGCTTCCGCCGCTCACCTCGCGGATCCGGACCGGGCCGTGGGCGCTGCGCGCGGTCACGTCGCCGAGGGCACGGCCGATGGTCAGCGCACCGGAGGTGGCCACGGTGACCGATCCGCCGGTGGTGCCGAGCTCGATCGGGCCGTGCGAGCCGCGCAGCCGGACCTCGCCCCCGACTCGCCGGACGTTCACCAGTCCGTGGCCGACCGTGCCGTCGAGTCGGCCGGTGACCTGGGCGACGTCGATGGTGCCGTGCGGGGATTCGAGCACGAGGTCGTCGACGGTGTCGGCGTTGACGTTGCCGTACTTCGCGACGACGCGGGAGTCGCCGAACCTGCCGCGCAGGTTCACCGATCCGTAGGCGTTCTCGATCGCCACCCGTGATCCGGTGGGCAGCTCGCACCGGACGTCCACCGAGTCGCTCTGGCCGAAGAGGTTGAGCCGGCGCGGCACGGTGATCCGGAGCCGGCCACCGTCGAACGAGACCGTGGCGTCCCGGGCCAGCGAGACGTCGCCGGACCGGCCGGGCCGGCTGGGTACGACCTCGACGGTGACGTCGTCGCGGTCCGAGGCGATCAGTTCGACCAGACCGACGCCGAGTTTGGCGTCCAGGTCGATCGGGCCGGTGGTGTCGTAGGTGGGCATGGTGCTACCTCCACAGGGCGCGCCGGATCGGTCCCGCCGGCGGCGGGACGACAGGAAGAGTGGGTGCGGCGGGGCTTAGCGGGCCCAACCGGTAAAGCGTGAGCCGCCTCGCGTGTCGCGTTTCGCGGCACGGCGGGTCTTCGGTTCGAGCGCGGTGCCGATCGCCCGGACGAGCCAGGAGTTGACCGAGAGCCCTTCCTCGGCCGCGGCCTGCTCGACGCGGGCCTTCAGCCGGTCGGGCAGTCGGAGCGTGGTGCGGGACGTGACGGTGTCGTCGAGCGGCTCCGGCGTGGGAGCGGGCGGATCCTCCGGGGCCGGAGTGTGCTCCTCCGCCGAGCCGGGCGGAGGAGTCACGACCAGGTGCGGATCGCGGCCCCGGAACACCACGTCGACCGAGCCCGGTGCGATCTCCCTGGTGATCTCGCTCGCCGCGTCGCTGAGCACTTCGAGCACCATCAACCGGGTCGCGGCGTCGAGCGTGAGACTGAGCCGTTCGGCAACGGCTCGTGTCTCGGGATCGCCGGTCTCCGCCGTTGCCGCGAGCTGTGCGCGCAGCTCCGTGACGTATCGCTCCAGGTTCATGACACCACCATAGTGCCAGAGTGGTGTCAAGCCAAGCCTAATTGACACCACATGACACCACGCGACACCACTGGTGGGGCATGTGGGTCCGAAGGGGTGCCCGAAAACGGTCAAAAGCTTCTTTATTGCCTCTATGCTCCGCCCCGAGAGGGGTGGAGATGACACGGACAGAGGAACGAGCCGGGACGATCCTGACGGGCCGGTTCCGCGATGACGTCGAAGGACTGCGTGGTCTCGCGCTCGTGCTGGTGCTGGTCGGGCATGCCGGCGTGGCAGCGCTGCCGGGATTCTTCGTCGCCGTCGACGTCTTCTTCGTGATCTCCGGCTTCCTGATCACCGGTCTGCTCGTCGACGAGATGCGCCGGACCGGCCGAATCTCCATCACCGCGTTCTACGTCCGGCGCGCCAAGCGACTGTTGCCCGCCGCCAGCGTCGTCGTCGTGGCGAGCATGCTGCTCACGTACCTCTTCCTGCCGCCGATCCGGTGGTCCGAGACCGCCCGGGACGCCCTGGCCAGCGCGGTCTACGCGATGAACTGGCGGCTGGTCGAGCAGTCGACCGACTACCTGCGGTCGGAGGAGGCGCCGAGCATCCTCCAGCACTTCTGGTCGCTCGCCGTCGAGGAGCAGTTCTATCTGGTCTGGCCGCTGCTCCTGCTGACCGCCGTGGCGCTCGGTCGCCGACGGGCGCAGTCGGTCGAGGCGCGATCGCCGGTGGACGTCCGTGGTCGGCACCGCCGACGGTTCTTCGTCGACCGGGCGTCCGCGCCGGTGCTCGTCGCGATCGCCCTGGTCGGCGTACCGTCGCTGGCCTGGTCGGTGCACCTGAGCCAGAGCGAGCCCGCGCGGGCGTACCTCGTCACCACCACCCGGATGTGGGAACTGGCGCTGGGCGGTGCGCTGGCGATCCTGAGCGGCCATCTCTCCCGGCTGCCCCGACCGGCCGCGGTCACGCTCGGCTGGGCAGGCATGGCCATGATCGCCATCGGCGCGGTGCTGATCGGGCCGGATGCGGCCTATCCGGGACACCTCGCGCTGCTGCCCACCCTCGGCGCGGTGGCGATCATCGCGGCCGGTCCCGGGGCCGGACGGTACGGGCCCGCGCTGCTGCTGGAGAGGCGGTCGATGCGTGCGGTAGGGGTCGTCTCGTACTCCTGGTATCTCTGGCACTGGCCGTTGCTGGTCGTCGCCGAGGCGCGCTGGGGCCCGTTGGGGACCACTGCCGGCCTGGCGATGATCCTCTGCTCTGCGGTCCCGGCGGTGCTGACCCACTACCTGGTGGAGAACCCGTTCCGGTACGCGCAGTTCTCCCCGGCCCGCACCCTGCGGATGGGACTGGTCGCCACCAGCCTGACCGTCCTGGCCGGTGTCGGCCTGAGCCTCGCGGTGCGGCCATCGGCCGCACCGGGCCCCACGCAGCTCGCCGGTGCCGGTCCGGCGTCGCCCGGCGGCGATCCGGCGCTGGTGGACCGCTTCGCCCGGATCACGCCCGACCCGCTCCACGCCCGCGACGACCTGCCCGACGTCTATCGGGACGACTGCATCACGCAGGCGCAGGAGTCGAGTCTGCGCACGTGCGTCTACGGCGACCGTGACTCGCCGGTGGAGGTCGCGCTGGCCGGCGACTCGCACGCGGCGCACTGGGTGCCGGCGTTGCAGCAGGTCGCGACGGAACGTGGCTGGCGGCTGGTCACCTACATCAAGACCGCCTGTTCGCTCATGACCGCCCCGACGGTCGTCGGCGGGCGGGTCGACGAGAGCTGTACGGAATGGAACCGCGAACTGCGGACGGCGCTCACCGGCGAGCGACGACCCCGGCTGCTGATCGCCTCCAGCGTGACCCAGATCCCGCTGGTGGGTGGCGCCACTCCGGCACCCGGGCCCTCGACGGCCGACGCGCAGACAGAGGCGCTCGCCCGGACCTGGTCCGAGTTGACCGGGGCGGGGGTGCCGCTGGTGGTCATCCGAGCCACTCCGGCGTTCCGGGTGGACATGGCCGAGTGCGTCTCCGCCAACCGGGAACGGCTCAGCGCCTGCGCCCAGCCGCGCCAGCCCGCGCTCGTCTGGGGCGTACCGCAGGAGCGGGCGGCGGCCACCGTGGCGCAGGTGCATCTGGCCGACCTCAACGACGCGATCTGTCCGGGCGAGCGCTGTGCCGCGGTGATCGACGGGGTGCTCGTCTATCGGGACGCGCACCATCTGACCGCCACGTACGCGCGCCGTCTCGCGCCCCGACTTGACGACTTCCTGCTCCGGCACACCGCGCGGCACCTGTCGTGAGACGGCACAGCGGATTCAGCCTTCCGGGTTACTTGGGGCGTTTCGCACTACTTGTCCGTATCGGCGGTGTGATGCTGGCCCGCGTACGAGAAGTCGAACGTCGCGGGCGGTCCTGAACCTGGTCGGCACCCGGCCGGGTGCAACAGGACGACCCTCCGATCTCGCCGTCTCCTCGTGATCCGAGGAGACGACACGAGCCGGCCGATTCCGGACAGCATCCGGGTACGCGCCGCAGAGGTCGCCACGCCGCGTTCGGGCTCCGCCCAAGAGGTGACCCGCGCCTGCGCCGGTTCATCGGCCGGGTCGGTGCACTGTGGACGGTGGTCGACGGTCTGCTCGGACATCTGCCCAGCGGCGGTCGTGGTGCGAGTCGGCCACGGCCGCCGCTGGCGGCCGTTGTGAGGTCCGCCGCCGCCTGGCCATCCCGTGCAGAGTGGACAAATCGCTAAAACCATGATGAAAGCCGTAAAGATGTCGATACTGCATGTGTCACATGCGGCGGTCGGCACGACGACTCGACCTCCGTTCGGATCTGATCCGCAAAGGAGTCGTCACGTGCAGGCGTGGTTCAACGAAGGGCGCTCGCCGACGCTGCAAGACAGATACTCGGCCCGGCACAACGCGTTCGGCGCGCTGCGCCTGGCGATGGCGTGCGGCGTGATCATCGCCCATGCCGGGCCGATCGGATTCGGGGTGGGCAATCTCGGGACGGGCCTCTTCGCGGGCCAGAGCGACATCGGCACGATCTCCCTCTACGGCTTCTTCCTGATCTCCGGGTTCCTCGTCACCGACAGCGCGCTGCGCTCGTCCCTGTCGCAGTACATCCGCGCCCGCCTGCTGCGGGTGTTTCCCGGCCTGTGGGTCTGCCTGCTGGTCACGGCCTTCGTCATCGCGCCGCTGGTGGCCCTCTACGAGAACGGCAACCTCGACGGCTTCTGGGGACACCCGGAGGGCCCGTTCGACTACGTCACCACGAACATTCTCGCCTCGATGGAGCAGTTTCCGATCTCCGGCCTGCTGGCCGACACCCCGTATGGGCGGCTCGGCGGAGGTCCGAGCGCGTTCGACGGCTCGCTCTGGACCCTCCGGTACGACCTGGCCTTCTACGGCGTGGTGGCCCTGCTGATGATGACCGCGGTGCTGCGCCGGTCGCCGCGTGCCGTCCTGCTGTTGACGGTCGTCTGCTACGCGCTGGTCCTGTGGGACTTCCTCAACGGACCGACCATCACCTCACGGCCGCCGCAGCACGGCGCGATCGGGCCGTTCCCGCTGCTCGGTGCCTTCGCCGCCGACTGGACGCTGATGCTCGGCTTCCTCTTCCTGCTCGGTACGGCCGCACGTCTGTACGCGCACCGCATCCCGGTCACCGGCGTGTGGGCGCTGGTGGCCGGTGTCGTGCTGACCGGCTCGATGCTCAAGGGGGGCTTCTTCGCGGTCGGCCTGCCGGCCTTCGCCTACCTGGTGCTGTACGCCGCAGTGGCGCTGCCGAAGCGACTGTCCAGGATCAGCCGACGGCACGACTACACCTACGGCCTCTACATCTACGGCTTCCCGGTGCAGCAGGTCCTCGCCCTGGTGGGTGGCGCCGAGTTCGGGATGTTCGGCTACATCGTGCTGAGCCTGCTCGGCACCCTGGTGTTCGCCGTACCCTCCTGGCACCTGGTGGAACGTCCCGCCCTGCGACTCAAGACCGAGAGCGTCCGGGCCCGCAGGCGCGCCGACCACGAGGCGGAGACCCGGCAGAGGCTGCCCGTCTCCTGAGCCTCGACCGGAGCCGGGTGGCGACGGCGGCAACGGGAAACGGTGGTCCTCGGACCACCGTTTCCCGTGTGCGGGTGGATCTATCGGTGCGCGGCGAGTCGACGGCCCTCCAGGACGGTGGCGAGCACGTACGCACCACCACCGGCGACGGCGAGGACCCAGAACGGGCCCGGTGTGCCGAGGAAGAGCGCCGCCGTGCCCACCAACGCGAGCCAGCTCCCGAGCAGATAGTGCAGCAGGTTACGGCGGGCGGCCCCCTCTGCCAGGTAGATCAGCCCGACCACGAACGCCGAGCCGGTGGGCCAGAGGACGGTCTGCAACTCGGGCCGGTCGAAGGCACTGGTCAGACCGGTGATGGCGAGGAACAGCGCGGTGAAACCGACGACCCAGGCGGAACCGAGCAGCCTGCCGGTGAGGGCCTCGGGACCGGCGACGCCTCGCTGGGCCCGGGTGGCGGCCACGGTGGCGGCGATCGAGCCGCCCACCAGGCCGGTGGCGAGCAGGGCCATCGGTAACCAGCCGGGTAGTTCCACCAGCGGGTCGCTGCCGGACGACACGGCGGCGGCACCGTGCCCGAGCAGGTAGGCGAGGGCGAAGCCGGCGTACGCGAGGCGGTTGTCGACCTGGCCGGGGACGCTGCGGCTGTCGAGGACGACGGTGGGTGCGATGGTGAGACTGGACATGGTGAACCTCCGGTGCGGTGTCGTCGTCAGGCAGCGGCGAGGGGGGCAGCGGCGCTCTTGCTCGGTGCGTCGCGCAGCAACGCGATCGCCTCGCGCAGCCCCTCGTCGATCGGCTGGGGGCGCAGGCCGAACGCGGCGGTGGCGGCCGAGGAGTCGAGCACGAACGGCCGCGTGAACTGGTACGCCGTGGTCCGGAACTCGCGCAGCATCGGGGCGAACAGGCCGGCGGCCCGGAAGACCGGCGCGGGAACGCTGGTGAGCTTCGGCGCGGGCACTCCGGCCAGCTCGGTGAAGCGGGTGGCGAGCTGCCGGATCGTCATCGGCGCCGCACTCGGCACATGCCAGGGACGGTTCCAGGCCCGCTCGTCGGTGGCGGCGGTGACCAGCATGGCCGCCACGTCGTTGATCGAGGTCCAGGTGTGCGGTACGTCGAGCGGGGCGGGGACGACGGCGCGCCGTCCGGCGAGCAGCGGCTGACCGAGGAAGAGGGTGAGGATCGACTGTGCCTGGAGGTAGTCGCTGGCGCGTACCTCGGTGACCGCGCGGAGGCGACCGGAACGCTGGGCGGCGAGGGCGTCGCGCCACATGTCGGCGCGCATCCGCAGCTTGGGGTGCGTGGCGGCGAGCGGGGTCTGCTCGGTCATCGGCCCGCTGACCTCGCCGTACCCGTAGAGGCAGCCGGCGATCACCAGTGGCGCGCCGGACCGCTCGGCGGCGGTGAGCAGCGCGTCGGCCATCGGCGGCCAGTCGGTGAGCCAGCGGTGGTAGGCCGGGTTCAGGCAGTTGTAGACGGCTGCCGTTCCCTGTGCGAGCTCGCTGAGCCGGTCGGCGTCGGTGGCGTCGGCGACGATCCGCTCGACGCGGGCGTGGATCGGGCCCCGCCCGGACCGGCTGACGATCCGGACCTGCTCACCACGCGTGGCGAGCAGTCGCGCGGTGGTCGAGCCGACCATGCCGGCGCCGACGATCAGGTGAACGGCCATCGAAGTCTCCCCTCGGTCGAGAGCAGTGCTCTCTGTTGAGACCAATGCTCATGCATGAGGGCACCCTTCGTCAAGAGCGGTGCTCTCGAATGTGTGCGACACTCTCCGGTATGCCTGCCGCCGCCATCCGGGCCAGGGCCCGAGCCGAGATGATCAACGAGATCAAGACGATCGCCCGCCGCCACCTCGCCGCGGAGGGGGCGAACCTGTCGCTACGGGCCGTCGCCCGGGACATGGGAATGGTCTCCTCGGCGATCTACCGCTACTTCCCGAGCCGGGACGAGCTGCTCACCGCGCTGATCCTGGACGGCTACCAGGCCCTCGGTGACGCGGCCGAGGCGGCCGACGCCGAGGTCACCGCCCGCAGCGACCTGCGCGGCCGGTGGCTCGCCGTGTCTCACGCGGTACGCCGCTGGGCGCTGGCCCACCCGGCCGAGTACGCCCTGCTGTTCGGTAGTCCGGTCCCCGGGTACGCCGCACCGCAGGAGACCACCGTGGCGGCGTCCCGGACCCCGGCCACCCTGATCCGGATCCTGCTCGACGGCTTCACCACCGGAGTCCTGGCCGATCCCGGCCCGGACGAGCTGCCCGGCCCGGTGCACGCCGATCTCGTCGTCGTGCGGGATCACCTCTTCGCCGGACTGCCCGAGACCCTGCTGGCACGGGGCTCCGTCGGCTGGATCCACTGCTTCGGTGCCGTCAGCTTCGAACTCTTCGGCCAGCTCGACGGCCTGATCACCGCACGGGACGAGTACTTCGACCACCAGATGCGCCGGATGGCCGACCTGATCGGCCTGCCCTGACGCGACTGTGGACGGGACGGTACGGGCGGCGGATGTCATCTAGCATCAGCTTTCCCGCCGTTGTCGTACTGCGGGATCGGCTTCCACTCACGGGAGTTCCTGGATTGTTCTCATCTCGCATCGGGGCCGCCTCCGGCCCCGGATCGTCCTCGCGTGCCCGCGTCATGGCCCGGGCCGCCGTCGCGTCGGCACTGGTCCCGGCGCTGCTGCTCGGTGCCGGCGCGCCTGCGGTCGCGGCGACCAACACGCTGACCATTACCACGCTGGACCGCAACGGCAAGAAGGTCACCGTCACCACGACCGTGGTCAACCTCGCCACCAACGAGCGCCGTTCGGTCAAGTCCAACAAGGCCAAGAAGCTGCCGAAGGGCACCTACGCGGTGCTCGCGGCGATCAGCACCGGGGACACCTCGACCCTCGGCGCCCGCACGGTCAAGGTCTCCGGTGCCAGCAAGACCACCGTGGACGCTCGCAAGGGCAAGCGGGTCTCGCTCGGCCTCAGCCCGGCGATCGACACGACCGGGCGGGAGATCCTGACCAACGGGCAGATCTGCACCCGCTCCGCGTCCGCGACCTACTCGGTCGACGGGTGGGACCCCGGCGGTGGGCTGTACGTCGTCCCGAACTCCTCGAAACGGCTGGCCTTCGCCGCGATGCGGTCCTGGGTCGACCACAGCGGAGTGTCCCCCCACTACGCGGTCATGTACACCACGACCAGTGTCCCGAGCACTCCGACCCGGACCTTCAGGCAGTCCTCGCTCGCCACGGTGGACGTGGAGACCCGACGCGGCCCGTCGGCGGCGAACTACAGCAGCCTGGGGGTGCAGCCGATCGACCGTTCCTGCGGCAGCGACATGTACGCCGGCCTGGTCAGCACCGATCAGCCGTACCGGACGAAGATCCGCCTCTCGGCCGGCAAGTGGGACGTCGGGGTACACGCCTACACCGAAGCCAAGGACGGAACGGCACCGGTCGTCGGGCACTACTTCGCCCCCCGTACGGTCAGCGCGGGCAAGTCGTACACGCTGCGGTTCTTCCGGTCCGCCTGGGGGCCGTCGACCTGGCTGCCGCAGCTCACCAACGGCTGGCTGTCGTACTCGCTGAACGACATGTTCGCCGACCCCGGCTTCCCCCGCCGCAGCGTCGAGGGCGGCGACAAGGCGACCGCGACCCTGAAGTTCGGTGGCAAGACGGTCAAGACCAAGAAGGACAGGGGCTGGGAGCCGTACTTCACCAGCCTTGAGTACAAGGTCAAGAAGAGTGGTTGGTACACGCTCACCAACGACGCGAGCCGCTACTACCCGGAGATCACCTTCCCGGCCGGGATGCTGTCGCCGAAGACCAGCGTCACGTACCGGTTCAAGGCGAAGCCGAACAGCTCGGTGACCGCGCCCGTCTACGCGCTGACCATGCTGCCCACCGGCCTCGACCTGCACAACCGGGCCAAGGCCGGCGGCAGCACGAACGTCCAGTTGAAGCTGAGCCGCCCCAAGGCCGGTCCGGACGCCAAGCTGGGCAAGAACCCGAAGGTGAAGACGGTCACCGCCAGGGCGTCCTTCGACGGCGGCAAGACCTGGCGTTCGGTACCGGTCAAGAAGATCAACGGCGTGTGGACCGCCCAGGTGGGCAACCCGACGTCCGGCGCGGTCTCGTTGCGGGCGCGGGTCACCGACACCATCGGCGGCTACACCGACGTGACGATCATCCGGGCGTACGCGATCGGCTGATCCGGCCACCGTCACGACGACGGGCCCCCTTCCCGCCCGGGGAAGGGGGCCCGCTCGGTGACCGGATGCGCCCGGTCACCTGTGGTGCTGCCTACCAGTACTTCGGCAGCTCGTAGAAGTCGTCGCCGTTCAGGTTGTCGACCGACCGGTCCGCCATCCGCTCGGCGATGCCGAAGATGCCGGCCTCGACAGCCTTGGTCAGCTGACCCTTCTGCTTCTGGCCCCAGGCGTGGGACTGGCCGCGTACCTCGAACAGGACGCTCGCGCTGCCGTTGAGGGCGAACGCCGACCGGGCCTGCCCGGCGTAGTCACGGTCGAAGCTGTAGCCGTCCGCGACCTGGTAGTGGACGTACTGGCTGACCCCACCGAAGAACGGCGAGCCGGTGCCGGAGCCGTTGCCCGCGTGCTGCATCATGCCGAGCGCGGCGGCCAGCGTGTGCCGGCGGGAGGCGTCCTGGTCGAGCAGCGGCCAGTCGGCGTACCTCGGGTTGCCGGCGGCCTCCGAGCCGAGCGGCGGGAAGTCCAGCGCCACCGTGACGTACTGGTCGGTCCCGATGTTCTCGTTGCACGGGCCCATGTGGTGCAGGTCCACGTAGGCGTGGACCTTGCCGAACTCGTCGCGCAGGTTGACGTAGAGGTCACGCAGTGCCCGGGACTCGTTGGTCAGGTACATGCCGGGCAGCGTCTCGTTGGACGGCCGCGTCGCGGGCGAGGGCTCGGCGGTCAGGTCCGCGCTGAAGTCCCGGTTGACGTCGAAGCCCTGCGCGCCGTTGCTGTAGTAGTACGGCGCGTTGGTGCCGGCCAACTGCGGGAACTTCTCGACCACCTCGTTCCACGGGAAGTCGTTCTGCCGACGGTTCAGCTCCGCACCGTCGGGGTTGAACTTCGGAACGGCGACGATGGTCAGGTTGTCCCGGATCGCCTTGGCCTGCGGGCTCCCGCTGGACCCGAGGGTCTTGAGCATCTGCAGCAGCGCCTCGGTGCCGGTCTTCTCGTTGCCGTGGATCTCGCTCGTGATCAGCAGTACGCGGTCACCGGTGCCGACGCGGGCGGTGTAGATGTCCCGGCCCCGGTGGGACTGGCCGATGACGTCCACGGCGACCCGGCCGTTGCTGGTCGCCTCGATCTGGGCGAGCTGCTTGCCGAGCTGTGCGTAGTCGGTCCACCCGGAGGCGGATCGGTTGCCGGGCAGATTGCCGCAGTTCGCGTTCACGTTCTCTGCTGACGAGGACGGCGCGAACAGGGTTACGGCACACATTGTTGCGACAGTTGTCGACACCAAAAGGCGACGGTGCATCAGACCTCCTACATCTGTATGAATTCGGCTGCTCGGTGCGTCGATCCGGGCGTTTTCCGGGCGGCTCCCACCTCGTTTTCGCTGTCCTCTGCGGCCACGTATCGCCTGCTGGCAGGCTTTCGGTGGCGTGAATCCGTCGACCGGATGAGGCAAAACTAAAGGCGTTGGTTAATGTGCATCGGTGTCGACCAGCGTGTTTGAGGAAACTTTGAGGTTCGCGGTGGTCGATCGAGCTGCGGCGGCCGTCGCCGGCACTATTCAAAATCGGTCCACCACGCAATGGTGGCGCTGAGTTCTCGGCTGCCCGGTGTTAACGTCCAGGGGTGGATTCGACACGTGCCGGGTCCGGCTCGCCGGTCGCCGGGCTGGTGCTCGCGGCCGGCGCGGGCCGCCGGTACGGGCGACCCAAGGCGCTCGTGGAGGTGCGCGGCCGGCTGCTCGTGGAACGTGCGGTGGCCACCCTGGCGGCCGGTGGCTGCGATTCGGTGGCCGTGGTGCTCGGTGCCGACGCGGAGTCGGTCGCCGCCCGCGCCGATCTGGCCGGAGCGACGGTGGTCGTCAATCCGGAGTGGGCCGGCGGGATGGGGTCGTCCCTGCGTGCCGGTCTCGCCGCGCTGACGCCGACCCCGGCGGTGGCCGTGCTGGTGCTCCTGGTCGACATGCCGGGCATCACCCCCGAGGCGGTACGCCGACTCGTCGGTCTCGCCGCGCCGCAGGTGCTCGCGATGGCGGGCTACCACACCGGTCGCGGTCACCCGGTCCTGCTCGGTCGGGCGCACTGGGCGGGCGTCGCCGCGTCGGCCGTCGGTGACGTGGGTGCCCGTCCCTACCTGCGCGAACGTGCCGAACAGATCCGGGTCGTACCGGTGGCCGACGTGGCCGACTGCGGTGACATCGACACCGAGGCCGACCGGGCCAGGTTCCTCGCCGCCGGGGAGGCGGCGAGCGCCTGACGTGTCTGTGGGTGCCGCTCTCAGCGAGCGGTGAGGATCACCGGCCCGTCCTCGGTGATCGCGATGGTGTGCTCCCAGTGCGCGGCCCGGCTGCCGTCGGCGGACCGGAGCGTCCAGCCGTCCCGGTCCACCCGGTACCTGTCGTCACCACCGGCGAGGAACATGGGTTCGAGCGCGAGGACCAGCCCCGGCCTGAGCCGCAGGCCCCGGCCGGGCTTGCCCTCGTTGGGCACGAACGGGTCCTCGTGCATGGCGCGGCCGATCCCGTGGCCGCCGTGGTTCTCCATCAGACCGAATCCCCGCGACCGGCCGACGGTGCCGATGGCGTGGGCGATGTCGCCCATCCGGGCGCCGGGCGTGGCGGCGGCGATGCCGGCGTGCAGGGCGCGTCGGGTCTCGTCCACCAGCGTCTGGTCGTCCGGGTCGGCGGCGCCGACGATGACGGTCACCGCCGAGTCGCCGTGCAGCCCGTCGATGTACGCGCCGCAGTCGATGCTCAGCACGTCCCCCTCGGCGAGCCGGTACGACGTGGGGATGCCGTGCACCACCGCGTCGTTGACCGAGGTGCAGATGACCGCCGGGTAGGGGCTGGGTGCCGACCGGGGGTGGTAGTGCAGGAACGAGGGCTTCGCGCCGGCCTCGCTGATCACTGTGGCGGCGATCTCGTCCAACTCCCGTAGGGACGTGCCGACCGTGGCCGCCGTCTGGGTCGCGGCGAGCGCCGTCGCCACCACCCGCCCGGCCTCGCGCATCACGGCGATCTCGTTCGGCGTCTTCAACTCGACCATCTCTACCTCTTCGTCGTTCGTGCCGGCGGGGCGGTGTGCACTCCGGCCCTGGTATTTTAATACCAGGATTACTATAGGCCCATGGTGCGTACCCCGATGACCGAGGACGAGCGGGCGCGTGGGCTGGCGCTGGGGCGGTTGCTCCAGCAGGCGCGCGGCGGTCGGAGTGCCGCCGCCGTCGCCCTCCAGGCCGGCATCTCGCTGGACACGCTGCGCAAGATCGAACGCGGGGCGATCGCCTCGCCCGCCTACTTCACCGTCGCCGCCCTGGCCCGGGTGCTCGGGCTCTCGCTGGACGATCTGGCGACCCGGCTCGCCGAGCCGACCCCGTCCACCGGGCGACTCGCCTCCTGACCGCTCGGCCCACGCGGTAACTCGCTGGGCCGCCCGGGGGCAGGTCGGCATGATGGTGCTGACCGGCCAGGAGGTGAGGGGTGCGGATCCCGATCGACGCCCTGGGTGACGCCCGCGCCGTGCTCCTGGTCGAGGGGGCCAGCGACCAGGCGGCGGTGCAGGCGCTCGCCCTCCGGCGCGGCCGGGACCTGGCCGCCGAGGGCGTACGGGTGCTGCCGATGGGCGGGATCACCAACATCGGGCACCACCTGGTCCTACTCGGCCCGCAGGGGCGCGGCCTACCGCTGGCCGGCCTCTACGACGTGGCCGAGGAGGGCTTCGTCCAGCGCGGACTCGACCGGGCCGGCATCGCCACCGCCGCCTCCACCGCCCGGATCGCCGAACTCGGGTTCCACGTCTGCGTACGGGATCTGGAGGACGAGTTGATCCGGGCCGTCGGCACCGACGGGGTGCAGGAGTTCCTGGACGCGGTCGGGGACCTGCGATCCTTCCGGCTGTTCCAGCGACAGCCCGCGCAGCAGGGACGGGAGTTGACCGCCCAGTTGCACCGGTTCGTCGGCACCCGGTCCGGCCGCAAGGAGGCGTACGCCCGGCTCATGGTGCAGGCGCTCGACCTGGACCGGATGCCACGCCCGCTGGACGCGGTGCTCGACTCGGTCTCCGCTCACCACCTGGGCAGCATCGAGCCGGACAACCGGCCGCCGGGCCGGTAGGCCACGCACATCACGTCCCGATCACCGGCCGCCCAGGTCTCCTCGGTCGGCAGGACCGGATAGAAGCGCAGGTCCCGGTCCTGCCCGTCGGGCCAGGTGCGGGTGAACAGGTCCCGGCAGGCACCCCAGGCGAACTCGCCCAACGCGGCCGGCGCCCAGTCCGCGTCGTCGTCGGCGTGCACGAACCCGTACGTCTGGTTGTCCGCCGTCAACGCGCACGGCCGGTAGCGGACGACCGTCCCACCGGCCTCGGGCAGATGCACCGGGTCGTCGAAGCACTCGCCACCCTCGATGTCGAGGACGCCCGGCGTCTGCGCGCTGATGAAGTGTTCGTCCTTGATCACCACGGCGGCCGGGGCGGAACTGCCGACCAGGGCCCCGAGCAGGACCGCAGTGCAGAGCAGGGCGCCGCCGGCACGCAGTCGACGGCCGGTGCGGTCGGGGTGGGGTGACGGGGCGGTGTGCTGATCGGTCATAACGCCGCCGAGCGTACGAAGAAGACCTGAACGCAGGCGGTACGTCGGTGTCGAGCGGATGGCCGGCAGGCCAACAGTTGCTGGTCAGGACGGGATCACGGACGACTGTTCACTCGCTCGAAAGGATCTTGTTGCCGTCCGGTCGGGCACGACTGCGCGAATGACGACGGCGCGTGCCGGCAGGTGATCGACCACCGGTGCCGCCGTCCGCCTCCTCATTGAAGGGTGACCAGAGTCTTGACCGACCAGAAGGCTCCCTGGCGCATCGGTGCGCGCCGGACCAAGATCGTGGCGATCGGTGCCGCAGCCCTGATCGTCGGCGGTGTGGCGATCAGCCCCGCCGCCTTCGGCGACGCCCCGCCGGCCAAGCATCCCGCCGCCGAGATCCACAAGCCCTCCCCCGTACCGGACCGCATCATCCTGACCCCGACCACCACACCGTCCACCTCGCAGCGCGTCACCTGGCGGGCCGAGGCACCGGCGGAGTGGGCCCGCGCCGAGATCCTCGAAGCGCCCCGGGCACTGGGTGACGTCGTACCGCCCACCGGCGCGGTGACCCGCCTCTCCGCGCTGTCCAGCACGGCGGTCAACACCTCGCTCGGGTACGCCTCGACCTACCACACCGTCGAGTTCACCGGCCTCACGCCGAACACCCGGTACACCTACCGGGTCGGCGACGGCAGCAACTGGAGCGAGTGGATCGACTTCACCACCGCCGCCGCCGACTTCGCGCCGTTCTCGTTCATCTACTACGGCGACGCCCAGAACTACATCGACTCGGCCGTGCCCCGGGTCTTCCGGCAGGCGTTCGCCGACCGGCCGAAGGCCAAGGCGATCGTCAACGCCGGTGACCTGATCGACCACGCCAACAGCGAGGAGCAGTGGGGCCAGTGGTACAAGGCCAGCGGCTTCATCGACGGCCAGATCAACAACATCTCGGTCCCGGGTAACCACGAGTACAGCGGCGGCCTGTCGCAGTTCTGGCGGCCGCAGTTCCCGTACCCGGACAACGGGCCGGGCAACCCGGAACTCAAGCAGACCGTCTACTCCCTCGACTACCAGGGCGTGCGCTTCATCGCCCTGGACTCCAACCACCAGAGCAACGCCACCCTGATGGCCGCGCAGACCGCCTGGCTGGAGGGGGTCCTCAAGGACAACCCGAACAAGTGGACGGTGGTGACCTTCCACCACCCCGTCTACTCGACCACCGGCAGCCGCAACAACGCCCAGGTCCGCAACCAGTGGGGCCCGCTGTTCGAGAAGTACGGCGTCGACCTGGTGCTCCAGGGCCACGACCACTCGTACGGCCGGGGCAACGTGGCCACCAACCGTCGCTCGGCCGCCGTGCACGACGGCACGGTCTATGCGGTGTCCGTCTCCGGCGGCAAGATGTACCAGCTCAACAGCGGGCAGAACTGGACCGGCAACGGTGCCGAGGTGACCAGCACCAGCCAGAACACCCAGCTCTATCAGCTCATCGACGTCGAGCAGGGCACGCTGCGCTACGAGTCGCGCTACGCCAACGGGCAGCACCACGACGGGTTCCTGATCCGCAAGAACGACCAGGGCGAGCGGACCGTCAACGAGCTGCGTACCCCGCAGAACACGGCCGGTCAGCAGGTCACGGTCGACAAGACCACGGTCGACGTGAAGGGCACGGTCGCCGTCTCCGCGTACGGCTACGACCCGGCCGAGAAGGTCGCCGTCCACCTGCGCGAGGCCGGCAGCACCGGTGACACCGGCCGGGACGAGGACCGCATCGCCACCGTGACCGCCGACGAACTGGGCCGGATCAGCTACGCGCTGACCGTGCCGGCCAGCACCAACGCGGGCAGCGCGTACGAGGTGTTCCTCACCAGCAAGAACCAGAAGATCACCAGCCCGGCCATCACGGTGACCGGCTGGAAGGTCGACGTGCAGGCCCGCGCTCACTGCGTCGGCACCACCGCGCACGTCTCGGTCACCGCCCGCAACACCGACGCCGGTCCGCTGGACGTCGAGCTGGTGACGCCGTACGGCTCGCGGAAGGTCTCCGACGTCGCTCCCGGCAAGTCCGCCAGCCAGGCGTTCACCAGCCGGGCCAGGTCCGTGCCGGCCGGTACCGCCACGGTCACGGTCACCGGAACGGTCGACGGCGACCCGGTGACGATGCGGGTCGAGGTGCCGTTCGACGCGGCGAGCTGCGACTAGTCCACCTCGGTGGCGGCGTCCTCCCCGGCGCCGCCACCGTCTCCCGCCCGGACGAAACCGTCCGGCGAAGCCATCAGTTCCGCCCCAGCGAAGATCGACGGAGTAACGGATGAACACATGGAATCGTGAGCGGCTGCTCGCGGCGGTCGCCGCCGGTGCGCTGCTGGCCGGGTCGGTGGCGCTCGCGTCACCGGCGCTGGCCGAGCCCGGCACCGGCGGCGACGTGTCGGTGACGGTCGACATCGAGGAGATCACGGAGCCGGGAGTGCTCGCGATGTCGATCGCCGGCGACTCGGTGGCGTTGACCGAGGACGGGTCGACGCTGCTGGTCCGTCAGTTCGTCGGCGGTCTGCCGACGGTGACGGTCACCGACACCCGCGCCGCCGACGAGGTGCCGTCAGGTGCCGCGTGGGCGGTGCTCGGCAGCGCCACCGACTTCACGGGTGCGGCTGGTCAGGAGCCGATCGGCGCCGGGCACCTGGGCTGGAAGCCGAGTCTGGTCGACGGCGGCGACACCGGCCTGGTCAGTGAGGGTGAAGAGGTCGTGACGGTGCTGGACGAGCCGACGCAGCCGGGCAACAACGTGGGTCTGGTCGACCAGGAGCTGCTGGTCTCGACGTTCGACTCGGGTGCGGTCGCGGGTGGGGCGTACTCGGTCGACGCCGACCTGTTCCTGCGCACCCCGGCCGATGTCGCCGCCGGTGCGTACACCTCGACGTTGACCCTGTCCCTGTTCGAATGACCGCCGTGGGCCGTGGGGGCCGCGCGGTCGGACCCCCACGGCCCGGCGCGTTCCGGAGAGAACAATGAATCACCGCAGCATCGCGGGTGCGCTGCTCGCCGGCACGGCGGCCCTGGCCGTCACCACCGGTGGCGGCGGGCCCGCCGCCGCCCATCCCTTCGGGCCGCCCACGACGGCCCAGGTCGCCGCGGACGGTTCCCGGGTCGACCTGTCCTGGCAACCCGCCGAGGACGACTGGGTCGCGCTCGGCCAGTCGCTCGGCGCGTTCGAGGACCCCTCCACCGGCCCGGTCGCCACCCAGGTGACCGGCGAGCAGAAGCTCCGCGACTCCCTCGCCGTCCAGGACTACCTACGCGAGCGGATCACGGTCAGCCAGCAGGGCCGACCCTGCCGTGGGGAACTCCAGCCGCTGGACGCCCTGCTCGCCCAGGGAGCCCGGCTGCGCTTCGAGTGTCCGGCCCCGGTCACCGCGCTCGACATCACGGTGACCGCGCTCACCGACCTCAACCAGGCGTACCGCACGGTGCTGCGCGCCGAGTCGGCGACACCGGCCGAGGCACTGTTCACCGGCGCCGTCGGCACCCACCGTGTCGACTTCACCCGCTCGGGCGGCGGCTCCGCCCCGGCCGCCGCGCTGGCCGTCGGCGTCGTCGCCGCCGGTGGGCTCGGTGCGCTGCTCGTTGCCCTGACCCGACGACGTAACCGGAGTACGGCATGAACGACCTCAACGGGCTCGACGAGCGCCTGATCGCCCTGTTCGACAACGCGGCCCTGTTCTGGGTCGCCCTGGTCGTGGCGGTCGGTGTCGGCGCCGCACACGCGGTGGCACCCGGGCACGGCAAGAGCGTCACCGCCGCGTACCTGGTCGGTACGCACGGCCGCTACCGGGACGCGCTCCGGCTCGGCGTGATCGTCGCGGTGATGCACACCTTCTCCGTCCTGGTGCTGGCGCTGGTCTGGACGGGATTGAGCGGCGTGGCCGACCTCGGCACCAGGACGATCACCGCCGTGCTCCAGGTGGTGGCCGGGATCGTGGTGATCGGTGTCGGCGCGCACCTGATCCGACGTCACCTCACCAAGCGGGGCCACCACCATCACCACCACGGCGACGACGGCCACCACCATCACCACGACGTCCCGGTCGACCCGTGGTCCCGGCGTGGGCTGATCGCGCTCGGGCTTTCCGGTGGGCTGCTGCCCTCGCCGTCGGCCTTCCTGATCCTGGTCAGCGGCCTGCTGACCGGCCGCTCCCTGGGGGCGGTGGTGATCGTGCTCGGGTTCGGCGTCGGGATGGCGCTGACGCTGACCGGCGTCGGCGTGCTCACCATCCGGGGGCAGGCGCTGCTCGCCGGGCGAGCCGGCCGAGGTGCGCTGGTGGCCGGTCTGGCGGCCTGGATGCCGGCGATCGCCGGTGCGGCGGTCTGCCTCGGGGGATGCCTCTACGTGGCCGCGGCCGTCTCGGCCCTCGCCGCCTGACCGGCCGTCTGAGCCTTCGCCGTCCGTCTCGGCTCTAGCCGCCTGACCGTCCGTCGAAACAGGACTGACGGGACGGGTGCGTGCGATTACCGTCGGCCGGGTGACTCGACACCTGCTCGTGCCCGGACGGGGAACGCCGCGCCCCGAGCACTGGATGAACTGGCTCGCCGGCCGGCACCCGGACTACCGGTGGGCGCCCGAGCCGCCCGGTCCGCCGCTGGTCCTGCGGGACCGGGTGGCGGCGCTGCACGAGGCCGTGCACGCCTCGACCGAGCCGGCCGTGCTCGTCGCGCACAGCGCCGGATGCGTCAGCATCGTCGTGTGGGCGGCCGCGCACACCGGTCCGGTCGTCGGCGCGCTGCTGGTCACCCCGCCGGTCATCGACGGGTACGAGCCGGACGAGCCGGGGGACCTGCCCTGGATCGTGCCCCGCACCCGGTTGCCGTTCCCGACCGTCCTGGTCGCCAGCCGGACCGACCCGTATACCACCTTCGCCCAGTTCACCGAGTACGCCGAGGACTGGGGCGCGGAACTGGTCGACGCGGGCGAGGTCGGACACCTCGACAGCGCGGCCGGATTCGGCCCCTGGCCCGAAGCGGAGCGGCTGATCGCCCGCCTCGGCTGAGCGGGGCTGCGCGTCCATCGCACCCGGTCGATAATGCGGTGGTGGTGAGAATGGGCTGGATGCTCGTCGGCGTACTCCTCTCGGCGGTGGTGGCCTGCGACGGCACACCGTCGCCGGACCCGTCGGGCACCCCGTCGGGGCAGGTCGCCACCACGGCGGCCCCGACGGATTCCGCCGCTCCGCCGCTGCGGCTGCCCACCGTGGCACCCGGGGGCGCCTGCCCGGTCACCGAGCCACAGCCCTGGCCCCACCCCGACCAGGCCAGCCGGGTGCTCGGCCCCGGCCCGCTCTATCCGGTCGCCGACTACTTCCGGGACGGCGTACTGGAGTTGCGCGCCATGGACCGGCAACAGGACGGCACGTACACGAAGAAGGTCCGGTGGATCGGCTCCGGCTATGCCGGGCCGGTGCTGGTGCGGGCGGCCCGGATCGACGGGCCCGGCCCGGCCGGTGCGGAGTTCGCCTACCTCGGGGAGTCGCGCGACGGTGGGCACCACGCCCTGCTGGTCCGTCCGGAGAACGACCTGCCCGCGACCACCATGGTCGGCGGGCCGGGGTGCTACGCATACCAGGTCGACGGCACCACGTTCAGCGTCACGGTGGTGTTCCGCGCCGCCCTGGAGACGACCTCCGACCCGTCGTCCTGAGCGGCACTACCGCTGCTCGGTCACGACCAGATAGGTGTGCAGGGCCTGGCGGGAGCGGGTGAGCGCGTCGATCCGCTCGTCCAGGTCGACGATACCCACCTGGATCGGATTCCACTGCGAAGGAGCAGACGATGCACGACCGCGACGAACAGTCCGGCACGCCGGTCCCCGCCGTGGCGGCGGCCTACGACCCGCACACCCTCCTGGCGGAGAGTCGGCTCGGGGTGCTGGCCACGATCAGGTCGGACGGCCGTCCCCAGCTCTCCCCGGTCATGCCCTACTACGACCGGCCGGCCGGCGTCCTGTACGTGTCGATGACCGAGGGGCGGGCCAAGACGGTGAACCTGCGCCGGGACCCGCGCGCTGCCCTGGAGGTGACCAGCGCCGACGGCCTGTCCTGGGCCACCGCCGACGGCACGGTGACGCTGACCGGGCCGGGCGGCGACCCGTACGGACCCGAGGTCGACGCCCTGGTGGACTACTACCGGCTTGCTGCCGGGGAACATCCGGACTGGGACGAGTACCGGGCGGTGATGGTCGCCGACCGAAGGGTGCTCATGACGATGACGGTGAACCACGTCTACGGCGAGGACATCGGCTAGGCGGCGGACGCCGACACGTCGTCGAGGTAGCGCACGCCGGTCGCCTCCTCGGAGACCTGCCAGAGCCGTGCGGCCAGGGCCGGGTCGTCGGCGGGGGCGACGACCGGGCGGCTGTGCACCCGGTTGCCCCACCGGAACAGTGGCGGGCCGTGGAAGACGCCGGTCTCGGCGGTCGGTGCGGTGGCGGCGTAGAGCAGCGGGACGGTGCCGCTCTCGGAGCTGCGGGCCAGCAGCAGACCGCCGATCCGGGTCACCGCCCATTCCCCGGCGTTGTCGTACCGACGGTTCATCGGGGTGCGGGCCATGCCGGGGTGGGCGAGGAGGCTGCGCACCGGGCTGCCCGCGCGGCGCAGTCGACGGTCGAGTTCGACGCCGAACAGGGCGTTGGCCTGCTTCGACCGGATGTACGGCACAGGCTCGGCGGCGGCCGATCCTCCCGTCAGGTCGTCCAGGTCGGGTCCGCCGCGCAGCAGTCGATAGAAGCCGGAGCCCACGGTGACCACCCTCGGGTCCCGATCCGGCCGGAAGAGGTCGAGCAGCAGGCCGGTCAGGGCGAAGTGGCCCAGGTGGTTGGTGGCGAACGTGCTCTCGTACCCCTGGGCGGACCGCTCGTGTCCCGGCTTGGCGATCCCGGCGTTGTTGAGCAGCAGGTCGACCTGTCGGCCCTCGGCACGCAGTTCGGCGGCGAACTCGCGGACCGAGTCGAGATCGGCCAGGTCGAGTCGGCGTACCACCAGGTCACCGGCGATGCCGGCGCGGGCCTGCTCGGCCTTGGCGGGGTCGCGTACGGCCATGACGACCGTCGCGCCCCGGGCGGCGAGCTGCCCGGCGGCGATCAGGCCGAGACCACTGCTGGCCCCGGTGACGACCGCCGTCCGGCCGCGCTGGTCGGGGATGTCGTCGAACGTCCAGGAAACGGGCATGAGGCACCTCCGGTCGATCGCAGCGGATGAACTATCCGCTGCGGCGGTGTCGACCGTAGCACACCAGCGGATAAGTAATCCGCTGGTGTGCGGATGGATTATCCTCGTGCTGTGTCCACCGACCCGCCGACGAACGCCGAGCCCCTGCGTGCGGACTCGGCCCGGGTACGTGCCCGGATGCTGCGCGCAGCCCGGGAACGGCTGGCCGCCGGTGACGTCGAGTTGCCGATGAACGCGATCGCCAAGGCGGCCGGGGTCGGCGTCGGCACCGTCTATCGGCATTTCCCCAGCCGACTGGCCCTGCTGGAGGCGTTGGCCGCCGACCGGTTCACCCAACTCGTCGACGCGGCCGAACAGGCCGCCGTCGGGCCGGACGTCGCCGCCGAGATGGCCCGGCTACTCCGGGTCGCACTCGATCACCAGCTCGGTGACCCGGCGCTCGCCGCCGTCCTGGCCGAGCCGGAGCCCGCCCGCCCGGAGACCAGGGAGCTGGGCCGGGCGCTGACCACAGCGGTGGACAAACTGCTGCACCGCGCCCGCGCCGCCGGTGCCATCCGCCCGGAGATCACCGCCGACGACCTGCGGGCGCTGTTCTGCGGCCTCCAGCACGCGGTCACGGTCAGCGGCGACACCGACCGGGACCGGTACGTCGAGATCCTGCTCCGGGGACTACGCGCCTGACTCGACCGCGCGGATCGTGGGTGTTGCGCGTCGACTGGGTGCCCTCTTCCGCCCCGATCGCCGGACCGCCACGGGTGCCGGTGCGGTCCGCAGTCCGGCTGGTTGGACGAAGATGGCCCGGCGGTCGACCGCATCTCCTCGGCCGTTGAGCTGGTAGCCCTCCAACCAGATCCACCCGTCGTACGTGGTCCAGTCCAGGACCCGGATCACGCGGAACAGAATCGGCTGTCGGAACTGCACGCTGGCCTCACGTCCCACGTGGAGCAGATCACCGGGGCAGGGTGTGGTCAGGTCAGCCATCCGAGGAACCTCCGGCGGAGGCTTTCCGTGGGCACCCAGCTCAGATCCTCGGCGGCTGACAGCATGTACGAACCCAGGTAAAGGGTCAGGCAGGTGCGTGCTGCGCCGTACTCGTCGGCCAACTCCGTTCGGCCGGTAGCGCACGGCCAGGGTGCATCGCAGCGGAGACAGACCCAGGTCGGCCGAACCGGTAGGTGCTCCGTCATCGCACACCCCAGTGCCCCCGGTTGATCGGCACCCGGTGCCGGGCTCGACACGGCAGGCTTGAACCGCAGCGGCAGACCATCCGCCACTTCCGCCACGACCACACCGGTCGATGCTGCTGCGCCAGTGTCAGAGCGGTGAGCAGCACGTACCTCTCGAAACTAACCATCAAACCCCCTCACCAACCTACGTTACTAGGTACGCTGGGTATACCTGCAATACCCCGTGTCGTTTGATGAGTCCCCCTGCGTGTTCTCTTGACGCAGGGAGGGCGACGCATGGCTGTGCCGCTGTATCAACAGATCGCCGACGACATCACGCGGCAGATCGAGTCCGGTGTGCTGAAGCCAGGGGACAAGCTGCCCAGCACCAAGAAGCTCTGCGATCAGTACGAGGTCAGCGAGACGGTCATCCGATTCACGATGATCCAGCTCAAAGCGCGCGGCCTTGTGTACGGCCAGCCAGGCCGAGGTGTGTACGTCACCCGGCGGGACTGATCATCGCCAAAGCCAGGCCCGAAACAGTGCAGCCAGAAAGGTTGACCATGATGACTCCGGACCTCACTGGTGCGGTGTGGCGCAAGTCCACCCGCAGCGACAGCAACGGCGGCGCGTGCGTAGAGGTGGCAGGCAACCTACCCGGCGTGGTCGGGGTCCGCGACAGCAAGGACCGGCAGGGCCCCCTGCTGTCCTTCACGACCGACCAGTGGATCGGCTTCGTCCAGGGCGTCAAGGACGGGACGCTCGACGCCTGAGTGTCCACCGTCGCCAGCCGTTTCGTGGGCACCGGATGGTGCGCGCGAACATCGGTCCGGAGGCGCTGCGCGAGATCAATGTGGCCTGTGACGCTGGCCTCGGGGCTGGCGCCCCGGTCACTGGTCCGGCATGTGGTTGATCGGCAAGCCCTCGCCGTAGCGATGACCCTCCCCGGTCAGAATCTGCGCCGCGTGCTCCAGCGACGCCAGCACCGTCGTTGCCAGGTCGACCCGACTGGTCACCCCCAGCCAGTACGACAGCTCCCACCAGTCCTCGCCCCACGTGGGCAGCACCGCGCAGGCATCCATCGCCAGCAGTGTGTGGAGGTCTTTCCGGTCCTTCGAGTCGGTCACCAGCTTCAATGCCTCTGCCACGGTGACGGCGGTGACACCGAAACGCTGCCGGTCGGTGATGACCTCGCCTACTGGCTCCACGACGTGGATCGATCCCGCTACGTACGCCAGCAGCGCCGAGCGGTCCAGCACGAGCGTGACCGGGGGCAGGTCGTCCTCGGGGATCACGCGGCCGACGCCGACTGGTCCCCGCCGGCCTGATCCTGCTCCGAGTGCTGGCGGACCCGCTCGCGGACCGCCGCGAATCGCTCCGCAGGCCACTCGGCCTGCACCGCGTACCGGCGTGCGCGGGCGGCGGCCATGCCCTCCGAGGTCAGCGCCACCCCACGGCGAACCTGCTCGTCACGGAACTGCTCCCACGCCCTCTGGGCGCGCACGGCCCCAGTCACGTAGGCGCTCGCCTTGCCCGGGCCCTGCTGCTCCAACGTCTCAGCCACATCTTGAGGGACGGAGATCGACAGCTTCTTCACCGTGGTCATACCGTCAGCGTACTTCGGTAGCACCTTCCTCGTGTCAGCAACACGGGGGCACGTTCATAGCCCCTGCCCTGCGTACAGGGCGTCAAGGACGAGACGCTCGATGCCTGAGCGTCCACCGTCAGCGGGCGTTTCGTGGGCAACCGAGGTGGAACACCGCCGTGCTTTCATTGGCCCATGGCGAACCCGGTGATTCTCTCCGTCGACGACGACCCGGCGGTGTCGCGGGCCGTCGCCCGGGACCTTCGGCGTCGGTACGGCGACCGGTACCGGGTGGTGCGCGCCAACGCCGGCCCGGAGGCGCTGGAGGCGCTACGGGAGATCAAACTGCGCGGTGAGCAGGTGGCCCTGCTGCTGGCCGACTACCGGATGCCGGAGATGACCGGGATCGAGTTCCTGGAAGCGGCGATGGACCTGTTCCCGGCAGCCCGCCGGGTACTGCTGACCGCGTACGCGGACACCGGCGCGGCGATCGACGCGATCAACCTGGTCGACCTCGACCACTACCTGCTCAAGCCGTGGCACCCGCCGGAGGAGAAGCTCTATCCGGTGGTCGACTCGCTGCTGGACGCCTGGTCGGCCAGCCCGATCGCGGCGGCGACCGAGATCCGGGTGGTCGGGCACCGGTGGTCCGCCGAGTCCTTCGCGATCCGTGACTTCCTCGCCCGCAACCTGGTGCCGTACCGCTGGCTGCTGGTCGACGACCCGGAGGGGGCGCGGCTGCTCGCGGCGGCGGGGGTGGCCGAGGCCGACGTACCGCTGGTGGTCACCGGCGACGGCAAGACGCTGGTGGCCCCGGCGGAGGCGGAGCTGGCCGGGCTGATCGGCCTGAACGTCACCCCGACGGCGGACTTCTACGACCTGATCGTGGTCGGCGGCGGTCCGGCCGGGCTGGGTGCGGCGGTGTACGGCGCGTCCGAGGGGCTGCGGACGGTGCTGGTGGAGCGGCTGGCCACCGGTGGGCAGGCCGGACAGAGCAGTCGGATCGAGAACTACCTCGGCTTCCCCGACGGCGTCTCCGGCGCGCAGCTCACCGATCGGGCCCGCCGGCAGGCGCTGAAGTTCGGCGCGGAGCTGCTCAGCACCCGCGAGGTGGTCGGCCTGGACGAGGCCGGTTCGGCCCGGGTGCTGCGGTTCAGCGACGGCCAGAGCCTGGCCGCGCACTCGGTGGTGCTGGCCACCGGCGTGTCGTACCGGATGCTGGCGGCACCCGGCCTGGACGACTTCACCGGCCGAGGGGTCTTCTACGGCTCGGCCGCCAGCGAGGCGCCGAGCTGCGTCGGCGCGGACGTCTACATCGTCGGCGGGGCCAACTCGGCTGGCCAGGCGGCGGTCTACTTCTCCCGGTACGCGCAGCGGGTGCACCTGCTGATCCGGGGTGCCGACCTGACCGCCTCGATGTCGCAGTACCTGATCGAGCAACTCGGCCGCATCGAGCAGGTGATCGTGCACCCGCACACCGAGGTGGCCGCCGCCGCCGGTGACGAACACCTGCAACGACTGACGCTGCGCGACACCCGCACCGGCGAGCAGCGGGACGTGGACACCTCCTGGCTGTTCGTGTTCATCGGCGCGGAACCGCGTACCGGCTGGCTGGACGGCACGGTGGTCCGCGACCAGCGCGGTTTCGTGGTGACCGGGCCGGACCTGGTCGCCGCCGGGCGTCGGCCGCCCGGCTGGTCGCTGCCGCGCGACCCGTACCACCTGGAGGCGAGCCTGCCGGGCGTCTTCGCCGCCGGTGACGTCCGCGCCGCGTCGGTGAAGCGGGTGGCCTCGGCGGTCGGCGAGGGCGCGATGGCGGTATCCCTGGTGCACCGTTACCTGGAGGCGCAATGACCACCGACGGACCGACAGCCGGAGCGGAGCCGCAGCGGTTGACCGAGGACGAGCTGCGGACGCTGTTCCTGTTCGAGTCGCTGGACGCCGAGCAGTTGGCGTTCCTGGCCAGTCAGGGGCGGGTCGAGCGGCGGACCGGCGGTGAGCTGGTCTATGGGGAGAGCGACCCGGCGGAGTGCTTCTTCGTCCTGCTCGACGGCACGGTACGCCTCTGCCGCACCGTGCACGGCGACGAGGTGGAGATCAGCCGTACCTCGCAGCGCGGCGCGTACGGCGGTGCCACCCAGGCGTACGTGGGCGAGGCCCGGCTCTATCGCAACAGCATGTGGGCGCTGACCGACTCGGAGTTCTTCGTGCTCCCGGCGGAGAAGTTCGCGCACGCGGTGCGGTCCTGGTTCCCGATGGCGATGCACCTGCTGGAGGGCATGTTCATCGGCATGCGGGACACCCAGACGCTGGTCGGTGAGCGGGAGCGGCTGCTGGCCCTCGGTTCGCTGTCGGCGGGGCTGACCCACGAGCTGAACAATCCGGCGAGCGCGGCGGTGCGCGCCACATCGAGCCTGCGCGAGCGGATCGCCGCGATGCGCCACAAACTGGCGTTGATCGCCGACGGTCGGATCGACGGCCGACGGCTGCACGCCCTCGTCGGCCTCCAGGAGGAGGCGGTCGAACGGGTGGCGAAGGCCGCGCCGCTGTCCGCCCTGGCCGCCAGCGACGCCGAGGACGCGCTGACCGACTGGTTCGACGACCAGGGCTTCACCTCCGGCTGGCAGTTGGCGGAGACGCTGGTCAGCGCCGGGCTGGACGTCGACTGGCTGGAGCGGGTCCAGGCGGCGGTGGGGCCGGAGGACGTCGAGGCGGCGGTGCGCTGGCTGACCTACGCGGTGGAGACCGAGCTGCTGATGGCGGAGATCGCCGACGCCGCCATCCGGATCTCCACGCTGGTCGGGGCCGCCAAGCAGTACTCCCAGCTCGACCGCGCGCCGTACCAGGTGGTGGACGTGCACGAACTGCTCGACGCCACGCTGGTGATGTTCAAGGCGAAGGTCCCGGCCGGGGTACGGGTGGTCCGGGAGTACGACCGGAGCCTGCCGGCCATCCCGGCGTACGCGGCCGAACTGAACCAGGTGTGGAGCAACCTGATCGACAACGCCCTCGGTGCGATGCGGGACAGCGGCACCCTGACCGTCCGCACCGGCCTGGTCAACGACCAGTTGGCCGTCGACATCGTGGACACCGGACCGGGTATCGCGGCGGAGATCCGACCGCGCATCTTCGAGCCGTTCTTCACCACCAAGCCGGTCGGCGAGGGCACCGGGCTGGGGCTGGACATCTCGTACCGGATCGTGGTCAACAAGCACCACGGCGACATCCGGGTGACGAGCACGCCGGGGAACACGCAGTTCCGGGTGTTGCTGCCGACCGACCTGGAGTCGCCGCCGACCGGCTGACCCGGCATCCCGCCGAGGCGGACGCCGGGTGGCCGGTCAGCCGACGGTGGCCTTGCGGCCCTCGGCCCGGCCCTCCTCGCGGGCGCTGGCGAGCATCTGCGCGAGTCGCCGCCGACGGCGCTGGCGGACGATCCGCACGGCGACGACGAGCGCGACGACGACCAGCAGGAGCACGAGCTGCGCCCAGGGGACGCTCCACGTGGTGACGGTGGCCGAGGCGGGGCGGATCACCGCGTCGGTGGCGTCGCCGCCCTGCACGGCGGGGGTGAGGTCGACGGTGGTCCGCATCCGGCCCAGCCCCCACACCCCGTCGACGCGGGCCTCGAACGTCTTCTGGCCGCCCGGCAGGATCTCGTCGACCTCGGTCGGGGTCTCCCGCCCGGTCAGGCCGAACAGTTCGCGGACGGTCACGTCGCCGCCGCCGGTCACCGCGACGTTGCCGTTGTTGGTGGCGGTGTAGCTGACCTGGACCGTGCCGCCGGAGAAGGGGTTCCACGAGGGCGTGTAGGTGGCGGTGAGCCCGTCGACCGCGAGGCCGGCGGTGATCGTGCCGCTGGCGCGCATCATCACCCGGAAGCCGACCCGGCTCTCCACGGCGACCGTGCCGCCGGTGCTGGTGACGGTCGCCGCGATACCCGCCGGGTGGTCGCCCGGGGTGGCGTTCTCCGGCACGGTGATGGTGAACGGCACCACCTTCGTCTGCTTGGCGCCGACGGTGACCTGCTCCTGCACCTCGATCCAGGTGCCGCCGTCCACCGACGTCTCGTTCGAGGGCAGCATGTTGAAGCGGCCCTTGTCGGTGAGGTAGCCGTCGGCCGCCTTGAGGGAGAAGACCACGGAGGAGTCGCTGAAGTTGCGGACCGCGAGGTGCTCGGTCATGACCTGACCGGGGTCGAGGGTGTGCTCGATCCACCGCCGCCCGTCCGGGCCGTTGCGGTCGGCCGGCTGCACCGCCCAGGTGACGGTCGGGGTGGTCGGCTCCGCCATCGCACCGGCCGGCGCGATCGGCGTGGCGACGAGCACCACGGCCAGCACGGCGAGCAGCCGCGACAGCGCTCGCGGCGGGGTTCGGAACATGGCGGGATCCTTCGGCGGTAGGGGTGCGGCCGGGGGGGGGGCCGCGGCGGGGCCCCCCCCCCCGCCCCCCCGCGCCCCCCGGGGGGGGGGGGGGGGGGGGCCCCGGGGGGGGCCGGGGGGGGGGGGGGGGGGGGGGGGGCCCCCCCCCGCGGCCCCCCCCCGACCAGGGCACTACTCGAACAGGGAGAGGGTCAGCGTCGAGGTGTACGACCCGGCGGCCACGTCGGCCGGGGTACGCAGGAACAGGCCGGCGTTGACGGAGTACGCGTCACCGGCGACCGCGCCCGAGTCGAACGTGGAGATCAGCAGCTCCTGGTCGGTGAGACCGACGTTGTTGCCCGGCTGGGTCGGCTCGTCCAGCACGGTGACGACCTCTTCACCCTCGCTGACCAGGCCGCTGTCGCCGCCGTCGATCAGGCGCGGCTTCCAGCCGAGGTGTCCGGCGCTGATCGGGTCCTGGCCGCTGCTGCCGACGAAGTTGGTCGCGCTGCCCAGCACCGCCCAGGCGGAGCCCTCGGGCACCTCGTCGGCGGTCCGGGTGTCGGTGACGGTGACCGTCGGCAGGGTGCCGGTGAACTGACGGACCAGCAGGGTCGAGCCGTCCTCGGACAGCGCCACCGAGTTGCCGGCGACGGAGAGGGCGAGCACGCCCGGTTCCTTGACCTCTTCGATGTCGACGGTGACGCGGACGTCGGTGCTGTCGACCGGCTCGGCGAGGGCCGGCGACGCCAGCGCCACCGACCCGGCCAGCAGCGCACCGGCGGCAGCGGCCGCGATCAGGCGCTTGTGGTTCCTTGTGTGCATTCGATGCTCCGTTTGGTGCTTATGTCTTTCGAACGGGGGATGGTGCGGTGGCGGCACCCGTGGGCACCGCCACCGCGAGACGAACTAACCGCAGGTGAGAGCGGGGAACGGCGCCTCGACCTGGGTGGTGACGGGCTGGCCGTTGACGGTACCGGTGACCTTGACCGTCGACGTACCGGCCGCCACCGTCTTGGCCCGGGTGTTGAACGACTGGAAGGCGGTCTTGCCCGGAGCCACGTCGGTGACCTTGCGCGAGCCGTACGGGGTGACCAGCTCGATGGTGAGCGCGACGTCGTCGGCGTTCTGGGCGCTGACCGAGACGTACGCGTTGGTGCCGACGCACTGGGTGCGGGCCTGCACCGTCACGTCCCACTCCGGGTCGCCCTGCCCGACGGTCGAGCGCGGCGTGGTGTCCGCGGTGACCGGCGAGTTGGCGGCGAGGTAGTTCGTCAGCATGGTGAGGTCGTTGTCGCCGGTGGTGACCCGGTCGGTGCCCCCACCGAGGGTGGTGAAGTTGTCCCCACCGGAGGCGAGGAACGAGTTCACCGTGACCCGGTAGGTGCCGGCCGGGTCGATCGGCGCGCCGTCGAGCTGCATCGAGGTGATCCGCGAGCCCTGCGCGGCGGTCGGGTCGTAGGTGTAGCTGAAGCCCTTCGACACGCCCAGCCAGAGCACCGGACGGGACGCGCCCGCCGGCTGCCACTGCTGCTCCAGCACCTGCTTGATCTCGGCACCGGTGTAGGACTTGGTGACCACGTCGTTGGAGAACGGCTGGACCGAGAAGGCATCGGCGTAGCTCACCGTGCCGTCGGTCCGGTACAGCAGGTCGGCCCGCAGACCACCCGGGTTCATGAACGCGATCTGCGCCCCGCCCCGGCCGGCGTCGGCGGTGCCGGCGAGCTGCACGTCGGCGATGAAGTTGCCCAGCGCCGACTCCTTGCCCCGGTCCTCGTTGCCGTCGGTGTAGGCCCGCCGGACGTCGGCGGTGATCTCACCGAGCTTGCGCTGACCCAACTCCTGGGCCTTCACCTTGGCGGCGGCCACGATGTCGGCCACCGCCGGGTCCTGCGGCGCACCGACCACGTCGACGAGCGAGGCGTCGGCGGCGGTGACCGACTTCGACTGCGGGTCGAAGGTCAGCGTGACCTTGCCCAGTCGCTTGCCGTAGTCCTCGGCCTGGACCACCGGACGCAGCTTGTCGGTGCCCGGGACCGGGACCTCGAAGGCGTACGGCTGGTGGGTGTGGCCGCTGAAGATGGCGTCGATGGTGGCGTCGACCCGGGTGAACTTGCCGAAGACCGGGTCGTTCGCCAGGGCCTCGGGGGAGTCGATGTTCTCCGTGGCGGCACCCTCGTGCGTGAGCAGCACCACCACGTCGGCCTCACCGTTGTCCGGGTTGCCGTCCTTGAGCTGGGCGGCGACCAGGTTGGCCTCGGCGGCCGGGTCGCGGAAGGTCAGGCCGGCGATGCCGTCCGGGCTGACCAGCGACGCGGTCTGCTCGGTGACCACGCCGATGAAGCCGACCTTGACCCCGCCGATGGTGCTGACCGAGTACGCCGGCAGTGCCCGGGAGTCGCCCCGGTACACGTTGGCGCCCAGGATCGGGAAGTCGGCCCGCTCCATCACCCGGTCGGTCAGGTCGGTCATGCCCTGGTCGAACTCGTGGTTGCCCACCGCCGAGGCGGTCAGCCCGGCCTGGTTGAGGAAGTCGATCGTCGGGTTGTCGTCGTCGATCGCCGAGATGAAGGTCGACGCGCCGATGTTGTCACCGGCGGAGACGAACGCGGTGTTCGGGTTCTGCGCCCGCAGCTGGTTGACCAGACCGGCGAGCTGGGCGGCACCGCCGACCGGCTGACCGTTCACGGTGGCCGGGGACTCCAGCCGACCGTGGAAGTCGTTGATGGTCAGCAGTTGCAGGTCCACCGGGCTGGCCCCGGTGTTGAGCCCGACGATCAGCGGGTTGTGGTCGCTGGCCCGGTACGGGTCCGGCGCGAAGAACGAGGCCAGGCCGTCGTACTGGAAGGCGTACGACTCGACCGCGTTGGTCTGCCAGACGTCCACACCGGTCACCCGGTCCGCCAGCGACGGCGAGGCCAGGGCGTGATCCAGCGAGCCGGACTCGCCACCGAAGACGTAGCTCGTCTTGCCGGTGTCGTTGAGGTTGGCGTACTGCTTGTCGTAGAGGACCTGCATCGGGTCCTCGTGGGTGTAGGCGTTGAAGTCGCCCAGCAGCAGCACGCTGTCGGTGCCGCTGTCGGCCTTCACCCGGTCGACGAAGGTGGCCAGTGCCGTGGCCTGCCGGACCCGGTCACCGTTCCAGCCGCCCTGACCGTCCCCGGAGTCGGCGTTGTCACCGCTGCCGGCGCCGCTCTTGGACTTGAAGTGGTTGACGACCACGGTGAAGTCGAGCGGACCGGCGGTGAAGGTCTGCGCCAGCGGCTCGCGGGCGTTGAACCAGACCGACTCGTCGTTCACCGAACGCGACGGACCCTTCGGCTGGGTCTTGGCCGGCTTGAAGATGATCGCGGTGGTGATGACGTCCTGCTGGGCGGCGCCCGGCAGCTCCGTCGGGGTGCGGACGTAGTCCCAGGTGCCCGCGCCGTCCTCGGTGTTCAGGGCGGCGACCAGCCGCTTGAGCGCCTGCTGCGGGTCGTTGGTGTTGAACCGGACCGAGTTCTCGATCTCCTGCAACGCGACCACGTCGGCGTCCAGCGCGCTGATCGCCGAGACGATCTTCGCCTCCTGCTTGACCAGTGCCGCCTCGTTCGCGGCACCGCGTGCGTCTCCGCCGAAGTGGACGAAGTAGTTCAGCACGTTGAAGCTGGCCACCCGCAGGTCACCGCCGACGTTGACCGGAGCGGCGGTACGCGGGTTGGTGGACTTGAAGGTGGTCCGGGCGGCCGGCGGGGTGTCGGCGTCGACCGGACGGGTCGGCTGCAGACGCCACTCGTTGAAGGCGTACGACAGCACCGACGGACCGAACGCCTCGACCGAGTCACCGACCCGCAGCGGGGCGGCCGGGGAGACGTACGGCGGGAGCAGCCCGGCGTTGGCCAGGTTGGTGGTCTTGCCGTCGTCGACCAGCAGTCGGCGCGCCTTGTTGTCGGCGGCGAGCTGGCGGGCCGCCTCCGAGCCGGGGCGGGCCTTGTCGGTGGGGGTGGCGGCGGGCTTGTCACCGGCGGTGAGGACGACCTCGCCGAACCGGTTGGTGTTGTAGACCTCGGAGACGGCGTACGAGCCGACCGGGGCGACCAGCATCGACTCGACCGACTCGCGGGCGTCGTCGCTCAGCGGCAGCTCGACCGGGACCGGGGCGGGCAGCGGTGCGCCCTGCTCGCAGACCTGGACGTCGCTCTTGGCGCCGATGGTGAGCTGGGTGAGGCCGTTGAACTCGCTCGCGGTGCCGCTGACCCGGACCCGGTCGCCGATCGCGACCGACGGGTGGTTGGCGGTGTTCGTGGTCAGGTAGACGAAGACCGCGTCCGAGGCGGTCCCGGCGGCGACGGTGCGCTCCCCGCCGCTGCCCGCCGTCTGCACGTACACGCCGTTGTAGCCACCGGTGCGGTGGTCGGCGGTGACGATGCCCTCGACGGTGACCCGGGTGCCGGCCAGCGGAGTCGCGTTGCCGGTGCCCTGGACCTCGGCGATGGTGCGGTCGACCGTGATGGTGCAGCCCAGCGGCGGATCCGGGTCCGGGTCGGGGTCCGGGCCGGAGTCGCTGTTGCGTACCCCGAAGCTGTTCGGGGCCGGGGGCCGCCAGGTGCCGTCGATCTTCTGGAGGGAGTGGCCGACCGGCGTCGAACCGGTCTCCTCCACGCCGATGTCGACGCCGGTCCGGCCGTTCGCCGGGCCGCCGACCGCGGTGAAGGTGCCCTCGTAGGTGAGGAACTCGGCCACCCCGCCGTCGGGCTTGACCAGCGCGACGCCGTCGGGCGCGCCGTTCTGGATGCCGTCGGCCGGGTACGACGCGACGACGACACCCGCCGCCGGGACGGACCCACTGAGCGTCCTGGTGTTGTACGGCGCACCGTTGGCGCCGTTGTAGAGGACGATCTGCCAACCGCTCAGGTCGAAGCCGACCGGCGCCTCGATCTCGATCGCCTCGCCGACGTCCGCGCCGACGTTGTCGTAGTGGATCTCACTGATGAACGGCGTCGTGGGCACCGGGTCGGCGAACGCGGCGGTGCCACTGGAGAGGGTGAGCGCGGCGGCGGTGACCAGTACGCCCGGGATTGTGAGTAGTCGTGTACTTCTTCTTCGCTGCATGTGCGCGGCCTCCGAGGGATTAGACCTCGGGAGGATAAGCGGCGTCGGTGTCCGTACGGGAGCCACCAGATGTACTAAAGCAGGGGAAAGTCGGTGGCATGGACCACCGTCCTGGCCTGCCGGATCGCCGGTTCCGCGCTATCGCGAGCGCGGTCGTGCCCGGCGTCGACGCGCCGACGGGGTGATGATGAGGTCATGACCACGACGTGGGACGTCATCGGTGCACCGTCGAGCGCGGGGGCGCACACCCCCGGAGTGGAGCAGGCACCGGCCGCGCTGCGCGACGCGGGCCTGGTCCGGTTGCTGCGACGTACCGCCGAGGTCGACGACCTCGGTGACGTGCCGCCATCGCGCTGGCGACCGGACCCGGCACGTCGCACCGGCCAGAACGCGACCGAGGTGGCGCGGGTCGCGACGGACGTGGCGCAGCAGGTCGAGACCTCGGTACGCCGGTCCCGACTCCCGCTGGTACTCGGCGGTGACTGCACGGTGACGCTGGGGCTGGTGGCCGGTCACGCCCGGGCGGGACGACCGGTGGCGCTGGTCTACGTGGACGGCGGACCGGACCTGTACACGCCGTTGACCAGGGCGAACGGGAATCTGGACGCGATGGGGCTGGCGCACCTGCTCGGGCTGCCCGGCATCCGGCCCGAGGTCGCCGCCGTCGGCGGCACCGTGCCGCTGCTGACTCCCGACCGGGTGGTCGTGTACGGCGACTCGCTGCCCTCCGGCGACCACGAGTACGACCTGGTGGCCGAGCTGGGCATCACATACGTGCCGGCGGACGAGGTGCACGCCGATCCGGTCGCGGCGGCACGGCGAGCGTGCACCGCCGCCGAGGCCGCCGCCGAGGCGTTCGTGGTGCACTTCGACGTCGACGTGCTCGACTTCGTCGAGACCCCGCTGGCCGACGTGCCCGAACCGACCGGGCTCACGCTGGCCGAGGCGTCGACCACCCTCGCCACGCTGGTGCGCAGCCCGCGCTTCGCCGGGCTGACGGTCACCGAGATCAACCCCGACCACCTGCCGGAGGACGAGGTGTTGACCCGGTTCGTCGAGGTGTTGGCCGATGCGCTGGGCACCGTTCGGGCGAGTGGTCAGGCGGCCGGGGAGAGCTGAGCGCGCGGGGTGGCGCACTCCCGGGCGAAGATGCGCAGCAGGACGGGCAGGTGGAAACGCTGCCCGGTGCCGTCCGAGTCGACCGGCACCAGCAGGTTGTGCGCGACGAGGTCCTCCACCACCCGGTTGGCCTGCGGTCCGGGCAGGTGCAGGATGTCGCCGGCACTGGACTGCGTGATCAGCAGGTCGCTGATGGCCAGTGCGTTGAGCGCGGCCCGCGCCTGGGGGGTGAGCGCCTGGTAGCTGCCGGAAAGGCTGTGCCGGACCGAGATGTCGCCGACGGCGAGTTCCTCCAGCCGGTTCTCCTCCTGTTCCAACTGCTCGGCGAAGCTGGGCAGGGCGATGCCGGGCTGGGCGGCGATCCGGCTGCCCACGATCCGCAGCGCCAACGGCAACTGGTCGCAGGCCGCCGCGATCCGGCCGAACACCTCCGGCTGCTCGCGTACCCGCTGCTCACCGGCGATGGTCGCCAGCAGCCGTACCGCGTCGCCCCGGCTCAGCGACCCGAGATTCAGTCGCCACCCCACGTCGAGGTCGAGCAGGCGGTGCCGACTGGTGATCAGCACCAGACTGCGGCCGGCGCCCGGGAGCAGGGGCCGGACCTGCTGGGCGCAGTCGACGTCGTCGATGATCAGGAGTAGGCGCCGATCGGCGAGCGTGCACCGCAGCACTGCGGCGCGCTCGCGGACGTCCTCGGGTACGTCGGTCAGGGCGACGCCGAGTTCGACGAGCAGTTCCCGCATCAGGTCGGCGGTGCTCCGGGGCGTACCGGCGGCATGGTCGAAGCTGACGAAGAGTTGCCCGTCGGGGAAGAGGTCGGCCAACTCGTAGCCACTGGCCACGGCGAAGCTGGACTTGCCGACGCCCGGCGCACCGGTGACCAGCACGACGCCCGCGTGCTCGTCGGTGCCGACGGTGTCCGCGATGGCGCGCAACTGACGGGCCGCAGCGGCCCGGCCGACCAGCCGGGGCGGCTTCATCGGCAGGGCCCGTCGACCGGCCGGCGGATCGGGGACGGCCGACGGTGGTGGTGTCCCGCCCCCGACCAGCGCCGGCCAGCCGCCGGGCGGCCGGACCTCGGTCGAGTCGGCGTCGAGCGCGACCTGTAGGGCACCCTGGAGGGGCGGCCCCGGATCGACCCCCAGTTCGTCGACGATCACCCGTCGCGCCTCCTGATAGGCGGCGAGCGCCTCGGCGACGCGGCCTTCGAGCGTGAGCGCGACGACGAGCTGGGCCTGTCGGGGCTCGTCGAGCGGCTCCTCGGCCACCATCTGCCGCAACTGCGGGATGACCGCTGCGGGCTGCCCGAGTCGGAGCCGTACGTCGATGAGTTCGGTCACCGCCGCCCGGCGTTGTTCCTGGAGTGCCACGGTGTACGCGGCGACGTCGGTGCCGAGGTCCGGCAGATCCTCCAGCGGTCGCCCGTGCCACTGGTCGAGGGCTCTGCCGAGCAGGTCGACGGCGCTGTCCAGGCGGTCCTCCCGGGCCGCCCGGTGTCCCTGGTCGACGAATCGCTGAAAGCGCAGCAGGTCGAGTTCGTCCTCCTCGACCTGCAGGTGGTAGCCGGTGCCGTCGCGGACCAGCCGGTCGGCCGAGTCCCCGACCCGGTGCAGGAGCTGCCGCAGCCGGTGCACGTACGTGCGGACGTTGTGCAGCGCCGATGCGGGCGGGGACGTCGGCCAGATACCGTCGATGAGGCGACCGGTGGCTACCGTCCGGCCGGGGTTCATCAGCAGGATGGAGAGCAGGGAGCGGGGTTTCGCTCCGTTGATCGGAAGCGGACCAGCCTCGGTAGCCAATGTCAATGGTCCGAGCACATTGAATTGCATAAATTCTCTCTCCCCCTGCAGGATATCGCCGATGAGCGATTTCTCTATTTCGCAATCCCCGCCGGGAGGGAGTAGTAACACGGCCACCAGATGATGAAAACAGTCACCGATCGGGCTGTGCCTCGCCGCTAACGGGCACCGCCGCGCTGGCCTGGTACGCGGCGTCGAGCACCGCCGCCGCGTCCGCCGTCCCCGCCCCGGTGGAGCGCCCGGTGCGCACCAGGTCCACGAAGTCCTCCGCCTGGCGGGCCAGCGCGGCATACATGGTGGCGTCACCGTCGGCTGGGTCGAGGAAGGCCAGGCGTACGTGGTCACGGGTGCCGAAGACCTCCACGCTCGCCATGTCGCCGCCCCGGTGATGCCGTCCCAACGAGACGAGCGCGGTGGCACCGCCGGAGAGGCCCAGCAGCGCCTGGGCGCTGTCCACGTCGCTCCCGCGTACCGCCGGGTCGGTGACCGGCCCGGCGGCCTGCCCGCAGACCCGGACCACCCGCTGCCCGGTCAACCACTGGATCTGGTCGAACTCGTGCACCCCCATGTCGACGAAGATGCCGCCGCTGCCGGTGCGGAAGGCCGCCCCCGGCGGTTCACCGTCCCACTGCAACGCCGCGACGAAGAGGATCTCGCCCAGCTCACCTGCGGCGATCCGGTCCCGCAACTCGCGCAGCGCGGGCACGAAACGGCGCCAGTAGGCCACCTGGAACGGGATACCGGCAGCGGTCGCCACCCGGCCCGCCTCCCGCGCGTCGTCGGCGGTCAGTCCGGCCGGTTTCTCGCACAGCACCGGCAGTCCGGCCTTGGCGGCGGTGGCGATCAGCGCGCCGTGCCGGCCGGTCGGTGCCGTCACCAGCAGACCGTCGGGCGTGGTCTCGGCGAGCAGATCCTCGACCGAGGGGTACGCCGGCAGCCCGGCGTCGCCGACCGCCGCCCGGGCCGCCGGCACCGGATCGACCACCGCGGTGACCGCCACCGTCGGGTTGCCGGTCAGCGCGCGCAGGTGGTGCCGACCCATCCGGCCGGCACCCACCAACGCGAGCCGGAACTCAGGACTGCTGGTCATCTCGCCACTCCTCCTCGTCGGGACGGTCGTCTCCGGTCGGGCCGAGCCACTCCGCGAGCGCCGCCACCACCGCCGGTGCACCGGTGGCGAAGACGCGGCGACCGGCCCGGCGCCAGCGCCGACTCGTGCCCCCGGTCGCCTCGATCAGGGCGGTGCCGGCGGCGATGTCCCACGGCGCGGGGTCGAAACTGACGAAGGCGTCCAGCTCGCCGGTGGCCACGGCGGCCAGGTCGCAGACGGTCGAGCCCGAGTTGCGCAGGTCGGCGATGTGGGGCGCGACCAGACTCAGCAACCGGTACGCCTGACGGCGCGGACCGGGCGTGTTGGGCACCGCGAACGCGACGAGCGCGTGCCCCGGTGCCGCCGTCCGGTCCACCGTCACCGGAGCGTCCTGGTGGTCGCGCACCTCGTCGCCGCCGAGTATCAGGCAGGCACCGGTGGCCGGCTGGAGGATCGTCGCGGCGACCACCCGGCCGTCGGCGTCCGTACCGCGCCCGTCGGCCCCGCCGATGCCGCCCCGGTCCGCCGCGACGGCGATGCTCACGGCGTAGCGGCTCAGGCCGTGACTGAAGTTCAGCGTGCCGTCGAGCGGGTCGACGATCCAGCGCAGACCCGAGCAGCCCGTGGTCAATCCGGACTCTTCGGCCAGCACCGCGTCCTGCGGCCGGGAGCGGGCGATCAGGCCCAGGATGGCCCGCTCGCTGGCGTGGTCCGCGGTGGTGACCGGGTTCTGGGCCGCGCCACCCTTGTAGGAGAGTCGCACCCCCCGCTCGCACACCTCGCGGATCGCGTCCGCACCCGCCCGCGCCGCACGGACGCTGAGATTCCGCAGATCGGTAGGAGCCGCCCCGACACTCATGCCGTCCCTCCGCTGCGCTGCGGGCCGGCATTTGTGCTGGGCCTGATGATTCGCTCGCTGCGCTCGCTCATGCCGTCACCTGCTCGGCGTCGGCTACGCGGGCGTAGTGGCCGTCCACGAAGAGCAGCGGCGGCTTCGGGCGCAGCAGGCCCGAGGACCGGACGACGCCCATCAGCACCATGTGGTCACCGGCCGGGTCGGTGCGGACCGCCTCGCAGCCGAAGTACGCGACCCCGTCGGTGAGCAGCGGGCAGCCGGTGGTCCGTTCCGGGTCGTGCGGGATGTCCGCGAAGCCCTCGGTCCCCGCCGGTCGGCCGTGCGAGGCGAACCAGGCCGCCTCGGCCCGCTGGTCGTCGGCGAGGACCGTGATCGCGAACCGGCCGGTCCGGCGCACCGCGTGCAGCAGCCGGCAATCGTGCTTGAGGCAGATCAACAGCATCCGGGGGTCCAGCGACACGGTGGTGAACGAGTTGACGGTCATGCCGACCGGCCCGTCCGAACCTCGTGCGGTGGCCACCGCCACACCCGTGGCGAAGCGGCCGGCGACCGACCGGAAACCCCGGTCGGTGTCGACCCGACGCGACACGTCGGTCATCACAACGCTCCTCTCGTCTCGCCGGCACCCGTGTCGACCAGGGCGGCTATCCGGCGTCGGTCGGTCTTGCCGTTGGCGTTCGTGGGCAGCGCGGGCACGTGGTGGACGCGGCTCGGCACCATGTATCCGGGCAGCCGGTCGGCGCAGCTCTGGCGCAGCTCCTCGCCGATCCCCTCGGTGCCGGTGTAGACCGCTTCGAGGCAGGTGCGCTCGCCCGCGCCGAGCGCCAGCACCACCGCGTCCTGCACCCCCGGGTGGCCGCGCAGGACCATCTCGATCTCGCCCAGCTCGATCCGGTAGCCGTGCATCTTCACCTGGTCGTCCAGGCGTCCGTGGTGGACCAGTACGCCGTCCTCGCGGCGGACCCGGTCACCGGTGCGGTAGTACCGCTGCCCGTGGTGCGTGACGAAACGGTCGGTGTCGTCGGCCGGGTCGACGTACCCGGTGAAACACTGCGGTCCCCGTACGCAGAGCTCGCCGTCGTCGTCGACGATCTCGCCCGTCTCGGAGCGCAGGATCGCGTCCAGGTGCGGGTACACCTCGCCGATCGGGACGGTCCCGTTCGAGGTGACCGGCCAGTCGGCGACGTCGGCCGGCAGCCGGTGACCGGTGCAGGTCACGGTCAGTTCGGTGGGGCCGTACAGGTTCTCCAGCACGCTGTTCGGGGCCGCCTCGGCCCAGGCCCGCGCCTGGTCCAGGGTCAGCGGTTCACCGGCGAACAGGCTGTACCGCAGGCCCGGCATGGCACCCGGCGACAGCATCCGCATCCGGCGGGCCAGCGACACGACCGACGGCACCGAGAACCAGCCGGTGATGCCCCGGTCGTTGACGAAGCGCACCGGGGTCAGCACCTCGTCGGGCTGCGGCACGACGAGCGTCGCACCGCTGCCCCAGGCGACGAACATGTCGAAGACCGACGGGTCGAAGGTCAGGTCGAAGTTCTGCGACAGCCGGTCACCCGGGCCGACCGGATAGCGGTCGAGGCAGTACGCGAGGTAGGCGTCGACGTTGCGGTGCCGGATCGGCACACCCTTCGGCCGCCCGGTCGAGCCCGAGGTGAACAGCGTGTAGGCCACGTCGTCGGGGGCGACCTCGGTCGGCGGCACGGGCGTGCCGGTGCGGGAGTCGTCGAGGCGTACCGGCACGGCACCGGTCCGGGCCGACAGGTCGGCGGCGACGGCGGCACCCGTCTCGTCCACCACCACGACCTCGACCCCGCCGCCCCGGCACACCTGCACGTTGCGGGAGATCGGGAAGGTGGGGTTGAGCGGCACCACGACCGCCCCGACGCGCAACGCGGCCAGATAGCCGACGTACGCGGGCAGGCTGCGGGCGGCCAGCAGACCGACGGCGGCGGGCGGGCGGCCGGTCGGGTGGCAGAGCTGCCCGGCCAGGTGCGCGACGAGTTCGTCCATCCGCCGGTACGTCACCGCCTCCGCGCCCACCTCCAGCGCGATCTCCTCCGGCGACCGCGCGACGCTGCGTTGGAACCACTGGTACAGACTCACGGCGTTGCTCCCTTCCTGTCGTCGATCGGTTCCCAGGCGCAGCTCCACGGCGTACCGCCGGTCGGCGGCAGGGTCCGCCAGCGCAGGTGCCGCCACCACCCGTGCTCCTGGTCGGGGCCGACCGGGATCCGCCACGGCCGGATTCCCAGCCCGCGCCCGGTGGCCTTGGCGCAGGACTCCTGCACGGTCCAGATCCGGGCCACCGCCGCGTCGCGGGTGGACCGGTCGTGTCGCAGCAGCGCGACGGCGCCCTGCGGACAGCAGCGCCGCACCAGGGCGTCACCCACCGGGTACGGCTCCTGCACGTCCACGCCGACCGCGCCGCCCCGGGTGTGCACCGCCGCCGCGACCACGCCACCGGAGTGCGCCAGGCTGACTTCGAGGTCGGGACGGTCCGGCAGGTACGGCTGGCCGCCCGCGCGGCTGCCCACCGCAAGGTGCCCGGTCCCGGTCGGCGCCACCGCGCCGACCAGCGTGGTCAGCAGTCGCCGCGCCCCGACCCGTTCGGCCACCCGCCACCGGGGCAGCCCCCGGCCGACGTCACCGGCCGGCTGCTCCGGCGTCTCCAGGGCACCGATCGGCGCGTAGGCGGCGAAGACCCCGTCGGGCAGCGCGACCGCCACCGCGCCCGGCATCCCGGGAAGCCGGTGGCCGCTGCTCATGGCCCGCTCCTGAGCAGGTCGTCCGCGTGGTCGGCGAGTCCGGCCAGCATCGTCCCGGTGGCACCGCCGGCGATGCCGAACATGGCCGCCTCGGTACGCAGCGCCGCCTCGCCGCCGTCGCGGAACGCGTCCGCGCCACGCAGGTGCACCGCCTCGGCCGCGATCGTCTCGACCGTCTCGGCGGCGGCCACCTTGAGCACCATGCCGGTGACGGTCGAGGGTGGACCGGGCGGGCCGTCCAGCAGGGGCGCGCACAGCGCGTCCAGTTGGCAGAGGGCGACCAGGCAGCGGGCGTACTGCTCGCGGACCGCCGGGTGGTCCCAGAGCGTGCCGTCGGCGGCCGGTCGGGCCCGCAGCCACTCCCCGAGCCCGGTCAACAGTCGGCGGCAGATCGCCCGGGACCAGAGGGCGCTGGCCAGCCGCTCGACCCCGACCTGCCGGGCGAATCCGGCCAGCGCCCGACCGGGCCGCCCTACCAGCGCGTTCGGTTCCAGGGCCACGCCGTCGAACCGGAGATGTCCCACTCCGGACCCGGCGAAGGCGCGCCCCGTGGGCTCGACCGTCACCCCCGGCGTCGATATCGGCACCAGCAGCCAGCAGAAGCTGGTGAAGTGTCGGGGCTCGCGGTGCCGGGCGAGCACCAGCGCGGCGTGGCAGGTGGTCGCGTTGGTGATCCACTCCTTGCCGCCGTCCAGGGTCACGGCGTCGTCGCCGAGCTTGGCCCGGGTGGTGGCGTCGAGCAGGTCCGAGCCGGAAGCACCGGCGTCGGTGACGGCCAGCGCCACCACGGTCTCACCGCGCACCATGCCGGCCACCGTCTCGGCGACCGGTCCGGCGGTTGCCGCCTCGGAGAGCAGCGGCAGCACGGTGGCCACCTGGACGCAGACCGAGAGGGTCACGCCGAGCGGACAGCGGGCGTCCAGCTCGGTCAACAGTGTTGCCAGCCGGCGCGGGTCAGGTTGGTTGCCGCCGTCGGGACAGAGGGCGGCGACGACACCGCCGACGCCCAGTGCCCGCCACAGGGCCCGTGCGTCGGCGGTGTCCACCCCCGCCAGCGCCGTACCCAGCGCGGCGGTGAAGTCGGCGGTCGGCTCAGGCAAGACGCACCCCCGGGTCGCGCAGCGCCAGCGCCCCGTTGGCCAGTCGCAGGCGGTCGTTGCCGTAGTTCAGCGACGCCGACCGCAGGTCGCGGAAGGCGCGCTCCACCGCCAGCGGTGAGCCGGTGAGGTAGCCGTGCCGCAGCCCGACCAGTTCGACCAGCTCGTGCACGGCGGCGAAGGACTCCTCGGCGGCCCGGATCTTGAGCGTGTTGAGCAGCGACTGCACCGGCGCGGCGGACATGTCGGGTGCCGAGTCGACGACCGACACGGTGTGCCGCAGCAGGGCGTTCGTGGCGTCGAGCCGAGTCCGAATCCCGGCCAGGCGCAGCAGCACCAGCTCCGACGAGGGGGCGAACTGCCGCCGTCCCGCCTCGCTGCGCGCGTGCCGCAACACCCGCGAGTACGCCCCGGCCGCCGTCCCGAGCCAGGCAGCGGCCCAGCCGACGTGGGCCAGCGGCGCGAACACCCGGGTCGCGATGGCCCGGAACCCGCCGTGCTCGCCGACCACCTGCCACTGCGGCACCGCGCCGCGCAGCCGCATCGGCACGCTGTGCGTGGCCCGCATGCCCAACGGCTGCCAGCCGCCGGTCACCTCGATCTCCAACTGGTCGCGGGCGGCATAGACCAGGTCGACCTGCGTGGCCGACTCGGCCTGCGGTGCCAGCGTGGTGATCAGGAACGCGTCGGCGTACGGGCCGCCGGTGACGATCGGGGCCTGCCGGTCGACGCGCAGCATCTCCCCGTCCTGCTCCAGCCCCGACTCGGAGGTGAGCAGGTGCCCGCCCTTGCCCGGCTCGGTGGTGACCGAACCGAGGTACACCTCGCCCCGCGCCACCGCCGGCAGCACCTCGGCGCGCAGCTTCTCCCCGGCGTACGCGGCGAGCGCCGCCACCTGCTGACAGTGCATCGTGAAGACCATCGCCACCGACATGTCCACCCGACCCAACGCCTCGGTGACGTCGACCATGTCGGTGAGCGTGCCGCCGGGACCACCCTCGGCGGTCGGCACCAGCAGGCCCAGCAGCCGCGTACGGCGCATCGCGTCCAGCGCCTCGGTGGGAAACGTGGCCGTGGTGTCGGCGGCCTCGGCGTGTGCGGCGGCGACCTCCGCCACAGTGGTCAGTGCCTCGGCGTACCCGGTCATCGGGCACCACCACCGACCGGCGTTCGCAGATCCTCGATCACGTGCCACAACCCGCCCGCCGTGGCGAACGTTGAGTCGACCAGCTTGTCGTCGGGAACGGCGACGCCGAAGGTGTCCTCGATGGCGAAGAGCAGCTCGATCTCCCGCATCGAGTCCAGGCCCAGGTCACGCAGGCGGGACTCCTCGGTGATCTCCTTGTCGCCGGCGAACTTGAGGAACGGCCGGAGCATCTCGGTGAATTCGGCGTTCATGACGGTCACCTTTCGTCTCGTGGATCGGTCGGGTCGTCCGGTGCGGTGCCCGGCGTCCGGGTCAGCGTCAGCCGGGACGTCTCGACGACCTGCTCGCCGTCGCAGACGACCTCCAGCGGCGCCGGGTGGCCGAGGAAGGCCAGCAGGCTCGCGGAGAGCCCGTACGCGCCGACGTTCGGCACGCTGAGCACGTCACCGGGGCGTACGTCGGGCAGTGTCGCGGCACGGGCCCAGGTGTCCAGCGGAGTGCAGAGCGGACCGGCCACGATGGCCCCGGTCAGCGCCGGCTCGTCGGCCGAATCGGTGGACCCGTCCGCGTGCAGGGCCGGAACCAGCGGCGGCAGCCGACGCAGGCCGGACATCCCGCCGAGGTGGTTGATGCCGGACTCCAGCACCACCACGGGCGTACCGTGCGAGTGCTTGACGTCCAGCACCCGGGTCAGCAGGGTCCCGGCGGTGGCGGTGAGGAAGCGGCCGGACTCGAACGCGATCACCGGGTCGCCGTCCGGCCAGCCCGGGAAGAGGCCGTCCAGGGCGCTACGGACCTGCGCGTCGAGCCCGGTCAGGTCGGCGTTGTGCCCGGCGCGGGCGAACGGCGCGCCGAAGCCACCACCCAGGTTGAGCAGCGTCAGCTCGATGCCGAGCAGGTCGCGCAGCCGGTGCGCGGTGGCGGCGGCGGAGGCGAACTGGGTCACCAGCGCGTCCACCGACTCGACGTTGCTGCCGGTGTAGAGGTGGAACCCGGAGACGACCGCCGCCGACCGGGACCGGAACGTCTCCGGCTGGCGCTCGATCCAGTCCACGTCGGCACCGAACTGCGAGGCGACGCCGGTCATGGTCAACCCCTGGCCGGGGTTCGGCACCCGGTCGTTGACCCGCAGCAGGCAGTGCAACGTGGTGCCGAATCCACCGGCGATCCGGTCGGCCTGGTCGAGAGCGCCCGGCGAGTCGACCGAGAACCACCGCACACCCGCCTCGACGGCCTCGATCACCTCGGCGTCGCGCTTGCCGGGGCCGGTGTAGAGCATCCGGTCGCCGGGCACACCGGCGGCCAGCGCCGTGGCCAGTTCGCCGGGGGAGCAGATCTCGGCACCGCACCCGGCCTGGTGCAGTGCCGCCACGATCGCCGGGTGCGGGTTGGCCTTGAGCGAGTAGTAGAGGCGGCTGGGCGTGGGCAGGGCCGCGCGCAACGCGGCGTGGTTGGCGCGTACGTCGGCCAGGTCGTAACGGTAGGCCGGGGTCTCGAAGGGCAGGTCAGCCACGACGCTCACCCGCCAACCGGGCCAGCGCGCGGCGGTCGACCTTGCCGTTGCCGTTGAGCGGCAGGCTCGGCAGCACCACGCACCGCGCGGGCACCTTCATCTCCTCCAACTGGCCGCGCAGCCGGTGCAGGATGTCGTCGGCCGCCAGCTCGGCGACCACGAAGAGGGTGGCGCCGTCGCGGCCGTCGGCGGGCGGCAGCACTCCGGCCACCTCCACGCCGTCCACCCGGTACGCGGCGGCCTCCACCTCGGTCGCGCTGACCCGGGTCCCCTTCTCCTTGTAGACGTCGTCGCGCCGACCGGCGTAGTGCACGTAGCCGTCGGCGTCCACGTGGCCGTAGTCGCCGGTGTGCAGTTGCGGGAACAGTCCGTCGCGGCGGACGAAGCGTTCGGCGGTCAGTTCGGGGCGTCGCCAGTAGCCGGCCATCACGTGCGGGCCGCGCACCACCAGCTCACCCGGGGTGCCGGAGGGTTGCCGCCGGCCGGTGGAGTCCACCGTGAAGATCTCGGTGCCGGGCAGCGCCCGGCCGGCCGCGCCCGGCCGCCGCAGGTCCTCGTCCGGCGGCATGATGGCGGCACGCTTGCACTCGGTGAGTCCGAACATAAGTTGCACCTTCAGGTCGGGGAGCGCCTCGCGCAGACCGGCGAGCACCTCGGGCGGCATGGTCGCCCCGGTGTTGGTGATCAGGCGTAGCCGTGGGCGTTCCGCACCGGGACGGCGCAGCAGTCGCAGCAGGTTGATGGCGAGCGACGGCACGCAGGGCAGCACGGTGGCCCCGGACTCGCGCAGCGCGACCAGGAGGCGTCCCCCGGTCTGCCCGGCGTCGCCCAGGTGCAGCCGACATCCGGCGACCGTGCTCAGGAAGATCTGGTACAGGCCGTAGTCGAACGAGGTGGGCAGCACGTTGTGCACCACGTCGTCCGGGCGGTACGACAGTTCCGACTGGATCGCGCGTACCGCGAAGGTGACCTGGGCGTGGGTGGAGACCACCGCCTTCGGCATGCCGGTGCTGCCGGAGGTGTAGATCAGGCAGACCGGATCCACCGCCAGCGGCGACGCGCCGGTCAGGGCCAGCGGTGAAGTGCCCTCCGCCGCGCCGGCCAGGGCGGCCGAGTCGCGGACGGCGACGTTCCGGGCCCGCGCCAGCTCGCGCAGCAGCGGATCGTCGGTGACGACGAGCACCGGCTCGGCGTCGTCCAGCACGTGGGCGAGGGCGACCTCGGGAGCGGGCACCCGGATCACCGCGAAGACCGCACCGATCCGGGACACCGCGTAGAGCAGGGCGGGCAGGGTGGCGTCGGCGGTCACCGCGACCACCACCCGGTCACCGCGCCGCACGCCCTGCCGGTGCAGCCAGTCGGCGAGCCGGCGGCTGTGCGCGTCCACCTCCCGATGGCTGAGTCGGACCGTACCGTCGCTGACCGCGTCCGCGTCCGGCCACCGCGACGCGGCCCGGTCGAGCAGGCCGTGCAGCAGGTCGGTGCTCATCAGGCACCTCCGGTACGGCTGGCGTCGGCGAACATCGCGCACAGCGAGCCGACGTCCCGCAGGTCGGCGGCGGAGAGCGCGGTGGCCGGGACCTCGACACCCAGCCGCCGCTCGACCCGGTCGATGACGTCGACCAGCCGGAACGAGTCGAAGCCCGGCAGATCCCGCAGTACGTCCGTGGGGCGCAGACGGTCCTCGTCCAGGTGCAGCGTGTCCCGCAGCGCACCGAGCACCGCCGCCTGCACCGGGCCGTCACCGGTACGCGAGCCGTCAGCGGTACGCGGTTCGTCGTCGCTCGCCGCCGTCGTGGCCCCGATCGCCTCCACCGCCGAGAGGTACTCGTCGACCAGCGCGCCCAGCGCGTCGGCCAGCTCGGGGGAGGCGGGGCGTCCGGTCTGGGCGCGACGCAGCGCCACGTAACTGCGGGCGGAGAGCTGCTGCCATCGCTGCGCCTGCCCGGCCAGCGCGGCGGCGGCCTCCGGGCGGACCGACTCCAGCCAGTGCTCGTGCAACTGGCGGGCCCGTCCGAGCAGCCACACGTCGAGGACGAACCGGTGCAGGCCGTCCACGGTGGTCAGGCTCTCGGTGAGCGAGGTGAGATGTCCGGCCACCGCCGGACGGGACTGCCGGGCCCGCTCCGCGTTGCTTGCCAGCATCTCCGGCACGTCGAGGATCGGTGCCGGACCGGCCGTGATGGCCAGCGTGTGGGCACCGCCCGCCAGTGCCGTGTCGAACTCGTCCACCGGCAACCGCCACACCCCCGGGCGCGCCGGCCCCCAGGCGGTGTCGTTGTGGTACGCGTCCACCACGGTCACCGCACCCGAGCCCGCGTCGGTGGCGAGGAAGCTGTGCCGCATGTGCTCGTGCCCCTGGTACGGGCACCAGGGCAGGTCGTTGGCATCGGCGATGACGTACAGCGGCTGGCCGGTGGCGAACAGCCGGCGTACGCGCGGCCCGTCCAGTTGCGTCCACCGGCCCTCGACCCGCAGGCCGAGCAGACCCACCGCCTCGGCGGCGCGGTCGTCCGGCGTGGCCTCGACGGTGGGCAGCCCAGCACGTTCCCGGGTACGGAACTCGACGCGTGCGCCGAGGGCGAGATGGCTGCCGGTGCCGTGCGCGTGGTCGGCCAGCAGCGCGAAGCTCGTCTGGAGGCAGTCCAGCGCGGAGGCGCGCAGGGCGGTCAGGATCGGCGTCCACACCGGATCACCGGTCCGCCGGTCCGGCCGGCTCTGGGTTTGTGGGGGCATGGGAGGCTCCTCGTGGCTACGGCGGGCGGAACCGCCGGCGCGGTCGCCCGCGCCGGCGGCGCGGACGGCTCAGCTCTCGGCCTCGCGGTCGAGGCCGTTGGCCCACTCGGTGAGTGCCCGGGCCTGGTCGGCGAGGGCGTGCTCGTCGGAGCCGATCGGGTCCTTGAAGAAGAAGCCGAGCTCCTCGACCGGGCCGACGTGACCGGCCCGGTGCGCGGCGGCGGTCAGCCGGGCCAGGTCCAGCACCAGCGGCGCGGCCAGCGTCGAGTCGACGCCGCTCCAGGTGAGCTGCATGGACATCCGGACGCCGAGGAAGCCCTCGAAGGAGACGTGGTCCCAGGCGGTCTTGTGGTCGCCGAGGTCCGGCACGTTGTCGATGTGCAGCGGTGCGGTCACGTCCTCGCCGAGCAGCGCCGGCAGCACACCCGACTTGGAGCTCAGCTTGCTCTTGGCGTTCGCCGGGTCCTCCAGCGTCGCCCCGTCGCCGCCGCCGAGCAGGTTGACCCCGGCCCAGGAGAGCACGTGCAGCGCGCGGCAGGTGAACATCGGTGCGAGGGCGGTCCGCAGCAGCGTCTCACCGGTCTTGCCGTCCGAGCCGGCGAAGGGCACCTGCTGGCGGCGGGCCAGCAGCTCCAGAGCCGGCAACCGCGCCCCGGTCGACGGGGTGAAGTCGACGAACCCGCAACCGGCCTGGAAGGCCGCGTACGCGACGACCGAGCTGGGCGGCAGCACCCGGGCGTCCGGGTCGGTCAGCGCGCGGGCCAGCGCCTCCAGGTCGTCGTGTTCGGGCCGGAAGTCGACGGGCGGTTCGGTCGACGACACGTTGACCACCACCACCCGGGCCAGCCCGTGCCGGTTGCGGAACTCCTCGATGTCGGCGGCCAGCCGGTCGATCGCCTCGGCCTGGCTGCCGGTGTGGGACTGCGCGTCGTAGCCGGTGCGCAGCTCGCCCTCGACCTCGGGCAGGCTGCCCCGCACGGCGGCCAGGACCGGGGCCGGGATCACGCCGGAGTCGACTAGCGCCTCCGCCTTCTTCTCCAGTGGTGTGTCCACCACGTCGTGCCCACCGACGACCATGTCGGTCCAGCTCGCCAGCGGCGCGTCGCGCAGCATCTCGGTGTCGGTGACGCAGCCGGTGGACCGGGTCATCCCGGCCCGCAGCGCCAACAGGCCGGTGACGGCGGTGGTGGCGACCGAGCCTCGGGCGCCGTTGAGCCACAGGCCGATCGGCCCGTCGGAGGTCTGCGACGAGGACGTGCTCTGCGGGGTCTCGCTGTGCGTGATGGTCACGGAAGGGTCCCTTCTCTGGGCGCGCCGGGTCGGTGGCACGCGGATCGGTGGCGCGTTTCAGCGGGCCAGCACTTTGCCGAGGGCGCCGGCGACGTCGTGCATGTCGCGCTCGTCGCCGAGGAACGTGCTGTGGTGGGTCTGCACGGTGTGCGCGGCGAGCCACTCGGTCTTGGGGTACGCACGGTCGCGGTGGATCTCGGAGAACCGCTCGGCCAGCGGCGCGAGCAGCGGCTTGGTCCAGGGCTGGAGCAGCGGGCTGCGGTGCAGCGGCTCGTCGGTGACATAGAAGCGCTTGCCCAGCTCGGCGGTGAGCGCGGTGGCCAGGTCGGCGTTGCTCATCCCGGCGGGCAGCTCGTCGACGACGATGGTGCCCTCATAGATGGAGATCCGGGTCTGCGCCGGTGCGGGTTGCAGCAGGCGTACCCCGTCCAGGTCGGCCACCAGCTCGGTGAGCAGGGCGTAGTTGCGGTTCCGGACGGTGTGCTGCTCGTCCAGGAAGCCGAGTTGGGCACAGGCCACGGCGGCGGAGAACTCGCTCAGGCAGAAGTTCGCGCCCTGGATACCGGCGCTCTCCTCCAGGTCCAGCTCACCCGGGGCGGGGCGTCCGTCGCGGTAGCGGCGGGAGTCGGCCCGCAGCTCCTGGAGCACCGGTGCCAGCGAGTCGTCGTCGGTGACCACGGCACCGCCCTCGCCGCAGGTGAGGACCTTGCCGTGCTGGAAGCTGAAGCATCCGATCCGACCCAGGGAGCCGGCCTGGCGGCCCTGCCAGGTGGCGCCGTGCGCCTGGGCGCAGTCCTCCACGATCGAGATGTTCCGGGTCGCGGTGACCGCGTCCAACGCCGGGATGTCGGCCATGTTGGAGGCCCAGTGCACGGCCACCACGGCGCGCGGGTCCACCGACAGGTCGAGGTCGTCCGGCCCGATGCAGCCGGTGTCGGCGTCCACGTCGACAAGCACCGGCACCAGACCGGCACGCAGCGCGGCGGTCGCCGAGGCGGTCCAGGTCAGGGCCGGGACGAGCACGGTGTCACCGAAGTCGAGGCCGAGGGATTCGAGGGCCACCACCAGGGCGCTCGACCCGTGGTCCACGGGTACGCAGTGGCGGGTGCCGACGTAGCGGGCGAAGTCGGCGGCGAACCGGCGTTCGAAGAGCGGGGTGTCGCCGCACGTCGGGCTGCTGATCGCCCACCGGCCACCGTGCAGCACGGCGGCGAGGTTTCGCTCGGCGTCCGGGGCGGGGACCGGCCAGCGGGGCCACGGCCGGTCCGGCGGCCGCAACGGTCGGCCGCCGTCGACGGCGAGCCGTCGGTCGGTACGGATGGAGGTCGTCATGCCGTCGACACTGCTGCCGCTCGATACATCCTCCGTACACATCGGATACCGGCGGAGTTCGATGCCGTGTATCGGCGTTGTATCGGCCTGGCCGACCCTCGGGACATGAGCCGATCCCCGCAGTCATCCCGCAGCGAGCCGACCGCACCACCCGGCGTCGAGCGTGGCGTCTCGGTGGTCATCCCGGTCAAGGACCGGGTGCCCGAGATGCGCCGACAGCTCCGCAGCCTGCAACGCGCGGCCCGGAACTGCCCGGAGCCGGTGGAGGTGGTGGTGGTCGACGACTCCGCACCGGCGGCCGCCGCCGCGCACCGGGCCGCCTGCGCCCAGTACGGCGCCCGCTACGTACGCGGTCCCCGGCACGTCGGGGCCAAACGGAACCTGGGCGTCCGGCACGCCCGCCACGACCTGGTGCTGTTCACCGACTCCGACTGTCGGGTGCCGGAGGACCTGATCACCCGGTACGCCGCCCGGCTGCGCGCCAGCGGCGACGAGGTCGCCGGAGTCACCGGGCCGGTCCTGGTGGAACCCGGCGAGGGTGCCTTCTTCCGGGTGATGAGCCGCTCCTACCTGCTGCTCGGTGACCTGACCCGGCCGCTGCACCACGAGCGGGTGTCCTGGGGCGCCGGGGCGAACACGGCCGTGAAACGGGTCGCGTTCGACGCCGTCGGCGGCTTCCCGGAGGACTCCCCGATGCCGATCGGCGGCGAGGACCTGCACCTCGGCCTGCTGCTGACCGACGCCGGGTACGCGCTGCTCGCCGAGCCCGAGGCGGTCGTCACCCACGACACCTCGGTCGCCGACACCGTCGGAGCCGTCGCATACCGGTTCACCACGTACGGGCGATCCGAACAGTGGCTCTGCGTGGCCCACCCGCACCGCCGCCGGTTCGTCCTGAACACCGTCAGCGCGCTCGCGGTGACCGCTGCCGTCGGGCTGGCCACGGCTCGGCGTACCGGCGGACGCAGCCTGCTCGCGGTGCCGGCCGTCGCGGCGGCGCTGGTGGCCGCGAAGACACCCGGTCGGCTCGGCGACGACCGTGGCCCGCGCGCCCTCGCCGAGTCGGTGGCCTGTGCCGCGATCGAGACCCTCTTCGACGGCGCCGCCTTCGTCACCGCACTCCGGATGCGCCGCCCCGACCTGCTCTTCACCGGGTTCCGGGCCCCGAACGAGGACGACTACCAGCCGGTCGCCCCGTCGCGGGCGGAACCGGTCGCGGCGTGAGAGGAGCCGGTGTGCCGACCACCCTGCCGCTGGCCCCGAGCCAGCAGATGATGTGGGAGTTCATGACCGCCCTCGACCCGGCCCACCCGGGCGCCGCCCGACTGGTGGTGGTGGAGTTCCGTCGACTCTCCGGCCGACTCGACGTCGACGCGTTCGCGCAGGCCGTGCAGGACGTGATCGACCGGCACGACGCGCTGCGGATGCGGTTCGTCCGGATCGGCGTCCGGCCCGAGATCGAGATCCTGCCCCGGGTCCGGTCACCCCTGGTCCAGGTGGATCTCACCGGCCAGTCGCCGGCCGTCCAGCAGGCGCGGATCGAGCAGATCGCCTACGAGCACCGCACGGTCGCGTACGACCCGACCGAAGCGCCACTGTGGCGGGCCGCGTTGATCCGGCTCTCCGCGACCGAACACGTCCTCGCGCTCTGCTTCTTCCACATGGTCTCCGACGGCTGGTCGTGCCGGCTGTTCGTGGAGGACCTCTGCCACGCGTACGCGGCCCGGCTGGGCGCGGTCCGCCCACAACCGCCGCTCGGCGTCGACTTCGCCCGGCTCGCCGCCATCCAGGAGACGGAACTGGCCGGTGGCGGGGTCGACGCCGCCACCCGGGCCGCCCACTGGCGGGATCGGCTGCGGCCGGTGTCGCCGTACCAACTCTTCCCGGCCACCCCGCCGGCCCCCGACGCCGACCTGAGCGCCGAGGTGGCCACCCGCTTCGCGATCCCGCCCGAGGTGACCGCCCGTCTGCGCCCGGCCGCCCGACGTGCCCGGACCAGCCCGTACGTCCTGCTGCTCGCCGCCTACCTGGTGATGCTGTCGCTGCGTGCCGGTCGGGAGCGGATCGTGCTCGGCACCACCACGCTCGGCCGGGAGAGCCCGCTGTCGCAGCGCCTGATCTGCCAGTTCACCAACAACGTGTACGTGCCGGTGGAGATCGCGCCGGACGCGCCACTCGGCGCGGTGGTGCGTGCCGCCCACACCGCGCTGACCGAGGCGATCGCCCACGTGGCGCCGTTCCACCGGGTGGCCGAGGCGGTGCATCCCGACTTCGCCCGACAGCGTCCCTGGCCGGACAGCCACCTCTTCGACGCCTGGTTCCAGTCGGCGGCCACCGCCTCACCGGTGCTGCACTGCCCCGGGCTGCGGGTCGAGCCGCTCGACATCACCGCACGGGCCGTACCCGGCACACCGGCGCCGGTGGTCGCCGCCGACGTACCCGCCGACTGCCTGCCGGTCTGGCTCAAGCGGGGGTCGCCGATCGTGGTGGTGGACGACGACCGGGCCGGCGGGGTCTTCATCCGCAACCGCAGTTTCTTCGACGACGAGCTGGTCCGTGGGCTGATCGACGACTACCTGGCGGTCGTCGCCGCCCTCGTCGACGACCCGGACCGCTGCCCGGCGCAGCTCCGGCTTCCTGACGGCGCGTGCTTCTTCGATCACGCGGCGGGGTAGAAGGGGCGCGGAGAGGGGCGGGGACCAGGATCCAGGCCGACTCGGGAGAGGTACGACGATCATGACGGACACCTCGACGCACCAGCACGCCGACCGCGAGACGCCGCCGGTGCCGCGCAGCGCGGTCCGGGCCCGCTACTCGGTGGTGCTGCTCTTCGTCATCATGGGCCTGGCCATCGGCGGTTGGTCCTCCCGGGTGCCGGACGTCCGCAACGCGGTCGGCCTCGGCAACACCGGTTGGGGCCTGGCGAACATCGCCACCAACGCCGGTGAGCTGATCTCGCTCGTGGTGGTCGCGGTGCTGATCAGCCGGATCAACACCCGCCGCCTGGCCTTGGCCGGTGCCGCCCTGATCCTGGTCAACGCGCCGCTGCTCGCCGCCTCGACCACGGTGGTCGCGCTGGTGGGCGGGCTCGCCGTCTGGGGGTTCGCGGCCAACCTGCTGGCCACCCCGATGAACGCGCAGTCGGTCGAGGTGCAGAAGCAGTACGGCCGCCCGATCCTCTCCACGTTCCACGCCGGGTTCAGCATCGGCATGCTCGCCGGTGGTCTCAGCGGCACCGGAGCCGCCGCCGTCGGCCTCTCCCCGTCGATCCAGATGGCGATCACCAGCGCCCTGCTCGGTGCGGTGCTGATCGGCACCCAACGCTGGCTGCCCGACACGCCCCGTCAGGAGACGAAGGAGGGTGAGGCGCGCCGCCGGCTGCGCGACCGATTCACGCCCCAGTTGCTGCTGCTCGCCGCGATCGCGTTCCTGGCGTCGTTCGTGGAGATGGCGGGTGCCCAGTGGAGCGCCCTGTACGCCACCGAGGTCGCCGCCGCCGGGGCGGTGCTGGCCGCCGCGACGTACACCTGTCTCTCGCTGGCCGCCGCCGGTGCCCGGCTGGTCGGCGACTCGCTCGCCGGGCGCTTCGGCCGGATCCGGTTCGTCCGGCTCTCCGCCCTGGTCGCCGCCGCCGGGTTGGCGTTGCCGCTGGCCGTGCCCCATCCCGCCGCGGTGATGGCCGGGTTCGGCCTGCTCGGCTTCGGTCTCGCGTGCGTCACGCCGACGGTGCTCGGCTTCGCCGGTGAACAGCCCGGCCTGACCTCCGGTGAGGGGGTCTCGGTGGTGGCGATGGGCCAGTGGCCCGGCGCGCTGCTGGCCGCGCCGGTCATCGGTCTGCTCGCCGGTGCGCTCGACCTGCGGCTGGCCTTCGTGGTGGTGCTGGTGATGGTGCTGGCCGTGATCGTCCTGGTGGGACGGGTCCGGGCCGCCGCGCTGCCCGGCGAGGGCGCCGCCGGGTGAGCCGTCCGTCAGCGTCGCCGGGTCAACCGTCGCCTCAGCCGCCCCGGGCCACCGGTCCGATGAGCTGACCCTCGGTGCCGGTCATGCTGAGCATCACCCACTGCACCTTGCCCTTGGTGATCAGGCCGACCATCTCCGGGTGCAGTTGGGTGAACCAGCCCTGCACGCTGACCAGACCGAGGGCGGTGGCGGCGGTCGCCGCCTCGGCCTCGGTGAGCCGCTGGAGTACCACGATGTCGCTGCGGACCAGCACCTCGACGTCCCAACCGGCCAGGTCGTCGCGGACCACGAGGGTGGCCCGCCAGGGTGCGCTGAGGTTGGTGTCCGGGCCGGTGACCGGACCGGTGTCGATCACCACGAGTTGCGGTTCGGTGGGGGTGGCGGGCACCGGCGGGGCCACCCCCGGTGGAAGGAACGAGGCGATCTCCCGGCCGATCACACAGCGCCGCAGGAAGGCGTCCCACTCCTGCTCGCGAGCGGTCTGGATGAACAGCCGGGCACCGAGCGCGAGAGAGCGGAAGGCGAGCAGTTCGGCGGCGCGTACCCCGCCGGTCAGCATCAGCCGGGTCGGTTCGGCCCGGAACACCCGCAGCCCCACTGGCTCCTGCTGCCGGTTGCGCCCGACCACCAGCCCGCCGCCCCCGGCGACCAGGTGCAGGCCGGCGACGGCGGCCTCGTCGGTGACGTGCAGCCCCATCCGGCTGCCGGGGAACGCGACGCCGTTCACCTGAGGAAGCCTCCCAACGGCAGGGTGGCGGCCACGCCGTACGCGTGCTCGCCGTCGAGTCGTTGCAGGCGGCCACCGTGACCCCGGACCGCCTCCTCCAGGGCCCGGTCGGCGGCGGCGAGCGCGTCGGCGTCCGCGCCGATCAGCCGGAACGCCACCTCCACCACGGCGTCGGCGGCACCGGTGCGACCGGTCTCCCGGGCCACCGCGATGGACACCACGCCGGCCGCCGCGGGCAACCCACGCAGCAGTGGATCGACCTCCCACGACCGACGCGGCCAGTCGAGCAGCCGGTGGCAGCTCTGCGGGACGCCCTGCGCCGACCAGTGCCGCCAGCCCTCCCGGGCCAGCGGCCGGTCACCACCGGCCGGCCCGTCGGTGAGATGGGTCAGGCCGGCGACGGCGGCCAGCACCTCGTCCCGGTTGAGCAGCCGGGCGGCCACCCGATCCTGGCGCAACTGCCGCCGGGTGCGGCGGATCGCCGCAGTCAGCGCCGGGCGCAGGTCGCGGTCGGCATGGAAGTCGGGGGTACGCGGTGCCTGGAGCACCACCCACGCCTGCCGGCTCGCCGGCACCTCCCCGCCGGTCAGCTCGCGGTACGCCCGGTCCACCGCGGCGGAGCGGGCCCGAGGTGCCGGGGTGACCTGGATCAACACCTGGACCGCCACGGCCGGAGTGTCCGGGTCGGCGGCCGGCAACAGCGACACCGGCGACGGCAGGGCCTGCGGCGCGCCCATCAGCAGGGCACCCTCGGTCGGGTCCACCTCCAGCACGGCACTCAGGCCGCCCCGGTGGGTCAACAGCACGGCCGGCTGGTCGTCGATCTCGACCTGGTCGAGCTCGACGCTGCCCTCCAGATTGGTCAGCAGTTGCCAGGCCGCGTCCGTGCCGGTGGCGGTGAGCTGCCGACGTCGACCCCGGTAGCCCCACCAGACGGCCAGCCACTGATAGAGCCACCGTCCCCGGTGCCGCAGCAGGGTCGGCGAGAGCAGCAGCACCACACCGGTGGCCACCGCGATGGTCAACGGCAGTCCGTGCGCGCTCGCGGCCAGCACCCCGGCCGCACCCGCCTGCCAGGCCACGAGTTGGGCGACGTGGATCCCGCCGACCCGCAACGGACGCCGGTGCGGGCGTACCACCGGAATCGTCGCCGCGTCGGGCGCGGTCGCCGCCGTGTCGAGGCCCTCCGGTCGGACCGCCACGTCGGGCTGGGCCGGAGGCGCCGGTCTCTGCTCCACCGCCGGCTCGGCGGCCGGAGCGGCTGCGGCCAGCGCGGCGGCCTGGCTGGTGTACGCGGTCCCGACGGTCGCCCGCCCCTGCGTACGCTGAGCGGCCCACGCCTGCCCCGGCCCGGCCCCGCCGAGCGTCGGTGCCGGCGTGGCGGCCTGCTGCGGCGGTGCCGTGCGCTGCTGCGGCGGTGCCGTGCGCTGCTGCGGCGGTGCCGTGGCCCCCGGGTGTTGCTGCCAACCCGGTTCGCCCGGCCGTGCCGCACCCGGATGCGTCACCGCACGTCCCTCCCTGACCGGCCCGGCATGGTCAGCGTCCGATCGCGGCCTGGACGTCGGCGACCGTCACGGTGCGCAGCTCGTCGAGGCTGGGTCGCTGGCCGGACTGGCGCAGTCGCTGTGCCTGTGCCTTGCGTACGCCCTCGAACAGCTTGCGCGCCTCCCGGGCGTTGCCGAAGTTCTCGTCGCGCTCGATCGTGCCGAAGTGCTGCCGGAGCACCTCGGACGCCCCGTCGTCCAGAAGGTATTCGTCGCCGGAGGCCATCCGCTCCACGATGACCACCAACTGCTCCGGCGAGTAGTTGCCGAACTCGATCGTCCTCGCGAAACGGGAGGCCAGACCGGCGTTGGCGTCGAGGAACGTCACCATGTCACCGGTGTAGCCGGCGGCGATCACCGCGATCTCGTCCCGGTGGTCCTCCATCAGCTTGACCAGCGTGTCGATGGCCTCCTGGCCGAAGTCGCCGCCGCTGCCGAAGGACCGGGAGAGGGTGTACGCCTCGTCGATGAAGAGCACGCCGCCGCGCGCCTGCTCGAACGCTGCGGCGGTCTTCTCGGCGGTGTGGCCGAGATACTGCCCGACCAGGTCACGGCGGGACACCTCGCGGAACGAGCCGCCGGGCAGCGCACCCAGCGCGGCGAGCAACTCGCCGTAGATGCGCGCCACCGTGGTCTTACCGGTGCCCGGCGCACCGGCGAAGATCAGGTGGTGGCTCACCGCACCGACCGGCAGCCCGGCGCTGCGTCGCCACTCGTTGACCTGGATCTCGTCGATCAGGGCCCGGACCTCCTCCTTCACCGACTCCAGGCCGACCATCGCCTCCAGGTCGGCGAGCAGCTTCTCCACCCGCGCGGTGTCCTGCGGAGTGGCGGCGCGGGCCGCCGCCGCACCGAAGGCCGCCTGCCGGTGCACCCGGCCCTCCACGATGGTCGGTGAGGCGCCCTCGGCGATCTCGATCGCCGGTTCGGCGGTGTTCTCGGTGGTGCACTCGGTGACCGAGCCCTGGCAGCCCCGGCCGAAGGAGACCGCCGGGCCACGGGTGTCCCGGATCCGGCAGCGGCGCAGCACCGGTGCGCTCTGGTGCACGACGGCGATCCCGGCCTGACCGGTCTGCGAGATGTCGCACGCCTCGATGGTGGGCTTGCCGTACTGGTAGATGTAGATGCCCCGGTTGCCGCAGCGGGTGACGGTGGTGGTGCGGATCGTCGGGGCGGCGCCGATCCGCACGATGATGCCGTCCTCGGCGAGGTCGGTGAACTCGCAGCCCTCGACGCTGCCCTCGGAGTCCTCCACCACCAGGCCGTAGCGTCCCCCGGTGACCCGGCAGCGGGCCAGGTTGAACTCCGACCGACCGGCGACCTGGACGGCGGCGCCGAAACCGGCGCTCAGCTCGCAACCGGTCAGCGTCAGCTTCGCCCGGTCCGCCACCACGACCGGCGCGTCACCGGCCTTGAGCACGAGGTCACGCAGCTCCAGACGACCGGAGTTGCAGGAGACCGTCGGGTACGTCCCGGAGGAGGCGTCGATGGTGACCGTGCCCGGCCCCTCGGCGGCGACCACGGTGGCGCCACGGTCGTTGACGAACAGCGCCTCGTAGTAGGTGCCGGGGCTGACCGCGACGACGGTGTCGTCGCCCGCTGCCGCCAGCGCCTCACCGATGGACGGGTAGGCGCCGGCTTGGTCGGTCGAGACGAGAAGGGTGCGCGTCATGGCTCCGGGGCTTCGTGCGGCGAGCAGGCGGGGGGTCGGACCGACGATATCCCAGCCGCTCCACCGAATGTGAGCCCCGCACGCTCCTGGGACGGGCGACGCGCCTGGCCGGGACGACGCGGACCGGGCCGCGCCGCAGCGCCGTCGCTGGTTAGGCTCGGCGAGCGGTCCCGGCCGGTCGGCCCGGGAGACGACGACCTCCGGGAGGACGGATGACGCAGCCGCGGATGCTGCCGCTGGCGGCGGGTGCGCTGCTGGCCGACGGCACCGTCTACACCCACACCTCGGTACGCGGGGACGTGCCGCCGGACCTGCACCCGGTGGTCCGGCGCTTCCTGCACGGGTTGCCGGTCGACCAGCGCGAACGCTTCGCGGGCTGGTGCGCCGAGGCGGTGCTGGTCTCCGACCGCCTGTACGCCGCCGAGCAGGGTGGTCCGCCGATCGAGGCGGCGCGGGCCCGGGCGCTGCTCTGGGGCGCGAAGGTGCGGGTGACCCGGGTACGCGAGGAGGGCGACCCGCGCCACGGCGAGGTCCAGCCGCCCTGTCGATCCTGCGCCGCGCTGCTCGACTGGTTCGGTATGGAGGCGTTGACGTGACCGGACGATTCCCCGCCCTGGTGGCCGAGGCTCTGACCGAGGCGGGCTGGTCACCCGACGGCCGCGACGACGACCGGGGCCGCGAGTGGGGGCTGCGGATCGCCGCCCAGGCCAGCCCCGGCGGCCGTCAGCACATGATGACGGCAGCGGCCATCGCCGCGTACGCCGAGTTCGGGGGGTTGCGGATCAGCCCACGGGGCGACGGCGAGCAGATCGCGCCCAGCGAGTTCCACCTGGACCCGTTCCTGGTGCGGCAGTCGGTGGAGACGCTCGCCGAACTGGCCGAGGCGATCGGCGCGCCGCTGAGCCCACTCGGCGAGGAGGGCGGCGGCACCGGCATTCTCGCCGTCGACGCCCAGGGCCGGGTGTTCGTGCTGGACCACACCGGGGACTGGTTCCTCGGTGCGGACCTGGACGAGGCGATCACCGGTCTGGTGCTCGGCCGGCAGCCGCAGCGGGTGGACCGGGACGGCGGCTGGTGACCGACCGCCAGCCCATCACCGACCGGCAGCCCACCACTGACCGGCAACGCACCGACGGGCAGCCCACCATCGACTGGCAGCCCAGCACCGCGACCGAGCGGGCGATGCTGGCCGCCGCCGAGGCCGACGACCGGGCCGCCTTCCTCGCCGCACTCGCCGACGGTCCGCTGCTGCTGCCGGTGTCGCCGTCGGCGGCGGCCGGTCTGGAGCCGGTGGCCTGGCCCACCGGCACCCACGACGGGATCACCCACGTGCTGGCCTACACCTCGGCGGCGGCCGTCGCCGCCGGTCTACCCGGCCGGTCGGTCAGCTACCACGTGCTCGGGCTCGCCGACCTCGCCGTCGACTGGCCCGACGACGCCTGGATGCTGGCCGTCGACGCCGGGCTGCCGATCGCGCTGCGGCTGACCGCCGAGGAACTGCGGTCGGTCGCCGCGCCGGTGGTCGAGACGGAACGGCCGCTGCGCGAGGCGATTCGCCGACAGGACCCGAACGCGCTCATGTCGGCACTGTTCCGGGCCGAGTTGGTGCTGCCGCTGCGCCCGGACGGCCCGGTCACCCGGGACCTCTCCGACCCGGAGTTCCCCTGGTGGAGCCTGCCCGACGAGCAGGGCCGGACGAGCCTGCCGGTGTTCACCTCGGAGGCGCGGATGCGGCAGGCGTTCGGCGAGCACGACCTGGTGGTGATCAACAGCCTCCAGCTCACCGACCACTGGCCGGACCTCTCCTGGCAGTTGCTGCTCAACCCGGACACCGCGCTGGCGGCGGCGTTGCCCGGCGAGGCGTTGCTGAAGTTGCGTGAGTGGGTCGGCGAGCTGCGGCAGGTGATCACCGAGGCGACCGAGGAGGAGCAGCGTCGCCGCGAGGCGGCCGCGTACGCCGAGCCGTCGCGGCGGGGCGTGCCGGTGCCGCGTACGCCCTCGGAACCCGAGGTCGACGAGGGACCGGACCCGGACGTACCGCTGCTGCTGCAACTGGTCATCCCGCACCGCTACCTGCCGTCCTACCTCGACGACGGGTACGACCGGGCAGCCGGGCTGGTGCACGCCTGGCACGGCCCGGGACGCGACACCCCGGCACGGCTCTACCGCCGCCTCGGACTGCTCGGCGAGGGCTCGCCCTTCGAGGAGGGCGACGAGTGGGTGGCGGTGCTGCGCTGGCCGCCGGGCGAGACCACGCCGCCGGAGTGGGGCGAGGGCGGGCCCCGGATGGAGTCGCTTGTCGTACCGGACGGCACCGCCCTGCACTGCCTGCACCAGGACGGTCGTGACGAACTGCTGGCCCGCTTCGACGCCACCGCCCGGCGCTGGTCCCCGGCCTGATCAGGAGCGGCGGCGGGCGAACCAGGCGCGGGCCGGCGGACTGCACACCAGGGCGAGCGAGACGCCCGCGAGGCCGCCCACCACCAGCGGGGTGACCATCGTCGGCTGGAAGGTCAGCTTGCCCTGCGCCAGCAGCGTCACGATGACGACGACGAAGATCCCGAAGGTGAAGCCGGCCGGCACGGTCAATCCGGCCGCGCCGTCGCCCTGCCAGGCCATCATCATCCCGAGCGAGGCGAGGAACACCACCAGCAGCGCGAGCGCGAGGACGGCGCCGCCGATGCCCACCACCAGCAGCCGACCGATCCCGGTGCCCTCCGTGCGCAGCATGGCCAGGAAGAAGGCGATCCCGGCGACCAGCCAGACGACGACCGCAGGCACCATCAGCAACACTGCGAGCGTGACCACGGGCGGGCGCGGCGCGGCCGTCCGTTCGGGGCCAGGCAGGCTGGGCGGCTCACCCTGGGCACCGTGGGACGGCGCCGCCACCGACCCGGCCACCGCCGGGCCGAGGATCGGGGAAGGGCCAGGTGCTGGGTACGGGCCGGAGACCGGCGGGGGGCCGGGAGGCGGGTACGGAGATCCACCGGTGGGCGGCGACGTCACGGGTTCCTCCTCGGGCGCATCGGTCAGCCCGGCGGCCGGCGCCAGACCGAGTCGTCGGCGGGCTCGTCGGAGTCCGGTCCACCCGATGGGACGGGCGTCCCGGGTGCCGGTCCAACGGGTGCGGGTCGGTCGTCGTCCGGGGCGGCCCTGCCCCGACGGGCGCGACGCAGCAGCACGACGGCCGTCACGACCCCGACGAGGAGCACCAGGATCCCCACCCAGACCAGGACCACGACCATGGTCTCCGCCGGGCCGGGCCCCTCGACGGCACGGGCCGCCGCCAGATCCGCGTCGAGGTCCGGCTCGGTGGGGGCCGGTACGTTGCGGCCCCGGCCGTCCGGCTCACCGGTCAGGGCGGCCCGCAGGTCCAGAGCACCCCATCCGTAGTACAGGTCCTTGCCCGGATCACCGGCGTCCCGCGTGGTCTCGAGCAGCCGTTCGAAGAGCTGGAACGCGGTCAGGTTCGGGTACTTCGCCTTGACCAGGGCCAACGCCCCGGACACGATCGCTGCCGATCCGCTGTTGCCGACGGCGGTGACGTACCGGCCGCCGGGAGCGGCCTGGACGATGTCCTCGCCCGGCGCGGCGACGTCGACCTCCTCGGCCGGCAGCGCCGCCTCCTTGCTGATCACACCGGCCCGGTCGGTGCCGTTGACGGCGATCGCGCCGGGGTGCCGGGCCGGGTTACCGATGATCGCGTCCTTGCGGTTGCCGACCGCGGCGACCACGACGACGTTCCGCTGGTAGGCGCGGTCCACCGCCCGGTTCAGCTCCTCGCTGTGGCTCGCGCCCAGCGAGACGTTGACGATGTCCGCGCCGTTGTCGACCGCCCAGTTGATGCCGGCGGCGATCGCGGTCGGCGCGATCACGGCGGCACGTGGACTCTTGATCGTGACCGGCAGGATACGGGCCTTCGGCGCGACGCCGAGTACGCCGTCGCGGTTACCCGGTCCGTGTCCGTGTCCGGCGATCAGCGAGGCCATCCCGGTGCCGTGCCGCTCCCGGTCGACGCGCCCCTTGGCCTCGTCGTCATAGAGGTCGACGCCGGGCACGACGTTGTCCTTGAGATCCGGGTGTGTCGCGTCCACCCCGGTGTCGATCACCGCGACGGTGATGCCCTCGCCCCGGCTGATCTGGTGCATCTCGGCCAGTTCCAGGGCCCGGACGTGCCAGGAGTCGTCCCTGGTGGAGTCGGCCAGCGCGGGAGCGGCGGGCACGGCCAGAGCGGCCAGGACGCCCACGGCGGTCATCGCCACGGTGGTCACCGGTCGGGTGAGGACTCGCATACCCGTCAGCCTTCCGCTGTGGGCCGCCGGGTCGTCCGACGGCGAGGAACGTGGACGGTCACCGCATGGTACGGGCCGGCCACCGGAATTCCGGTGACCGGCCCGCCGCTGCTCAGGCCTGCCCGAGCGCCCGTCCCTGCTCGCGAGGGCGCTGCTCGGCCGGCGCCTCGACCACACCGACCGCCGACGACTCGGTGACCCAGAGTTCGTCGTCGCCCTCGCCGTACTCCCAGGTCTCCTGCTCCCCGTCGCGCGCCTGACCGGTACGCGGCTTGGGCACCGAGCCTCCGCCGCGGCGTCCGCCGAGGGAAGGTGCCGGGCCGGTGGTCGGTGCCGGGCGGGCGGCGCCGGTGCGACCGGTCAGGCCGGGCCGGGCACCGGTGCCCGGAGTGGGCTTGCCGGACGGCGTGGCCGGGGACGTGGCGCCCCGGCCACCCGGAGCGGCACCCGCCTTGGGCGGCGTGCCCGGTGCGGTGCCGCGCTGGCCGCCGAGGCTCGGCGGCGGCGAGGTCGCCGGACGGCCGGGGGCGGCACCCCGCTGGCCCGGACGGGCCGTGGAGCCCGGCAGTTGCGGGCTGGACGCCGGTGGGGTGGGTGCACCGGTCGGCCGCAGCCCGCCCGGTCGGCCCGGACGTGCACCCGGCGCGCCCGGTGCACCGGTGTTGCCCGGCAGGGTCGGGCGGTTCGGTGCGGGACCGCGCTTGCCGCCCGGAGGCGCTCCGGCGCCGTTACCCGGTCCACCGGCTCCAGGAAGCGTGGGACGGTTCGGTGCCGGCCCTCGGCTGCCCGGCGTGGTGGGTCCACCGGCGCCCGGCAGCGAGGTGCGGGGTGCGTTCGGTCGACCGCCCGTGCCCGGTTGGTTCAGGCCTGGGTTGGCCGGACGAAGTCCGGGACCCGTCACCGGCGGCGGGGCCGGGCCGGGTGCGACGGGCGTGTTCGGCGTGTTCACCGGCGGTGGTGCGGCCGGCGGCGGACCGGCCGGGGCGACCGGCGCCGTGGTGCCGGCGAGGCTGACGCCGTCCGGCGTACCCGGCGGCGGAGCGGCGGGTTCGGTGGGTCGGTCGCCCGTGTTCGGCCGGTTCGGCATGTCCGGCCGGTTCGGCCGGGCGCCGTTGAGCGAGGGCGCGCCGGGGCGACCGCCCGGTGGTCCGCCCGGCCCGGTGGGCCGGGGAACACTCGACTGGTCGAAGAGCACGGCGTCGGTCGGGCCCTTGAACTTCCCGCCCCGGGAGATGTTCGTGATGTACGTGTCGATGTAGAAGTCGGCCAGCGGCTTGACGATGTTCTTGGCGCGCTGGTGGTAGTCCTTCTGGACGTCCTCGTACGACCTGCCGTTGTTGCCGGTGACGCCGGGGATCCAGTCCACCAGATCGGAGGCCTGGAAACCCTTGTCGTCGGAGCGCCGTTCGCCCTGCCGGACCTGCTCGGCCCGGTACTCCTCCCAGAGGGTCTTCATCTCGGTCTGGGTGGTCTTGATCTTGCTGGCGAGCTGCTCCAGGCCGGTGGCGTTGTTGCTCGCCACGGTCTTCCACTCGTCCAGCGAGTGCAGGGTCGCGCCGACCCGGCCCATGAAGACGCGGGCGGCCGGCGACTGCCACTTGGCGTCGAGCGAGTCCGCGTGGCGTTGGAGGTTGTCCCGGGTCGACTGGAGCAGACTGGCGGCACGTCGCCACATCTCGGCGAGCGCGGTCGTGCGTTCGTCACTCTCCTTGCGGACGTACTCCCACATCTGCTCGATGTTCACCGAGTCCCACGACGTGGGTTCGTACGGCGTGGACTGGGCGGCCCGCTCGGCCGCGTAGTCGTCCGACACCCCGGAATACATGTGGTAGCTCGGCGGCTGCCAGCCGTAGTAGTCGCTCATCCCCGCTCCTCAGGTCCCACGTTCCGCCCCGCCGTCACTGCAGACTCGACTGGTCCAGTCGGAGATCCTCACCGTGCATACGCTCGCTGTCGCCCGGGATCACGTACGCGCCGGGACCCTCGCCGACGACCTCCCGCTGAGCCCACTCCGGCGTCTGTTCCCGCTGGTCACCCGTGGGGCAGGAGTCCATGCCGTAGTAGGGGTCCATGGGCACGGGGTTGGCGGCCTCCTGAGGAACGGTCCCGGCCGGATCGTCGGCGTTGCCCTCCTGCCAGGCGCCGCTGAGCGTCTCCTGACCGTCGACCCCGTGGAACGCGTTGAGGACGTCGTCGTTGGTGGCCTGGGCGAGCGCGTCACCGGTCAGGTACTCCGCCGAGATGGAGAGGGCGGCGGTGCTGAGCGCGACGAGTCCCTTCATCGCGTCGCCCATCAAGTGGGACACCGCCATCCGGCTCTCGTCGTGCCGGCCGCGGAAGAACGCGGCCTCCTTCATCCCGCCGCCGCCGAAGGGCGCCTGCACGGTGAGCATGGGTTGCAGGCCGCCCTCGAAACTGGGTCGGAAGTTCTCGTCCAGCTCCTTCTGAATCGCCTGCGCAAAGTCCTTGAGCTGCAGGATGTCGACGTTGATCTCCTCGTCGACGAGCCACTCGTCGCCCATGTCCCTCCCCCGATCACTCACCTGGCACCGGCGCGGCCGGCCGCTGCCTCCCGGTGAGGGCCGGGCCCTGCGCCGGAGTCAGCGCCTGCGGCTTCGCACCCGGGTGACGGTCCCGCAACCGCGCACGGTAATCCACTCTGGCCGACGGTAGCCCGTCCGGGCAACCCCGTACCGCGCTCAGGAACGCGGTGGGAGGTGCACCAACTGCACCAGCCGGGTCCCGCCGCGCCGGGACACCAGCCAACCCCGGCCGGGCGGCAGCGGCCCGGGACGGACGGTGCCGAGCAGCACCCCCTCGTCCCGGTTGCCGGACATCACGATGCCCGGCGTGCTGATCTCCCGCAGCCGCATCAGCACCGGCTCGTACAACGCCCGGCTCGCGCCACCGGTGCGTCGGGCGATGACCAGGTGCAGGCCGATGTCCCGGGCCTGGGGCAGGAACTCCAGCAACGGGGTCAGCGGGTTGCTGCCCGCGCCCGCCACCAGGTCGTAGTCGTCGACCAGCACGTACAGGTCGGGGCCCTTCCACCAGTCGCGGGCCCGCAGCCGTTCCGCGCTGATGTCCGGCGGTGGCAGCCGGTCCCGCATCACGGCGGCGACCTCGGTCACGATGCCCTCGGTGACCTGGGCCGTCGAGCCGTACCCGATCAGGTGCGGCGAGTCGATGTCACCCAGCAGGCTGCGCCGGTAGTCGACGAGGACCAGCCGCGCCTGGGTCAGCTCGTTGCGGTCGACGATCGTCTGCGCCAGCGACCGCAGGAACGTGCTCTTACCCGACTCGCCGTCGCCGAACAGGATGAAGTGCGGGTCGGCGGCGAAGTCCAGGTGCACCGGTTGCAGGTCCACCTCGGCGATGCCGATCGGCACCCCCGGTCGGCCGGTGTCCGGCAGGCTGCCGTACGGGACCACCGGCGGTAGCAGCCGGATCGGCGGGGCGCCCGGGCCCTGCCATGCGGCGGCCAGGTCGGTGACCAGCTTGCGTGCCCCCTCGGGCAGGGTCTCCGCCTCCTGCGAACTGTCAGCCCGGGGCAGCGCCGCGAGGAACTGCTGGCCGTCCGGCGTGATGCCGCGTCCCGGTGACTTGTCCGGCACGTTCATCGCCGCCCGGCGGTCCAGGTTGGAGTCGCTCGCGTCGGCCAGCCACAGCTCCAGCCGGGTGCCGAAGACGTCCCGGACGGCCGGACGCAGGTCCATCCAGCGTCCGGCGGTGACGATCAGATGGATGCCGAAGGAGAGCCCACGGTTGGCGATGTCGTTGATGGTGGGTTCGAGGTCCTCGAACTCCGACCGCAGCGTGGCCCAGCCGTCGATGACCAGGAAGACGTCGCCGAACGGGTCGTCGTCGTGCTGCCCGTGGCGACGTGCCCGCCGGTACTCGGACATCGAGTCGACGCCGCGCTCGGCGAACCGGCGCTCCCGCTCGCCCATCAGCAACTGCAACTCGGCCACCGTACGCCGCACCAGACCGGCGTCGAGTCGGGTCGCCACCGAACCGACGTGCGGCAGCTCGCGCAGCGAGGAGAGCGCGCTGCTGCCCAGGTCGAGGCAGTACACCTGGGCTTCCCGAGGGGTGTGCGTCAGGGCCAGCGAGGTGACCACGGTACGCAGCAACGTGCTCTTGCCGCTCTGCGGACCACCGACGATCACCGCGTGACCGGCCGCCCCGCCCAGGTCGAACCAGAGCACGTCCCGGCGCTGCTCGAACGGCTTGTCGACGATGCCCACCGCCACCTGCAACTCGCCCAGCAGACCGGCGTGCGCCACGGTCACCCCGCGCGCCGGGTCGGCGGTCAACGGCGGCAGCAACTGGTCCAACGTCGGCGGCTCGGCCAGCGGCGGCAACCACACCTGGTGGGCCGGCTTGCCCCGACCGGCGAGCCGGCCCACCAGGATGTCCAGCACGCTCTCGCCGACCCCGTCGAGCGGCTCCGGCTCCTCCTCCGGCTTCGGCGTCCGGGTCACCGGCGGGGCGACGTAGGCGGTGGTGTACTCGCGTACCCGGTCCCCGCCGTCACCGGCCGCGACCGCAGCGGCGGTCTTGCTCCGGTACGCGCCGGAGACGTACGCGGCCTTGAACCGCACCAGCGGCTCGGTGCCGAACCGCAGGTAGCCGTGACCCGGCGACCGAGGCAGCTCGTACGCGTCGGTCGCGCCGAGCACCACCCGCGACTCCATCGCGGAGAAGGTCCGCAGACCGATCCGGTACGACAGGTGGGTGTCGAGCCCCCGCAGCCGTCCCTCCTCCAGCCGTTGGCTGGCCAGCAGCAGGTGCACGCCGAGCGAGCGGCCGACCCGGCCGATCTGCACGAACATGTCGATGAAGTCGGGCTTCGCGGTGAGCAGCTCGGAGAACTCGTCACAGATGATGAGCAGGCTCGGCAACGGCGACAGCGGCGCACCCGCCGCCCGGGCCTTCTCGTAGTCGCGCTGCGAGGCGTAGTTGCCGGCGGCCCGCAGCAGCTCCTGCCGGCGGACCAGCTCACCGTTGATGGAGTCCGTCATCCGGTCCACCAACGGCAGCTCGTCGGCCAGGTTCGTGATCACCGCGCTGGTGTGCGGCAACCCGTCCAGCCGGGTGAAGGTGGCACCACCCTTGAAGTCGACCAGGACGAAGTTGAGGCTCTCCGACGAGTGGGTCGCCGCCAGCGCCAGCACCAGCGTGCGGAGCAGCTCGGACTTGCCGGACCCGGTCGCGCCGATGAGCAGCCCGTGCGGACCCATGCCGTCCTGCGCGGACTCCTTCAGGTCCAGCTCCACCGGCCCACCGTCGGTGCCGATCCCGATCGGCACCCGCAACTTGTCACGGTTGGGTCGCGGCTGCCAGGCCCGGTCGACGTCGAACTCGTACGGGTCGCCGATGTCGAGCAGGTCGGCCAGGCCCAACTCGCTGGTCAGCGGGGTGTCGCCGCCTCGCGAGGCAGCCGACAGGCGCAGCGGAGCCAACTGCATGGCCAGCGCCTCGACCTCGGCCGGGCGGCAGTCGTCGGCCCGCCCGATCTCCGCCGGCCCGTCCACCGTGACGCTGTCCAGCTTGCGGTCGGCCGACACCTCCAGCACCAGTCGCGCCCGGTCGAGCAGACGCGGCGCCGGGGTGGAGAGGTCGAGCAGGGTCACGCCCTCCACCCCGCCCTCGGTCATCAGGTGGTCGGAACCGGCGGTGTCACCGCCGTCGACGACCACCAGCACGTGCGGTCCGGAAACCTGCGGGCCACCGCCGCTGGCGTTGAACCGGGGCCGGCTGGCGAGTACGTCGTCGAGCATCGCCTCCAGGCCGGTCACCGAGGGGGACACCAGCCGCAGTTGACCCAACGCGTCGGTACGCGACGGGTGCAGGGCGTGCGGCAACCACTTCGTCCACTCCCACTCGGCCCGCCGATCCGGCGCCACACAGATCGCGATCAGCATGTCGTCCGGTGCGTGGAACGCGGCGGCCTGGGCCAGCACCGCCCGGACCATGCCCCGGGCGGCCTCGACGTCGCCGCGCAGGTGCACCCGGGCGAACCCGTTCAGGGCCATGGTCACCGGCAGGTCGGGCACCTCGCCGTAGGTGGTGAGGAAGCGACGCAGCGCCAGCGCGCACATCGGCTCCAACTTCTCCAGCGACGTGGCCGGCGGCGGCACCAGGGGCGTGGCCAGCTCCTGCGGGCCCAGGCCGATCCGGACCGTGCCGAAGTCCACGTCGCCGCGCCGACGCTCCCACAACCGCTGCCCCAACGGCAGCGACCAGAGGATGTCCGGGTCCGGATGCCGATAGAAGGCCGCCTCGCGCTGCTTGCGGATCGTCTTCAGCACCCGGCGACGCTGCCGCGACAGGTGCGTCATGTACTCCCGGCGTCGCTGGAGCATCTCCTGCTTGCCCGGCCCGCCCGCGTTGTTGCTCAACTGCGAGCCGAGCATGCCGATGGCGGAGAGCCCGAACAGGCCACCGGTGACGTATCCGAGCGTCGACCCGCCCCGCCCGGCGAACATCAGGGCCATCGCGAACGAACCGGCGAGCATCGGCAGCAGCATCATCATCTGCCCCCAGGCCTTACCGGTCGGTGCCGGCACCTCGGGCGGCGCCTCCAGGAGCACCTCGCCGGAGGGGTACTCCGGTTCCGGCTGCCGGGCGGGTCGTTTGACGACCACGGTGCTCACGTGACAGACCTCCGTTGCCTCTCGCGGGCGTGGTGTGTACGCCCGACACCCCCGTGCGCTCGGCCGTCGCGGAGAACCGGCACCCGCGTCACCGGCACATGGTAGGTAGCCTTCTCCCGTCAGGACAGCCGCGGGCCCATCGGGCCCGCTCCTCGTACCGAGGGGTCGTCAGTGGTCACCCAGGCCGGAACCGGACTCGCGCGCATCGCCGTCGTCGCCCCGCACCGACGGCTGGACCTCGCCCTGCCCGAGCATCTGCCGCTCGTCGGACTGATGCCCGCAGTGCTGCGCCAGGCCGACGAGGAACCGTCGGACGGCACCGGCCACGGCGGGTGGATGCTGCGCCGTAGCGACGGCAGCGCCGTCGACCTGACGCGTACGCTCGCCGCCCAGAGCATCCGCGACGGCGAGACGCTGCACCTGGTGCCGCGCCGCACCGAGTGGCCGGAGCTGGCGTACGACGACCTGATGGAGGCCGTCGCGGACGGCGCCCGGCGGCGCGGTGTCGCCTGGACCCCGTTCGCGACCCGGCTGACCGGCCTGATCGTGGCGGGCGTGCTGCTCCTGCTCGGCCTGGTCGTGATCGTCACCTCCACCGAACCCGGATGGCTCGGTGGCGCGGTCGCGCTCGGCGCGGCCGCAGTGCTGCTGGCCGGCGGGATCGTGCTGTCCCGGGCGATGGCCGACTCCCTGGCCGGAGCGGTCGTCGCCGCCGCCGGGCTGCCCTACGCCTTCGTCGGCGGTGTGCTGGTGATCGGTTCCGGTGAGTCGGTCTGGGCGCTTGGTGCGCCGCACGTGCTGCTCGGCTCCGCCGTACTGCTGCTCTCCGGACTGCTCGGACTGCTCGGCGTCGGTGATGCGACCAGGGTCTTCGTCGCCGCCGTCTTCGTCGGGTTCTGGGGCATGGTCGGCGGGCTGCTCGCCTTCGGCTCGATGGACGCCGCCCAGGGCACCGCCGTCGTGGTCGGCGCGGTGGCCCTCCTGCTGCCGGCGATGCCACTGCTCTCCGTACGGCTCGGCAAGATGCCGATGCCGGCGCTGCCGCGTACCGCCGAGGACCTGCTCCGGGACGAGCCGCAGCCGAAGCGGGAGATCGTCTACCAGGCCACCGCACGGGCCGACGAGGTGCTCACCGGCATGATCTTCGGGGCCTTCGTCATCACCGTGAGCTGTCTGGTCGTACTCACCGCCACCGGCACCGTCTCCGCGCTGCTGCTGGCCGGGGTGATCTCGCTCGGCTACCTGCTCCGGGCCCGGCTGGTGTCGACGGTCCGGCACCGGGTGCCGATGCTCGCCGCCGGCCTGGTCGGTCTGGGCCTGCTGCCCCTGGTCGGTGCGGCCGACGCGTCGACCGCCGCCCGGGTGCTGGCGGTGCTGCCGGTGGCCCTGGTCGCGGCCGGGCTCGCCGCCGCCGCCGGGCTCGCCTACAGCCGACGTCCTCCGTCACCCCGGCTGGCCCGCCTCGGCGACGTGTGCGACATCCTGCTCCAACTCGCCATCGTGCCGGTGGCGTGCAGCGTGCTGGGCCTGTACGCCTTCATGCGCGCCATCAACGGCTGACCCTCACTTCGGCCAGTCGAGGTCGCTGGCCTCGGTCATCGGGCCGCCTCGGATGAGTTTGACGATGGCCGAGTCGATGTCTGGGCCGACGAAGAAGTCGTCGGCCCAGTGGAGCATGAAGACGCGTCCCTGTGCGTCCACGACGAGTTCGGAGGGTCCGTCCTCGTTGTTCCCGATCGGATAGACCGGGTTGTCGAACTCCTCGATGAACTCGCGGGCGCCCTCGGTGGTGACACCACCCCGGGTCGGGTGGATGTAGCTGGTGAACCCCCCGCCGAGCCGACCGCTGCGGCCGAACTGAGGCAGCTGGAGGCCGCCGAACTCGACCATCGTGGCGCGGGCGGTGGGGAAGCACTCCAGCCCGGCGACTTCGGCGGCGAAGCGTCGCATCCAGTGGTCCACCGACGCGCTCAGGTCACGGCCCGGGAACCACCCCGCCTGCTCCAGCACGGCCCGTACGTCCGGCGGGAACCGTCCCTCGGCGCCGCGGCGCAGCGCGTACCGTTCGGCGACCACCTGCCACGGCAGCGAGGGCCACTGGGACACCTCGCCTGTCTCCCGGTCCACGACGGCGCGCGGGTAGCCCGTGGACGGCGGCGGTGCGGGTGGCCCGTCGGTCGTGGTCGCCACCGGTTCGACCAGGCACGCCACGTAGCCCAGATCGAACTCGAAGAGGGTCACATCGAGTACCGGCTCGTGAACGCCGGCCCACTGGCGTGCGATCGTCAGGGCCTGTTCGTGGTCGATCACTGAGCCACCTCTCGGCTGCCCTGGTCCGTCGCGTCCGGCCAGTCGAGGTCGCTGGCTTCCGTCATCGGGCCGCCTCGGATGAGTTTGACGATGGCGGTGTCGATGTCTGGGCCGACGAAGAAGTCGTCGGCCCAGTGCAGCATGAAGACGCGTCCTTTGGCGTCGATGACGAGTTCGGAGGGCCCGTCCTCGTTGTTGCCGAACGGGAAGACTGGGTTGTCGAACTCCTCCACGAATTCCCGGGCGCCCTCTGTTGCCACGCCACCCAAGGTGGGATGGATAAAGCTGGTGAAACCTCCGCCCAGGTCGTCATCATCACCGAACTGGGGGAGTCGCAGGCCGCCGAATTCGATCAGTGCGGCGCGGGCGGCGGGGGAGCATTCCAGTCCGGCGAGTTCGTCGGCGAAGCGTCGCATCCAGTGGTTGACGGCGGAGGTGGCGTCGCGGCCGGGGCGCCAGCCGGCTTTGTCCAGTACATGTCGTACGTCCGGTGGGAAGCGTCCCTCGGCGGCTCGGTGCTGTCGGTACTGCTCGGCAACCAACTGCGCAGGTAGCGATGCCCACTGTGACACGTCGCCGGTTTCGCGGTCGATCACCGCACTGGGGTAGCCGGTGGACGCCGGAGGAACGGGTGGTCCGTCCGTGATCGGTCGTGCCGGCATTACTCGCCAGGCGACGTAGCCGAGGTCGAACTCGTACAGTTTGATGTCGGGTTCGGGGCCGGGTCGGCCGGCGGAGGCCCACTGGCGTGCGATGGCCAGGGCCTGTTCGCGACTGATCATCGAACGACTCCTCGGACTGCCGAGTTCGGTTTCGCCGGGCGGGGCCGGGTGCGGGCATCGGCTGCTCCGGTGCCCTGCATATGGTAGGCACCGCGCGGCGCGGCCCACGTGACCGTGCCGGTGTACGCCAGGGGGAGGGGTGCCATGCCGTCGCGGCGGGACCAGGTCCAGTCGTACCAGTTCTTCGTGCAACGGATGACCTCCGCGCTGGTGGCGCGTGAGCCCGATCCGGAGTCCGCGCCGTTTCGTCGGCTCGGCGGCGCCGGCTTCGCCAGCGTGATGGTGGCCGTGCTGTTCCTGGGCGCGGTCGGCGTCTACGGCCTGCTGCGTCCCGGCGGCGCCACGAAGTGGAAGGAAGGCGGCGCGGTCATCCTGGAGAAGGAGACTGGCACCCGCTACCTCTACCGGGAGGGCCGCCTGCACCCGGTGCTCAACTACGCCTCGGCCCTGCTGGCCATGGAGTCCGCAGCACCGACCGTGTCGGTCTCGCGCAACTCGTTGGTCGGTACTCCCCGTGGCCCCCGCCTCGGCATCCCGTTCGCGCCGGACTCGCTGCCAGCCGCCAACCGGATCCTGGACGGACCGTGGACGCTGTGCACGCAGCCCGCCCGTAACCCGGCCGGCGGGATCGTCGCCACCACCGTGCTCACGGTCGGCCGGGCGCCCGAGGGCGGGCGCGAGCCCGGCGACGCGGCGCTGCTGGTACGCGACCGCAAGACCGAGCGACTGCACCTGGTCTGGCGCGACCACCGGTACGAGATCCGCAACGAGAAGATCGTGCTTGAGGGACTCACCATGAGCGCCGAACCGGTGGTGGAGGTCGGTGGCGCCTGGCTGAACGCGCTGCCCGCCGGAGAACCGATCGCGCCTCGCCGGGTCTCCGACCGGGGGACGACCTCGACCGCGTTGTCGAACGCCCGGGTCGGTCAGGTCTTCGTGGTGGAGAGCCAGAACGGCACGCGCCAGCACTACCAGGCCGAGCGGAACCGGCTCGTACCGCTGACTCCGGTGCAGGCGGACGTGGTGCTGGCCGACCCGGAGACCCGCGCGGCGTACCCGGATTCCTCGGAGCCCCGGGCGCTGGAACTCGCCGCCGGCACCGCTGCCGCCGCGCCGAAGGGCGAGGCGCCGGCCCAGGGCCGGCACCGTGCCCCGGAGCAGCGGCCCGAGATCGCCCGACTGACCGGTGACCAGCCCGCCGTCTGTGCCGCGTACCAGCCGGACCAGGACGAGCCGACGTTGCTGCTCGATGCCCAGGTGCAACCGGTACGCGAGCCGGTGCGGACCGGTGAGCAGACCGGCGACGGCATCCCGCTGGCCGACCGGGTGGTGATCGCACCCGGCTTCGGCGTCCTGGTCGACGCCGTGCCCTCGCCGGATCAGCGGACCGGCACTCTCAATCTGGTCACCGACATCGGCTACCGCTACCCGCTGGCATCCCAGGGGGTGGCGGCGATGCTCGGCTACTCCGGTGTGCAGCCGGTGCGCCTGCCGGCCAGCCTGGTGGTCCGGCTGCCCGCCGGTCCCGCCCTCGACCCGGCGATAGCCAAGCGGGCACTCGACCCGGAATGACCCGACCAGCCACAATGGAAGTCTGGGGCGGGCGCCTGGTCTAGCGTCGACTGGACACGACCCGTTACCGTTCGTACGACGATGGTGCGTGAGCGCCGACTGACACGCCGCCCCCGGTGACGCGGGGCGATCGAACGAGGACGGGGGTGACTTCCGCCATGTCGATGAATACCGACACCGGCTTGATGCTGAAGACCGAGGGTGACGTCGATGCCGTCGCCGACCGGCTCACCGGCAACCTCAACTCGCTGATGGACCAGCTCGCTCCGCTGTACGACCAGTGGAAGGGTGCTGGCGCGGGTTCCTTCCACCAGGTTCGGGAGCGGTTCGACCAGGACATGGCCCGGCTCAACGTCGCGCTGCGCGCGATCGCCGAGGCGGTGGGATCGGCCGGTAAGGACTACGACGTCAGCGACGAGGAGATCCGGTCGGACATGGAGGGCGCGGGCGCGACCGCCGGCCAGATCACCGCGGCGCTGAAGCTCTGACGGGGAGATAAGTCATGACGGAGATTCGGTACAACTTCGCCGGCCTGAACGCGGCGGCGGACAGCTGTGGTGGTGCGGTCCGGAACATGACCGGCGAGCTGGACGGGCTCAAGTCCGGCATCGCCCCGCTGCTCGCCACCTGGGACGGCGACGCCCGCGAGGCGTACTTCCAGCGGCAGGGCGAGTGGGAGTCGGCCGCCAACGACCTGCGTGACCTTCTCACCCGTATCGAGCGCGCGCTGCGCGAGTCGGCGGGCAAGATGCAGGCCCGCGAGGCGGCCAACCGCCAGAAGTTCGGCGGCTGACCCCGCCACCGAGAGACACCTCGACGGCCCGGCCCTGTGCCGGGCCGTCGGCGTCTCAACCTCTCTTGAGAGCCGCGCTGCTCAGCCGCGTGGCGTCGACGTCGGCACCCGGAAGAACGCCTCCTCGGGCTCGTCGATCTCGGGCATCGGGGTGGGTGGCGCGGACGGCCGGGTGGGCTGCCACCGGGTGCGTCGCCCGCGCGGCAGCAGTGCCGCCAGTACCGCCACGCCGACCGCGAGCACGGCCAGCGGCAGGCCGATCCAGAGCGCCCACCGGCCGAAGACCGCCCACCGTTCCTCACGGGCCGCCGCTGCGGCGTCATAGGGCACGTCGGGCAGCGGAGGCTGGGCCACCGGTGGCGCGCTGGTCAGCCGCTCGGTGACCGCGCGGTACGGATTGACGACTCCACTGCCGTACCCGGCTTCGGCGTCGCCACGGGCCGGGTCGGCGGTGGCCAGGATCCGGCGGGTGACCTCCTTGGCCGACAGGTTCGGCTCCGCCGCGCGGATCAGCGCGGCGGTGGCGCTCACCATCGGGGCGGCGAAGCTGGTGCCGTCCCAGACGCTGTGGCCGAACACGCGGGTGGCGGCCACCACCGCCCCTCCCGGAGCGACGACGTCCACGTACGGCCCGATCTGGGACTGCCTGATCCGGGCCCCGTTCTGGTCGACGGCGCCCACGCCGATCACCCCGTCGAAGTCCGCCGGGTACGGCACCGGGTCGGGACGGGCGCCGTCCTGGTGCTGGTTGCCTGCGGCGGCCACCAGCACGACGTCCCGGTCCACGGCGTACTTGACGGCCTGCTCGACGTCCTTGTCCCAGTAGTAGAGCGTCACCGACATGTTCACGACCTTGGCGCCATCGTCGACCGCCCGCCGGATCGCCCGGGCGAAGACCTCGCCGGTGACGGTTTCGCCACCGGTCCCCGGCTGCTCGTTGGCGTTGCGCTCGCTGACCCGGATCGGCACGATCGTGGCGTCTGGAGCGAGGCCGTAGAACCCGACCCCCTCCATCCGACCGGCCGCGATGATGCTGGCCACTGCGGTGCCGTGGGAGACGCAGTCCACATCGCCCCCCGGTGCGCCACGCAACGCGTCGAACCCGGTGGCCACCCGACCGGCCATCTGCGGGTGGGTGCTGTCCGTGCCGGAGTCGATCACGGCGACCTTCACCCGTGCGCCGGTGCTGAACGGCCAGACCCGCTGCGGTGCCAACCACCGCTGGTGCCACGGGGTCTCGATGTTCATCTCTCCCGGATCGCTGGGATTCCGGCAAATCGTCGGATCGGCCCGGGCCGGGGTCGGAGCGGGTGCGGTCACCATCGTGGCCAGGACGGCTCCCACGAGGGCAAACGCCGCCATCGGACGGTCACGGAACATTGCCTGCCCACCTCCCCGTCGACCGGTGCGGGTGCATCCTAACGACGCTCGGCCGCAGACCGACCACCCCGATGTCGCGCCCATTCAGTATGGTCGAGTCGCCACGCCCAAGGCGCGGGCGAGACGTGGACGTTCGCGGGAAGGGACGTGCGCGGGAAGGGGCTGGACGTGCGCGGGGAGGGACACGCCATGGACGTACAGGCGCTGCGCGCGCGTGCCGACGAACTGATGGCTCAGTTCGAGCGGATGCGTTCCGGTGTGGGTGATCTCCAGCAGAAGATCAAGGCGGTGAAGGCCACGGTCACCTCCGACGACGGCCTGGTCACCGTGACCGCCGGGCCCCGTGGGCAGGTGACGAAGGTCGAGTTCGACCCGCGCATCTATCGTCGGCCGGATTCCAAGGAGCTGTCCGCCACCGTCACCGAGACGATCCGCCGGGCGAGCGAGAAGGCCATGGCCGAGGTCGAGCAGCTCCTCCAGCCGTACGTGCCGGACAGCCAGTTCCAGGCCTACATCGACCACGATCTCGATGGGATCTTCCGACAGCTGGACAGTGACCTGCCCGGGGAGGAGAAGCGGTGAGCGAACTGCGCGAGACCTTCGTCAAGCCCGACGCGGCTCTGGACGGTGCCAACCAACTGGGCTCCGCCGGTGCCCTGCTGGCCATGCGCTTCCGGAGTGCGGCCACGACGATCGAGACGCTCAACGGCGGTCGGCCGTGGGGCGACGACGAACCGGGCAACGAGTTCAACAAGAACTACCTCGGCGGTGACAACCAGCCGGCGCAGAAGGTCCTTGAGATGGGCCACGGTCTGGTGCCGGTGGTGGAGCTGCTGGGCCCGACCGTCAAGGGTGCGGTCGAGGGCACCGTCGACGTCGACGACATGACCCGGACGCTGTTCGGCGGCGAAGAGAAGTAGCCGGCGGCCGTACACCGGTCGACATCGGACGGAAGGGCACGCGGGGTGGCGGTACCCAATCCCAGGAACTCGCTGGGCGAGTACGCGTGGGTCTGGGATGCCATCTGCTGGGTGAGCGCGGGCGAGGCGTGGCCCAGCGGCGACGAAGACAAGATGCGGGAGCTCGCCGACGCCTGGCAGGTGATGGCGGACGCGATCACCGAGGCGTTGGGCGAGGCCGACCCGGCGGTCATGAAGATCCTGCAGGCCTGGGGCGGCGGTGCCGGCGAGGCGTTCGGCGGGCTGTGGAACCAGATCGCCGTCGACCCGAACACCGGCCTGCCGCTGATGCAGGAGGTCGCCGCAGCATACGCCGCCGGCTGCGACCAGGCCGCCCTGGAGATCGAGTACGCCAAGCTGACCGTACTCATCGCGGTCTTCATCACCGTCATCGCGGTCTTCGTCGCGCTGCTGATGGCCTGGCTGGGTGGTGTGTCGGCCGGCGCGATTCCGGGCATCCTGGCGGCCGGACGGCAGGCCGTGACGGTCGCCTTCCGCCGGTTGATCGCCCAGATGGGCCGGCAACTGCTCACCCGCGCCGGCATGCAGACAGCCCTGCGCGCCGCCGGCACCCGGCTTGGGCAGATCGTCAGCAGTCAGGGATTCCGTCAGGGGATGACCCGGCTCGGCCTGGAACTGGTCGAGGAGATCGGCGAAGAGCTGATCATCGACGTGGGCGCCCAGGCGTACCAGATGCACACCGGCGAGCGGCGGCAGTGGGACGGCAACCGCACGCTGACCGCCGGGGTGGGCGGCGCGTTCGGCGGTGTGCTCGGCACCGGTATGAGCTTCGCCGGCCGGCGGCTGGCACCCCGGATGCCCTTCTCGTTCAGTCCCTCCGGTCTCACCTTCCCGGGCAGTGGGGTGGTCCGCTGGGGCAGCAGGAGTCTCGCCTCCGGCATGCAGAATGCGGTCGTGTCCCCTGCGGCCAGCGTGCTCGCCAACGGCACGGTCAACGGGCAGTGGGCGATGCCGGGCGCGGAAGCGTTCCTCGGCGGGTTCACCAGCGGCGCCGGCCGCACCGGGTTGACCATGATCGGCAGCAGCATGGGCAACGTGGGTGCGAACGTCACCAACTGGGGCCTCGGCCGGACGGGTGCGGAATTCAACCCGGGCGCCGGTCTCCCGGCGGGCGGGATCGACCCGGCGCTGAACGTCGGCGGCGCCAACGGTCTCGGCAACGTCGGCGGCGTCAACGGCGGCGCGGGCACCGGCTCGGCCGGAGCCGGCTCCACGGGTAGCGGTGCCACGGGTGGCACCAACGGAGGTGCCGCCACCAACGCGACGTCGGGAAGCAGCACCGGCGCGACGAACACCGACACCAGTGGTACGGCGTCCGGCGCGACCGGCAGCACCAGTGCCGATTCCGGCGCGACGGTCACCGGTGGCGCCGACGGTGCGTTGAACGTCCCCGGCGACGGGAACATCGACACCACTCCCGTAGACACCGTGCCGGACAGTGGCTCAGGCTCTATCAGCCTCGCGCCGCCTAGCGCCGACGCGGCGGTCACCTCGCCGGCCGACACCTCGGCGGTCCCGTCGGCCGACGGGGCTACGACGGGTACTCCGACCACGACGGACAGCGTGACCGGAACTCCGGTCGGTGTCGTCGCCGAGGGCCCGGCCACGGCGCCTGCCGGCGACACCGCCGCTACGAACCCACCCACCAGCGACACCACGACGCAGCGTGTCCCGGACGGGCAGGTCGCCCCGACCCCCGATTCGGTCGGTGCCGACCGGCTCGGCAGCGGCTCCACCGATAAGGCCAGCGGTGGACCGGTGACGGCTCCGGGGCCGGAAGCGGGTACCACCACACCCGGAGACGGCACGGCCGGACCCGCCCGCAGCGTGACCGAGACACCCACCACGGACGGCTTCGCCGACACCAGGTCTGTCGATGTTCGCGTCGATCCCACCGTCGCGGACACGCCACCAGCCGTGCTTTTCGGCAACTCGGTCACCGCGCCGCCGGCTGCTCAGACGCCGGGCAATGTCGCTCCGACGGTCCCGTCCGCCGCGAACTCGGCTCCCCCGGCCGGATCTACGGTGTCCACCGGTCCTCAGGTGGTGGCGGGCCCCAACGCCGCATCGCCGGCCAACACCGCACCGCCGACCACCACCGCCGGCCCGCCGACGACCGGCACGAACAATGCGGCCACCACCACTGCGCCCAGCACCACCAACCCCACCGCGCAGCCGGCGGCGAACCGTACGCCTCCGGTCGGGCCGACCGTCAATCCGGCGGCGGCGAACTCGGCGGGATCGGTCTCGCTGTCCCCGTCCACCGGCCCGACCTCCACCAGCCCCAACCAGCCCGGCACCGGCCCCCAGCAGAGCGCACCCAACCAGCAGGCCACTCCGGCCCAGGGCGTGCCGGCCCAGCAGGACACCACGAGCCGCCCGGACAACCGACCCGCTCCGGGCCGGACGGACGCGGGTGTGCCGACCGCACCCACGGTGCCGGCCCAGACGGCCGGCAGCGATCCGGCAGCCACCACCGTCGACACCAGCGGGCCGACCGCTCCCGACACCGCCGGCGATCCTGCGCTGGGGCGGACCGACCAGGTCTCGCAGACCGACGGGCCGGTCGTCGTTCCTGTTCCGGGCAGTACGGGCAGCACCGTCCACAGCGGGCCGGTCGGGCCGGTGGGACCGGGTATGGACACCGGGCAGGTGAACCCGGACACCCTCAGGCGGTCGGACTCACCGACCGGCCGGGGTACGCACAGCTGGCAGCTCGATCCGACATCGGTGGATGGTGACCCTGCAGGTCCAGATGCTCAACGCAGCCTCGTAGAGGCTTCGCGGACGCTGGCCGAGACCGTCCGAAGAGCGATCAAAAGCGCGGTTGTTTCCAAGAGCAAACAGCCGGGTATGGCTGGAGCGCTACTCATGCCCGGTGGTGTCATTACGACCCACACCAGCATGACTGCAGACAGGAGCACCAGTCCTCCAACGCAGCCTGCAGTGCACCCCCTTGCCCAGGCTGCGCTTGATCGTATTGCAGCGCAACTCGGTAAAGGAAAGGGAGGAGGCCATGGGAAATGTGCCGAGGTAGCTCTGGTTTCCGATCAGCTTTACCAGATCGAGCAGCAGTGGCACGACGCGGGAAAACCCGGCGCCTTTGAGCAATACGCGCTGACAGCACTGGACGGCGCCAAGATCGTCACTCACCAGGTTAAGTCCGCATGGGTAGATGGTGTTCCCTATGAGCTTGGGCACTATCGGCCGCCTTGCCGGTCGTGCGCACACTTTCTGCCGCAGTTCAATGTAGAGCCATTAACAGACTCAGAACGGAGCGTCGATACATATCAACCACCGGTGCCCGGATTGGTGGGTAACGGACGACCGCTGAGCGAGACTCGACCGTATGGGCGACCGGAGGGTCTGGTAGCGCCGCAGCAGGCCGACCAGGATGCTCTAGCCGATGCCGTGCCCCGAGAACCGGTAACCGGACGCCCGACGCCCTACCCGGATCCCCGTCTTGGAGTTTGGGCTGGACTACTGAACGACGGTGGTCCCACCGTGCCAGGTCGGAGTACGAATTGCGCGGACGTCGGCCTTTCTGTCCTTTCAACCTGGTACGGCCGTCCAGAAGTGGCAGCGCTGACGGAACCTTCGGCAGAGGCAGAGCTTGGCAGTACTGCTCGTCAGGAACAGGCATTGCAGGCACGCTTCTCCCATCAGGGAAGCGGCAATACGGCTCTGGAGGCCGTTGCGGCGCGGCTTCTTGAGGCGGGACCCGGCTCGGCGGCCCTGGTCGCGGCCAACCTTTCGGATTCCGACGAGCGTGGGCACACATGGAACGCCGTCAACCACGAGGGCACGATCATCTGGCTCGATGGCCAAAACGCGACCTTGTCTGACGGTGAGCCTCTGTACGCCGACAGGGTGGGCGACGTCTGGGTCATCGTCCTCGACGCCGAGGGCGACCCGGTCCTGCCGACGCAGACCGACGGCACCACGAGCGCGGTCCTGCCGCCGGATTCGACCGCGTCGGACGACGGGCCGAGGATCGAGCAGAGCATCGATCCGGCGTCGGTGGTCGACCCGAGGTTCACCGATCCGAACGCCGCGATCTGGCCTGACATGCAGGGCTGGCCGATGCCGGACACCCGGCAGTACGGGCCGGAGCAGTTGGCGCCGCTGGAGGATCCGCGCTATCAGGACGACGTCGCGGACAGCCTGTGGACCCCCGAGGGGTACGCGGTCTTCGCCGACCCGTCCACGCACCCGTACGGGCGGTTGATCAACGATGGTGGGCCGGACCAGCCAGGGCGGAGCAACAACTGCGTCGACTCCACGCTCGCCGCGCTGGCCAGCTTCTACGGTGATCCGCAGGTGTCCCACCCGCGCTGGCCGGATCGGCTCGACGACGGTTCCATCGAGGCCGAGTTGGGCGAGCTGGCCGGCGTCGACCGGATCGCGAACTGGATCGGTGGCGACTGGGTCGGTGACGGTGCCAACGACGCGATGCCGGGTACGCCCGCCGAGCGGGCCGAGGCGATGGCCGACCGGTACGCGGAGCTGTACCAGAGCGTCCGCGACGCGGGGCCGGGCGCGGCGGCGGTGGTCGTGGTGGACTGGGTGCAGTTCGACGGGAACGCGGCTCCGCTGCTCGACGCCGCCGGTCACACCCAGGCGGCGGCCCAGCATGCTTTCCTGCTGGTGTACCCGGACGGCGCGGACGGGCCGGTGTGGTGGGACCCGCTGTACGCCAGCACCACCACCGACCCGCACCCCGGCGACTATGTTGGACTGACGCACAACCTGTGGTCGATGGAGGTGCACCCCGGTTATGCCGATGAGCAGGGAGGAAGCCCAGCAGCTGATGACTCGGCTGCTCGGGACGGACAACCCGGTGGCGGTCTTCCCGTTCGAGTTCGGCTGGGCAGCCCAGGAGACGCTCTCCCCGCAGCAGCGGGCCCAGGGACGACAGATGGGCCAGGGGGTCTTCATCATCGACCGGACGGGAGTGGTGACCGCGCATCCCAGCCTGCCGCCACCGTTGGTCATGAAGCGGTACACGACGGCCCGCCGGGAGGGCCGGATCACCGGCCGCCAGGTCTGGCCGACGGAGGACCCGACGGCCTGACCGACGTCGGTCCCGCGCCGTCGCTGCCGGAGAGCCGGCGGTACGGGCCGGGCGAGTTGGCACCACTCGAGGATCCGCGCTTCCAGGACGATCTGGCCGCGAGCCTGGCCACACCGGAGGGGTACGCGGTCTTCGCCGACCCGTCCACGCACCCGTACGGTCAGTTGGTCAACGATGGCGGGCCGGAGCAGCCGGGCCGGGCCAACAACTGTCTCGACGCGTCGCTGGCGGCCCTGGCCAGCTTCCACGGCGACCCGCAGGTGTCGGTGCCCCGCTGGGCGGACCGCGCCGACGACGGCGCTATCGACCTGGTCTCCGGTGAGCGGGGCGGCCTCCAGCGCGCCGAGGCGTGGATCGGCGGGGAGTGGATCGGCGGGCCGGACATCCTGCCCACCGACCTGTCGGCCCGGACCGAGGCGGTCGCCGACCAGTACGCCGACCTCTACCAGCAGGTGGCGGAGGCCGGGCCCGGCGCATCGGCGCTGGTGGTGGCCGACTGGGTGTACGTCGACGCTGCCGGGCAGCCCGTCCTGGACGCCAGCGGTCAGTTGGACATCGACGGTGCCCACGCGTTCGTGATCGTCTTCCCGATCGGCGCCGACGCGCCGGTGTGGTGGGATCCGCAGAGCGGGACGACGTCGACGGACATGCCGGCTGCGGACATCCGGGAAACCCATGCCCTCTGGGCGATGATGATGCCTGACGGAGAGGGGCGAGTTGACCGAGGACGAGGCGCTGACACTGATCAGCCGTCTGCTGGCGACCCGGAATCCGATCGTGCTCCGGGAGTTCGAGTTCGGCTGGCTGGCCCGGGAGAGACTCTCGGAGCAGGAACGGGCCTCGGGGACGCACGTGGGCCAGGGGAGCTACATCATCGACCGCTCGGGAGTGATCACCGTTCACCCCAGCCTGCCGCCCCGGCGGGTCATGCAGGAGTACGCCCAGGCGCGACGCGAGGGACGGACCAGGGGCCGGCAGGTGTGGCCCGAGGCGGAACCGACAGCCTGACCGGACCGGCCGACCGGACCGAGGTCGGCGACGCCCGGGCGAACGGTGACCGCGCCGGCACGGTGATCACCGCCAGCGCGCTGCCCGGTACAGACTTCCACGGTCAGGGCCGGGCGGACCCGGACCCGGACGCGGTGCTGGACCGGGCCCGTACGGTCGCCGGCCAGGTGGCGACCCACGCCGGGGTCACCGAGGTGTCGATCCGCCCGGACGGTACGTACCAGGTCACCCGGGCCGACGGCAGCACGTTCACGCTCCGCCTGACAAGTGGGCCGGTGGCGGACGGCGCGGTGGCGACCGGCCGGTTCGGTAGCGACGGCGTCGCCGTGGTGACGCTCTCGGACCAGGCCGCTGACCGGGTGGTCGAGCGGGCGCTGGCGCACGAGGTGGCCGAGCTGTCGGCCCTCGGGCGACCGATGGACCCGGGAGCACCGACGGTCGCCCCGCTCTCGCCCGCCGACCTTGCCGAGCTGCGGACCGCCGCGCACCAGGTCGCCGTCGCCGACCGCTGGTCGTTGGGCGCGGCCCGACGCGAACTGGCCGCAGTGGTCGACCGCCTGGGCCTGCGGGACGGCATGCTCGGCGCGGAGCAGCGCCTCGCCGGAGTGCCGGATGCGACGCGCACCGCCCTGACCGAGGTGTACCCGGACTGGTACACCGACCGCAGGGGCAAAGCGCTGGACCGTCTGCCCGCCGCGCCGACCAGCGACCCCCGTCCGACCGGTCTGCCCCGGCTGCGTACGTATGTGATCACCCACTTCGCCACCAACTCGCTGCTCGCCGCGTTGGCGGTGAAGCTGACCGTGGACGCCGGTCGACCGGAGCTGGCACTGATGCTCGGCGTCGGAGGGGCGATCGGCGCGGTCGCCACCGGCCCGGCGAAATGGCTGGCGAAGCGGGTCGGTCTGGCCGCCGAGGACCGTCGGGCCCGGCACGACGCACGTCAGGACGCTCGCTCCGCCGCCGACTCCGATCTCACCACGGGCCGCGAGGTCGCCGGCCGGGCCGACGACGTGGGTGCCTCGACCCGGGCGGCCGATTCGGCGACTGCCAGCCTGGAGAGCCACGTCGAGGCGCTCGGGCAGCGGCTCGATGCCGGGGAGCGCCGCCGTCGACTGATCGGCCGGCCGCGACGTTTCGCCCCGCCGGATCCCGGCCCGTCGGCGGGCACCGCCCCCGCACCGACCACCAACCGGCCCGGCGATCCGGCCGCGACGACGGCCTCCCCCGACCCGGTCGGCCTCACCCCGCACGAACAGGGGCGGCTCGCCGAGTTGCGGGCCCTCGCCGCGCAACGCGACGCCGCATCGACGTTCGCCCGTCCCCGGGTGACCCGCGAGATCCGGGGCCTGCTCGACGCACTTGGTCTGCGGCAGGACACGCCCGGCGTCGCGCAGCGTCGGGAACTGTTGCCGGAAGACCTCCGGTCGATGGCGGACCGCTTCGGTGGTACGCGTACGGCGATGGTGCGGCACCGGCTGGCGGCGGTCGCGGACGGGCGACCGGCCGAAGGGGACCGGCCCGGCAAGGTGGCGCCCTGGTGGATGGGCACCGTGGAGAACACGCCGAGCGTGCTCGCCGCAGGCAGCATCGCCGTCGTCGGTGACCTGATCGGCCAACTGAGGCTCGGTTGGTTCGCGATCACCGCCGGTCTGACCGCGATGGCCAGCGGGGCCGTGGTCGACCCGATCATGGCCCGTCGTGAGGCGGCGGCCAAGGACGCCCGCGACGCCTGGGACACGGACCACCCGGCGATGCCGGCGGACGCCCAGCTCACCCAGCTCACCGAGGCCGTGGCCGGTCCGGTGGACCTGGTGACCGAACGGGTCGCGGACGTCTCCCGCCGCGCCGCCGACCTGGAACAGCGGGTGGCCGACCTCGACCGGCGGCTGGCCGAGTCGCACCGCCGCAACGGGGCCGCCGACTCGTTCCGGCGACTGCTCTTCGGCGACCCGGCCTGGGCGGGGCTCACCGCCCCCGACGCCACGTCGTCGGCCCGACCCGGCGATCCGGCGGGGACTGTCACGACCACCGCTGATCCGTCGACCGGTACCCGCGATCCCGGCGACGCGGCGGCGCTCACGCAGCTCGCCGAGTTGGCGGCCCAGCACGACGCGGCCAGCGGTCCGGCCCGGATCCGACACGCCCGTCACCTGCGGGCGTTGCTGGACCAGCTCGGCCTGCGCGACGGCACTCCCGGGGCGGAGCAGCGACGCGAGCACCTGCCGGCCGAGCTGCGGCAGGTCGCGGAGCGCCACGGCCGTCGACTGCTGGCCGACCGGATGGCACGGATCTTCGTCGGCCGACCGGCCGACGCCACGGACAGCGACGCCCGGCCGAGCAATGTGCCGAACGCCGGTGTGTACGCGGTGGAACAGAGCCCCGGGCCGCTGGTACAGGCCGCCACCACCGTCGGTCTGGCAGGTGTCGTCCAGGTCGCGGCCGGGGCGGGACCGCTGAATATGGCTGCCGGTGGCGTCCTCGGGCCGGTCCGCGACCTGGCGCTGAAGCGGATGGAGACCAGCGTCAAGGACGCCCGCCGCAAGTGGGACCTGGACCATCCGAACCCGGCGGCGGACTCGTCGGCACGGGTGGACCGGCTCGCCGCACCGACCGAGGTCGTCGTCGCCGACGCGGCCCGTCGGCTCCGGGTGGCGGTGGCGAACCTCGACCGGGTCACCGCGGCGGTCGACCGACTGGCGGCGCAACGCTCGGAGACCGGACCGCCGACACCGACCCCGCCGCCCTCCCAGGACGGCGACACCGCCACGACCGAGGGCCGCGACGTCCTCAGCCGAGCCGACTCGTGGGAACTCCAGGTCGCCCGGAGCCACGTACGCAACGCCGACCCGATGTCCCTCAAGCCCGCCCTGCGCGAGCTGTACGCGGTCATCGACCGACTCGGTCTGCGCGAGGGCATGTTCGGCCGGGCGGAGCGGCTGGCCCAGTTGCCACCCGAGGCGCGCCAGGTGGTCGTCGACTACGGCGGCGACCGGGCCAGCCGGTCGGTCCGGCTCCGGACGCTGCGCGCCGAACAGAGAGGCGTCGACCGTCCGCCGGGCGTGCCGAGCCTGAAGGCGTACCTGCGTGCCAGCATCGCCACGACCGGTCTGGCCGCCGCAGGGGGTACCGCGATCGCGATCGCCCTGTCGAGTCCGCTCGCCCCGATCATCCCGGTCGCCGCGCTCGCCGCCGTTCCGGTGATCGGCGCCGCCAAGTGGTACGCGAAACGGGCCGGCCTCGCCGCCGACGACGTACGGACCCGGTTCGACGCCCGTAGTGACGCCCGGTCGGCGGCCGACCGGGTGGACCAGGTCGTCGACCAGTTGCAGGAACCGGTCCGGGAGCTCGAACAGGCGACCGCCGACCTGGAGGCCCGGCTCGACGCGGCCGAGTCGGCGGCCGACCGGCTCACCGAGCGCCTGGCCGGGGCACAGCAGCGCAACGGCGTGCTTGGGCGTCTCTTCGGTGCCTTCCAGCGCTCCGCCGACCCGGCCGCCGACCCGGCCTCGCCGGATCCTGCCGCCCCTGACCCTGCCGCCCCTGACCCGACCGCTCCGGACCCGACCTCGCCGGACCCGACCGCCGGTCGGCCGGACGGGGGGACCGACCCGGACTCGGGCCGGATCACCGCAGCTCCCGTACCGAACTCCGGGTTCCACGGACTGGGCCGTCCGACCGCCGACCCGGCGGCCGTACTCGACCTGGCGCGGGCCGCCCTGCCGCAGATCGCGCCGTACGCCCAGGTGGACGCCGTGGTGCAGGTCGGTCCGGACCTGTTCGAGATCCGCGCGGCCGGGCAGTACCCGCTGACGGTGCGCCTCACCACCGGCCCGATGACCGACGGCGTGGTGGCCCAGTCGACCCGCGAGCCCGACGGGACCTTCACCGTCACCGTGTCCGACCGGGCCGTCGACCAGGTCGTGGCGCGGGCACTCGCGCACGAGGTGGCCGAGCTGGTGGCCCTGCACGAGTCCGGGCAGGCACTCGTCGGGCCGCTGGACCCGGGCAACGTGGACGGCCGGATCGACCCGGCCGGGCTCAGCGCCCACGACCTCGGCCGGATGGCCGAGATCCGCCTGCTCGCCGCCGCGTACGCCGACGCCGACCCGGCCGGGCGGCTCGCGCTCCGTACCGAACTCGACGCCCTCGCCGCCCACCTCGGCCTACGGGTGGGCGATCCGGACGTCCGGGACCGGTGGGCGCTGCTCCCCGGCGACGTGCTGGCCCACCTGGTGCAGCTCAGCCTGCCCGCCCTCACTCCGGACGCGGTGTCGGCGGTGCTGGCGGGCGCACCGACCCTGACCGAGGTCGAGCGGGTTCGCATGTTCGACTACCGGGCTCAACTGGCACCGGACTTCCAGGTGCCGCAGCAGGCGGATCTGACGGCGCGGCTGCGGGAACTCGCCGTCGAGGTCGAGTGGGCACAGGCCGGGCTGCCCCGAATGCCGTCCTTCGCGGGACAGATCGTCGGCCTGCGCCCCGGACAGATCGGACGGATCCGGGCGGTCGATCCCGGCCTCGCCGACCGAGTCGCCCGTGACGGCGTCTACGTCGACGTGGCGGGCCGTTACGACCTGCGCCCGTACATGGTGAACGGCGTTCCGGAGATCGACCTCGGCGCGGCCCGGCCGGCGTTCGACCTGACCACCGAGTCCGGCCGGCGGGCCCAACTGCACGAGGACCGGCAACGTGCCCATGCCGCCCTACGGGCGCTGCACGGCGACCAGGCCGCCGTCCTGCTCGCCGACCACGAGTTCCACTACCACGGCACGGCCCGCTGGATGGGGCTGGTGCCCGACGTCCTGACCGAGGCGCTGCGCGCCATCACCCCCGTGCCACGGGACCGCGTCGTCGCCGCCGAGACCGTCCCGACCCAGGAGCCGTCCGGGGACGTTTCGGTCACCGCGGACCGGGTCACGCTCCCCTCCGACACAGCCGGCGGCGGACCGGTCTACGGCTCGCCGCGCGATGCTCGCACCGGCCAACCGGCGCCACTGTTCGACGGTCCGCCGAAACGGGAGGACGTGCAGCAGGGTGGGCTGGGTGACTGCGGCATGATCGCCGTGATCGGCTCGGTCGCCGGTCACCTGCCGGACACCGTCGCGCAGATGTTCCAGCCGAACCCGGACGGCTCGGTGGACGTGCTGCTGCACGAGACCGACGGGTCGGGCAGCACGAGTACCCCCACCGGACGCAGGCTACGGGTCACCGTGTTCCCGGATGTACCCGTGCTCGCCTCCTCGAACGGACGCAGTGCCTACGCCGACCAGTCGACGGTCGGCACGTCCTGGGCCTCTCTGCTGGAGAAGGCGATCGCGGCGGTCGACCGCACCTGGACCCCGCAACGCCACGACCAGTGGCAGCGCGGGTGGAGTGCCCGACCCGACGTGGGCGCCGCCCAGGCCGCCCCACTCGGCTACGCCCGGCTGGACAACGGCAGCACCCACCACATGCAGGCGGAACTACTCAGCCAGCTCACCGGCCTGCCGACCAGGGTGAACCAATTCGACCCGACACCCGGACGGGAGTCCGACGCCCAGGCCCGACTGGCCGAGCTGCTCGCCGCCGGCAGCCCGGTGATCACCGGTACTCGTCCGGCCAAGAGCTACGAGTCGTACGAGCACGGCAAGCCGCCCCACGGGCTGTACGCCGGGCACGCGTACGAGGTCGTGTCGGTGACCGACGGCAAGGTGCGGCTGCGCAACCCGTGGAACGACAGCCACCCCGAGCCGATGCCGATCCGCGACTTCCTCGACCTGACGACCTCCACGTACGCGCACGTCGAACTGGCCCGCAGCACGGTCACGGCGCTGCCGGACTCCGGGTTCCACGGCCACGGCCGCCCGGTCGCCGACCCCGCGGCGGTCCTGGACCGGGCCCGGCTGGTGCTGCCCACCCTCGCCGAATCGATCGGCGCGACCCAGGTCGTCGCCGTCGGCCCGGACGTCTTCGAGGTGCGGGCCGACGGCCTGGATCCCCTGCGGGTCCGGGTCACCACCGGCGAACTGGCCACCGGCACGGTGGCGCAGACCATCCGCAACCTGGACGGCACCTTCACCCTGACCGTCTCCGACCGGGCCGCCGACAGCGCGGTCGACCGTGCGCTGGCGCACGAGACCGCTGAACTGTTGGCCCGGCACGAGACCGGTGACGCCCAGGTCGGCCTCTTCGACCAGGACGCCGTCGACGGACCGATCGACCCAGCCGGCCTCACCGCCGCCGACCGGGGGCGGCTGGCCGAGCTGCGCGTCATGGCCGCCTGGTACGTGCAGGGCGAACCGGCAACCCGGGTGGCATTGCGCGCCGAGATCGACGCGCTGGTCGACCACCTGGGCCTGCGCTGGGGTACGCCGGACGTACAGGAACGCCTGTCGGTCGTGCCCGGTGACGTCTGGCACCACGTGCTGATGCTCAGCCTGCCGGCGATGACACCGGAGACGGTGACCGACGTCCTGGCGTACCAACCTGACCCGACGCTCGTCGAGCGGTACCGTGCGATCGACTACCGCGATCATCTGGCCCCGGACTTCCGGCCGCCGCCGGAGGCTGCCGAACTGACCGCGAAGCTGCGCGAGTTGGCCGTGCACGGGGAACAGCGCCAGTCCTCGATGCCCCGGATGCCCGCCCTGGCCGGGCAGCTCGTCTATCTGCCGCCGAGCCTGTTGGACCAGATCCGCCAGATCGATCCACGGTTGGCCGACCGGGTGGCCGCCGAAGGCGTCTACGTCGACCTGACCGGCCGCTTCGACCTGCGCCCGTACACCGTCGACGGCGTATCGGAGTTCACACTCGGCTCGTCGGCCCCCGCGTACGACCTGCGCACCCCGGCAGGCCGCCAGGCCCTCCTGGCCGAGGACCGGGTCCGCGTCGACGCCGCCTTCCGGGCCGCCTACGGCACGAATCCTGCCGCGATGGCCGTACTCGCCACCCACGCGTTCCACTACCAGACCGACGCGCGGCGGATGGCGCTGGTGCCGAACGCGCTGACCGAGGCGCTGCGGTTGATGATGCCGCCGGAGACCGAGGTCGACATCGAGGTCACGTCCGTCGACACCGGCAACGAGGTGGTGGTGGCAGCCGACCGGCTCACCCTGCCCGACCTCGATCCCCGACGTCCCGTCGATTACGGGCGACCGATGGACGTCCGGACTGGGCGACCGGCACCGGTCTTCGACGGTCCACCACACCGTGAACAGGTACGACAGGGCATGCTCGGTGACTGCGGAATGCTCGCCAGCATCGCTGCCGTCGCCGGTCACCGGCCGGACGCGCTGGCGCAGCTCTTCCGTACGAATGCTGACGGCACCGTCGACGTGCTGCTGCACGAAAGCACGCTGCTCGGTGAGGCGATGGCGCCCACAGGTCGTCGACTGCGCATCACGGTGACCCCCGACGTACCTCTGCGATCCGTGACGGCCGGATCGACGGCCTACGCCGACCAGTCGATCAATGGGGCGGCCTGGGCCTCCCTGCTCGAGAAGGCTCTGGCGGCCGTCGACCGGACCTGGAGTGCGGAGCAGCGCCAACTCTGGCAGTCGAGATGGCTGACCTGGCACAGCCCGAACGATCCGCACCAGGCGGCGCCGACCGGTTACGCGCGACTGGACGTCGGAAGCACCCCAGACATGCAGGCGCAACTGTTGACCCAGCTCACGGGTGCTCCCAGTCGTGCGTCGACGTTCGACGCCCGCCCAGGACAGGAGGCTGCGGTCGCGGCGCGACTCGGCGAACTGCTGGCCTCCGGCAGCCCGGTCATCACCGGCACGTTGCCCAAGCGGGACTACCCCGAGGAGATCCGTGATGATCTCCCGTTCGGTCTGGTGCCCGGCCACTCGTACGAAGTGGTTGCGGTCGCCGATGGTCGCGTGTCGCTACGAAATCCGTGGAACTTCGATCATCCGGCGGCGATGCCGATCCGGGACTTCCTGAAGCTGGCGAGTGCCTCCTACGCCCATCTGGACATCGCGCCCGCAGTCGCGGCCGGGCCAGCCGAAGCAACCGCCGGCCCGCTCGTCACCGATGCCGCCCCGGCGTGGCTCGGCACGCCTGGTGCCGCGCCGAAGGTGCCTGCTCAGAGAGAGTCGGAACGCTCGTACCGTCATTCGCTCGGTCGCACCTTCCTCGAAGAGCACCCGACGACGGTCGGCTACTTCGCCCTGCTCGGCGCCGACGGTACGGTGAATGGTCTGCTCGTGGTCGTCTCCTCCGAACATGGGCAGCGCACGGCCCACTGGAGCGCCGATGGTGGGCAACCAGGCGTCGGCGGATCGGTGCCCGTGAGTCGGGAGGCCGCCGAACAGCTCGCGCAGGACGTGCTCGGGTTCAGGCTCCCTGAGGAGTCCGTGCTGCACGACATGGTGAACGGCTGACGATGCCGACGACAGGACAGGGAGAACGGCCGTTGCGCTCCTTCACGGGGATCACCTCCATTCCGAACAACGTCCCGGTCGACATCGGGCACGCCCGCCTCGCGGTGCGATGGGTCGACGTGGGGCCGCCGGTGCGCGCCGAAATGATCGTCATTCCGCACTGGGCCGAGGAGTCCACGCATCACGAGGTGAGGCTGGGTGAGACGTTCCCGGTGGGCGACGAGACCTGGCGGTTCGCCGACCTGGACATGGCCAGCGAGGACCAGTGGGAGGTCACGGTTCGCCGGGTGGACGCGAACGAGGTGATGGACCCACCCACCGGACGTCTCTGGAAACCCGCTCGGCTGCGGCCCTACGGCCAGCTCGACGAGGACCAACTCCAGTCGGTCGAATCCGCTCTCGGCCTCCGCCTACCGCCGGACTACCGCCAATGGCTGCGCCGGAACAACGGCGCGCAGCCCGAGGTGCCGCACCACGTACCCGGAGTGCCGTTCGCCCTGACGCCGGAACGTCCGCTGTTCGGAGTGCACCCCGACTACCCGCTCTTCGATCTGGTGTATGCCCAGCGCCGACACCGCGACCTGTGGCTGTCGCCGGCCTGGCTGGTGATCGCGAACGCCTCCGGCGGACTGCTGGTCGTCTCGACGCAGTCGGGCGACTCGATCGTGTACTTCGTTCACGAACTGGACCTGGTCGGCCCGCCCGGTCCACCTGCTTCCCTCGCCCGGGAGCGGAAGCTACGCGGAGTGGCCAGGTCCATGGGCTATCTGCTGGGCCGACTCACCCCCGTGGAGGTCGACCACCTCCCGCCGGCGCAGACGCTGCCACCCGGCACCTTCACCGACCCCCGCAACCACCAGGACGGGCAGCCATGAGTACGCCGACCCCAGAGGCCCTGCTGCTCCCGCTCGGGCAGTTCTTCGGCACCTTCCACCCCAAGGTCGGTGCCTCGGAGCGCTACCAGCGCGTCCGGCTCGGCCCGGACGTCTGGGACCTGGACGATCAACGCTTCGCGCTGTGGGCGCTGGCGCACAGCACCGCCGACCGCGAGGAGGAGCAACCCTGGTCGCTCGCCTCGGTGCGGCAGGCGGCGGCCGTACACCTTCCCGGTGTGGACGTCGAACCGCTTCTCGACAGCCTGCTCACCGAGGGTCTGCTCGCCGAGGTGACGCCGGACACCTCGGCGGCGGTCGACTTCGCCCAGCGGCACCGGCTCGGGTCACGGATGGTGGGGTTGGGCAACAGCGCCGACGAGCCCTGGCTGTGGTCGATCGGCTTCTTCGAGCGGCCGATCGTGAAGGTCACCCGCACCGTGTACAACCTCTGGGAGAGCGGGCGCTCCGGGGAGAGCCTCTGGGACGTGTGCGAGTCGCTGGCCGCCGACGAGCGCGAGAGCGGAGGCACCGACACGGAGTTGACCGAGCCGGAGTTGCTGCTCACCGCGCTCTTCCGTGCCCTGCACCCGTTGCTGCTGGCCAGCGTGGTCTACCTGGAGCCGCAGCCGTGACCGAGACGAGGACGCCGCCGATGACCCAGCCGTTGATCCTGCCGGTCGGCCGCTACACCGGCGAGTTCCATCCGGAGACGGGTGCCCCGGTCGCCTACTACTCGTTGGGCATCGGTCGCCTCGTGGTGACGATGGAGGACCCGCAGGCTTTCGCCGTCTGGGCTGCCGCCCATCCTCCGACCGACGCCACGGCCCGGCCGTGGACCAGGAGCGCGCTGGTGGAGTCCGCCACCGCCGTCGGGGTCACCGATCCGGAGCGGATCGTCGAGGGGTTCCTGGAGGACGGTCTGCTGATCGAGGTGAGCCCGGACGATCCCGACCTGGAGGGGTTCGCCCGGGCGCATCGGGTGTTGCCGCTGATGGTGTCACTCGGCAACAGTCCGGACGACCCGCTGAACTACGGCATCGGCCTGTTCGGTATGGAGCCGGTGATCCGGGTGCCGACCCTCGTGCACGACGTCTGGCAGTGGAGCAGCGTCGGCGACAGCCTGTGGGAGGTGTGCGAGGTGTTCGCCGAGGCCGGCGCACGGGTCGATTTCGTCGACGAGCGGGAGCACGATCCCCGTCACGTGTTGCGGGAGTTCCTCGGGGCGCTGCCCATGCTGCTCGCCACGAACGCCGCCTGCCTAGACGAGGCCCGCGGCCTCTGACCGCGTCACCGCCGTCGGAGGCCGGCGGGGCCGCCTCAGCCGAGCTGCGCCAGCATCCCGGCGTACGTGTCGCGCACCGCCCGCAGCCGGTCCCGGCGGAACCGGCCGGGCTCACGCCGGTGCAGCTGACGCCCCCGGTCACTGTCGAAGGTCTCCGGGGGGACCGTGTCGCCACCCGCCGGGATGAACTTGCCGACCTCGTCGAGCGCGGCGACGGCCCGGGTCAACGCGGCGCGAGCCCGCTGCCCGGCGTCGCCGTCCGCAGGCGTTGCCGGCACCTGTCCGGCGTACGCGTCGGCGACGAGCAGCCATTCGCCCGGGTCAAGCAGCTCGGACGGCTCGTCGCCGCCGTAACGGAACCCGGTGCCCGCCGCGCCGAGTCCCGGCGGCAGCCGGAAGACGAACTCCCGTTCCCGGCCGCACCCCGCGCAGGCGCCGGTGTAGCGACTCGCCAGCTCGCCGTCGGCCAACGCGACGACCGCGCTCTGACGAGGGAACCGGACGTTCCCGCACGAGCAGGGGCGCAGGTCCATGTAGAGGTGCGCCTCCGCGTTGGTGCGGCTCAGCGGCGGGGTCATCGACCCACCGTACCGATCGGCCGATCCGGGCACTGTCCCCGTCGTCCGCTGGCATACTCGCCGACCATGGTGGTGTCGCGTGGCTGGGCCGTGTTCCTCGCAGGTGTGGGCGTCTGGACCTGGGTGATCTGGCCGAGGTTCGCGGTGGCCATCTGGAACGACGAGCGGTCCTGGTCGAGTGGCACGGTCGGTGACTGGCCGGCGACCGGCTTCCTCTGGGTGCACGCGCTGCTGATCGGGACGTCACTGGCGATCGGTACGGCAGTGGGTCTGTTGGGCGTACGCGCCTGGCGGATGTCCCGGCGCGGCCGGCGCTGAGCTGGGCACAAGGTTCGCCCACGAGCCCGCCCGCCCCGGGGCGAGCTGCGGCCCGGTTCCCCTGTGCCGCTGCGTGTGGACCTGGTCGGACGGACCACTTCGGACCGGGGAAGCGTTCGCGGGCACCGGAGTGTGACGGGGACCGCTTCCCCCGGATTTGACGATCAAACCTGTGGACGCGTAACTTTCTCTCTGCCGCTGCGGAACGGGCAAACGGGGCGAAAGCCACGAGGTCCGGACCAGGCGGTGCCGAGTTCAGTGCGGAGTGATCCTCAATGGACGCGGCCCGGGCGGGGCCCGACGAAGACGCCGAGGGGCGGATTTGGCGGAGCGGAACCGACCGGGTAAGGTTCACGACCGGCAGGGAACCGGGCGAGCTAGCGGGAGACCGCAGCGGCCGGCCTGCCAAATCCGACGATCGAGCGAGGCGGTCACCGCTGCGCCTGATCACGGATGCCGAACCGCCAGAAGCGTGACGTACCGGGACACACCGGTTGACACGGGCCAGACGGTAAGGTAACGTAGTAAAAGTGCTCGCCGCGAGGTGAGTGCGGGTTGGTCCCCGGAGGGGTGCCTGCTGATGTGGGTGTTCTGATGGTGTGTGGTTGTTCTTTGAGAACTCAACAGGGTGCTTGATAAGCCAGTGCCAAATTGTTTTATGATGCCCCGTGCCAACTTTCGGGTTGGTGGGGATTCCTTTGGCAACATTTTGTTGCTGGGGTTTGCTTTTCCAATAGGTTTTTGTTGGAGAGTTTGATCCTGGCTCAGGACGAAC